>NZ_CP109496.1:5476141-6152283 GCF_036231355.1 Streptomyces sp. NBC_01431
GTCGCCGTCGAACAGGCGCACCGCGTTCTCGTGGGTGGACACCACGCCCTTGGGGTTGCCGGTGGAGCCCGAGGTGAAGAACACCGAGCACGCGTCGGTACCGCTCACCGCGACCGGCGCGGGGGTCAGCCCGCGGGCCGCGGTGACGGTCAGGTCCTCGGCCGGCGGTGTCCACACCGGCACCGACCAGGCGCCGTCCACGGTGGTCACCAGGAGCGGCGCGCCCAGCTGGCCGATCACTCCTTCGAGCCGGTCGACGGGCCACCGGGGGTCCAGGTACGAATAGCCGGCCCCGCACTTGAACAGCGCCAGCAGCACCGCGATCAGCGGGGTGCCGCGCTCCATGAGCACCGGAACCAGCTGCCCGCGGCGCACGCCGTGGGCCTGCAACAGCGCCGCGTAACCGTCGGACGCGGCGTCCAGCTCGCGATAGGAGACGCCGACCGCGCGGTGGGAGACGGCGATCGCCTCGGGGAAGCGGCGGGCCGCGTCCTGGAACAGGCCGTGCATCGTCTCGCCCCGCACGAAGCGGCTCGTGCCCGTCGTGGGCTCAAGGAGTACGGTCATCGTCTTGCTGTCTCCTCAGGTGTGGGAACGTCCGTGTGACCGGCTCGTACGCACTCCTCCAGGAAGCCCACGAGCTGGTCGGGGGTGGGCATCGAGTCGATCTCGGCGCGCATGGCCCCGGACCGCTCCCGGTAGGAGGACCGGGAGAGCAGGTCCTGGACGGCCGCGCCGACCGCGCCCTCCTCGGCGCCGGCGGGCAGCGCGGTACCCGCGCCGGACGCGCGCACCAGATCGGACCAGTGCTCCTGGAAGGCGTTGCGCGGCAGGAGCAGCTGCGGCAGGCCGTGGGTGACGGCGATGAGACCGCTGCCGACGCCGCCGTGGTGGACCAGCGCGTCGCAGTGCGCGAGCAGCACGTCGAGCGGGAACGACTCGACCATCCGTACGCCGTCGGGGAGTTGACCGGTGTTGGCGGCCTGCTCGGGGGTGACCGCGAGGACGACATCGGTGTCCAGGGCGAGCAGCGAGCGCACCACCTGGTCGCGTACCTCGTCCAGGGCGGTGGTGGTGACGCCGCCGGTGACACAGACCAGCGGCCGGCCCGAGGAGCGTTCGGCCCGCAGCCACCCGGGCAGCGCGGCCGGCCCCGCGAACGGAACGTAACGCATGTTGGCGCGGCGCACCCCGTGCGGCGGGCGCAGTCCCGGCGGGCACGGATCGATCCACACCGAGGGGCCGACGACCGGTTCGGCGCCGAAGCGCTCGAAGAGCTTCGCGTAGGAGGGGCGAAGGTCCGCCTCGCTCTCGCAGTGCACGCCGAGCGAGACGCCCCAGGTGTGGCCGACCGCCGGAACCTTGATCGCGGCGGCGGCCACCAGACCCGCGGCGGCCGCCGTGTCGTGCACCACGATGTCCGGGCGCCAGAAGCGGGCGAAGTCCACGAGGTCGTCGGTGAGGGTGTCGGCGACGGCGACCATCTTCTCGATGAGCGCCTCGCTCAGATCGGCGTCGAGTACGGCCACCGACTCGGCGGCCGCCTTCAACCGCCCGGGGCCGAGGCCGAGTTGACGGGCCGCGACCTCTGCGGTGGCGGCCTCGTCGCCGACGGGCACGGCCACCAGGCCGGCCCGGGTGACCGGGGCCACGCACTGGGGCCGCACCGCCACCCGCACCTCGTGGCCCGCAAGGCGGCAGGCCCAGGCGAGCGGGATGATCCAGGGGACATGGGCCGGGCCGTGCCCCACGAACAACACGCGCATTCAGTTGCCTCACTCCATCGCGTACGGTCAGTGGCAGGGCAAGGGTGGAGGCACCCGCTCGAATGCGACTCGCGTCCGGTACGAACACGAAAGTGCCCGCGGGGAGTTGACCCCACGGGCACTTCGGATGCGGTACGGATCAGGCGCGGCGGCCGCCCCTGCGGTAGGCGAAGGCGGCGAAGGCCGCGAGCAGCGCCGTCCACAGGGCGAGCACACCGAGCCCGGTGCCGCTCGGCGCGGAGTTGGCGGCCGCGTCCCAGGACAGCTGGGCGTAGCGGTAGACCGGGGTCTCCTTCGACAGCGGCTGGAGCCACTGCGGCAGGCTGTCGGTCGGCATCATCAGACCGCCCAGCAGCGTCAGCGTCAGGTACGAGACGGTGCCGGCGATCTGCGCGAGCTGCGCCTTGAACAGGTAGCCGATGCCGATGCCGAGCATCGCGAGCGGGGCGATGCCGACCCACAGCAGCAGGAAGATCTCCAGCCAGGTGCCGGGCGAGAGGTCGACGCCGCGGTAGAACTTGCCGATCAGGCCGATGACCACGATCGGCAGGATGCCCAGGCACGTGGCGACGGCGCCGCGGGCGATGACGACCTGCACGGGCGAGAGCGGGGTGAGCCGCAGCTGGCGCAGCCAGCCGAGCGCCCGGTCCTCGGCGATGCCGGTGCCGTTGGTGATGACCACGCCGAGCGCGCCGAACGCCGCCGCGCCGACCATGGCCCGCACCAGGGACTCCTGGTCGGGGCCACCGCCCGCGAGGGTGACGTACAGGCCGACCGGCATGATGAGGCTCATCATGAGGTAGCCGCCATTGCGGACCAGCCGCAGGATTTCGAGGCGGATGTAACCGAGCATCAGTTGGTCCGTCCTTCCGGGGCGGGCGCGTGGCGCGACTGGTGGGTGAGGGCGATGAAGGCCTCCTCCAGGCCCACGCCCGAGACCTCCAGGTCGGTGAAGGCGTCGGCGCGCGACAGCGCGTGCACCGTCGAGTCGGAGTCGCTGGTGCGCAGGTGGACGCGGCCGCCGCGGAACTCCACGGAGCTGACGCCCGGCAGCAGGTCGAAGCCGTTCTGGCCGGTGCGCGGCACGAAGCTGACCGTGCGGCCCTCGATCATGGACTTGATCTGCGAGGTGGTGCCGTCGGCGACCACCCGGCCCGAGGCGATGACCACGACGCGGTCCGCGCTGTCGTCGGCCTCTTCGAGGTAGTGCGTCGAGAACAGCACGGTGTTGCCGCGCTCGGCGTACCGCTGCATCGCGGCCCACAGCTCGCGCCGCGACTCCACGTCGAGAGCGGCGGTCGGCTCGTCGAGCACCACCAGGTCCGGGTCGCCGGCCAGCGCGAGCGCGAAGCGCACCCGCTGGGCCTGGCCGCCGGAGAGCCGGTCCACATTGCGGCCCGCGATCTTGGTGAGCTCGGCGAGCTCCAGGACCTCGTTCAGCGGCAGCGGCTTGCGGTAGGTCTGGCGCACGAAGTCGACCAGCTCGCGCACCGAGACCCGGGGAATCATCTTCCCCTCCTGGAGCATGGCTCCCAAGTGCCCGGCGCGCATGGCGAGTTCGGGCTTCTTGCCGAAGACCTCGATGGTGCCCTGGTCCGGCGGGAAGAGCCCGAGGAGCATGTTGATGGTGGTGGACTTGCCGGCGCCGTTGGGGCCGAGGAGGGCGACCGTCTCACCGCGCCCGATCGTCAGATCGATCCCGTCGACGGCGCGGACGCTGCCGTACTCCTTGACTACACCCTTGAAGACGACCGCGGGCGGGCCGTGCTGTTCTGCCATGGGGGGTGGCACCTGTTCCCTTTCCTGTGTGAGTGAGCGCATGTCAGATCAGCCCTTCCAAGGTGTGGACCAGCTCTGTGGGGCCTGGCAGGCATTCGATCTCCGCGCGTACGTCGAGCGCGGCCTTGCGATGGCGTTCGTCTTCGAGGAGACCGGTGAGGGCCTCCCGGACGAGCCGGGGGTCGTGCTGCTCGGCCTCGGTGGCGAGGCTGAGCCCGGATCCGGACTCCTGGACGAGCCGGCCGGTGGTCTGGAGGAACGGCTTGTCGCCGGGCAGCACCAGCTGCGGCACCGCCGAGGCGAAGGACGTCATGCTGGTCCCGCTGCCGCCGTGGTGGACGGCGAGGGCCGTGTGGCGCATCACCGGACCGATCGGGAAGCGGTCGACGACCTTGACCGAGGACGGGATCCCGGCGAGCGCCGAGTGGTACTGGGCGTCGATCGGGAACAACACGTCCACGCCCTGCTCGGTGCAGGCGTCCAGGACGTGCCGGAAGCCCAGCGGCAGTTCGCCGGTCTCGGCGAGCACCCGGCCGTGCCACATGCCCAGGCACAGCAGCGCCCGCGGCCGCTCGGGCCGCATGACCGCCCAGTCGGGCAGTTCGGCGGTGCCGCAGTACGGGATGTACCGCGACAGCAGGCCCGGGGTGTTGTCGCCCTCGGGGAGCAGCGAGGCCGGGCTCGGGTCGATGACGAGGGCCGGGTCGGGGAAGCCGTCGGCCCCGAACTCGACGCACAGATTGTGGAGTTGGACTTTGGCGCGGCGAAGCAGCGGGCTGGTGAAGTCGTCCGGACCCCAGCGGTGGATGATGCCGGGCACACCGAGCGCGCCGGCGACGACAAGGCCGCCGAACTCCACCGGGTCGGTCATCACCAGATCCGGCTCCCAGGCGCGGCCGAGGGTGACCAGGTCGTCGATGTAGCCGCCGAGCCGGGTGCGCCAGCGCTCGCCGACCGCGTCCCACTCGGAGTCCGCACGGCGGTCCATGCCGGCCCGGTCGGGCATCGCCACGGCGCCGGGCCGGGTCAGCCGCTGGCGGGTCTCGCCGCCGCCGACCAGGCGGGTGTCGAGCCCCGCGGCGGACGCGAACTTCACGAGCTCGGCATCCCCGGCCACCAGCACCTGGTGCCCGGCCGCCCGCAGTGCCCAGGTCAGCGGCACCATCGGCACGATGTGGCTGGGGACCAGAGCCGTCACTAGGACGCGCATGTCTCCTCCTGGACGGTCGCGGCTACGAGTTCTTCGAGGTCGCTCACCAGCTGCTCCACCGGCGGGCAGGCGAGGATGGAGCGCCGCACGGCCGCCGCGCGCAGCCGGAACGAGGGCTCGGTGAGCAGCCGGTCCAGCGCTTCGGTGACCGTCTCGGCGGTGACCCAGTACGCGGGCAGGTTGATGCCGCTGCCGGCCTCGGCGACGTGCTCGGCCGAGTTGGGCTGGTCGTCGTACATCGGCGTGACGAGCATCGGCGTACCGCTGCGCAGGCCCTCGCGGATGCTGCTGTGGCCGCCGTGTGTGATGAACACGTCCGCGGCTTCCAGGAGCACGTCCTGCGGGACCCACTCGTTGAGCAACCGCACGTGCTCCGGAACCGCGCCGAACTCCTGCGGGTCGCGGCCCACGCCGATCGAGACGAGAGCCGTGCAGTCGACGGCGGAGACCGCCTCGATCACCGCGTGCAGCACCTCGTCGGACTTCCACGGCATGTTCGGCGCCATCGTCCCGATGGACGCGTACACCACCGGCTTGTCCTCGGGCAGTTCGGCCAGCCACGGCAGCACCTTGTCGTCGCTGCGGTACGGGACGGTCTGGCGGTAGTGGCGCAGGGTGCGCGGGTCCAGGTCGTCGCCGGTGCAGCAGGCCGGGAGCCAGCTGACGAGCAGGTGCTCGTAAGCGGAGTTGTCCGCCGGCTTCTGCGGCAGCCCGAGTTCGGCGCGCAGCTTGTTGAGCGGGGCGTGCGTCACGGCGGGCGGCAGCAGATGGGTCGAGCCGCCGGCCACCGCGACGTGCGGGATGCCGAGCGCCTCGGCGGCGAGCAGGCCGCCCATCTCCTCGCCCTCGCGGACGATCAGGTCGGGCTTCCAGTCGGCGGCGATGTCGAGGATGTCGCGGGCCGCGGCCAGCGAGGGCGGTCCGAGCACACACTCCACGAGCCCGTCCTCGTACGCCTCCTGGTCGCCCCGGAACAGCGGGAGCGCGATCGCCTCGATGCAGAAGGGGTCCTTGGCCCAGTCGAACCCGGCCGGGAAGAAGTCGAGCCCGTAGCTCTCGCTCTCCTCGCGCATGGACTCGTCGTCGGCCACCGCGACGGTGTGCCCGGCGCGAACGGCGGCCTGGGCCAGCGGGATCAACAGGCGCAGATGGGACTTGCCCGCATGGGCGGTGAACAGGATGCGCACGGCGGGTCTCCGATTGGGGGTGGGGGCGGTCCGGCGGGGCCGCCCGTTGGTCATGCACCAGAGCGTGACCGCCTCCGCTCGAATCGGACTTGAGCGCTCCTCGGCCGGAGCTTCCCGTGCCGCACTCAAGTCCGATTCGAGAGGCGGTGGCGACCTTGGGCGCATGCCGTATGCCCGAAGGAACCGACCGAACCGCCGAACAGGGGAGTAGCTGGATGCGCTGGAACGAGATCTATGTCGCCTCGCTCGGCAGCTGGCTGCCGGAGCCCGTCCCGGTGGCCGAGGCCGTCGCGGCCGGGGAGTGCGGCCAGGAGTGGATCGATGACTTCGGGTACGAGTCCGTGCGGATCGCCCGCGAGAGTGAGGAGGAGGGCTGGACGGCGCCGCCGGACATGGCCGTCGCCGCCGGCCGCACCGCCCACGAGCGCTCCGGCCTGAAGAAGTCCGCGTACTCCCTGCTGCTGCACGGCAGCACCTGGTTCCAGGGCCTGGACATCTGGCCCGCCGCGTCCTACATCGCCAAGCGGACCGTCGGCGCCACGGTGCCCGGCCTCGATGTGCAGCAGCGCTGCAACATCGGCGTCAGCGGCCTCGACCTGGCCGCCGCCCACCTGAAGGCCGGCTACGGCAAGGGCAGCGCGGTCATGCTCACCACCGCCGACCGCTTCGGCGGCCCCGGCGCCAACCGCTGGCAGCTGCGGCACGGCAACGCCTACGCGGACGGCGCGACCGCCACCATCCTGTCCACCGAGGGCGGTTTCGCCCGGCTGGTGGCCACCGCGACCGTCGCCGACAACTCTCTTGAGCCGATGGCCCGCGGCGACGAGGAGTTCGGCCCGGTCTCGCGCGCCGCCGAGCGGCAGATCGACCTCACCGTACGCGGCGACGCCCACAAGGCCGTCAGCGACGAGACGATGACCAACATCCGCTTCGGCAAGGTGATGCAGGAGGCCAAGCAGGCCGTCCTGGACGACGCCGGGCTTGAGATCGACGACATCGCGTACGTCATCATCCCCTCCACCGGCCGCATCCAGGGCCCCTTCCAGATCCACCACCTGCTGGGCGTGGACGAGTCGGAGACCACCTGGGAGTTCGCCCGCCGCAGCGGCCACATCGGCGCCGGCGACTGGGCCGCGGGCCTCGAAGACCTCTTGCTCACCGGCCGGTTGACGCCCGGCGACCACGTGATGCTCTACGGCGGCGGAGCGGGCTACACCATCACCACCGCCGTACTGGAAATCCTGGAGATCCCGGCCTGGGCCGAGCCGGCCGCGGCCTGAACGAGCCGCCCACCACAAGGAGTTGGCACATCCCATGGAGATAGTCGGCAGGGGCTTCCTGGCCGGACACCTGGCAGGCATCGCCGAGCACCACCGGGACGTGGTGGCGCTGGCCGCCGGGGTCTCGGCCGCCGGGGACATCCCGCCCGAGCAGTACACCCGGGAGTCCAAGCGCCTGTACGAGGTGCTGCGGCACTGCGAGAAGACCGGCAGACGCCTGGTGTTCTTCTCCACGGCGTCCGCCGGGATGTACTCGGTCCCCGACGCCTCGCCCGGCCGCGAGGACGGCCCGGTCTACCCGGCCACCCCGTACGGCCGGCACAAGCTGTCGCTCGAAGCGGTCGTCAAGTCCTCGGACGTCGAGTACCTGATCCTGCGCCTGTCGCACGTCGTCGGCTTCAACCAGCCCGCCCATCAGCTACTGCCCGCGCTGGTACGACAGTTGGTGAGCGGCAGTATCCAGGTCCACCGCGGCGCGCAGCGCGATCTCATCGACGTCGAGGACGTCATCAAGATCGTGCACACGCTGCTCGTCGACGGCCGCACCCGGGACGTCGTCAACGTCGCGTCGGGCCACGCCCCGCGCATCGAGGACGTCGTCGCGCACATGGAGCACCTGCTCGGCACCCGCGCCGAGAAGACCTACGTGGAGGCGTCCGGCGCCCAGCCGGTCTCCATCGACAAGCTCTGCCGTCTCGTGCCGCCGGTGTACGGGCTCGGCTTCGGCCCCGACTACTACCGGGGCGTCCTCGACAAGTACGTGCACGCCTACGCGCACCAGCCGGTCGGCGCGTAACCCAGCTCGTTCGAGCACCCGCGCAAGAACCCGTTCACGAACCCATTCAGGAATCGGAAGGCCACACCCATGAGCGAGAACAGCCCCGTCGTCGCCGTCGCCCACTTCGTCCTCAAGGACAAGCACAAGGCGAAGGGCGCCGAGTTCGAGAAGGCGTACCTCAAGTACAAGGAGGCCGTCGCCGCCAAGGACGGTCTGCTGCGCACCGCGCTGCTCCGCGGCATCAAGGAGCCCGACAACTTCGTCATCCTCACCTGGTGGCGGGACGCCGACGCGCACCGCACGGTGGTCGGTGACTGGCAGTTCTTCACCGCGGTCAGCAGCCGCTTCGTCTACCTCGCCGCCATCACCAGCGTGCACGGCCCGGTGCTCGCCGGCCAGAGCGCGGCCGACGGACTCGGCGAGCTCGCGGTGCCGTCCGCGGACGCGGCGGTCGCGCTGACCACGTTCACCCTGCGCGAGGGCGCCGACCAGCAGGCCTTCGAGGCCTCCTTCCTCGGCCACCTCGCCTTCGTGAAGGGTCACGACGGCTTCCTCGGACACCAGTTGGTGCACTCCAACCGTGAGACCGGCGCCTACGTCAACATCGGCTGGTGGAGCGGCCCGCAGTCCTACCTGCCGGTCCTCAAGAGCCCGGAGATGGCCGCCGACGCCAAGACCATGGCCGTGCACGCCGAGGTCAAGGGCGGCCTCTACAAGGCGGTCGTCGACTCGGCCCGCACCGAGGTCGCAGCCGTCTGAGCACCGCTGAAGCACCACACACCAAAGGCGGGCCGGGTCTTCAAGACCCGGCCCGCCTTTCGTGTTCCCCGTGTTCAGCGGCCGGTGAACAGCCCCTCGGCCACCTCGATCGACGGGTTGCCGAACGCGATGGTGCGCAGCACCTTGCGGTACAGCGGCGTGTGCTTGACGACGGCCGCCAGTTTCGGGCGCACCCGCGTGGAGAACGTGCCCGTCGACAGCATCGCCTTGGACTGGATGCCCTGGAGCCGCATCATCGTCGCGATGTCCGGAGCCCGGCGCGCCTCGAAACGCGACAGGAGCGCCGCGCTCGCGTCGCCCCGCCCGACCGACTCCACGAGCAGCGGGTGCAGCACCACCGCGTCCTGAACCGACAGGTTGATGCCCTGCGCGCCGATCGGGCTGTGCGTGTGCGCCGCGTCGCCGATCAGGACCAGGCCGTCGGCGGCCCAGCGCTCGGCCCGGCCGGAGAACACGTCAAGCAGGCTCAGATCACGCAGCGAGGTGATCTGCTCGCCGATGAGGTCCGCATAGGCGGGCACCGCCTTCGCCAGCTGCGCCTTGACGTGATCGAGACCCTGCGCGACGACGTCCTTGTAGCCCCCGTGCGGCAGGGTCCAGCCGACCTGGATCCGGTCCGGCCAGGACCCGTACGCGAGCACCGGGCTGGTGCCCGCGCTCCTGAACACCCTGACGTCATGGGCCTCTTGGGGCTGGTTGCTGGTCAGTTTGAACCACAGCACGTCCTGGTCGAAGGCCTCGCTGCGGCCCGCCTCGATCCCGGCCAGCCGGCGCACCTTGGAGAACCGCCCGTCGGCGCCGACCACGACCTTGCTGTGGAAGACGTGCCCGTCGGCGGCGGCCCCGGTGACCCGGCCCCGCTCGTCGCGCAGCAGCGCGTTGACGCGGCAGCCGTCCACGTACTCGAAGTCGGTGAACTCGGCGCAGTGCAGCAGGAGTTCGGTGAGCAGGTGCGACTGGGGGATGGACAGGAGGTGGTCGTAGGGGGCCGGAAGCGCGCGGTAGTCGATGTCGAGCAGCACCCGGTCCTGCTCCACCAGCCGGAAGCGGTCGTGCTCGTGGCAGCCGCGCGCACGGGCGCCGTCGAGCACCCCGAGCCGGTCCAGGACCGTCATCGCGCCCGGCTGGAGGATCTCGCCGCGGAACTCCCGCTGGTGCGAGCGCGAGCGCTCCACCACGGTCACCCGCACCCCGGACTTCAGCAGCAGCAGCGCCAGGGTGAGACCGGCGGGGCCCGCCCCGACGATGCACACGTCACTGCGGTGCTCCTCGTCGGCGCGGGCCCCGGCACGGACCTCTTCGGCGGCGGCGGTCATCGCTGCCCGGCCGACGCGAGCGCCGACCGCACGTCCGTGGTGGCCAGTTCGAGCAACCGGTCGCGTCCGGTGGATGCCACCGCCAGCACGTCCGCGGTCACCCGGACCCCGCCCGTCACCTCGGTCAGGCGCCACCGCCGCCGGTAGAGCTCGGCCGGCGAGGGCGGCGTGAGCAGCTTCTGGACCAGGGTGTGCCCGGCGTGCTCGATCTGCACGGTGGGGATGCCGTCCTGGCTGCCGAACCAGGCGCTCTGCGCGCCGTCGCGCCGCGGCAGCGCGGCCATGAGCCGTGCGTACACCGAGGCCGGGGAGCCGGGGAGCACGGTGCTGTCCTCGACCCGGATGACGTCGCCGGTCAGCGAACCGGGCTGCTCCGTCTTGGACTTGAGGGTGCGCATCTGGAGACCGCCGTGCCGGTCGAGCTCGCCGGCGGTGTCCTCGGGGTCGGCGTCGGTGGTGAACCAGTGCCCGGACACCACCTGGCAGCCGCCGTCGGGGCGGGACAGGAAGTCCCAGGTGCCGCCGAGCTCCTTGATCGGGCCCACCGAGCCCTGCTGCACGAAGTCCATGCGCAGCGCCACCGGGTCCAGGGTGCGCCGGGAGGTCCAGATGCGCAGACCACCCTCGGGTCCCGGACGCACCGCCCAGAACTTCACCTCGTCGTCATGGCCGTCCTGGGTGACGACCTCGGTGTGCGCGATCCAGGGGTAGAGCAGCGGCCAGTCGGCGACATTTGTCAGCGCGCGGTAGACCAGGTCCGCCGGGGCGTCGATGTCGATTCCGGCGCGCGTGCGGTGGATCTCCCGGTCGGTGGTGGAAGTGCTCACAGCGGTACCTCTCAGAGGGTGGCGGGGGAGGGAGCGGCGGCCTTCGCCCGGAGCATCCGGCTCAGGGTCAGCCCGGGGTCGGTGACCACGACGGGCCCGAGCGCGGCGTCGATGCGGCCGAGCAGCTCGGGGTCGAGCACGGCCTCGGCGGCCGCGAGGTTGCGGCCGATCTGCTCGGGCGCGGAGGCGCCGATCACGGCCGTGGCGACCTGGGCGTTCTGAAGTACCCAGGCCAGGGCGAGTTGAGGCATCGTCAGGTTCGTGTCGTCAGCCAGCTCGGCCACGCGGGCGACGGCGCTGAGCACCTCGTCCGACAGGAAGCGGTAGCGCTGGATCGAGACGTCGCCGCCCTTGGCGGCCACCGCCCGGGACCCCGCGGGCGGCTGCCGGCCCGGCTGGTACTTTCCGGTCAGTACGCCACCGGCCAGCGGCGACCAGACCATCTGCCCGATGCCGAGCGGCGCGCACGCCGGGACGACCTCGGCCTCGATGACCCGCCACAGCATCGAGTACTGCGGCTGGTTGGAGACCAGCTCGATGCCCAGCTCGCGGGCGAGGTGCGCGGCCCGCTCGATCTCGTCGGCGGCCCACTCCGAGACACCGACGTAGCGGATCTTGCCCGCGGCCACGGCGTCCGCGAACGCCCGCATGGTGTCTTCGAGCGGCGTCGAGTCGTCGTACAGGTGCGCCTGGTACAGGTCGATGTGCCCGGTGCCGAGGCGGCGCAGCGAGGCGTCCAGGCTCTCGGCGATCCGGGCCGGCGACAGCGCGCCGGGACCCGGCCCGCCGCCCCTGCCCACCTTGGTGCAGATCACCACGGAGTCCCGGTCGACGCCCGCGAGGGCCCGGCCGAGGTGCTCCTCGGCCCGGCCCTGCGCATACGCGTCGGCGGTGTCGAACGTGGTGATGCCCGCGTCAAGGGCGGCCCGTACGCAGGCGGAGGCGGCCCGGTCGTCCAGCTGGTTGCCCGCGGTCAGCGAGTTCCCGAACGCGACCCGGCTGACCACCGGTCCCGAGGCACCGAGACGGCGGTACTCCATGGTGAATCCCTTCTGTTCCCCGGGGCGGGCCCGCCGCCCCGGCTCAGCCCGCGACGGGCTGACGGCTGGTCAACCGCTCGGCCAGGAGCCGCCGTTGGATCTTTCCGTTGCCCGAGCGGGGAATGACGTCGAGGGTCATGGCGTCCCGTATGTGCTGGTAGTACGGCAGCGCCTCGTTGGCCCGGTCCACGATCTCCGCGAGTTCTTCCTCGCGCGCCCCGGCGAGGACCACCAGGGCGCCCGCGACCGCGCCGTGCGCGGCGTCCGCCACCTCGACCACGACGACGTCCGCGACCCGCGCGTCGCGGCGCAGCACCCGCTCCACGTCCGAGGGGGCGACCAGGAAGTTGTCGCACTTGAAGACGTCTTTCAGGCGGTCGACCAGGAACAGCCGGCCGTCCGCGTCGATCCGGCCGACGTCGCCGGTGCTCAGCCAGCCGTCCGGCTCCAGGCCGGTGCCGTCGGGCCCGCCCGCGTAGCCCTGCATCACCTGAGGGCCGCGCAGCTGCACCTCGCCGACGCCGCCCACCGCGAGCACCGCCCGCGAGTCGATGTCCACGACCCGGCACTCGGTCCCGGCGACCGGCGTGCCGACCGAGCCGTGCACCGGCTGGTCGGGGTCGTCGCTGTGGGTCAGCGGGGAGGTCTCGGCGAGCCCGTACCCCTGGAAGACCGGGACGCCGAACCGCTTGGACAGGCGGCGGGCGGCCGGTACCGGAAGGCCGGAGCCGCCCGAGGCGATCCGGCGCACCGTCGTCATCGAGACGGAGTCCAGGTCCGGGTCGGCCGCGAGCCGGGCCAGCCGGACCGGCAGGCTGTACAGGATCGTGGCGCCATGCCGGTTCGCGGTCATCAGCGCGGCGTACGGCTCCGGCGCTGCGCACAGCACCTGTGTGGCGCCCGCCGCGATCGCCGAGTTGAGGTGCATCGGGTGATAGGTCGGCAGATGGTTCAGGGTGACCGCCTCGCCGTCGAGGCGGTGCGCCTGGGCGATCTGCGCGGCGTTCACCGTCACGTTGCGGTGGCTGAGCCGGACCGCCTTGGGGCGGCCGGTGGTGCCACTGGTGAACTGGAGAGCGGCGGTGTCGCCGGGGCCCTTGGCGTGGGCGGCCGGCGGGGCGTCGCAGGTGAGCCGGGCCAGACCGTCCGTGCCCGCGCCGATCAGCACGACCTCGCGCAGCTCGGGCAGCCGGTCGCGGACCTGCTCCAGGCGCGCGTTCAGGGCCGGGTCGAGCAGCACGACGCTCGCCCCGCCGAGACCGAGCACGTGCGCCAGGTCGTCCTCGCGCAGCAGCGGGTTGACCACCGCGACGGTGTGCCCGGCCCGCACGGCCGCGTAGTACGCGACCGCGAAGTCGGGGTGCAGCACGGAGCCCACCGCGACGACCGACGGCTCGGGCGCCAGGGCCTGGAGGGCTGCCGCCACGACGGTCACCCGGGCGTCCAGGGTGGCGTAGTCCAGCTCGGTGTCGTCGGTGACGATCGCACGGCGCTCGGGATGGGCGGACGCGGCCCGCGAAAGCAGCTGGTCGAGGCGGTCCGGCAGCTCGGGCAGGGTGTCAGCCACGGAGCGCCTCCGCGTAACTGCGGGCCAGCTTCAGGGTGTTGGTGGAGTTGGTGGACAGCGCGCGGTGCACATAGGCGCGGGCGTCGGCCACGGTCTTGCCCTCGCCGAGGTACTTCTCGATGGTGTCGGTCCGCAGCGTGACCGTGTGCCGGGAGGTGACATCGACGCCGCCGCCCGCCGCGACGATGGTCCAGCGACCGGTATGGGCGGTCATCAGACCGGGCACGGTGGTCTGCTTGTAGACGATGCGGTCCGGGGCGAAGACCACGCGGATCGACTCGGTGGTGTGCACCGAACCGTCGGCGGTGCTGGTGTCCATCGCCATCACCTGCACACCCGGTTCGTCCTCGGTGAGGTCCAGGCGCGCCACGTGCGGCAGGCGCTCGGGCCACAGGTCGGCCCGGTTCAGGAAGTCGAACACGTCGGCGCCGTCGGCGTCCATGTGGACGGTGTCGTCGAAGGTGAAGACGAGCTCATCCAACTCGGCGTGCCGCTCGGCGAGTTCCTTGATGTTGTTCAGCTCGGTCGCGCTGTTGCGGTCCACGGCCGCGTTGATCCAGTCCACCGACTCGGGGGCGTCGCCGACGGCCTCGAAGTCGTGGTGCAGTTCGAGCAGCGAGGTCCCGGCGTCAACGGGGGAGACCACCCAGGCGCCGCCCATGCCGGCCACCGGCGGCGCCGAGACCTCCTGGCGGAAGTCGACGCGCAGGCGCTCAGCGTCAAAGGTGCGGCGCGAGACCCAGGTCTTGACGGCGCCGTTCGCGGTCGCCCAGATGCGGATGCGCTCCGAACCCGCGTCCTGCTCCAGGTGCTCGACGTGCACATTGGGGCCGAAGTACTGCGGCCACTTGGTGACATCGGCGACGATCCCGTACACGACCTCGGCGGGGGCGGCGACGGCGACGCTGTGGAGGGTGTGGTGCTTCGTTCCGGTCACGGACACGGGAAATTCCTTATCTGCTGGGGGAGTTGAGGTGATCCGTCGGCTCAGAAGTTGCCGAGGCCGCCGCAGACGTTGAGCGCCTGCGCGGTGATCGAGGCCGCGGTGTCGGTGGCCAGGTAGCCGACCAGACCGGCGACCTCCTCGGGGGTCGAGTAGCGGCCCAGCGGGATCTTCGAGGTGAACTTGGCGAGGATCGCGTCCTCGGAGGTGTCGTACGCCTCGGCGTAGCCCTGCCGCACGCGCTGTGCCATCGGCGTCTCGACGTAGCCGGGGCAGACCGCGTTCACGGTGATCCCGGTCGGCGCGAGCTCGTTGCCGAGCGCCTTGGTGAAGCCGACCACGCCGTGCTTGGAGGCGGAGTACGGGGCGCCGAGGACCACGCCCTGCTTGCCCGCCGTGGAGGCGATGTTGATGACCCGGCCCCAGCCGCGCTCGCGCATGCCGCCGACGTTGAGCACCTCGCGGGTCACCCGGAACACGCTGTTCAAGTTGGTGTCGATGACGTCGTCCCACACCTCGTCGGAGACGTCGGCGGTCACGCCGCCGCCGCTGCGGCCGGCGTTGTTGACCACGACGTCGACACGGCCGTACGCGGTGACGGCGGCGGCCACGAGCTCCTTGACGGACTCGGCGCTGCGGACGTCGGCGGTCGCGCCGGAGACCTCAAGGCCCTCCTCGCGGAGCTCCTTGACCGTGAGCTCCACGGACTCGGCGCCGCGCGCGCAGATGAACACCGCGAGCCCGGCCTGGCCCAGCGCCCGCGCCGACGCCAGCCCGATCCCGCTGGTCGCCCCGGTGATGAGCGCGACCCGGCGCTCGCTCGTGTCCTTGGGCTGAGTCATACGAATCTCCTCGAATGAGTTGGTGTACGCGCCCCAAAGTGCCGAGCCCCACTCGAACGGGTATCGAGCGGGGCTGGAAGCTCCGTCCCCCAGCACGCCCCCAGCCGGGTTCGAGTGGGGGGCGTGATGGTGGGGCAGCAGGAAGATCCAGGAGGAGAGGACCCCCATGAGCGTCACCGAGCTGCCGCAGGCCGCCACCACCGCCGGTCTGTACACGGAGATCCAGCAGTTCTACGCGCAGCAGATGCATCTGCTCGACGACGGCCGGGTAGAGGAGTGGGCCCACACCTTCACCACGGACGGCGTGTTCGCCGCCAACGCGCAGCCGGTGCCCGCGGTCGGGCGCGAGGCCATCACCGCGGCCGCGGCCGCCGCCACCGAGGCGTACGCCAAGGCCGGCGTCCAGCGCCGCCACTGGCTGGGCATGGTCTCGGTCGAGGGCGTCGACGGCGACGTCGTGAACGCCCGCTGCTACGCACTGGTCATCGAGACGCCGCGCGGCGGCCGCCCCGAGATCAAGGCGAGCACGCTGTGTGTGGACCGGGTGGTCCGCGTCGGTGGTACGTGGCAGATCGAGGACCGCCAGATCACCCGGGACGACCTGATCTGACCGCGCGGCCCCGCCCCCCCCCAGACAGTGTCCGCACGCAATCCCCCGGCGTGCGGGCACTTTGGCGTGCGCAGGGGGTGGGTTCGCTTTCGGCTGCGGGCCGTGGTTGGTTGCTCGCGCAGTTCCTCGTGCCCCTGACCCCGCTTTCGGGTGCGGGCTGTGGTTGGTTGCCGGCGCGGCGGGCACGAGCGAGTCCCGGAACGTTGCGCCGGTGCGCGCGCATGTGAAGGGATGACCGGCCGACCGGGTCAAGTGTGGTGCTGGAGCCGGTCGTTGAGTGCGGCGCCGACGTCGGGGCAGGTCTTCCGGATGATGTCGAGGAAGGCGCGCAGCACCGGGGAGTGATCGCGGCCCGCGAAGGACAGGACGAGATCGGGCAGGGGAGTGCGCGGGGTCACTTCACAGAACCGCACTCCCGGACGCGGGACCGCCCTCATGCGGGACGGCCCCAGGCCGACGCCCACGCCCGAGGCGGCGAGGCCGATGATCGTGTGCACATCCCTCGCGACGGTCGCGCCGCCGAGGGCCGATGAGTCCGTGCCCAGCAGGGTGCGTAGTCCGGCGACTACGGCGGGCTCGTCCTCGCCGGCCGACACGATCAGTGGCTGTCGTCGCAACTGGTCGGCCGTTACCGATGATTGACCCGCGAACGGGTGCGCCGTACTCACCACAGCGATCACGTGGTCGCGTCCGATCGGGACGGACACGAGATGCTCGGCTCCGGCGCCCCGTGGCGGGCCGAGGGTGAGGGCCATGTCCAGCTCCCCGGCGACGAGAGCTGAGCTGCTGCGGCTGGTCGCCATCTCGTGCAGTTCCAGTCTCACGTCGGGCCGTTCACGGCCGAACCGGCTCAGGACGCCCGGCAGCGGGTCGAGCAGTGCCGAGGCGATGAAGCCGAGGCGCAGACGTCCCGTCTCGCCGCGCGCGGCCCGGCCCGCATCGACCGTGGCCGCCGCGATCTCGTCGAGCGCCCGGCGTGCCCGCGCGAGGAACGCCTCACCGGCGGCGGTCGGGAACACCCCCTGACGTGTGCGGTCGAACAGCCGGGCCCCGACCTCGCGCTCCAGGTCGGCGATCTGCTTGGACAGCGGCGGCTGCGCGATGCCCAGCTCGCCGGCCGCCCGGCCGAAGTGTTCGTGCTCGGCGAGGGCGACCGCGTACCGCAGGTGTCGCGCTTCCATGACTCGCCCTCCATCCCGTCGATCCCATCGGCTGCGGACGAGACCTCAAAGGTATCGCCATGCCACTTACCAGATCTAAGAGTGGATGGCGCTGTGGTTCCGGTCTGGAATGGAGCCATGAAGAACGCATCTCCGACCGACACCGTCTTCGTTCTCGTGCACGGCGCCTGGCACAGCTCCGGACAGTGGGCGGCGACGCAGCGCGCGCTGGCCGGACTGGGCGCCGCGAGCCTGGCCGTCGACATGCCGGGGCACGGCTTCGACGCACCCCTGCCCACCGGATACCTGCTGCCCGGCCAGCCGGGCCTGCTGACCGAGAAGTCGCGGCTCGCCCCCCTGACGATGGACGACTGTGCCGAGGCGGTACTGAGCGTCCTGCGCCAGGTACGTCACCATCGCACTGTCGTCCTCGTCGCGCACAGCGCGGGCGGCGGTCCCGCGTCCCTGGCCGCGGAGCGGGCGCCCGAGCTGGTGGACCGGATCGTCTACCTGTCCGCGTTCGTCCCGGGCGGGCGGCCGCGGTTCTTCGACTACCTGGGCTCACCCGAGAACGCCACCGCGCTGGGCCGGAACCTGCACCTCGGCGACCCCGAGGCCCTGGGCGCCGTACGGATCAATCCGCTCTCACCGGATCCCGCCTACCTCGACGAACTGCGGGAAACCCACTACCACGACACCCCGCTGGACCGCTTCGACCGGTGGCGGTCCGCGCTGAGCCCTGATCTGCCCCTGGCGATCCCGACGGCTCCGGTCACCCTGACCGCGGCACGGTGGGGACGAATTCCACGAACTTTCCTGCGCTGCGCCGAGGACCGGGCGCTGGCACCGGCCGCGCAGGACCTGATGATCGCGGAAGCCGACCGGGCCTTCCCCGGCAACCCGTTCACTGTGCACACCCTGCCCGGCAGCCACAGCCCGTTCGCAGCCCGGCCGGGCGAGCTGGCCGCGGTCCTCGCCTCGTGAGAACGCGAACGGCCGCCACACCCCACGAAGGGGTGGGCAGCCGTCGTGCGGGTGAGCCCGGAACCTACGCCGCCTGCGTCGCAGACATGCACTCGTTGATGAACTCCAGCAGTAGCCGAGGCGTGGACGCCTCCGCCACCGTGTCGTCCGACAGCTGTATCCGGTAGTCCCGCTCGATGACGCCCGTCACCTGAAGGATCGCGAGCGAGTCGTAGCCCAGGTCGTCGAACGGCACGTCCAGGACGTCCCCGTCCAGGTCGATCCCCTCGCCGACACCCGCGCACTCACGAAGCAGCGTGGTCAGTTCCTTGAGATTCATGAAGGTCGCCTCTCTCAATCCTCAATGACAACAATGGAGTTCAGTTCGCCGTGGTCACGACGGCCGCGGCGTTGAAGCCGCCGGTCCCGCGGGCCAGGACGAGTGCGGTGCGGACCGGGCCGCGCCGGGCCTCGGTGACCAGGTCGAGCGCGTCGGCCGCGACCGGGGAGGTGACATTGACGGTCGGCGGGATCACCGCGTCCCGGATGGAGAGCAGCGCCGCCGCCAGGTCGAGCGAGGCGCCACCGGCAGAGAGCCGGCCCGTCATGGTCTTGGGGGCCGTCACGGGCACACCGCGCGGGCCGAACAGGGCGGTCAGCGCCGCCTCCTCCTGGCGGTCGAGCTCGGGCACCCCGGACGCGTCGGCGAAGACGACATCCACGTCGGATGCGGTCAACCCGGCCTCAGCGAGAGCGAGTTCGGCCGCCCGGCGAAGGCCCGGCTCACCGCCGCGGCCCGGCGCCGGGTCGAAGGTGGCGGCGTAACCGGCGAGCTGTCCGTAGATCCGGGCGCCGCGCTCGCGGGCCGCCTCGGCGTCCTCCAGGACGAGGATGGCGCCACCCTCCCCGGCGACGTAACCGCTGGCCTCGCTGTCGAACGGCAGGAAGGCGCGCCGCGGGTCGGCGACCGAACTCATCCGGCCGCCGGCGAGCTGCGCGGTCCAGCCCCACGGACAGACCGCGCCGTCCACGCCGCCGGTGACGATGAGCTTGCTGCCCTTGCGCAGCTGGCGCCGGGCCTGGGCCACCGCGTCGAGGCCGCCCGCCTGCTCGGTGACCAGGACGCCGCTGGGCCCGCGAAGCCCGTGCCGGATGGAGATCTGGCCGGTGTTGACGGCGTAGAACCAGGCGTACGACTGGTATGCGGAGACGTACTGGCCGCCCTTGCTCCACAGCGCCTGCAACTCGCGCTGGCCGAACTCGAAGCCGCCCGCGGACGCCGCGGTGACCGCGCCCGCCGAGTACTCCGGCAGCTCGGCCGGGTCCGCGCCCGAGTCCTCCAGGGCCTCCTTGGCCGCGGTGAGCGCGAGGCGCGTCATGTGGTCGGTCTGCGGAAGCAGCCGACTCGGGATGTGCTCCGCGGCCTCGAAGCCGGGCACCTCGCCCGCGAGGGTCGCCGGGTAGCCCGACGCGTCGAAGCGGGAGACCGGGCGGATCCCGCTCTCGCCGGCGACGGTCGCCCGCCACCAGACGTCCGTACCAAGGCCGTTGGGGGCGGTGACACCGATCCCGGTGAACACCGCGGTGCCGGAGCGCACCGCCGCCCGTTCCAGCAGCTCGCTCGTCATGCCGTCTTCCTCCGCTCGGGCTTGGTGAGCACGATCGCGCTCTGGAATCCGCCGAAACCGCTGCCCACGCTCAGGACCGTGTTGATCTCGCGCTCGCGGGCGTGGATCGGCGTGTAGTCGAGGTCGCACTTGGGGTCGGCCTCGTGCAGGTTCGCGGTCGGCGGCACCATTCCGTGCTCGATCGCCAGCGCGGACGCGGCGATCTCCAGGGAGCCGATGGCGCCGAGCGAGTGCCCGATCATCGACTTGATGGAGGACACCGGCGTCTTGTACGCGTGGTCGCCGAGGCTCCGCTTGAACGCGGCGGTCTCGTGCCGGTCGTTCTGCAGGGTGCCCGAGCCGTGCGCGTTGATGTAGTCGATGTCGGTGCCCGGGATGCCGGCCTCTTCCAGCGCCGCGCCGATGGCCACGGCCATCTCGGCGCCGTCGGCACGCAGCCCCGTCATGTTGTACGCGTTGGAGCGCGAGGCGAACCCGGCGATCTCGGCGTAGATGTGCGCGCCGCGCGCCACGGCCTGCTCGTACTCCTCCAGGACGAACACCGCGCTGCCCTCGCCGAGCACGAAGCCGTTGCGGGACTTGTCGAAGGGCCGTGAGGCGGTCTCCGGCTCGTCGTTGCGGTTCGACGTGGCCTTGATGGCGTCGAAGCAGGCGACCGAGATCGGCGAGATCGGCGCCTCGGTGGCCCCGGCGATCATCACGTCGGCGCTGCCCTCGCGGATCAGCTCGACGGCGTGGCCGACCGAGTCCAGGCCCGAGGTGCAGCCGGTGGAGACCACGGCCGTGGGGCCCTGCGCGCCGAACTCCCACGCCACCTCGGCCGCGAACGAGCTGGGCACGAAGTAGTCGTACAGGTGCGGCACGGCCCGCTCGTGGTCGACCAGCCACTCGGCGCCGTTGTTGCTGACCGCCGCGTACTCGTAGTCGAGCCCGGTGGTCGCGCCGACCGCGCTGCCGATGGTCACGCCGGTGCGGAACGGGTCGATGCCCGCCATGTCCAGACCGCTGTCGGTGACCGCCTCACGGGCGCCGACCAGCGCGAACTGGGCGGCTCTGTCGAGACGTCCGGCCTGCTCCTCGGTAAGACCCTGGGCGACCGGGTCGAAGTCCACCTCGGCGGCGATCTTCGACCGGAAGGCCGAGGCGTCGAAGAGGGTCACGGCCCTGGTCGCGGTGCGGCCCGCGGTCAGCAGGGACCAGTACTCCTTGGTGCCGACGCCCCCGGGGGCGACCACACCGATTCCGGTGATGACTACGCGTCGGCTCACCTGTCCCCCTCGTTGGGCTGGGCCTGGGGGTGCGCCCCGGGAATGTGCAGCACGGCTGCGTCACCTCTCTGATAGGTCCGCTGTGAGATCCGCTGTTGGCAGGAGTCTCGTCCCGCCCTCTTGACGCCCGCTCGACTCGACGTCGTACTCCGCCTTGAGCGAGTCCCGCAGCTCAAGGGCCACCTTGCGCAGCAGCTCGGGCACGACCTGCTCGCGTACGAAGAAGTGGCCGCCGGGCAGCGTCTGGAGCCGGAAGCGGGTCACCGAGTAGTCGGCCCACTCGGCCACCTCCCACAGCGGCGCGATCGGATCGTCCCGCCCGGCCAGCGCCATCAGCGGGGTGCCCACCGCCTTGTCGGCGTTGGCCTGGCACAGTGCCTCGCCCAGGTGCAGATCGTCGCGGAGCGCCGGGATGACCTGGCGCTGCCACAGCGAACGGTCCCGCCCGGCCGCCTCGGGCGGCGCCGCCTCCAAGTCGACCAGCAGGTCGATGAGTTCGTGGTCGGGAAGACGCGCCCCGCGCAGCAGGGTGTTGCGCAGATGCGGCGGCGGTACGGCGCCGATCACCAGGCGGGCCGGCGGCAGCAGCCCGTCGTCCTCCAGGGTCCGGGTCAGCGCGTGCGCGACGAGGCCGCCGAGGCTGTGCCCGTACAGGAGATAGGGCCGGTCGAGCAGTGGAGTGATCAACTCCCTTAGTTCATCCATGAGTTCGGTGGCGTCGGTGATGCGCGCCTCCTTGGCGCGCGGGCCGCGGCCGGGCAGCAGCACCGGCACCACCTCGGCCGTGTCGCCGAGGATCTTCTGCCACTTGGCGAAGGAGGAGATCCCGGCGCCCGCGTGGTGGAAGCAGAACAGCCAGGGCGTCACGGTGTCCTCGCCGACCGCGGTGTCGGATCTCATTCGTCGATCAGGGCGACGGCCCGGGTCCAGCCCGCCCCCGCTCCGGCGATCTTCACGGGGAAGCAGGACACCCGGAAGCCGTGCGTGGGCAGCGTGTCGAGCTGGGCGAGCCGCTCCACCTGGCAGTACTCGCGGCGCCGTCCTGCGAAGTGCGCGGGCCACAGGACCGACTTGTCGCCGGTCTCCTGGAAGGTGCGGATCATGTGTCCGAAGGGCGCGTCCAGGCTCCAGGCGTCGGTGCCGATGACGCGTACGCCGAGGTCGAGCAAGAAGTCGGTGGCGGCGCCGTCGAGCCCCGCGAAGTCGGTGAAGTACCGTGGCGTGCCGGCGTGTTGTGAAGCTCCGGTGTGCAGCATGACGATGTCGAGCGGCTGCGGTACGTATCCGATCTCGGCGATCTGCTTCTCGACGCGCTCGACGCCGATGGCGCCGATGCCGACGTCGCTCACGTCGAGCACCACGGCCGGGCGCAGGAACCAGTCGAGCGGCATCTCGTCGATGTGCCGGGGCCGCCCGTAGTCACCGACCGAGCCGTAGTGCGAGGGCGCGTCCACGTGCGTGCCCGTGTGGCTGGTCAGGGTGAGGGTGTCCAGGGACAGGAGTTCGCCCCCGGGCAGGTCGGCCGGGTCGAATTCGAGCCCGAAGTGCTCCTTCATCTCCGCCGCCATGTGCGCGGCGCCCTCGGCGGGCGTCATGATCTCGTGGACGATCGGGTCCGGTTCCCAGCCGGCCGCGTCCACGGGCGACGACAGATCGATGACTCGCAAGGTAACCCCCAGTGTCGTTGGCGACGTTCGGGGGCACTGTGCGTCGATCGCCTAGAGGCCGGATCGAGCCACGCACGCGTCGGACCCCGCCCTGTGGGGGGAGAGGGCGGGGTCCGGACGCGTTGCTGCCGGGCGGTCGGGCCGCCCGTGCGCCGCTCAGGCGGCGAAGAGGTCGAGCACCGGGCGACGCCCGGCCAGGTGTGAGTCGAGTGCCGGGTCGCCGGCGAGCACCGCGCGGTGCAGGTGCTGGAGCCGCGCCGAGGGGTCGAGCCCCAGCTCGTCGGCGAGCCCGCGCCGCAGGTTCTGGAACACGTCGAGCGCCTGCCACTGCCGGCCGGACCGGTACAGCGCCACCATGCACTGGGCGTGCAGGCCCTCGTGCAGCGGGTGACGGGCCGTCAGAGAGGTGAGCTCGGCGAGCAGTTGCATGTGCCGCCCGAGCCGCAGATCGGAGTCGATCCGCTGTTCAAGGACACCGAGCCGGCTCTCCTCAAGACGGACGAGCTCGATCTCCAGGAGCGGGCCGAGACGGACGTCCACCAGGGCCGGCCCGCGCCACATGCCGAGCGCGTCGCGGTAGAGCGCGGCGGCGCTCTCGTCGTCACCGCGCTCGGCGGCACCGCGCCCGGTCGCCACCAGGCGGTCGTACTCGTGCACGTCCACCGCGCCCGGCGTCACTTCGAGGAGGTAACCACCGTGCCGGGTGGCCAGCACCTCACGTGCGGTGTACGGGCTGTCCGGGCCGAGCGCGTTCGCGATGAGGCGACGCAGCTGAAGGATGTACGTCTGGAGCGTGGTGAGGGCGCTGCGCGGCATGTCCGCCCCCCAGATCTCCTCCATCAGCGTCGGAACGGGCATGACCTGGTTGGCGTACACCGACAGGAGCGCCAGTATCTGCCGGGGCTTGCCGGCGCTCGGGACGACCGAAGTGCCGCCCGACTCGGCCATGAGCGGACCGAGAACCTTGATCTCCATGGGATTCCTCCGGGGTCGGATCTGCCGGATGACCCGATGGTTTTCGGACCCGGCTCCAAGCACCCTCAAAAGCTGTCACCCGGGCCCGGCTTACGGCAGTGCCGGGCTCCTGAACCCGGCATGTGAGTGTCCTGGGCACGAGTATGAAAGTTTCATGTGCATCCCGTGACCGCGGCACTGGGGCGGATTCGGCCCACCCGGCAGAGTTCTGGACGTCGGCCCGACCGGGAGTCGAGAGCCGACGGCTAGGGGGGTCAGGTCCCCCTGGGTCTACCAGGCTGCTAGTCAAAGGGTGAACCTCATGAACGCGAACATCCTCCGCCCCGTCTCCGGCAACGACGACCTCGTGATCGAGGAGTTCGGACAGCAGGTCTGCGTCAACCTCATGGCACCCGCTCTGCCTTGCTGGTTGGCGGCGCAGGGTCAGGTCTCGGCCGTCGACGCCGCTCGCCTCGCTGCCTGATGGGGGCCGTGCGGGCCGCCGCCGCCCCGCTCGTCGGGTTCAAGCCGCACCTGCGGGTCGAGCAGGTGCCCGGTGAAGCGGTGTACTTGATTTCCGACCAGCGGGTGACCGCACTGCACGGTGAGCAGATAGCCCGCCTCGTCCCGCTCCTCGACGGCACCAGACCCCTGGAGCGCATAGCGAGAGACGCCGCGGACGCGCTTCCCGCCGGACAGGCCGCCCGGCTGGTGTCCCGGCTGACCGGCGCCGGACTGCTCACGGGGTGCGGGGAACACCCTCTGGCCCCAGGAGAGTCGGCCGAGCAGGCTTACTGGGAGGCCGCCGGGTTGGACGGCGCGGTAGCGCTCAACTCCCGTACTCGGCAGACTGTTTCGGTGCTCGCGGTCGGCGGCGGCGACGCCACGGAACTGACCGCGTGCCTGACCGCCGCTGGACTTGCGACGCCCGAGGCCGGCGCCGAACGTGCGGCCGCTCTCACGGTGGTCCTCTGCGACGACTACCTCGACCCCGCGCTCGCCGTCGTGGACGCCGAGTTCCGTGCGGCAGGACGACGCTGGCTGCCGGTGAAGTCCGAAGGCACCGAGGTGTGGATCGGCCCCTTCTTCGGCGACGTCGACGGGCCCTGCTGGTCCTGCCTGGCCGAACGCCTGTGGCGGTCGCGCCCGGTGGAAGCCCATGTCCAGCGCATGCTGGGCCGCTCGGGCCCGGTACCCCGGCCCTCCTGCACGCTGCCCGCCGCGCGCCTGGCCGCCCTTCAGCTGGCAGGCCTCGAAGCCGCCAAGTGGCTCGCCGGTTACCGGCATCCGAGTCAGCAGGCTCTGCGCACGCTGGACGGACTCGCCCTCGCCGGTGAACTCCACCCCGTCGTGCGCCGGCCGCAGTGCGCCACCTGCGGCGAGCCCGGCATGACCGCCGCCCAGGTGGAGGCGCCGGTGGTGCTGGGCTCCCGAATCAAGCGGGACACTGGCGGCAACGGACACCGCAGCCTCACTCCCCGCCAGTTCCTCGACCGGTTCGGCCACCTGGTGGATCCGGTCACCGGGCTCGTGCGCGGCATCACCCGGAACGAGTGCGGACCCGAGTTCTTCAACTCCTTCTCGGCGGGCCTCAACCCGGCCGCGGGCGCCCAGGGCATCGGTGCCATCCGGGGCGGTCTGCGTGCCGCCTGCGGTGGCAAGGGCGCGACCGAGATCCAGGCCAGGGTCAGCGCGCTGGCCGAGGCACTCGAACGCCACTCCGGCCACTTCGAGGGTGGCGAGGCCACGGTCCGCGGCAGCTACCGCGAGCTGGCCGCCGACGCCGTCCACCCGAACACCGTCCAGCTCTACGCCGAGCGGCAGTATGCCGAGCGCGCCGACTGGAACGCGAACCACGCGCCCTTCCAGCACGTCGCCGACCCCTTCGACGAGGAGGCACCGACCGACTGGACGCCGCTGTGGTCGGTGACCGAGCAGCGGCACAAGCTGCTGCCTACCGCGTTGCTCTACTACGGCGTGCCCCAGCCGGCCGGCGCCGCCGGCTGTCTGGCCACCTCCAACGGCACCGCCGCCGGAGGCACACTGGAAGACGCCGTGCTCCAGGGCTTCCTCGAACTCGTGGAGCGCGACGCGCTCGCCCTGTGGTGGTACAACCGCACCCGTCACCCCGCCGTGGACCTCGACGCCTTCGACGACCCGTGGATCACCGAACTGCGGCGCGTGCACGCCTCGTTGGACCGCGAGGTGTGGGTGCTCGACCTCACCGCCGACCTCGGCATCCCGGTGATGGCCGCACTGTCGCGGCGTACGGACGCCGAACCGGGGCAGGCGGAGCACATCATGTTCGGCTTCGGCGCGCACTTCGACCCGGCGATCGCGCTGCGCCGCGCCCTGACCGAGCTCAACCAGATGATGCCGCACGTGGTCGCCCCCGACGGCAGCGTGTCCCGCGCGGCCGCCGACGACGTGGACGTCCACGAGTGGCTTCGTACGGGCAGGGTCGCGGACCACCCCTACCTGTTCCCGGCCGACCTCCCGCCGACCGGCCCCGCCACCCACCCCTACACCCCGCACGACGATCTGCACGAGGACATCGAGATGGTCGTGGCACTCCTGCGGAACAGGTCCTTGGAACTGCTCGTCCTCGACCAGACGCGGCCGGACGTCGGACTGCCGGTGGTCAAGGTGGTGGTGCCCGGACTCAGACCGCACTGGGCCCGCTACGCCCCCGGACGCCTCTTCGACGTCCCCGTACAGCTCGGCAGACTGGCCGCGCCTACCTCGTACGAGAGCCTTAACCCCGTGCCGCTCTTCCTCTGACGACGAGGAGCACGAACGGCACGGACTGTGCACCCAAGCACCAACCACGCGAACACCACATCCTGCAGGTGGAAGGACCCTCTCATGCGCATCGACCGCCTCGCGGCCCGGGACCTCGGCGAGTTCTGGTCGCTGCGCGAGGACGTCATGGTCCTGCCCGGCCCCAGCATGGTGCTGCGCACTCCCTGGGGGGAGCTCCGTCTGGAGCGTCCGGGGCTGCTGCTGCGCGAGGCGCTGCACCGGATGCAGCTCGGCCCGGTGTCGCTGGGCAACGTGGTGCCCGGCTTCCCGGGGTACGACGTGCCCGAGGGGGAGTGGAACGACGCCTCGCGGGAACTGCTCGACGCCCTGGACTCCCTCCAGCACCTCATCGTGCGCCACTTGTCGCTCGGGGCCTCTCCGCTGCTGAGCGTGGTCCCGCTGTCTCCGGACGCCAGGTTCTGTCTGCCACCGGTCGCACCCGGCGCCGAATGCCGGCTGTCTTCGGACGTCGTGCTGCGCGGCACGGGCCACGATCCCGTTCTCGCGTACGAGGGCGCTGACCACCGGGTGGAACTGCACGGGCCCGATGCCTCCCGGCTGCTTCTGCATCTGCGGGGTGCCTACAGCGATTTTCAGTCACCATTCGACGGGTCGCTGTCCGAGGAGGTGGTGCGGGCGGCCCGGTCGTATACGGCGGCCGCCGGGATGCTCGCCATCGACGACGCGAAAGGCGGGGCCCGCCTGTGAGAACCGGTCGAGCACTACAGATCCGTGCGCTGGATTACCTATGATCCCGTTCGAGACGTGCTTCTGACCGGGCATCGTTGAACCATGGGGGACACTTGAGGACAGCAACGGTCGGCTCAGTGGATGGGGACTCCGCTGATGCCGTCAGTCAGGAGCTACCGCCGCGCAAGGCGATAGCCATAACCGCAGTCGTGCTGATCGGCTTCTTCGTCATCGACGGCTCGTTCGTCTGGGCGGAGCGCCCACCGGTGTGGCAGAGTGCGATAGCCGTGCTCGCCTTCGCCGCGATCATGGGGCTGCAACTCGGCCATTCCTTTCCGCGGCTCTTTCCAGGGCTCACCCAAGTCCGGTATGCGGCCTGGGTGTTCCAGATTCTGCCCAGCTATCTGCCGCTGCTGCTCTTCGGCAAGGCCTGGGGCGGGATGTCGGAATTCCTCGCGGCCTCGGCGGTGCTGGTGTTCCCGGCGGCGACGGGCTGGGCACTGTTCTCCGCGGTGATCGCAGCCGATCTCGTGGAATTCCATCACTACGGACTCGCCTGGGGCGATGTCCTGTACGCGTCTGTCGAAGCGATCCTCATCCCGCTCGTCGTCATCGGACTCTCCCGGATGTCCGAGATGATCAGCCAGTTGCATCGCTCGCGGGCCGAACTCTCGCGCCTCGCCGTCGCCGCCGAGCGGCTGCGGTTCGCCCGCGATCTCCACGACGTGCTGGGCTTCAGCCTCTCCGCGATCACGCTCAAGTGCGAGCTCGCCTACCGTCTGTTCACCGAGGCCCCGGCGAAGGCGCAGGACGAGCTCACCGACATTCTGAGTACGTCGCGCAAGGCGCTCGCCGATGTGCGTTCGGTCAGCCGTGGCTACCGGGAGATGTCCCTGTGGGGGGAGGCGGACGCGGCTGTCTCGATGCTGGGCGCGGCCGGTATCCGTACCACGGTGCACATCGAGCGAACCGAGTTGCCGGGCGTGGTGGACACCATGCTGGCAACGGTTTTGCGTGAGGGTCTGACCAACCTGCTGCGGCACAGCAAGGCCGAACAGTGCCGGATCACCGTCGAACGCGACGGAAACAACGTTGCCTTCACGCTGGCCAACGACGGAGTCCGCTCCGGGCGGCCGGCCAAGGGCGGCCCGGCCGGCGGGCTCGCCGCGCTGGAGGAGCGGGTCCGGCTCGTCGGCGGCACGCTGGCCCACCACGCCGACGACGGCTGGTACCGGCTGCACGTGACCGTCCCGTTGCCGGACGGGGGCACACCGGCGGTCGGCTCGCTGCCCGCGGTCTCCTGCGCGGACGACCTGGAGCAGCCCCCCGCGATCCGCCCGCGCGGAGCCGCGCACCTCGACGTGGCGCCCCGCGATGCCAGCACGATCACGCTGGCGGTGGTGGTCGGCTACTTCCTGGCCTGTTCGGCGGAGGGCTGGTCCTTCGCCCCGGGGGGCGGTTTCCCCTACGGCGTGGAGCTGTGCCTGCTCTCCCTCCTCGGGCTCCAACTCGCCGAATCGTTCCACTGGCGGTTCTCCTGGGCCGCACGGTGGCGATCGGGGCTGCGGTACTGGGCGCTCGGCCTCCAGGCGGTCTTCCAGTTCGTGCCCTTCCTGGTCTTCGGCCGCGCCTGGCCGGGCATCCCCGGCTTTCTGGCCGGCTCGGTACTCCTCGTGCTGCCCGCGGCGGCCGCCTGGCCCGCACTCCTGATCGTCACCGCGGCCAGCGACGCCGCCCTGTACGCGTCCGGGGTGCCGTTCCAGGACGTCATCTACGAGACCGCGTACACGCCGATCTGCGCCCTAGTGGTCTTCGGCCTCTCCCGCATGGCGCAGCTCGCCTCCGAGCTGCATCGCTCCCGGACCGAGATCGCCCGCCTCGCGGTCACGACGGAGCGCCTGCGTTTCGCGCGTGACCTGCATGATCTGCTCGGGTTCAGTCTTTCCGCGATCACGCTCAAGTGCGAGCTGGTGCGCCGGCTCGCGCAGAGTCGGCCGGTGCAGGCGCAGGAGGAGCTGACCGAGGTACTTCAGATCGCGCGCCAGGCGCTGGCCGATGTGCGCACGGTGGCCGAGGGGCGGCAGCGGATGAGTCTGACCGCCGAGGCCGCGAACGCCACCGCGATGCTGGCCGGGGTGGGCATCCGCGCGACGGTGGACACCGACTGCGGTGAACTGCCCGGCGACGTCGACACGGTGCTGGCGACCATGCTGCGCGAGGGCCTGACGAACATGCTGCGGCACAGCAAGGCCGCCCACTGCGAGATCACCGCGGAGCGCACCGCCGCCGGGGTGTGTCTGCGGCTGGTCAATGACGGGGTGGTGGGCGGCTGCGCGGACGCCGGGCTCGGCTCCAAGGTCAACGGCGGTAGCGGGATCGGGAACCTGACCACCCGGGTCAACGCGGTGAACGGCCGCCTGGTCGCGGGGGCGCGGCCGGACGGCAGGTTCGAGCTGAAGGCAGAGGTCGAACTGCTCACGGCCATCGCCTGATTGACCGCACGACGCACCACCCACAATCGAAGATGCAAGCTCATGGGGGAGACTTGAGGACCGATGCAGTCGGCCGCGCGCGCGGGGAGCGCGTGGCACCGGCGGGCCGTGCGCTGCCACGGCACCGGGCGATCGTGATCACCACGGGGGTGCTGCTGGGATTCTTCGTGATCGACGGCTCGTTCGTGTGGTTCGAGCACCCGCCGCTGTGGCAGTGCGCCACCGCCGTGCTCGGCTTCGCCGCGATCCTGGCCCTACAGATCAGCCACTCGTTCCCGAGCCTGTTCCCCCGGCTGTCCCGGTACCGGTACGCGACGTGGGGGCTCCAGGGGCTGCTCGCGTATCTGCCGATCGGTCTCTTCGGCGTCGGCTGGGGCGGCATGACGGCGTTCTTCACGGCCTCGGCCGCCCTGGTGTTCCCGCCCGCGGTCGGCTGGCCGCTGTTCTGCTTCGGGTTCGCCGGGGACTTGGCGGTGTTCGCCCACTTCGAGACCGGGTGGAGCTATGTCGCGTACGCCGGTGTCGAGGCGTTACTCATTCCGCTGACCGTCATCGGGCTCTCCCGGATGTCCGACATGATCGTGAAACTGCAACGCTCCCGGGAAGAGCTCTCCCGGCTCGCGGTGGCTGGTGAACGGCTGCGGTTCGCACGGGACTTGCACGACGTGGTGGGCTTCGGCCTGTCGGCCGTCGCCCTCAAGTGCGAGCTCGCCCACCGGCTCCTGGAGCGGGCGCCGGCCAGGGCGCAGGACGAGCTCGCCGAGGTTCTGCGCACCTCGCGCAAGGCGCTCGCCGACGTGCGCGCGGTGAGCCGCGGCTACCGTGAGATGTCGCTGTCCGGCGAGGCACAGGCCGCGGTCCCGATGCTGTCGGCGGCGGGCATCCGCATGTCGCTCACCTTCGACGAGGCGGAGCTGCCGCGGCCGGTGGACACGGTGCTCGCCGCCGTACTGCGCGAGGGCCTGACGAACATGCTGCGGCACAGCAAGGCCGAGTGGTGCGAGCTCCGGGCCGAACGCCAGGGCGCCGCCGTCGTCGTCGCGCTCGTCAACGACGGCCTCGGGCGCGGACGTTCGGCCAAGAGCGGCACCGACGGCGCGCTGTCCGCGCTGGGCGAGCGGGTCACCTCGCTCGGCGGCACGCTCGCCCACGGGCCCGACGGCCGGGGCCGGTTCCACCTGCGGGCCGTCGTGCCGCTGCCCGACGGCGCCGGGCAGCGGGCGGACGCGTGCCCCGCGCGGGCCATCGACGCCGATGACGCCGAGCAGCCGGTGGTGCAGCCGCGCGGCCTGGGCCACCGGGACATGGTGCCGCGGGCCGCCGCGGCCATCACCTTCGCGGTCCTGGTGGGCTACTTCCTGGCGTACTCGGTGCTCTCGCTCTCCTTCGAACTTCCGCTCCTGCGGTCGGTGGCGCTCATGCTCTGCCTGTCCGCCATGCTGCTGGTCCAGCTCGCGGTCTCGTTCCAGTGGCGCCTGGCCTGGGCGGCGCGCAGGCCGTGGCTGGTGCGCCAGGGTGCGTTCTGCGCGCTGGTACTGCTCCAGGTCGGGCCACCCCTGTTCCTGGGCCGGACCTGTCTGGGGATGCCGGGTTTCCTGGCCGGGACGGCGCTCCTGGTGCTGCCCACCACGGTCGCCTGGCCGGTGTTCGCCGTGGTCGTGGCCGGCGGCGACCTCTCGCTCCAGCTGGCCGACGGGTCCCTCCAGGACCTGATCTACCAGAGCGCCTACACCCCGATCTGCGGCGTCGTCGTCTTCGGCCTGTCGCGGATGGCGCAGCTCGCTTCCGAACTGCACCGCTCCCGTACCGAGATCGCCCGCCTTGCCGTGACCACGGAGCGCCTGCGTTTCGCCCGTGACCTGCACGATCTGCTCGGGTTCAGCCTGTCCGCGATCACCCTCAAGTGCGAGCTGGTACGCCGACTCGCGACGAGCAGGCCCGCGCAGGCGCGCCAGGAGCTCACCGAGGTGCTCGGCATCGCCCGCGAGGCGCTCGCCGATGTGCGCACGGTGGCGAGCGGCAGTTTGCGGATGTGCCTGACAGCCGAGGCGGAGCACGCCACCGCGATGCTCGCGGGTGTCGGGATCCGCGCCACCGTTCGGATGGACTGCGGTGAACTGCCCGGCGAGGTGGAGACGGTGCTCGCGACGACGCTGCGCGAGGGTCTGACCAACATGCTGCGGCACAGCAGGGCCGAGCACTGCGAGATCACCGCCGAGCGGGCGGCGGGCGGGGTGCGGCTGCGCCTGGTCAACGACGGGGCGCAGGGGTTCGGCGAACCCGCCCTCGGCTCGCGCACCCATGGCGGCAGCGGCATCGGGAACCTGACGACGCGCGTCGAAGCGGTCAACGGCCGGCTCACGGCGGGGCCGCGGCCCGACGGCCGTTTCGAGCTCAGGGCAGAGGTCGAACTGCTCGCGGCGTAAGAGCCGTACGAGAGGTGTCGTACGGGGTTCTGTGCGAGCGGTGCCGTACAAGCGGTTCTGCGCGAGAGGTGTCGTGCGAGCGGTGCCGTACGAGAGGGCGAAGGCCGAGGCGCGCAGGCTCTGCGAGCGGGCGGGTCGAAGCCCCGAGTCCTGCGAGCGGGCGGAGCCGAAGCCCTACCGACGCGGCGAAGAAACGTTTTGTCCGGGGCTGATGCGGCAGCCCCGGGCCCGCTCCTCAGACCGAGTGCAGCCAGCCCGCCTCGCGCGCGATGCGGATCGCGTCGACGCGGTTACGCGCGTTGAGTTTGCTGACGGCCGAGGTCAGATAGTTGCGTACGGTGCCCGACGACAGGTGCAGCCGGGCGGCGATCTGGCCGGCCTCCATGCCCTCCGAGGCGAACTGGAGCACCTCCCGCTCGCGGTCGGTGAGCGGGGAGGGGCCGGAGTCGAGCGTGGCGAGGGCCAGCTGGGGGTCGATCACGCGCTCGCCCGCCGCCACCTTGCGGATCGCGGCGCACAGGCTGTCCGGATCGGAGTCCTTCGGCAGAAAACCCGAGACGTGCGCGGCCAGCGCCCGTCTGAGGTTGCCGGGTCTGCCGAGGCTGGTGAGGATCAGGGTGCGGCACTGCGGCACCGAGGTGTGCAGTCCGGCGGCGGCGGTGATGCCGTCGGTGCCGGGCAGGTCGATGTCCAGGACGGCGACGTCCGGCCGCATGGCCATCGCGGTCGGCACGATGTCCGTACCCGACGACAGTTCCGCGACCACTTCCAGATCCGGCTCCAGCTCAATGAGCGACACCAATGCCTTGCGCAGCATATGCATGTCTTCGGCAATCAGAACTCGCACCATGGTGCCCCCCGTTGTGCTGGATCATGGGTCGTTTGCTAGCGATTATGCAATAGCCGACCCCTGCGACTCCGGGCTGAGACTAACCCGGCACATGCCGTTTCCGGACCGGTACGTGTAGTTGCGCACCCGCGCCTTTCAGCCAGTACCCGAGCAGGGCTCAAGTGGCCGCTCCCATCCTCCCTGCACCCAGGTGCCGCCCCGGCAGCCGGGGCGAAGGGAGAGGTGACGTGAACATGAACGGACGCCGCAGCTCGGAAGGTGTTCTCTGACATGGCGGGCGCGAAGAACCCGGACGTTCCGGACCGCTCCGGGCGCCGCCCCAAGGGCTCCTGGCGCCGGGTCGTCGGCCGCTTCCTGCGACCGGTGGGCGAAGCGCTCATGGTCCACGGCGGCGTCGACCTGTATCTGACCGCGGCCGACGGCAACCGGGCCCGGCTGCACTCGCTCGACAGCGGCTTCCGCCTGATGCTGCGCACCGACGCGGACGGGCCGCCACCGGGCCACCCCGAACGGCTGCGCCCCGACGTGCCGCTGACCCGCCAGGAGCTGACGCTCCTACAGGACCTCCTGAACGAGGTGCCCGGACACAGAAGATGAGCGGCCCCGCGCCCGCACCACAGTTGATCTTCAAGTACCCGTCAAGGGCCGACGCGCAGAGTAGGAGGACCAACCATCCGTCCGAGCACCAGGGAGCAGAGGATGACCCCAGCGAAGAGCTTCACGCAGGCACTGGCGGCGCGGTTCGCCGCCGGCGCCGCCAAGACCGCTCTGCTCTGCCTGGACGGTGAGGGACACGCCGACGGCCGCACCTACCGGGAACTCGACGTGCGGGCCAGGTCCGTCGCGGCCGCGCTGCTGCGCCGCCGCGCGGTCGGCGCACCCGTCCTGATCTCCATGGACGGCGGCCCGCACGCCGTCGCCGCCCTCCTCGGCTGCCTGTACGCGGGCGCCGTCGCGGTGCCCGTGCCGCCCCCGGACGCCTCCCGCGCCGCGGCCGAACGCACCGCCGCGATCGCCGCCGAGACCGATGCCGCCATCGTGCTCACCGCGTCCGCGCACGCCCCCGAACTCTCCCGGCGCCTCGCGGCCGCCGGACGCTCCTCGGTGGTGTGCCTGGCCGTCGACTGCCTGCCCGACGACGGCGACGACTGGCAGCCGCCCGCCGTGGACGCCGGCGCGACCGCGCTCATCCAGTACACCTCCGGATCGACCGCCGCCCCGCGCGGCGTCCAGGTCACCCACGCCAACCTCCTCGCCACCATGGAGTCGCTGCGCACCGCGCTCGGTACCGACGAGCACGCCCGTATCGGCGGCTGGCTCCCGCTCCACCACGACCTCGGCCTGATCGGCCAGTTGCTGCACCCGCTCTGGCTCGGCGCCACCGCCGTCCTCATGCCCCAGCACCTGTTCGCGACCGCCCCGGTGCGCTGGCTGCACGAGGTGGCCCGGCACCGCGTCACCGTCACCGCCGCACCGGACTCCGCGTACGCCCGCTGCCTGGCCGAGGCCACCGACGACGACCTCGCGGGCCTGGACCTGAGCGCGCTGGCCACCGCCGTCAACGCCTCGGAGCCGGTGTCCGCCGTCACCCTCGCCGCCTTCGCCCGCCGCTTCGCCGCGGCCGGTCTGCGCCCCGGCGCGCTCGTCACCGGATACGGGCTCGCCGAGGCCACCCTCCTGGTCAGCCTCACCGACCGGCGCTCGCCCGCGCCTGCCACCGTGTCCGCCGAAGGCCTGGACCGTGGCGAGTTGACCCCGCCCGAGCCGGGCCGCCCGGTGCGCACCCTGGCCGGCTGCGGACCCGCGCGGGGCGTCACCGTACGCATCGTTGATCCGGAGAGCTCGGCCGCCCTGGCCGACGGCTCGGTCGGCGAGATCTGGGTGCGCGGCGAGGCCGTGGCCGCCGGGTACTGGCGGCGCCCGCTGGAGAGCGCCGCCGTCTTCGGCCACGCCACGTCATCGGGCGAGCGCGGCTTCCTGCGCACCGGCGACCTCGGCGCGCTGCGCGACGGCGAGCTCTACCTCACCGGCCGCATCAAGGACGCCCTCCTCGTGGACGGCCGCACCCTGCACCCGCAGGAGGCCGAGCGCCAACTCGCCCGGTCCGGTGCCCCGTTCGGCTCCGCCGTCGTCCTGTCCGCGCCCGCCGAACGCGAGGAGATCGTCGCCATCCAGGAGATCCGCGGCGCCGGCTGGAGCCGTGGCCAGCTCGCCGACCTCGCCGAACGGGTCCGCGGCTGTCTGCACGACGAGTTCGGCGCGTCCCTTGGCGGCGTGGTCCTGGTCCGCCCCGGCACCGTGCGCCGCACCACCAGCGGCAAGGTCCGCCGCTCGCTGATGCGCGAGCTGTACCTGCGCGGCGAACTGCGCCCGCTGTACGCGTCCGCGCCGCCCTACACCCCGGAAGGGGGCTGAGCCCATGCCCGACACCGCCGTCCGGGTCGCCGCCCCGGACGTACGCCGCCGTGCCGAGCGGCTCGAATTCCGCTTCGGCGACCCCTGCGACCCGGCGAACCCGCTGGGCTTCTCGGCCCTGCTCGCCGCCGACGGCGACGGTGAACTCCTCGCCGCCGCCGAGGAGTTGCTTGACGGCGAGGGCTTCGGCGCCGAGCTCGTGCCGGTCGCGCTCGGGGGGCGGCTGCGTGACGCCGACCAGCTGATGCGCATGCTGCGACCGGTGTTCCGCCGCGACGTCGCCCTCGCCTTCGGCTACGGCATCACCTCGCTGTTCGCGGCCGCCCCGGTGTTCGCCGCGGGCTGCGCGAGCCAGCGCGAGAGCGTGGCCCGCCTGCTCGCCTCGGGCGGCCGGGCGGCCATCGTGCACCGCTCGCTCGCCCACGGCACCGCGATGCTGCGCGGCGAACTCACCGCCATGCAGTACTCCGACGGCTACGTCCTGGACGGCCGCAAGGACGTCGTCATCAACGCCGAACGCGCGGGCGCCATCGTCGCCTACGTCCGCACCGACCCGGCCCCGGGCCCCGCGTCCCACTCGGTGTTCCTGCTCGACCCCGGCCAACTCCCGCCCGACGGCGTGCGGTTGCTACGCCGCCGCCCCACCACGGGCATGCGGGGCTGCCGCTTCGCCGGGTACGAGTTCGACGAGTGCGAGGTACCGGGCGGCGCGCTGGTCGGTGAACCCGGCGCGGGCGTCCGCCTTTCCCTGCGCACCTTCCAGCTCAACCGCACCCTGATCACCGGCGCGGTGCTCGCCTCGGTGGACACCGTGCTGCGCGCCGCGGTGCGGGCCGCGCTCGCCGGTGGCACCCTCGGCAGACGCCAACGCGGCGTGCTCGCCGGGGTGTTCGCCGATCTCCTCGCGGGCGACGCCATGGCCACCGCCGTGCTGCGCGCGCTGTCCCTGCTGCCCGGCGCCGCCCATCTGGCCGCCGCCGAACTCAAGTACCTCGTACCGGATCTGCTCAGGGACGACCTGGAGGAGCTGGCCACCGTGCTCGGCGCCGGCGGCTACAGCCGCGACACCGACCAGGGCATGCTCGGCAAGCTGCTCCGCGATCTGCCGGCCGCCGGCCTCGGCCACGCCGGAACCGCCTCCTGTCAGGCCGTGGTGATCCCCCAACTGCCGCTTTTGGCAAGGGACTTCTGGGGTCGGGAGGCCGAACCGCCCGCCGCCCTTTTCCGCACCGCCGAACCCGTGCCCCACCTCGACCTCGGCGGTCTCGAAGTCGCGGGCGGCGGCGACTTCCTGGCCGCCTCCCTCACCGCGTGCGCCGGCCGCCTCGCCGACTCCCGTGACGAGGACCCGTACGCGAACGTGCTCCGTACGATGGCCGCCGCTTTCCACGCCGATCTGCTCGCCGTGCGCGAGGCCTGCCTCGGCATCGAACCCGGCGACCGGGCCGCCCTCGCGAGCCCCGCCACCGCCGCGCTCGCCGACCGCCACTCCGTACTGTCCGCGGCCGGCGCGGCCCTCGCCACCTGGGAGCACCACCGCCCCACCGCCACCTTCCTCGCCGATCCCGCCTGGCTGGTGCTCGCCCTGCACCGCTACGGGCGCCGCCTGGGCCTCACTCTTCCTCCGCCGCCACCGGACTGCGTCGACCGGGTCGCGGAGGAGCTGCTGGCACGTTTCCGCGCCGGCCGCAGTTTCGATCTTCACGACGCGCCTCTGGCGGAAGCAGGTACCCCATGAGCCCCCTCAAAAGGACGGGCATCGCCGAACCCCTTCTGATGCCGGGACCGGACAGCCCCTGGAGCAGAGTGCGGCAGTCGATGGCCTGGCACGGCCATGTGGTGGTCCACGCGAGCTGGCGGGACTGGCTGCCGGCGGCCGTCGCCGACCCCCAGTTGCGCCCGCTGCTCGGCGCCCGCGACTGGCATCGCCTCAACAACCTCCCCGACCCCGAGGCCCGCGACCGCTTCGCGGCCTCCCGGCTGCTGGTCAAATACACCGCGGGCGCGGCCCTGCAAACCCCGCCCGAGACCGTGGAGCTCGCCTCCAAGGCGGGCGGGCGCCCCTATCTGCGCGGCTGCGACCAGATCGAGGTCAGCCTCAGCCACACCGGGGACCTGCTGGTGGTGGGCCTCAACCGGCGCGGCCGGGTCGGCGTCGACACCGAGCTCGCCGACCGCCGCATCCAGTACTCCGCGGTCCAGCGCCATCTGTGCACCCCCGCCGAGCGCCGCTGGCTCGGCGCGCTGGACGAGGCCGAGCAGCAGCGCCGCCTGGTGCGCACCTGGACGCTGAAGGAGGCGTACACCAAGGCGCTCGGCCAGGGCATGCGGATGGGCTTCACCCAGTTCGGCTTCGACGCGGACGCCACCACCCTGCTCACCCCGCAGGGGGAGCCCGCCTCGCACGGCGAGTGGGCGTTCTCCACCTTCGAACTGGACGGCGGTTATCTGGTGGGCGTCGCCTGCCACGACACGGGCCTCCAGGACGAGGGCGACACCGCGGTCGCGACCATGCTCGACGAGGGTTTCCTCGGCGAGGTCGTCGATCTGGTCGGCCGCGCCCGCTGAACGGCCGCGCCCGCTGAACGGCCCGCGGGCAGCACGAAGGCCCCGTTCCGTCCTGGGGAAGGACGGGAACGGGGCCTTCGTGTTACTTCTGGGTAGCGCCGCGCCCGCGTGGCGAACGCGTCCGCGCGCGGCACTGAGCTGCCGTCCGGGAGCGGTAGAGGGGCCGCTGGATCCCGTCGGGCGGGTCGATCAGATGAAGCGGTTGAGTCTTAGCCCTGGAGGGCGGCAACCTTGTGCGCCAGCGCCGACTTCTTGTTGGCGGCGGCGTTCTTGTGGATGACGCCCTTGCTGACGGCCTTGTCGAGCTTCTTGGAGGCCTCGCGAGCGGCCACGGTGGCCTTCTCGAGGTCACCGGCCGCGACAGCCTCGCGAGCCTTGCGGATCGCGGTCTTGAGCGAGGACTTGACGGCCTTGTTGCGCAGGCGCGCCTTCTCGTTCGTCTTGTTCCGCTTGATCTGGGACTTGATGTTCGCCACGAAAGAGCCTTTGCAGGTTCGATGATTCGATCTTAGGTCGCGCCCCGCCGCCACAAGGGTGACGAGACACAGCTGTCCACGTTACCAGCCGCCCCCCGACCAGCCCAAACCGAGCACAGGCCCGCAGGCGTGGGACCATAGAGGCTGCTACTTACGTATCGAACCGTCGTCGACCCGAGACGAGGCGCCGCGATTCGACCGCGCGTCTCAAGAATCAGGACCCTGCGTGCCCGCGACTCCTCCCAACGTGCCCGAGCCGAGCCGTACCGACCCGGCGCTGATCCGCAACTTCTGCATCATCGCGCACATCGACCACGGCAAGTCGACCCTTGCCGACCGGATGCTCCAGCTGACCGGCGTGGTCGACCAGCGGCAGATGCGCTCCCAGTACCTCGACCGGATGGACATCGAGCGCGAGCGCGGCATCACGATCAAGAGCCAGGCGGTCCGGCTGCCGTGGGCCCCCACCGAAGGCCCCGACCAGGGCCGGGCCCACATCCTGAACATGATCGACACTCCGGGCCACGTGGACTTCACGTACGAGGTGTCCCGCTCGCTCGCCGCCTGCGAGGGCACCGTCCTGCTGGTGGACGCGGCCCAGGGCATCGAGGCGCAGACGCTGGCCAACCTGTACCTCGCGATGGAGAACGACCTCACCATCGTCCCGGTGCTCAACAAGATCGACCTGCCGGCCGCCCAGCCGGAGAAGTTCTCCGAGGAGCTCGCGAACCTCATCGGCTGCCAGCCCGAGGACGTGCTCAAGGTCTCCGCGAAGACCGGCGTCGGCGTGGACGCGCTCCTGGACCGGGTGGTCCGCGACGTGCCCGCCCCGGTCGGCGTGGCCGACGCGCCGGCCCGCGCGATGATCTTCGACTCCGTCTACGACTCGTACCGCGGTGTCGTCACCTACGTCCGAGTGGTCGACGGCCAGCTCAACAAGCGCGAGCGCATCCGCATGATGTCGACCGGCGCCACCCACGAGCTCCTTGAGATCGGCGTCTCGTCCCCCGAGATGACCCCGGCCGACGGCATCGGCGTCGGCGAGGTGGGCTACATCATCACCGGCGTGAAGGACGTCCGTCAGTCCAAGGTCGGTGACACCATCACCAGCCTGCACAACGGCGCCACCGAAGCGCTCGGCGGTTACAAGGACCCGAAGCCGATGGTCTTCTCCGGTCTGTATCCGCTGGACGGCTCGGACTACCCGGACCTGCGCGAAGCCCTCGACAAGCTCCAGCTCAACGACGCCGCCCTGGTGTACGAGCCGGAGACCTCGGCCGCGCTCGGCTTCGGCTTCCGCGTCGGCTTCCTCGGCCTGCTGCACCTGGACGTGATCCGCGAGCGCCTGGAGCGCGAGTTCAACCTCGACCTGATCGCGACCGCGCCCAACGTGGTCTACCGGGTCGTCCTGGAGGACGGCAAGGAGGTCACGGTCACCAACCCGAGCGAGTTCCCCGAGGGCAAGATCTCGGACGTGTACGAGCCGGTCGTACGGGCCACCATCCTCGCGCCGTCGGAGTTCATCGGCTCGATCATGGAGCTCTGCCAGACCCGCCGCGGCACCCTGCTCGGCATGGACTACCTCTCCGAGGACCGGGTCGAGATCCGCTACACCCTGCCGCTCGCGGAGATCGTCTTCGACTTCTTCGACCAGCTGAAGTCCAAGACGCGCGGTTACGCCTCGCTCGACTACGAGCCCACCGGCGAGCAGGCCGCGAGCCTGGTCAAGGTCGACATCCTGCTGCACGGCGACAAGGTCGACGCGTTCTCCGCCGTCTGCCACAAGGACGCGGCCTACGCCTACGGCGTGCGCCTGGTCGCCAAGCTGCGCGAGCTCATCCCGCGCCAGGCCTTCGAGGTGCCCGTCCAGGCGGCGATCGGCTCCCGGGTCATCGCCCGCGAGACGATCCGCGCCATCCGCAAGGACGTCCTCGCCAAGTGCTACGGCGGCGACATCTCGCGTAAGCGCAAGCTGCTCGAAAAGCAGAAGGAGGGCAAGAAGCGGATGAAGATGGTGGGCTCCGTGGAGGTCCCCCAGGAGGCCTTCATCGCCGTGCTCTCCAGCGACGACTCGGGCGGTAAGAAGAAGTAGTACGCCCGCGATCACCGGCTCTTCGCACCACCGCCACAACGGACCCCCGCGCCTTCGCACGGGGGTCCGTTCGTTATGAAACTACTGTTCATTGCCCCTTACGCACCGGGCGGAGGCGCTCTACTCTGATCACGGCCCGATGGTTACTCGCCAGTTAAACAAGCGTCGGAAGCCAGAGAGCACTCGGACCACCAGCAGTCGTGCAGCCTTGCCGCAGGCCAGCCCGGAGGACGTCGTGAGCGACACACAGACCTTGATCGAGAACCGGCCGCCGTCCGTGGCGGCCCTCTTCGTCCAGCGCGTGGACGCCACGCCGGACGCGGAGGCCTACCGCTACCCGGTGGTGGCCGCGGGCCACGTCCCCGACGAGTGGAAGTCGCTGAGCTGGGCCCAGGCCGCCGAACGCGTCTACGCGATCGCCGCGGGCCTCGCCGACCTCGGCGTGCGGGCCGAGGAGCGGGTCGCGCTCGCCTCCTCCACCCGGGTCGAGTGGATCCTGGCCGACCTCGGGGTGATGTGCGCGGGTGCCGCCACGACCACGATCTACCCCTCCACCAACGCCGAGGAGTCGGCGTTCATCCTGGCCGACTCCGAGAGCCGGGTGCTGATCGCGGAGGACGCCGCCCAGCTGGCCAAGGCCCGCGAGCGCCGGGCCGAGCTGCCGCACCTGAAGCACGTCGTGGTCCTCGACCCGGTGGGTGCCGGGCCCGCCGAGGGCGACCCGGAGGGCTGGGTGCTCAGCCTCGCCGAGCTGGAAGCACGCGGCGCCGCCCATCTGGAGAAGCACCCCGAGGCGGTCAAGGAGCGGATCGCGGCCATCACCGCCGACCAGCTCGCCACCCTCATCTACACCTCCGGCACCACGGGCAAGCCCAAGGGCGTACGGCTGCCGCACGACAACTGGTCGTACATGGCCAAGGCGACCGTCGCGACCGGTCTGATCACCAGCGAGGACGTGCAGTACCTCTGGCTGCCGCTCGCGCACGTCTTCGGCAAGGTGCTGACCTCCGGCCAGATCGAGGCCGGCCACGTGACGGCGGTCGACGGCCGGATCGACAAGATCATCGAGAATCTGCCGGTGGTCCAGCCGACCTACATGGCAGCGGTGCCCCGCATCTTCGAAAAGGTCTACAACGGCGTCGCGGGCAAGGCCCGCGAGGGCGGCGGGGCCAAGTACAAGATCTTCCAGTGGGCGGCCGGGGTGGCCCGCGAGTACGCGAAGGTCAGCCAGGACAACTTCCGCCGCACCGGGCGGCCCGGAGCGCCCTTCGCCCTCGCAGCCAAGCACAAGGTCGCGGACGCGCTGGTGTACAGCAAGATCCGTGAGGCGTTCGGCGGGCGGCTGCGGGCCTGTGTCTCCGGCTCGGCGGCGCTCGCGCCCGAGATCGGCTTCTTCTTCGCCGGCGCCGGCATCCACATCCTGGAGGGCTACGGCCTCACCGAGTCCTCGGCCGCCTCCTTCGTCAACCCGGGCGAGGCCTACCGCACCGGCACCGTCGGCAAGCCGCTGCCCGGCACCGAGGTGCGGATCGCGGACGACGGCGAGATCCTGCTGCGCAGCCCCGGCATCATGCAGGGCTACCACGGGCTGCCCGAGAAGACCGCCGAAGTCCTGGAGCCCGACGGCTGGTTCCACACCGGCGACATCGGCGAGCTGTCCGCCGACGGCTACCTGCGCATCACCGACCGCAAGAAGGACCTCATCAAGACGTCGGGCGGCAAGTACATCGCGCCGGCCGAGGTCGAGGGCCAGTTCAAGGCGGTCTGCCCGTTCGTCTCCAACATCCTGGTGCACGGTGCCGACCGGAACTTCTGCACCGCCCTGATCTCCCTGGACGAACCGACGATCCTCGGCTGGGCCAAGGAGCAGGGCATCGCGGGTTCGTACGCCGACGTCGTGGCGGCCCCGCGCACGGCGGAGCTCATCGAGGGCTATGTGGCCCGTCTCAACGAGGGGCTCCAGCGCTGGCAGACGATCAAGAAGTTCCGGCTCCTTCCGCGCGACCTGGACGTGGAGCACGGCGAGCTGACCCCCAGTCTGAAGCTGAAGCGACCGGTGGTGGAGCGCGAGTACCGCCCGCTGATCGAGGAGATGTACGCGGGCTCACGCGAGGCCTGAGCGGGCCGTTCACGGGGTGCTGCGAGCCCGCCCGAGGGCACGCAGCGCGTCGTGAAGGCGAGCCATCCGGTGGCGCAGCTCCGCCACCTCGCCCAGCTCTCCCCGGGCCAGCTGCTCCTCGATCGCGGTGAGCCGCTCGGCGATCTCGTCGAACCGGCGCTGCTCGTCCGTCAGCATCCGCTCCAACTGCCGGTTCTTACGGTGCAGTTCGAGGAAGACGTTCACCTTGGCGCGCAGCACCCAGGGGTCGAAGGGCTTGGTGAGGAAGTCCGCCGCGCCCGTCGCGTACCCGCGGAAGGCGTAGCCGTCGTCGTCGCTGCCGGTCAGGAAGATGATCGGCACGTTCTTCGTCTGGTCGAGCCGCTTGATGTTCGAGGCGGTCTCGAAGCCGTCCATGCCCGGCATCCGCACGTCGAGCAGGACCACCGCGAACTTCTGCCGCAGCAGCGCCTTCATCGCCTCCTCGCCCGAACGGGCCCGTACCAAAGGCTCGTTGAGGGAGCCGAGGACGGCCTCCAGGGCGATCAGGTTGTCCTCCATGTCGTCGACGAGGAGGATGCTCGCACCATCGTGGAATGGTGCCCGAGTGCTCATGCCCGGTCGCCTCGCGGGCTCGGTGAGGCGGCTTCCCTTTCCCCGGTGTCGCTGCGCTGCTCGGGGACGGGCGGGGTTTCGTCGTCCTGCGCCGGGCCCTCGGGGTCCAGAAGGGCGCAGACCACGCTGAGCAGCCGGTCCACGTCGACGGGCTTGGGCACGTAGTCGTTGGCGCCCTGGGCTATCGACTTCTCGCGGTCGCCGGGCATCGCCTTCGCGGTGAGCGCGATGATCGGCAGATCGGTCCACAGCGGGCTGCGCCGGATCGCCTCGATCGTCTCGTAGCCGTCCATCTCCGGCATCATGATGTCCATCAGGATGAGCTCGATGTCCGGGTTGCGCTCCAGGATCTCGATGCCCTCCCGTCCGTTCTCCGCGTACAGGACCGGCATGCCGACGCGGCCCAGGACATGGGTGAGCGCGAAGACGTTGCGGATGTCGTCGTCGACGATCAACACCCGCCGCCCCGGCAGGACTTGACCGGCCCGGCCGCCCTTCCACTGCTCCAGCCTGGTGGCGGTGGGCCAGCCGTCGTCCTGGTCGGGCAGCAGTACGTGCTCGCTGGTGAACCGGTCGGAGCCGTCGAGGGTGAGCGCCGGGTCGGACTGCTCGGCGTCGCCGGGCAAGTGCCCCGGATAGAGGACGGGGACGTACAGGGTGAAGGTGGAGCCGCGGCCCAACTCGCTCTCGGCGGCGATGCGGCCGCCCAGCAGCCTGGCGATCTCACGGCTGATGGACAGGCCGAGGCCGGTGCCGCCGTACTTGCGGTTGGTGGTGCCGTCGGCCTGTTGGAACGCCTCGAAGATCACCGGGAGTTTCTCATGCGCGATGCCGATGCCGGTGTCCTTGACGACGAAGGCCACCTGGTCCTCGCCGCCGTGCGCCGCCGCGCCGGCCGCGTTCCTGACGCGCTTGACGCGCAGCTCCACCCGGCCCGAGGAGGTGAACTTGATCGCGTTGGACAGCAGGTTGCGCAGGATCTGCTGGAGGCGCTGTTCGTCGCAGTACATCTCGCGCGGCACGTCCTCACCCACGGCCACGTCGAAGGCGAGACCGCGATCGAGGGTGATGGGGCGGAAGGTGGCGTGGACGTAGTCGAGCACCTTGATCAGCGGGAGCTTCTTGGGGCGGACGTCCATGCGCCCCGCCTCGATCTTCGACAGGTCGAGGATGTCGTTGATCAGTTGCAGCAGGTCCGAGCCGGAGCGATGGATCGTGGACGCGAACTGCACCTCCTGCTCGGACAGATGGGCATCCGGGTTGTCGGCGAGCAGCCGGGCGAGGATGAGCAGCGAGTTGAGCGGGGTGCGCAGCTCGTGGGACATGTTCGCCAGGAACTCCGACTTGTACTGGGAGCTGGTCGCGAGCAGGGCCGCCTTCTCCTCCAGCTCGGCGTTCGAGCGCTGCAACTCGGCCTGTTGGCGCTGGAGTTCGTCGGAACGCTCCTGGAGCTGGACCGCCAGCCGCTGGGACTCGCTGAGCAGCGACTCCGTACGGGAGTTGGCGATGATGGTGTTGATCGCGACGCCGATGGTGTTCACGAACTGGTCGAAGAAGGCCAGGTGGACGTCCGAGAAGCGGGAGAAGGACGCCAGCTCGATGACGCCGAGCAGCTTGTCCTCGAAGAGGATCGGGATGATGACGACGCTGGCGGGCGAGGCCTCGCCGAGCCCCGAGTTGATCTTGATGTAGTCCGGTGGGGCCTCTTCGAGCAGGATCCGCTTCTTCTCCAGGGCCGCCTGCCGGACCAGGCCGTGCCCCGGCATGCCGGTGGTGTCCACCGTGGCGCCCTGCGCCGAGCCGTACCCGGCGATGAAGGCCAGCCCCTTGGTGGCGCTGGTGATCCGCGAGGGCGCGCCCTCGCTGTCGGGGTCGGCGAGGAAGAACGCGCCGTACTGGGCGTTCACCAGCGGCGTCAGCTCGCGAAGGATCAGGTCGGCGACCTCCATCAGGTCCCGGTGACCCTGCATGAGCCCCGCCAGGCGGGCCAGGTTGGACTCCAGCCAGTCCTTGGCGCGGGTCGTCTCGCGCAGATTGGACACCATCAGGTTGATGTTGTCCTTCAGCTCGGAGACCTCGCCCCGGGTCTCCACGGTGATCGAACGCGACATGTCGCCCTGGGCGACCGCCGAGGCGACCTCGGCGATCGCGCGGACCTGGGTGGTGAGGTTCAGGGCCAGCTCGTTGACGTTGGTCGTCAGGCGCTTCCACGTCCCGTACACGCCCTCGACCCGGGCCTGGCCGCCGAGCTGACCCTCCGAGCCCACCTCGCGGGCCACCCGGGTGACCTCGGAGGAGAACGACGACAGCGTGTCCACCATGGTGTTGATGGTGGTCTTCAGCTCCAGGATCTCGCCGCGCGCGTCCACGTCGATCTTCTTCGACAGGTCGCCCTGGGCCACCGCCGTGGCGACCTGGGCGATGTTGCGGACCTGGGAGGTCAGGTTGTCCGCCATGTAGTTGACGTTGTCGGTGAGGTCCTTCCACACACCGGAAACCCCGAGCACCTGGGCGCGCCCGCCGAGCCGGCCGTCCGTGCCGACCTCGCGCGCCACCCTGGTCACCTCGTCGGCGAAGGCGCGCAACTGCTCCACCATCGTGTTGACCGTGTCCTTGAGTTCCAGGATCTCGCCCCGCGCGTCCACCGTGATCTTCTTCGACAGGTCGCCGTTGGCGACGGCGGTGGTGACCTGGGCAATGTTGCGGACCTGGGAGGTCAGGTTGGAGGCCATGAAGTTGACGTTGTCGGTGAGGTCCTTCCAGACCCCGGAGACCCCGCGCACCTGGGCCTGACCGCCGAGGTTTCCTTCGGTGCCGACCTCGCGGGCGACCCTCGTGACCTCGTCGGCGAAGGCGGAGAGCTGGTCGACCATGGTGTTGATGGTCGACTTGAGCTCCAGGATCTCGCCCTTGGCCTCCACCGTGATCTTCTTGCCGAGGTCGCCCTGGGCCACGGCGGTCGACACCAGGGCGATGTTGCGGACCTGTGAAGTGAGGTTGTCCGCCATGAAGTTGACGTTCTCGGTGAGGTCCTTCCAGACGCCCGACACCCCGCGCACCTGGGCCCGGCCGCCGAGGTTTCCTTCGGTGCCGACCTCGCGGGCGACCCTCGTGACCTCGTCGGCGAAGGCGGAGAGCTGGTCGACCATGGTGTTGATGGTGGACTTCAGCTCCAGGATCTCGCCCTGCGCGTCGACGGTGATCTTCTGGGACAGGTCGCCGTTGGCGACGGCGGTGGTGACCTGGGCGATGTTGCGGACCTGGGAGGTCAGGTTGGAGGCCATGAAGTTGACGTTGTCGGTGAGGTTCTTCCAGACCCCGGATACGCCCCGCACCTGGGCCCGGCCGCCCAGTTGACCTTCGGTGCCGACCTCGCGGGCCACGCGCGTGACCTCGTCGGCGAAGGCGGACAGCTGGTCCACCATCGTGTTCACGGTCAGCTTCAGTTCGAGCAGCTCGCCCGTCGCCTCGACCGTCACCGTACGCGTCAGATCGCCCCGCGCCACCGCCGTGGTCACCGCCGCGATGTCGCGTACCTGCGCGGTCAGCCGCGAAGCCATGGTGTTCACGGCTTCCGTGACATCGCGCCAACTCCCGCTCAGACCCTGCACCTTGGCCCGGCCGCCGAGCCGCCCCTCGGTACCGACCTCGCGGGCCACCCGGGTCACCTCGCCGGTGAACAGGGACAGCTGGTCGACCATCTTGTTGACGGCCCGGCCGAGCCTGCGCAGATCGCCGCGCAACTGCCGGTTCCCGTCGTGCAGATCGACCCGCTGGGTCAGATCGCCGCCCGCCACCGCGTCCAGGACACGCGTCGCGTTCGCCGCAGGCACCACCAGGGCGTCGAGCAGGGTGTTCGCGTGCCCGATGTCGGCGGTCCAGGCGCCCTGCCCGGGACTGGCCGTGAGCCGCTCGTCGAGCCGTCCGTGCCGGACCACCTCGCGGCGCACCCGCATCAGCTCGTCGGTGAAGTGCTGGTTGCGCACGGCCACTTGGTTGAACAGCGCCGCCAGCTCGGCCGGCAGCCCCTCGTGGACCTCCTGGAGCCGCACCCGGAAGTCGCCGTCGCGCAGAGCCGTCATGGCCGCGAGCAGCGGGCGGAGCTCCGAAGCCCGGACCCAGCCGTCGTCTGCCGACGGCATAGCACTGTCTCTGTTCATGTGGGCCCACTTCGATGACTCGGCTCCAATGGGCCCGCTCAGTCTGTCACTGTCCCGATGCTGTGAGCGGTGCAATGCGAGAACCCGTCAGGAGCGGCATCGTGGGATCCTTTCCAGGGCCGCGGGAGGGCCCGAACCGCCTGGTCCCGCCGCCCGGCTCCGACGAGCCGGGCGAAGCCGAGGCGCTGTCCGACGTATCCGCCGCGCCGGGACCGCGGGCATCCGCCCAGGCCTGCCCGACCGGTCCCGCCGCGCCAGGACCGCGGGCCGCCGCCGACGCCTGCCCGACCGCCCGCACCAGTCTGCCCGGCGACGCGCTCGCCCCCGGCGCCGCCCGGCGCTTCATCAGGGCCGTGCTCGCCGACTGGGCCGGGCTCGGCCCGTCCGCCGCTGGTCAAGTCCCGCCGATATCCGTCGAGTTCGGGTCCGAGGCGGCTGTCGTCGTCAATGAACTCGTCACCAACGCGGTCGTCCACGCGGGCACCACGGTCGAGCTGCTGTGCCGTCTGGAGAGCGGCGGCGCCACGGAACCCGCCGCTCTCGTCATCGAGGTCTGCGACCACCACCCCTCCCGTGCGGTACGCGGCGCACCGCGGCGGGCCCGCGAGGATCTCACCGCGTACGAGTCCGGGCGCGGCCTGCACATCGTCGCCGCCCTCGCCGAATGCTGGGGGGTCACGTACCGCACCGGGCGCAAAACCGTCTGGGCCCGCCTCCGCGTCGACGTCGGCGAGCCTTCGGAACCGCGACGAGGCCACCGCGACGAAGTGCTCCAACGCGGCCTGCACGCCGCCGGGATACTGGCCCCCGCCCCTTGCCGCGCCCCACGTGGTCCCGACCGGGACTGGATCCACCGAGGCGCGCTCTCCTTCCTCGCCGAGGCCTCCGACCTGCTGGCCGGACAGTTCGACGAGGACCTGATCGCGGCGCTCGCCGGACAGCTCCTGGTGCCCCGGCTCGCCGACTGGTGCGCCATCTGGCTCGACGAGGAAGCGGGCGGCCCGCTTCTCGCGCCCCGCCTGGCCCGGGTCTGGCACGCGAAGGAGGCGGCCATCGAACCGCTGCGGGCCGCCGTCGAGAAGGAACCGCCGAGGCTGCCCGCCGCCGCGCGCGGCGGGCCGGTGCCGATGCCCTGGCCTGCGGCCGCCGAACTCGGCACGGACGGCGCCGCGTTGGCGTACCGCCTGGTCGCGGGCGGTCGCGACGTGGGCGCCCTGCTCATCGGCCGCGCCGGCGTGACGCACATCCCCGGCGAGATCACCGGCCTGATCGAGGACTTCGTGCGCCGGGTGGCCCTCGCGATCGGCGCGGCCCGCAAGTACACCCGGCAGGCCACCATCAGCAGGGTGCTCCAGCGCGGCCTGCTGCCCAGCCGGGTCGCCGAGATCCCCGGCATCGACAGCGCCTTCGTGTACGAGCCGAGCAACGAGGCACTGGCGGGCGGCGACTTCTACGACGTGTTCCCCGGCACCGACGGACGCTGGTGCTTCGTGCTCGGCGACGTCCAGGGCAGCGGCCCCGAGGCCGCCGTGGTGACCGGCCTCGCCCGGCCCTGGCTGCGGCTGCTCGCCCGCGAGGGGTACGCGGTGCACGAGGTGCTCAACCGGCTCAACCAGCTGCTAGTGGACGACGCCACCGAGGCGGCCGGGGCGGCGGTCCACCTCGCGACGGCGGGGCCCGCAGCGGAGGCCGACGGCCCGCAGTCCCGCTTCCTCTCCCTGCTGTACGGCGAGCTGGTGCCGGACGCCGGCGGCGGCTCGGTGCGCTGCACCCTGGCCAGCGCCGGACATCCGCTGCCCCTGCTGCTGCGGCCCGACGGCTCGGTGCGGGCGGCCGCGGTCCCGCAGATCCTGCTCGGCGTCATCGAGGGGGCGCGCTACGAGAGCGAGAGCCTCGACCTGACCCCCGGCGACACCCTGCTGTGCGTGACGGACGGGGTGACCGAGCGGCGCTCGGGACCGCGCCTGTTCGACGACGCCGACGGGCTCGCCGTGGTCCTGGCCGGGTGCGCCGGCCTGCCCGCGGCCGCGGTGGCGGGGCGGATCAAGCAGGCGGTGTACGAGTTCGGCGACACCCCGCCCGCCGACGACCTGGCGCTGCTCGTGCTCCGGATCGGGGCCGGGCGATGAAGCCCCGCGCGTGCCGGACAATGGGGGCATGCCTTCCGTACTGCCCGATGGTGAGCCCATGCCCGAGGACGGGTCACTGCCCCGCCATGCCCTGGAGGGCGCCGGGGAGCGGCCGCTCGGGTTCTACCTGCACGTTCCGTACTGCGCGACGCGCTGCGGCTACTGCGACTTCAACACGTACACGGCCAGTGAGCTGGTGGGCAAGGGCGGCGTCCTCGCCTCCCGCGACAACTACGCCGACATGGTCGTCGAGGAGATCCGTCTCGCCCGCAAGGTGCTCGCCGACGACCCGCGACCGGTGCGCACCGTGTTCGTCGGCGGCGGCACGCCCACCCTGCTCGCCGCGGGCGACCTGGTGCGGATGCTCGCGGCGGTACGCGACGAGTTCGGCCTGGCGAAGGACGCGGAGGTCACGACCGAGGCGAACCCCGAGTCGGTGGACCCCGCGTATCTGGCCGAGCTGCGGGCCGGCGGCTTCAACCGGGTCTCCTTCGGCATGCAGAGCGCCCGTCAGCACGTCCTGAAGGTCCTGGACCGCACCCACACGCCCGGCCGCCCCGAGGCGTGCGTCGCCGAGGCGCGGGCGGCGGGCTTCGAGCACGTCAACCTGGACCTGATCTACGGCACCCCGGGTGAGAGCGACGAGGACTGGCGGGCCTCGCTCGCGGCGGCCGTCGGCGCCGGCCCCGACCACATCAGCGCGTACGCCCTGATCGTGGAGGAGGGCACCCAGCTCGCCCGGCGGATCCGGCGCGGCGAGGTGCCGATGACGGACGACGACGAGCACGCGGACCGCTACCTCATCGCCGACGAGGTGCTGTCGGCCGCCGGGTTCGACTGGTACGAGGTGTCGAACTGGGCCACCACCGGGGCCGGCCGCTGCCTGCACAACGAGCTGTACTGGCGCGGCGCCGACTGGTGGGGCGCCGGTCCGGGCGCGCACAGCCACGTGGGCGGGGTGCGCTGGTGGAACGTGAAGCACCCGGGCGCGTACGCGGCGGCGCTGGCGGCGGGGCGCTCGCCGGGCGCGGGCCGGGAGGTCCTGGCCGCGGAGGACCGCCGGGTGGAACGCATCCTCCTGGAACTCCGCCTGCGCGAGGGCTGCCCCCTGACCCTGCTGCACCCGGCGGGCCTGGCGGCGGCGCGGCGCGCGGAGGAGGAGGGGCTGCTTGACGCGGCGTCCTTCGCGGCGGGGCGGGCCGTTCTGACCCTGCGCGGTCGGCTTTTGGCGGATGCGGTGGTTCGGGACCTGGTGGACTGAGCGGGGCGGGGGTGGCTGCTCGCGCAGTTCCCCGCGCCACTAACCCCGCCTTCGGCCTCGGGCCGTGCGTGGCTCTCGCGCAGTTCCCCGCGCCCCTTAAGTAGCCCGTTTTCGGCCTCGGGGCGTGGGGGAGGGCTACGGCGCGGTCACGAAGTCGATCAGGTGCTCCACCGAGCCCAGCAGCGACGGATCCAGGTCCTTGTACGACCGCACCTTCGACAGGACGTGCTGCCACGCGGCGCCCGTGTTCTCCGGCCAGCCAAGCGCCCGGCAAACGCCCGTCTTCCAGTCCTCGCCGCGCGGCACCCGCGGCCACCCCGCGATGCCCACCGAGGACGGTTTCACCGCCTCCCACACGTCGATGTACGGGTGGCCGACGATCAGAACGTCCGCGTCCGTCACCGACGCCGCGATGCGGGACTCCTTCGAGCCCGGGACCAGGTGGTCCACCAGGACACCGAGGCGGGCGTCCGGGCCGGGGGAGAACTCGGCGACGATCGCCGGGAGGTCGTCGATGCCCTCCAGGTACTCCACGACCACGCCCTCGATGCGCAGGTCGTCGCCCCACACCTTCTCCACCAGTTCCGCGTCGTGGCGGCCCTCGACATAGATCCGGCCCGCCCGCGCGACCCGGGCCCGCGCGCCCGGTACCGCCAGCGATCCGGACGCGGTGCGGGCGGTGCGGGCCGGGGCGGCCGCGGAGGGGCGTACGAGCGTGACCACCTTGCCCTCAAGAAGGAAGCCGCGGGGCGCGAGCGGGAAGACGCGGTGCTTGCCGAAACGGTCCTCCAGGGTGACCGTCGGCCCCTCGGCCGTCTTCTCGCAGCGGACCACGGCTCCGCAGAACCCGGTGGAGACCTCCTCCACGACGAGATCGGCCTCGGCGGCGACCTCGGGCGCGGGGGTCTGCTTCTTCTTCCAGGGGGGCGTCAGGTCAGGGCTGTAGCTGCGCATGGCCTCATTATTCGGGGCGGTTGGGCGAGGGGCGCTTGCGGCCGGGGGTCCGGGGGTTGACCCCCGGGGGATGCAGCCAGGGGGGGCGTGAGATCGGGGCTGTATCTGCGCATTCGCATGACAATACGGCTGAGCGGGCTACGACATGCCGAATCTCGCGGCGAGTTGGTCGCGCTGGGCGCGCACGAACGCCGCGTCCACCGCCGCCCCGTGCCCGGGTACGTACACCGCGTCCTCGCCGCCCAGCGAGAGCAGCCGGTCCAGGGCGGCCGGCCAGCGCGAGACCACCGCGTCGGGCCCCGCCTGCGGCTCGCCCGACTCCTCGACCAGGTCGCCGCAGAAGACGACCTCGGGCCACCCGCCACTCGCGGGGACCAGGACCGCGAGGTCGTGCCCGCTGTGACCGGGCCCCACGTTGGCGAGCAGCACCTGGCGGCCGCCCAGGTCAAGGGTCCACTCCCCGCACACCGCGTGGTGCGGCCGGACCAGCACGTCGGCGGCCTCGGCGGCCGCTTCGTCGGACACGCCCTGGCTCACCGCGTCGGCGCGCATCTCGTCGCCGTCCAGGGCGCGCTCGATCCCGACCGCTCCGTACACCTCGGCGCCGGCGAAGACCGCCGTGCCCAGGACGTGGTCGAAGTGCGGATGGCTGAGTGCGATGTGGGTCACTCTGCGGCCGAACAGGGCCTCCGCCTGGGCCCGGAGTTCGGCGCCCTCCTGAAGGGTCGAGCCCGTGTCGTAAAGGAGGAGTCCGTGCTCTCCGGCGACGAGTCCGGCCGTGGCGTCCCAGCCGGGCAGGCGTCTGCGGCCCACTCCGTCACCCAGCCGCTCCCAGCCGAAGTCTTCCCAACTGACGTCCATGACGCGACGCTATCCGCAATCGGCCGGTGACGTCGCACGGTAGCGTGGTCGGCCGCCCTTGCTAGGGGCGTACCGGTCGGCCGTACACTGGCCGGGGGATTGCTGGCACTCGAAGACAGTGAGTGCCAAAACGGACGGCAACTGGAGGTGTGCGCGGTGCTCAGTGAACGCAGGCTCGAGGTGTTGCGCGCCATCGTCCAGGACTATGTCGGCACCGAGGAGCCGGTGGGGTCCAAGGCCCTGACCGAGCGGCACGCACTGGGCGTCTCGCCGGCGACCGTACGCAACGACATGGCCGTACTGGAGGAGGAGGGCTTCATCGCCCAACCCCACACCAGCGCCGGCCGGATCCCGACCGACAAGGGCTACCGGCTCTTCGTCGACCGGCTCGCGGGCGTCAAGCCCCTGTCGTCGCCCGAGCGCCGGGCGATCCAGAACTTCCTGGACAGCGCCGTCGACCTGGACGACGTCGTCGCCCGTACGGTGCGGCTGCTCGCGCAGCTGACCCGGCAGGTGGCGGTCGTGCAGTACCCGTCGCTGACCCGCTCGACCGTGCGTCATGTGGAGCTTCTCTCACTCGCCCCGGCCCGGCTGATGCTGGTGCTGATCACCGACACCGGGCGGGTCGAGCAGCGCATGGTCGACTGCCCGGCGCCGTTCGGCGAGGCCTCGCTCGCGGACCTGCGGGCCCGGCTCAACGCACGGGTGGTGGGACGCCGCTTCGCGGACGTACCGCAGCTGGTGCAGGACCTGCCGGAGTCCTTTGAACCGGAGGACCGAGGAACCGTTTCGACGGTCCTCGCCACCCTCCTCGAAACCCTGGTCGAAGAGACCGAGGAGCGGCTGATGATCGGCGGCACCGCCAATCTCACCCGCTTCGGACACGACTTCCCGCTGACCATCCGGCCGGTGCTGGAGGCACTTGAGGAGCAGGTCGTGCTCCTCAAGCTGCTCGGCGAGGCCAAGGAATCAGGCATGACCGTACGCATCGGGCACGAGAACAACGCCCATGAAGGACTGAACTCCACGTCCGTCGTATCGGTCGGCTACGGTTCCGGCGGCGAGGCGGTCGCCAAACTCGGCGTGGTCGGACCGACCCGCATGGATTACCCCGGAACGATGGGAGCGGTACGCGCAGTGGCACGTTACGTCGGACAGATCCTGGCGGAGTCGTAAGTGGCCACGGACTACTACGCCGTACTCGGCGTGCGCCGCGACGCATCACAGGACGAGATCAAGAAGGCCTTCCGCAGGCTGGCCCGCGAACTCCACCCGGATGTGAATCCGGACCCGAAGACGCAGGAGCGCTTCAAGGAGATCAACGCCGCCTACGAGGTCCTCTCCGACCCGCAGAAGAAGCAGGTCTACGACCTCGGCGGCGATCCGCTGTCGTCGTCGGGCGGCGGCGGGGCCGGAGGCTTCGGAGCCGGTGGCTTCGGCAACTTCTCGGACATCATGGACGCCTTCTTCGGCACGGCGTCGCAGCGCGGACCGCGCTCGCGCACCCGCCGCGGCCAGGACGCCATGATCCGCCTGGAGATCGACCTCAACGAGGCGGCCTTCGGCACCACCAAGGAGATCCAGGTCGACACCGCAGTGGTGTGTACGACCTGTTCGGGCGAGGGCGCCGCTCCCGGTACATCCGCGCAGACCTGTGACATGTGCCGTGGCCGCGGCGAGGTGTCCCAGGTCACCCGGTCCTTCCTGGGCCAGGTCATGACCTCGCGCCCGTGCCCCCAGTGCCAGGGCTTCGGCACCGTGGTCCCCACCCCGTGCCCGGAGTGCGCGGGCGACGGCCGCATCCGGTCGCGCCGCACCCTCACGGTGAAGATCCCGGCCGGTGTCGACAACGGCACCCGGATCCAGCTCGCGGGCGAGGGCGAGGTCGGCCCCGGCGGCGGCCCTGCCGGCGACTTGTACGTGGAGATCCACGAGCTGCCGCACGACGTGTTCCAGCGCCGCGGCGACGATCTGCACTGCACGGTCACCATCCCCATGACGGCGGCGTCGCTCGGCACGAAGGTGCCGCTCCAGACGCTCGACGGCATGGAGGAGGTGGACATCCGGCCGGGCACCCAGTCCGGCCAGTCCATCCCGCTGCACGGCCGCGGCATCACGCATCTGCGCGGCGGCGGCCGGGGCGACCTCATCGTCCACGTCGAGGTCCTGACCCCGAGCAAGCTCGACCCCCAGCAGGAGGACCTGCTGCGCCAGCTGGCGAAACTCCGCGGTGAGGAACGCCCCACGGGCCAGTTCCAGCCCGGCCAGCAGGGGCTGTTCTCGCGTCTGAAGGACGCGTTCAACGGGCGCTGAGCCGACAACGAAGAGGGGCCGGGGTACAACACCCCGGCCCCTCTTCGTGCTCCGGGGGTCCGGGGGGCTCCGGGGCTCCGGGAGTAAGAACCGGACGCCGTCGACGAGGGTGGCCGACCTCACGACCCCGGGCGGAAGAGGCGATTCGGTGCGAGAGCCCCCACATGGCACCATGCGAGCATGGCTTTGACCGATCTCTGCCGGTATCCGATCGTGCAGGCGCCCATGGCGGGCGGCGCCTCCGGTCCGGCACTGGCCGCAGCCGTCTCCGAGGCCGGCGGGCTCGGATTCCTGGCCGCCGGGTACAAGACCGCCGACGGCATGTACGAGGAGATCAAGCAGGTGCGCGGGCTGACGAACCAGCCCTTCGGAGTCAACCTGTTCATGCCCCAGGACCCGCACACCGACCCCGCCGCCATCGAGGTCTACCGCCATCAGCTGGCCGGCGAGGCCTCCTGGTACGAGACCCCGCTGGGCGACGCCGACGCCGGGGGCGACGACAACTACGAGGCCAAGCTGGCGATCCTGCGCGAGGACCCGGTGCCGGTGGTGTCCTTCACCTTCGGCTGTCCCGAGCGCGCGGTGTTCGACGCCTTCGCGAAGGCCGGTACGTACACGATCGTCACCGTGACCACCCCCGAGGAGGCCCAGGCCGCACAGTGGGCCGGGGCGGACGCGGTGTGTGTGCAAGGCGTCGAGGCGGGCGGCCACCAGGGCACCTACCATGACGATCCGCAGACCGGCGGGGCGGCCATCGGACTGCTCACCCTGATCGCACTCGTCAAGGAGACGGTCCAGCTGCCGATCGTCGCGGCGGGCGGCCTGATGCGCGGCGCGCAGATCGCGGCGGTCCTTGCGGCGGGCGCGGAAGCGGCGCAGCTCGGCACGGCGTTCCTGGTCTGCCCGGAGTCGGGCGCGAACGTCCTGCACAAGCAGGCGATGACCAACCCCCTTTTCGTGCGCACGGAGTTGACGAGGGCGTTCTCGGGGCGGCCCGCGCGCGGCCTGGTGAACCGTTTCATGCGGGAGCACGGGCCCTACGCCCCCGCCGCCTATCCCCAGGTGCACCAGCTCACCGCGGGCCTGCGCAAGGCCGCGGCCGGGGCCGGTGATGCCCAGGGCATGGCGCTCTGGGCCGGGCAGGGCCACCGGCTCGCCCGGGAGCTTCCGGCCGCGCGCCTTGTCGAGGTGCTGGTCGGCGAACTCGACGCCGCGGGCGCCGAGTTGACCGCGACACTGCAGAATCTGAGGAACATGAGGAGTACGCCATGACCGCCCCGGTCTTCGTCGTCGACAAGGTGCCCGGCGGCGGCGAGTTCGTCCTGGACGGGGCGGAGGGCAGGCACGCCGTCTCCGTCAAGCGGCTGCGCGCGGACGAGGAGGTGACCCTGACCGACGGCGCCGGGAACTGGGCGGACGCCGTGGTGGTGGCGGCCGAGGGCAAGGACCGCCTGACCGTGCGGATCACCGGGTGTGAGACCGAGGACGAGCCCGCGGTACGAATCACCGTGGTGCAGGCGTTGCCCAAGGGTGACCGGGGCGAGGTCGCCGTGGAGACGATGACCGAGACGGGTGTCGACGCGATCGTGCCGTGGCAGGCCGCGCGCTGCATCACCCAGTGGAAGGGCGAGCGCGGCCTCAAGTCCCTTGCGAAATGGCGCAGTACGGCCCGGGAGGCGGGCAAGCAGTCGCGCCGGGTGCGCTTCGTGGACGTACGCGAGGCGATGACCACCAAGCAGGTGGCGGCGCTGCTGGCAGGCGCCGACCTGGCGGTGGTCCTGCACGAGGACCCCGCCCACACCTCGGGTGCCCTGGCCACGGCCGACCTGCCCGAGCGCGGCGAGATCGTCCTGGTGGTGGGCCCGGAGGGGGGTGTCTCTCCGGAGGAACTGGCCACGTTCACCGACGCCGGCGCGAAACCGTACCGGCTGGGCAGCAGCGTGCTGCGCACGTCGACGGCGGGCACGGTGGCGGCGGCCCTGCTGATGGGACGTACGGGGCGCTGGTCGTAGCGCCGGAGGCGCCCGCGGGGTGACGAGGCCCCGCGGGGTGAAGTGGCCCCGGCGGCAGTGAAGAGGGCGTGGCGGGGAAGTGGCGTCGGCGGGTGAAGAAGGCCCGGCCGGGGGACGAAGTGGCGCCTGCGGGCGAAACCCGGGCTCTCATGGGGCCCTCTCGCCGCCTGGGCCCCGGGGGAGTTCGCGGAACGGAGACCCGTGCCGCCCGGCGCACCCGGGACGGACGGGAGTTGGCCGCAAGGGGTCTACCGCGCGCGGGGCCACGCTGGCACCCTGACCCTCATGGGGGCAACGAGATCGCACCGCTCGGTACTCGCGCTGGCCGCCGCGGCCCTGACGACGGCGGGAGTGGCGGCCTGCGACCCCGTCGGCGGGCTCGACTCCGCCACCGTCGCGATCACCACGGACCAGACCGCGACCACCGCCCTGGAACACCAGCACGTAAACGTGCAGTGGCTGACCTGCAACGCGAACCTCAACGGCGCCGCCGGCGCGACCCCTTCGGCGGGCAGCACCACCAAGCAGGTCGCCGATGTCAGCTGCCAGGGCGAGACCAAGGACGGCAAGCGGATCACCGTCGACGGAAGGGTCACGCAGGAGGTCCAGGGCCGCTGTGTCAAGGGCGACCTGACGGCCAAGGTCGCAGGCAGGACCGTCTTCCGCGTCAGTGCCCTGGGCAATTGCGACGCCCCCGCCCCGACCACGGGCCCCTCGGCCCCCGGCCCGCGCGGCAACCCCACGGTCACGGTGACCGTCACGGTGACGGAGTCCTTCCGCGGCAAGTAGCCCCGACCCGGGGCACATCGCACCCCCTCGCCCTATGGCGGGTGGCTCGCGATCCGGGCCATACGGCCCCCTCCGCCTTCTTGTCGGGGGCCCCGACCCGGGCACATCGGCACCCTTCTCGCTTCATGGCGGGCGGCCCGACCCGGGCACATCGGCCCCCTCGCCTCATGGTGCGAAGCCCATGGCGGACGACCCCGGCGTCCGGCACACCGCCCCCGGCGCGCCCGGTCGAGCGTGTCGAGCAGGGGGCGCGGGCGCCGGGTGGGCGCGAAGCTCAGTAGCATGCGGTCAACTGATCGACGCGACGTAGGAGGACTGGACCGTGGCCGGAGAGCCGCAGGCCGACTGCCTGTTCTGCAAGATCGTCTCGGGCGATGTCCCGGCGACCGTGGTCCGGGAGACCGAGACGACCGTTGCCTTCCGCGACATCAACCCCCAGGCGCCGACCCACGTCCTGGTCATTCCCAAGGTCCACTACCCGGACGCCGCCGCGCTCGCCGCCGCCGAACCGGCGGTCCTCGTGGACGTGGTGCGCGAGGCCGGGGAGGTCGCCCACGAGGACAAGGTGGACGGGACCGGCTACCGGGTCGTCTTCAACACCGGCAGCGGCGCCGGGCAGACCGTCTTCCACGCCCATGCGCACGTCCTGGGCGGCCGCGGCCTCCAGTGGCCGCCCGGCTAGCGGGGCGCACAGGCAACCACCGGACGAACAGGCGATCAACCGTGTCCGTACGTGAATTGGTGGTGCTCGGCACCGCCAGCCAGGTTCCCACCCGGCACCGAAACCACAACGGCTATCTGCTGCGCTGGGACGGCGAGGGCATCCTCTTCGACCCCGGCGAGGGCACCCAGCGGCAGATGCTGCGGGCTGGGGTCGCAGCCCACGACATCAACCGGATCTGCGTCACACACTTCCACGGCGACCATTCGCTGGGCCTGGCCGGGGTGATTCAGCGGATCAACCTCGACCGGGTCCCGCACCCCGTCACCGCGCACTACCCGCTCAGCGGCGAGCACTTCTTCGAGCGACTGCGGTACGCCACCGCCTACCGCGAGTCCGTGCAGCTCGTGCAGCAGCCGGTCGCGGGCGACAGGGCGGTGCCGGCCACGACGGCCTCGTACACCCTGGAGGCCCGCAGGCTGTCGCATCCCGTCGAGTCGTACGGCTACCGGATCGTCGAACCGGACGGCCGGCGGATACTGCCCGCGCTGCTCGCCGAGCGCGGCATCAAAGGCCCCGACGTGGGGCGCCTCCAGCGCGAGGGCGAGCTGAACGGCGTCACCCTGGACGAGGTGAGCGAGATCCGGCGCGGGCAGCGGTTCGCGTTCGTCATGGACACCCGGCTCTGCGCGGGCGTGACCGAGCTCGCGGACGGCTGCGACATGCTGGTCATCGAGTCGACCTTCCTCGACGGTGACCTCCAACTGGCCGAGGATCACGGTCACTTGACGGCGGGTCAGGCGGGTGCGGTGGCCCGTGACGCCGGTGTGCGCCACCTCGTCCTCACCCATTTCTCGCAGCGGTACTCCGACCCCGAGGAGTTCGAGCGGCAGGCACGCGCCGCCGGATTCGAGGGCGAACTGACCGTCGCCGCCGACCTGGTACGGGTCCCGCTGCCAAAACGCACCCCCTAGCCCCACCCCCTTGCTCCACCCCCTGGCCCCACCCCCTGGAAAGTCCCCCCATGCCCCTCCCCAAGGCCGAACTCCACCTCCACATCGAAGGCACCCTCGAACCAGAGCTGGCCTTCGAGCTGGCCGCGCGCAACGGCATCGAGCTGCCGTACGCCGACACCGAGGCGCTGCGCAAGGCGTACCTCTTCGAGGACCTGCAGTCCTTCCTCAACCTGTACTACTCGCTGATGACGGTGCTGCGGACCGAGGACGACTTCGCGGCGCTCGCCGACGCGTATCTGACCCGGGCCGCCGCGCAGGGCGTGCGGCACGCCGAGATCTTCTTCGACCCGCAGGCGCACATCGCGCGCGGAGTGGCGATGGGCACGGTGGTGGAGGGCCTGTGGCGGGCCCTGTCCACCAGCGAGGAGCGCCACGGCGTCTCCACCCGGCTCATCCTCTGCTTCCTGCGGGACGAGTCCGCGGAGTCGGCGATGCTCACGCTGGAGGCGGCGCGGCCGTACCTGGACCGGATCACGGCGGTCGGGCTCGACTCGGCGGAGGTCGGCCACCCGCCGGCCAAGTTCCGCGAGGTGTACGAGGCGGCGGCCGCGCTCGGGCTGCGGCGGGTCGCGCACGCGGGGGAGGAGGGGCCACCGGAGTACATCACGGAGGCGCTGGACCTCCTCGGGGTCGAGCGCGTCGACCACGGCTTGCGAGCCCTGGAGGACCCGGCGCTGGTCGCCCGCCTGTCCCGCGACCGGATCCCGCTGACGTTGTGCCCGCTGTCGAACGTCCGCCTGCGGGCCGTCGACACGCTGGAGGAGCATCCGCTGCCCGCGATGATGGAGGCGGGCCTGCTGTGCACGGTCAACTCCGACGACCCGGCGTATTTCGGGGGCTATGTCGGCGACGCGTTCCACGCGGTGCACGAGACGCTGGGTCTCGACCGGGAGCGCCTGAGGGAACTGGCGAGGAACTCCTTCGAGGCGTCGTTCCTGGAGGACGCGGAGGGGCTGCGGGAGCGGTACCTGGCGGAGGTGGAGGCGTACGACTTCGACGCGGAGTAGCTCCGCGGGGTGGGGCGCGGAGGGTGCGGGGGTGCGGGGGTGCCCCGCGCCCCCGCACCCTTTGATCGGGTAAGGGAATCAGGACGCCAGGACCTTGCGGCGGCGCCTGGCTCGTGAGCCGATCGGGATCTCCGCCACCTCCTGCTCGGGCACACCGATCTGCGGCAGCAGCGCTGACGACGCCCCCGCCCGCCCGGCGACCACCGCCGCCGGCGCACCACCGCGCCGCCGAATGGACCCGGGAACCAGTGGCCGTCCAGCCGTGTGCAGCGCCACCGCGGCCATCGGCGCCGCGATCAGGAGCAGCAGCGCGCACAGCACGAGCCCCATCACCCGGTACCCCGCGTACTGCGACAGCAGGCTGCCGGTGACCGGCCCGCAGGCCACCCCCAGCGAGGACGCCGACCCGGCGAGCACCGCCCAGCGCCCGCGGGGGTCGAGCGAGGCGGACAGCCCGATCAGGTAGGACAGCACGACCGGGTAGAAGACGTTCCAGAGGATCTCGCCGCTCGCGAACGACACGAGCCCGTGCGCCGACGAACTCGCCACGATGCAGCACGCGATGACCGCCGTACCCGCCCCGATCGGCACCGCCCGGCCGAGCCGGGCCCCGAGTGCCCCCGCGCCGAGCACCCCGAGCAGCCCCGCGCCGAGCGCCACCGCGAAGACCATGCCCACGGTGACCTCGCTCAGACCGGCCTGGGTGAGCCCGATCCGCCCGCTCACTCCCCACAGCGCGTTCTGCGCGAGCGACCAGCAGAGCATCGTCACGGCCAGCACCGTGCCGGAACGGCGGTGCGGGAGATCGGCGCCCACCGCCTCCACCGGACGGCTCGCGGCGCCGTACGCACCCGGAAGCCGCCCCGCGGCCGGCCATACCAGCGCCGCCACCACCGCGATCGCGGCCAGCGGGGTCGCGTGGCCGCCGCCGAGGTGCGGGATCGTCAGATAGAGCGCGCCCGCGGTGGCGGAGACCGAGAGCAGCCCCAGCGTGGACGCCCGGTGCGGGTCGCGCTGGGCGGCGATGCCGGCCGCGGCCACCGCCGTCGCCGTGCCCGAGCCGAGGCCGCCGACGATCGCGCCCGCGACGACGAGCGGGACGAGGGTGGTCAGCGCGGCGGCACCGTACCCGGTGATCGCGAGGAGCAGGCCGAGTCTGGCGAGGCGGCGCGGCCCGTGCCGCTCGACCTGCGAGGCCAGCGTGAAGCCGGCCGTCGCCGAGCTCAACAGCAGGGTGGAGCCGACCAGTCCGGCCGCGGCGGGAGAGAGTCCAAGGCCCGCCGAGAGACGGCCGACGACGGTGGGAAGGAGGTATGCGGCGAGGTAGCCGGCGGTGAAGACGGCGACCAGGGGCCAGGCGGCACGAGGGCGTGCGGACATGGGCGTTCCAAGGAACAGTGCCCGTGGGGCAGGGAGGTCAAAGAGGGGGGATGCGCCCGGTGTTGTGTGGAACGCGGCCCAATTTGTATCAAGCGCCCCGAGTGCGCGAAAAGCCGAGAGGGTGTGATCTGGGTCACGTTTCGTTTGGGGTGGATTCCCGTCGGGTAGACGAGCGAATTTCATGCGGGGGAAGGGAGTTGGGGCGACCCGGCCGGGGTCCCGGACTCTTGACGTCGTCGCGTTCACATACCTAGTCTTCATTTCTATGGATGGACAATCGAATGAGTGGGACGGCATGCCGCGTACCGGCGCGCAGAGGTCATGGGCCCGCCGGATCGCCGAGGTGCGCCTCACTCCCGTCCTCATCTCCGACCCCCCGCTCCTCAACGTCCAGGGCGTGCACCAGCCCTACACCCCCCGGCTGGTGGTCGAGGTTGTCACCGCCGACGGGGTGACCGGGCTCGGCGAGACATACGGCGACACGAAGTACCTCGAACTCGCCCGCCCCTATGCCGCCGCCCTGGTCGGTCACGACATCGCCGATCTCAACCAGTTGTTCACGCTAGTGAACAAGATCGGAGTCGATGGCTCCCGGGTCGACACCTCGGTCGACGTGGGCGGGCTGCGTGGCGTCCAGACCGCCGACAAGCTGCGCCTGTCCGTGGCCTCCGCCTTCGAGGTGGCCTGCCTGGACGCGCTCGGCAAGATCCAGGGCGTGCCCGTGCACACGCTGCTCGGCGGCAAGGTGCGCGACAGCGTGGAGTACAGCGCCTACCTCTTCTACCGCTGGGCCGAACACCCGGGCGGCGCCGGGCAGAAGGACGGCTGGGGCGCGGCCCTGGACCCGGCCGGGATCGTTGAGCAGGCCCGCCGCTTCGTGCGCGAGCACGGCTTTCGCTCCTTCAAGCTCAAGGGCGGTGTCTTCCCGCCCGAGCAGGAGGTGGCCGCGATCCGCGCGCTGGCCGAGGCCTTCCCCGGCCACCCGCTCCGGCTCGACCCCAACGGCGGCTGGACCCCGCGGACCTCGCTCCGGGTCGCCGCCGACCTCGCGGACGTACTCGAATACCTGGAGGACCCGGCGCCGGGCACGCCCGCGATGGCCGAGGTGTCACGGGGTACGTCGGTCCCGCTCGCCACCAACATGTGCGTGACGACCTTCCCGGAGATCAGGGAGGCGTTCTCGACCGACGCCGTCCAGGTGGTCCTGTCCGACCACCACTACTGGGGCGGGCTGCGCAACACGCGTGAACTCGCCGCGATCTGCCGGGTGTTCGGGGTGGGCCTGTCCATGCACTCCAACACCCACATGGGGATCAGCCTCGCCGCGATGACCCACGTGGCGGCGACCGTCCCCAACCTCGACTACGCCTGCGACAGCCACTACCCCTGGCAGACGGAGGACGTGATCACCGCCCGCCACACCTTCCGCTCGGGCCGCCTGCCCGTCGGTGACGCCCCCGGCCTCGGCGTCGAACTCGACCGGGAGGCCCTCGCCCGCCTGAACCGGCGCTGGCTGGACGACGACGGTGCGCTGCGGGACCGCGACGACGCGGCGGCGATGCGCAGGGCGCCGGGACACGAGCACTGGACGACTCCGGCGCTGCCGCGCTGGTAGGGAGGCCGGAGCGCCGGGCGGGCCGCCGCGCGCGTACATCGGGCAGACTTGCCAGATCTGTACGCGAACGGAGAGCCCGCCGTGACCACACCACCCAGCAGAGAGCAGCCGCCCCGCCACTCGCACCACACGTACTCCCCGGCCGGTTCCGCGGACGAACGTCAGCACCTCGCGGGCACCGACACGCCCGCCGAGCGGCGGCCGTCCTCCCGCCTCGACCCGCTCGACGGGCTGCGCGACCCGCGCGACCCGCCCTGCGACGTCTTCCTGACCGGCACGGTCTTCCTCGACATCATCTTCACCGGGCTCGACTCGGCCCCGGTGCGCGGCACCGAGTCCTGGGCGCGCGGCATGGGGTCGAGCCCCGGTGGCGTCGCCAACATGGCGACCGCGCTCGCCCGCCTCGGCCTGCGCACCTCGCTGGCCGCGGCCTTCGGCGACGACCACTACGGCGAATACTGCTGGGACGCGCTCGAACAGGGCGAGGGCATCGACCTGTCCCTGTCGCGCACCGTGCCCGGCTGGCACTCGCCGGTCACCGTCTCCATGGCGTACGAGGGCGAACGCACGATGGTCTCGCACGGCCACGAGGCCCCCCACGAGCTCTCCGCGCCCAGCTGCCCGCCCCGCGCCCGAGCCGCGGTCGCCTCCCTGGAGCCCGGCCGCCACGAGGAGTGGATCGCGGACGCCGCGCGAACCGGTGCGCGGATCTTCGCGGACGTGGGCTGGGACGACACCGGCCGCTGGGACCTGGCGGGCCTCGCCGACCTCGAACACTGCGAGGCGTTCCTGCCCAACGCGGCCGAGGCGATGCGCTACACCCGTACCGACTGCCCGCGGGCCGCCGCCCGAGCCCTGGCCGACAAGGTGCCGCTCGCGGTGGTCACGCTGGGGCCCGAGGGGGCGTACGCGGTGGACGGGGCGAGCGGAGAGACCGCCGACGTGCCCGCGATCGCCGTCGAGGCGCTCGATCCGACCGGGGCGGGCGATGTGTTCGTCGCGGGGTTCGTCACCGGCACCCTGGCCGGCTGGCCGCTCGCGGACCGGCTCGCCTTCGCGGGGCTCACGGCCGCGCTGTCGGTCCAGGAGTTCGGGGGCTCGCTGTCGGCGCCGGGGTGGGCGGAGATCGCGGGGTGGTGGGAGCGGATCCGCACCTACGAGGCCCAGGACCCCTCGGCCCTGCGCCGCTACGCCTTCCTGACCGACCTCCTGCCGGGCGCGGCCCGAACCTGGCCACTGCGCAGGGCGGTCCCCACGATCGGCTTCCGCCGCCCCGCCTGATGCCGCCCGGCCTGATGCCGCCCCCCAGACCGGGGTGGAAAACCCCTCGGCGTGCCACGCGGCAAGTCGTACGCTTGGGTATCCAGAGGCTCTCGAGCAGCGAGAACCCTGCAACGGGAGGTATGTGCAGGCCACAGAGCCGGCCCATGACTCAGACACCCACACACCCGCAGGCGCACGCCCAGATCACCATCCCGGCCAAGCACCCCATGGTGACCATCCTGGGTTCGAGCGATTCCTTGCTGCGCGTGATCGAAACGGCCTTCCCGTCGGCCGACATCCACGTACGGGGCAATCTGATCAGCGCTGTGGGAGAGGCGACGGAAGTCGCCCTCATCCAGCGCCTGTTCGACGAGATGATGCTGGTGCTCCGCACCGGGCAGCCGATGACGGAGGACGCAGTGGAACGCTCGATCGCCATGCTCCGGGCGAACGGTGGGGCAAACGGCGGTGACGGCAACGGTCACCACGAGACGCCCGCCGAAGTGCTCACCCAGAACATCCTCTCCAGCCGCGGCCGCACCATCCGCCCCAAGACCCTCAACCAGAAGCGGTACGTCGACGCGATCGACAAGCACACGATCGTGTTCGGCATCGGTCCCGCGGGCACCGGCAAGACCTATCTCGCCATGGCCAAGGCGGTCCAGGCCCTGCAGTCCAAGCAGGTCACCCGGATCATCCTGACCAGGCCGGCCGTGGAGGCCGGCGAGCGGCTCGGCTTCCTGCCCGGCACGCTCTACGAGAAGATCGACCCGTATCTGCGCCCGCTCTACGACGCCCTGCACGACATGCTCGACCCGGACTCGATCCCGCGGCTGATGGCGGCGGGGACGATCGAGGTGGCGCCGCTGGCGTATATGCGCGGCCGCTCGCAGCCCGTCTTCACGAACGTCCTCACGCCAGACGGGTGGCGCCCCATCGGGGACCTTCAGGTGGGCGACCTGGTCATCGGGTCCAACGGCGAGCCGACCCCCGTCCTCGGCGTGTACCCGCAGGGTGAGAAGGACATCTACCGCGTCTCGGCCCAGGACGGTTCGTGGACGCTGTGCTGCGGCGAGCACCTGTGGACGGTCAGGACGCGCGACGACAAGCGCCGCGACAAGCCGTGGAGGGTCCTGGAAACCCAGGAGATGATCGGGAACCTGCGTGCGGCCCATGCCCGGCGGTTCGAGTTGCCGATGCTCACCGCGCCGGTCAGCTTCCCGGAGCGCGAAGTACCCATGGACCCGTATGCGCTAGGACTGCTCCTCGGTGACGGTTGCCTGACGGGATCCACCACTCCGTCCTTCGCCACCGAGGACGCCGAGCTCGCTCAGGCGTTGGAGGCTGCCCTCCCGGGAGTCTCCGTCCGGCACAAGGGCGGCCCCGACTACGTTCTCAACAGGGTGAAGTCGCCCGGCGGCGTGGTGACCCTGGAGAACCCGGTGACCGGCATGCTTCGCGAGCTGGATTTGGTCGGCACTCGCGCGCACTCCAAGTTCGTGCCGAACGACTATCTGTACAACACGGCAGAGGTCCGCCTTGCTGTCCTCCAGGGCCTGCTCGACTCCGACGGCGGCCCCGTCACGCAGAACGACCGCACATGCCGCATCCAGTACTCGACCGCATCGATCGTCCTGCGGGACGACGTCATTGCGCTCGTCCAGTCCCTGGGCGGTGTCGCCTACACCCGGCGCCGACCGGCCGAGGGGCGGAAGCAGGGCAGTGCCCTGGCCGCCCACCGATACGACTCCCACGTTGTCGACATCCGTCTCCCCGAAGGCATCGAGCCCTTCCGCCTCGCTCGCAAGCGCGATGCGTACCACGCGGCCGGAGGCGGCGGGCGTCCGATGCGTTTCATCGACGCGATCGAGCCCGCAGGCCGCGAGGAGGCGGTCTGCATCCAGGTGGCGGCGGAGGACTCGCTGTATGTCACGCAGGACTACCTGCTGACGCACAACACGCTCAACGACGCGTTCATCATCCTCGACGAGGCGCAGAACACCAGCGCCGAGCAGATGAAGATGTTCCTCACCAGGCTCGGCTTCGATTCGAAGATCGTCATCACCGGCGACGTCACCCAGGTCGACCTCCCGAACGGGACGAAGAGCGGTCTGCGCCAGGTCCAGGACATCCTGGACGGCGTGGATGACGTGCACTTCTCCCGGCTCACCTCGCAGGATGTCGTACGGCACAAGCTCGTCGGCCGTATCGTCGACGCGTACGAGAGGTACGACAGCCGGCCGGACCAGAACGGTCAGGGCGGCCGAAACGGGAAGTAGAGCAGAGCGCACCATGTCGATCGACGTCAACAACGAGTCCGGAACCGAGGTCGACGAGCAGGCGATCCTCGACATCGCCCGCTACGCGCTCACGCGGATGCGGATCCACCCGCTCTCCGAACTCTCGGTGATCGTCGTGGACGCCGAGGCCATGGAGCAGCTGCACATCCAGTGGATGGACCTGCCGGGCCCCACCGATGTCATGTCCTTCCCGATGGACGAGCTGCGGCCGCCGACGAAGGACGACGACGCGGAGCCCCCGCAGGGGCTCCTCGGTGACATCGTCCTGTGCCCCGAGGTCGCCAAGCAGCAGGGCGAGGACGCCGAGACGCGGCACTCCATGGACGAGGAGCTCCAACTCCTCACCGTCCACGGGGTGTTGCACCTGCTCGGCTACGACCACGAGGAGCCGGACGAGAAGGCCGAGATGTTCGGTCTCCAGGCGGCGATCGTCGACGGCTGGCGCGCGGAGAAGGGCCTGACGGGTCCCTCCCCGGCGCCGACCGTCTCATGACCGGGCAGCTGATCGCGGGGGCCGTCGCGCTGGTTGTCGTCGCCTGGCTGGCGGCCTGCGCCGAGGCGGGCATCGCCCGCATCTCCTCCTTCCGCGCGGACGAGGCGGTGCGCACCGGCCGGCGCGGCAGCGCCAGGCTCGCCGAGATCGCCGCCGACCCCACGCGCTACCTCAACGTGGCCCTGCTCGTCCGGGTCGCCTGCGAGATGGCGGCGGGGGTCCTCGTCACGTACGTGTGCCTCAACGAGTTCGGCGAGACCTGGACCGCGCTGCTCGTCGCGATCGCGGTGATGGTCCTCGTCTCGTACGTCGCCGTCGGCGTCTCGCCCCGCACCATCGGGCGCCAGCACCCGCTGAACACCGCGACGGTGGCCGCGTACGTGCTGCTGCCGCTGGCCAGGATCATGGGGCCGATCCCGCAGCTCCTGATCCTGCTCGGCAATGCGCTGACCCCCGGAAAGGGCTTCCGCAAGGGCCCGTTCGCCTCCGAGGCGGAGCTGCGGGCGATGGTCGACCTCGCCGAGCAGGAGTCGCTGATCGAGGACGACGAGCGCCGGATGGTGCACTCGGTGTTCGAGCTGGGCGACACCCTGGTGCGCGAGGTCATGGTGCCGCGCACCGACCTCGTCTGCATCGAGCGGTACAAGACGATCCGCCAGGCCCTCACCCTCGCGCTGCGCTCGGGCTTCTCGCGCATCCCGGTGACCGGCGAGAACGAGGACGACGTCGTCGGGATCGTCTACTTGAAGGACCTGGTGCGCAAGACGCACATCAACCGGGACTCCGAGGCCGACCTGGTGTCCACCGCGATGCGGCCCGCCGCCTTCGTGCCCGACACCAAGAACGCCGGTGACCTGCTGCGCGAGATGCAGCAGCAGCGCAGCCACGTTGCGGTCGTCATCGACGAGTACGGCGGCACCGCGGGCATCGTCACCATCGAGGACATCCTGGAGGAGATCGTCGGCGAGATCACCGACGAGTACGACCGCGAACTGCCGCCGGTGACCGAGCTGGCGGACGGCTGCTTCCGGGTCACCGCCCGGCTCGACATCGGCGACCTGGGCGAGCTGTTCGGGTTCGACGAGTTCGACGACGAGGATGTCGAGACGGTCGGCGGGCTGCTCGCCAAATCGCTCGGCAGGGTGCCGATCGCGGGTGCGTCGGCGGTGGTGGAGCTGCCGGACGGCCGGGAGCTGCGGCTGACCGCCGAGTCCCCGGCCGGTCGCCGCAACAAGATCGTCACCGTGTTGGTGGAGCCGTCGAAGGCCGGAGAGAAGGAGGGCGCGGAGTGACACCGCAGCAACTGAGGGCGTTCTGCCTGGAGTTCAACGCGACGACCGAGGAGTTTCCGTTCAACCCGGAGACCTCGGTCTTCAAGGTGCTCGGGAAGGTGTTCGCGCTGAGCGCCCTTGACGGGAAGCCGCTCAGCGTCAACCTCAAGTGCGACCCGGACGACGCGGTCAGGCTGCGCGAGGAGCACGCGGCGATCGTGCCCGGCTACCACATGAACAAGCGGCACTGGAACACCGTGAACGTGGCCGAGCTCCCGGACCGGCTGGTCCGGGAGCTCATCGAGGACTCGTACGACCTGGTGGTCGCCGGTCTGCCGAAGGCCGAGCGGCTCCGGCTCGACCGGGCCTGACTCCTCAAGCCCGTGCGCGGCCGCGCAGGCCGAGACCGATCAGGGCGGCGGCCGCGATCACGATCACCGCGTCGATCGCGAGCACCGTACGCACTCCGTCGAACAGCGAGGCCTGCGTGGTGGCGAGCACGCCGAGCAGCGGGATGCCGACGGTCAGGCCGACCTGCTGGGTGGTGGTGACGAGCCCGGTCGCCAGGCCCTGCTCCTCGTTCGGGACACCGCTGGTCACGGTCACGCCGTACGAGATGATCGCCCCGAGGTGGCACATGCTGGCCAGCGAGACGGCGACGGTGGCGAGCAGGGCGCCCGAGTCGGTGCCCAGACCCAGGAGGGCGCCGACGAACAGGCCCTGGCCGAGCAGCGAGGCGACCAGTACGCGCCGGGAGCCGAAGCGGCCGATGAGCTTGGCGGCGTAGGAGCCGGCGAAGGCCGAGGCGACGCCCTGGATGCCGAAGATCAGGCCGGTCTCGAAGGACGACAGGCCCAGGGTCTCCTGGAGGTAGAGGGTCAGGACGAAGACGACCGTCGACATCATCGAGAAGGTGACCAGGCCGCCCAGGTTGCCCCAGGCGACCGTGCGGCGCTTGAGCATCGGCAGCGAGACCAGCGGGGCCTGCGCCTTCGACTCGACGACCACGAAGGCGGCCAGCAGAGCGAGGCCCGCGAGCAGGGTGCCCCACACGTCCACGCCGCCGAAGCCGCGCTGGGCCGCCGTCGACAGGGCGTAGATCACCGCGAGCAGACCGCCGGTGACGGTGACGGCGCCGGGCACGTCCAGGCGCGGCCGCTCGGGGGTGCGGGACTCGGGCAGCAGGCCGGGGGCGAGGGCAAGCACGATCGCCGCGAAGGCCACGAGCAGGCCCATCGTGGAGCGCCAGCCCAGGGTGTCGGTCATGACGCCGCCCAGGACCATGCCCGTGGTGTAGCCGAGCGACAGCAGCGTTCCGGAGATGCCCAGCGCCTTGTCGCGCAGCGGTCCCTCGGGGAACGTCGTGGTCAGCAGTGACATGCCGGTCGGCACGATGACCGCGGCACCCAGGCCCTGGAGGGCGCGCCCGGTCAGGAAGGACGCGGGGCTCCAGGCGAGGGTGGCGAGCAGCGAGGCAGCGCCGAACACCGCGAGGCCGGTCAGGAACAGCTTCTTGCGGCCGAAGAGGTCGGCCGCGCGGCCGAAGAGCAGCAGGAAGCCGCCCGAGGGCAGCGCGAACGCTGTGACCGCCCACTGGAGCGCGGACTGGTTCAGACCCAGGTCCTTGCCGAGCGCCGGCAGCGCCACGTTCAGTACGGAGAAGTCGAGCGCCACCATGAACTGGGCGGCGCAGAGCACGAACAGGACCAGTCTGGCCCGGCCGCTGAGCCGGGCGCCTTCGGAGGAGTCCCGCAAGGAGGGGGCCGCCGTGTCGGGCCCGGTGATTGTCGTCTGGGTATCGATCGCCATGGCCACTACCTTCGCGGCCCGGGAATGCCCGTGGAGAGTGGGAACTTATCCTGTTGCTGGCACCACCAGGCAGCCGACAGGGGGAGTTCGTGGCTACACCGATCGACCAGCACCGCCGGAGCGAACTGCGCGAGTTCCTGATGAGCAGGCGGGCCCGGATCACCCCGGCCCAGGCCGGGCTGCCCGACGGCGGGGCCCGCCGCCGCACCCCGGGGCTGCGCCGCGAGGAGGTCGCCGTGCTCGCCGGGGTGGGCGTCTCCTGGTACCAGTGGCTGGAGCAGGGCCGGGACATCACCGTGTCGCCGCAGGTCCTGGAGGCGGTCGGCCGGGTGCTCCAGCTGACCAGCGCCGAGCGCCGCCACCTGTACGTCCTGGCCGGGCTCAACCCGCCGGCGCCCGAGGTCGACCCGGCCAACACCAACATGTGCCAGGGCCTGCAACGCCTGATCGACGCGTGGATGCCGTTCCCCGCGCACATCATGGACGCGTACTGGAACACCGTGATGTACAACGACGCGGCTGCCCTGGTGCTGGGGATGCGGCCGGAGATCGTGCAGAACTGCCTGCTCGCGTTCTTCACCGACCCCATCTACCGGGCCCGCTCCAAGCGGTGGGAGGAGATCGCCTGCAACGTCGTCGCCCAGTTCCGGGCGGCCTGCTCGGAACGGCCCGAGGACGACGGGTTCCGCGCGATCGTGGCGGAGGCGAAGGAGCGCAGCCCCGAGTTCGCGGAGCTGTGGGAGCGGCGCGACATCCAGCCCGGCGGGCAGCTCCAGAAAGAGATGGAGCACCCGGTCGTCGGCACCCTGCACGTCGAGTCGACCCAACTGCGCGTCCCGGCCCGCCCGGACCTGGTGATCGTCCTGCACACCCCGCTGCCGAACACCGACACCGCCGAGAAACTGGAGTGGCTCACCTCGCCGGAGGGCAGGCGCGGCTCCATGTACCCGATCGCCGGCTGACCGGCCGGTGCGCCGCTGTTGCGGCCCCACTCCTTATGCTCGGGGCATGACTGAGAGCACCGAACTCGACCCCGAGGACCGCAAGATCATCACGCTCGCGCGCAGCGCACGGGCCCGCAACGGCGTGGCCGAGGGTGCCGCTGTGCGCGACGAGACCGGGCGCACCTACGTCGCGGGCACGGTCGAGCTGGCCTCGCTGAAACTCTCCGCGCTGCGGACCGCCGTCGCGATGGCCGTGGCCAGCGGTGCGAAGTCCCTGGAGGCGGCGGCCGTGGTGACCGGGGCGGGGCAGCCCACGGACGCGGACCTCGCGGCGGTACGGGACCTGGGCGGGCCGGACACCCCGGTGCTGCTCGCGGGCCCGGACGGCGAGCTGAGGGACACCTTCTGAGCTGAGCAACGGCCTCGCCGCACGCTCACGCCCCGAAGCGGCGTGCGGAACCGGGTGGGCAACCGCGTGGGCAACCCCGCACGGTTCGCGGCCGACCCGGCGCCCGGCCGGGGCGGCCTCAGGCAGGACTCTTAACAATCAACGCGGCACCCCTTGTAATCCACAGCCGCCCGCGCATCAATGGACGACAGTCGATCCGACGGTCCGTCAGATTCGCGGGCGGACCGGCACGGGGTGCAGAGCCGCAGCCCCGCGCCGGGGAGCGCCCGGTGGGTCGGGGCCGAGCCGGCCCGTGACCCACCGGGCGCACCCCAGGTCGGACGCGCTCCCTCCGCGCAGTCACGCAGCCCCTGTTTCGCCATGCCCGCACGCCCGCGCACCCGTGCACGTGGGCTGCCGGGGACTGCCGCGCGGTCGTGTGTCGATGATGCGGCAGACGATCAACTCCCTGTAAAGGGAAGGGGAATCATGCGTAGGAGCACCCTCAGGCCGGTCGCGCGGGCCGCACTCGCCGCAGGGGCGGTGGCCGTGGCGGGCCTCGCCTTCGCGCCGGGCGCCGCCGCCGTCTCGCCCGGCTCGGCGACCGCCACGTACGACTGCGGGAGCTGGGGCGGTGGCAGTGCCACGCTCACCGCGACCCAGAGCGGCACGGCCGCCACCATCACGCTGACCTCGGCCGTCACCACACCGGTCGCCGTCGGCGCCAACCAGATCAGCGCGAACCTGACCCTCGCCAAGGGCGCCGGGGGCACCACCGTGTTCAGCGGCACGGCCAACCCCGCGCTGAGCGCGGGCGACCCGGTCACGATGGGCCCGCTGAACGGGACCGTCGCCTCGGGCGACAGCCTGGATTCGTACTTCGGCGGTACCGCCCTGTCGATGACGATCTTCGGGATCACGGTGAACTGCGACGCGACGACCTCGCAGGCGCCGGGGCCGTTCGTCTTCGACTGACCCCGCCGGGTGGAGCCACCCATCGCGGAGCGAGCCGGTGCCGTCCCGGGCGGTACCGGCTTTCGTGTGTGCGTGCCCTCACCAAGTGGCGTGAAATGCCAGGATCTTGACAGTATCTGATGGGTCATCAGTTATTGCGGCGGGATTCCATTGACTTCTTTTCGGCCCCGGCCGTCAATGGCTCCCTGCCGGCGCAGCCGAGCCGCGCTGTGCCACTCAAGGAAGGGGGGCAAGCCCATGTCCGAACGCCGAAGACGGCGTCTGGCCGCCGTATTGGGGGCGGTCGCGCTCGCCGCGGGGACCGGCGTGCTCGCCGCACCCGCGAACGCCCTGGCCGCGACGCCCGTCGACTTCGCCACGCACTGCATCCCGCCCGCCATCGCCGGAATCCCGCCGATCGACGGCACCACGAACGCGACCATCACCGTCGACAACGCGGCACCGAAGGTCGGCGACAAGGTCACCGTCACCTACACGGTGAACAAGCCCGCCGCCAGCAACCCCGTCGACATCGCCCTGCCCGCAGACATCATGACCCCGACCGGAAAGGTCGTCCTGGCGGGCGCCCAAGCCGGCACCGTGGACGTCGCGGGCCCGAAGAAGAACGACCCGGTGCCCGGAAAGGGCGCGTTCCCGGCGTTCTCCATGAGCGGCAGTTTCACCGCCACCAAGGCCGGCGCGATCACCCTGTCGCCCGGCGACTACAACATCCACACCAGCTACGTCATGGAGCTGGACACGCCCTGCACCGTCACCAACCCGCCCGCCCCCGTCTCCGGGACGGTCAACGCCACGGACGGCGGCGGCCAGGTCAACCAGCGCGCGATCACGGCCACCCCGGCCGCGGGCAACGCCGGTGACCGCACGACGGTGACCGGGTCCAAGTTCACCCCCAACGCGGACGTCACCGTCGCGGGCTGGAACGGCACCGCCACCACCGCCGACAAGATCACCTTCAAATCGGATGCCAACGGCGGCTTCACCGCCCGGCCGGCGATCACGGACCCGGCGACCACCGGGATCGTGGCCTACGAAGGGGCGGCCTGGAACCCGGCGAACGGCGCGGGCCCGGTGGCGTACAAGGTCAACAGCGGACCGCCACCGACCGGACCGAGCCAGAAGCTCAACTCGACCATCAACGCGGGTACGTTGGCGATGTCCCAGGCCGGTGACTCCGTCGCTCTCGGCGCGGTCGACTTCGGCAAGGGCGGCGCCTCCACCGGCGATCTGAAGACGGTGACGGTCCAGGACTTCCGCGGTGGCCCCGCGGGCTGGTCCCTGACCGGCAAGGTCACCGCCTTCACCGGCCCCGGCGGCTCCATCGACGCGGGCAGACTCAGCTGGACCCCGGCCTGTGCCACCAAGTCCGGCTCCCCGTCCGTGTGTGCCGCGGGCTCGGCCGGAGCCGTGGGCAGCGCGGGCGCGACCCTCGCCTCGACCCCGAACGCGGCGCTCACCGGCGGCGAGTTCACCGTTGACGCGAAGCTCTCGCTCGACGTCCCGGCGTTCACCGCCCCGGGTGCCTACAGCGGCGTACTGACCCTCACCCTCACCTAGTCCACCGTGGGCCGGGCGCGCACCCGCCCGCCCACCCGTCCCCGGGGGTCCGCACCGTGCGCAAGCTGTACGCACTCCTCCTCGCGGCCGGGCTCGTGCTCCTGTTCGCGCCCGCCGCCCGCGCCGCCGACAACGGCAGCTGGTCCGTCTTCCCCGCCACCTCGGGCACCGCCCAGCGGCCGTACTTCTACCTCTTCGCCGACCCCGGCGCCACCCTCGCCGACCGGGTGAGCGTCGCCAACAAGACCTCGGCGCCGCTGACCTTCCGGCTGTACGGGGCCGACGCGTACAACACCGAGCGTGACGGTGGTTTCGCCGTCCGTAGCGAGGCGGAGAAGCAGACCGGGGTGGGTGTCTGGGTGAAACCGGCCCAGAACAAGATCACTGTCCCCGCGAACTCCTCCGTCACCGTCCCGTTCACCCTCGCCGTGCCGCCGGACGCCGAGCCCGGGGACCACGTGGGCGCCCTGGTCGCGCTGGACGACCGGGTGGCGCCGGGCACGGCCGCCGCCGGTAAGGTCGCCGTCGGCATCCAGCAGGCCGTGGGCGCCCGGGTCTATCTGCGCGTCGGCGGCCCGACCGTCCCCGCGCTGGCCGTCGAGGACGTCTCGCTCTCCCAGCACCGCCCGCTGGTCCCGGGCACGGGGGAGGGCCGCACCGACATCACGTACACCCTGCACAACCGCGGCAACGTCACCCTCAACCCGAAGGTCGTCCTGAAGGCGACCGGCCTCTTCGGCCGTACGCTGCTCAGCCGCGATCTGACCAGGATCCCCGCCGAACTGCTGCCGGGCCAGAAGGTCGAGCTCACCGAGGCCTGGCACGGTTCGCCCCAACTCGACTGGGGGGACGTCAAGTTGACGGCCAGCGCCAAGGACGCCCACGGCTCCGCGGCCGCCTCCTTCTTCGCGCTGCCGTGGCTCGCCGCCGCGGTGCTCCTCGCCGCGGCCCTGGCCTTGGGCGCCCACCGGGTCGTACGCCGACGTATCGTGGCCCGGTCATGACACGTACGGCAGGTGAGGGGCAACCGTCATGCAGACGGGGCGCAGGGAAAAGCTGACGGGGTACGCGGCCGGGCTGGTGGCGCTGGTCGCGGTGGCCGGATGCAACGGCTCGGGCGGCGCGGCGCAGAGCAGTCCCGCGGCGGCGCGGGGTGCCGAGAAGCCCCCCGCGGCCGGTGGCAGCCCCTTCACCAAGGCGCAGACCGACGCGGCGCTGCTCACCGTCAAGGACCTCGGCGCGGGCTGGGAGGACGACTACGACGAGTCGGCGCCCAGTCCCTCCGGCGACACCCAGGTCGACGGCGACAACTCGGACGTGGGCGCCGAGGGGGGCGCGGACGGCGCGAACAGCGCGCAGTGCGACGCGTACATGGAGACCTGGAGCGGGCCCAAGGAGGGCCAGGACAAGGCCAGTTCGGACCACGAGTACGCGAAGACCGGCGGCACCGAGCACATCGGGTTCAAGGTCGTCGCCTACCCGTCCGTCGAGGCGGCGGCCAAGGCGGTCGCCGACGCGCGGGCGCTGCCCGCCGCCTGTGACGGGGGCTCGCTGGACTTCAACTGGGGCGGCCCGGAGAAGAGCGACGTCAAGCAGCAGCCCGTCGCGAAGCTGGGCGACGAGTCCGCGGGCATCCGCATCACGGCCCCGCTCGCCTCGGTCCCCGGGACCGAGCTGCACATGCAGATCCTTTCGGTGCGGTTGGGGGCGAACGTCTCCACGGTGACCTTCGCCGCGCAGACTCCCTCGGACCCGGCGCTCCTCCCGGCTCTGCTCCAGAAGGCCGCGGACCGCCTCCACAGCGTGTCCCAGAGCTCCTAGCCCCGCCCCTGGCCGATGGCGCCCGGTGTCTTCGCCCGGCCGCCGCCGGATGCGGTTCGCCCCGTGCGAAGGCGCCGGGTTGGCGGGGTCGGGGCGGGCCGGGCGAGGGGCTGGACGGCGCAGGGCCCGGGATCGGGGAGAATGGCGGCATGAGCGCTCGTACCCCTGCCGCCGGCACTGCCGCCGAGACCACCCACCGGGCCGGCTTCGCCTGCTTCGTCGGTCGCCCCAACGCGGGCAAGTCCACCCTCACGAACGCTCTCGTCGGGCAGAAGGTGGCGATCACCTCCAACCGCCCGCAGACCACCAGGCACACCGTGCGCGGCATCGTGCACCGGCCGGAGGCCCAGCTGATCCTGGTCGACACCCCCGGCCTGCACAAGCCGCGCACCTTGCTCGGTGAGCGCCTCAACGACGTCGTCCGTACCACCTGGGCCGAGGTCGACGTGATCGGCTTCTGCCTGCCCGCCGACCAGAAGCTCGGACCGGGCGACAAGTTCATCGCCAAGGAGCTCGCGGGGATCAGGAAGACCCCCAAGATCGCGATCATCACCAAGACCGACCTGGTCGACTCCAAGACCCTCGCCGAGCAGCTCATCGCCGTGGACCAGCTCGGCAAGGAGCTGGGCTTCGAATGGGCGCAGATCGTGCCGGTCTCGGCGGTCGGCGACAAGCAGGTCCAGCTCGTGGCCGACCTGCTCATCCCGATGCTGCCCGAGAGCCCGCCGCTCTACCCGGAGGGTGACCTCACCGACGAGCCCGAGCAGGTGATGGTCGCCGAGCTGATCCGCGAGGCCGCCCTCGAAGGCGTACGAGACGAGCTCCCGCACTCCATCGCCGTGGTCGTCGAGGAAATGATTCCGCGCGAGGACCGGCCCGCGGACAAGCCGCTCCTGGACATCCACGCCAACGTCTACATCGAGCGCCCCAGCCAGAAGGGCATCATCATCGGCCCCAAGGGCAAGCGCCTGAAGGAGGTCGGCATGAAGTCCCGCAAGCACATCGAGGCCCTCCTCGGTACGCCGGTCTTCCTCGACCTGCACGTCAAGGTGGCCAAGGACTGGCAGCGCGACCCCAAGCAGCTGCGCAAGCTCGGCTTCTGAACCCCGGCGCCGGGCCCGTCAGTCCTCGGCGGGTCCGGCGATCAGAGCGGTGCCGGCCGGACGGAAGCCCAGCGTGGCGTACATCCGGGCCACGTCCTCATCGCCCGCCGACAGGAACACCGTCCGGACGCCCCGGGCGCGGGCGTCGGCGATCAGAGCCGCCGTCACCGCGCGGCCCAGACCCCTGCGGCGGCCCGACGGCAGGGTGCCGAGACCGGCGATCTCGGTGACCGGACCCACCGGGTTGTGCATGCCCGAGCAGAGCGGCAGACCGTCCGCGAAGGCCGCCGCCACGCCCGAGCGGCCCGCGCGGATGCGGTCGGCGACCTGTTCGGCCCGGCCGTCACCGGCGCGGGCGGTGATCTCGGCGGCCAGCTCGGAAGGCCCCGCCGGGCCGACGGCCGTACCGGGCGCGGCGAACGCCAGATGGGGCACGACCAGCGCGGCGTGCAGCAGCGGATCGGCCGCGTCCAGAATCCGTACCAGGGGATGCGGCTCCGCGGCGGGTGCCTCGGGGTCCAGCACCATCAGCGGGTGTTCGTGCACCGCCAGGCCCGACTCCTCGACCGCCACGCGCAGGGCGGGGCTCACCTCGGCGACCCATTCGAACGCCTCGGGCACGCCCAGTTCGCGCTGGCGGGCCCGCACCGCGTCCACATCGGCCGCCGTCACCGGACCGGAGTGGCCCGCGGCCGGCCGGGCGTAGAAGGGCCAGCCCGCTCCTTCCCGTACGAACAGACTCAACGGACCGAAGTCCTCGACGCGGGCCGAACTCCTGGGCACGGCGTCGTAGTAGCGCTCGATCTCGTCGAGTGAGGTGGGGGCAGGCATCGTCATGGGGTGCATCACATCAGGAGGCCGGTGCGGTCGCACCCGGATTTCCTGGCCCCTCGGCGGCGCCCTACGCGCCCTCTTTCAACACCCTTGAGATCAGCTCGCGTTGGGCATCGGTCAGGTGCGGGTCCGCGCAGTACACCGTCCGGCGGTCCACCGTGATCTCGTAGTGGAAGCCGTCCGGCACGCCCCGCGGCGGCTCGGCGTGGCCCGCGGCGAGTGCGACCTCGGCGAGCGTCTCCCATTCGGCGGCATCGAGCCTGCCCGAGGTGTCGATCTCGGCCCGGCGTTCGATGCCGGCGAATCCTCCTGAGCGGCGCACCTGGATCAGCATGGCTCCTGTCTAGCAGCCCCGGCCCGCCACGTCAGGACCGCACATCGAGCCGACGGGCGCGGCTGCCGACATGAAGGCGGCGACATGGCCGTGTGCCGACAAGGGCGTATGAGGTATACGTCACCTTTTGTCCGATACGAAGGTGTCGTCCCGCATACTGATACGGGACCGGCGCTCCCGGCTCCCCTCGGCTAGGCTGCGGCATCATGCGTTTCGGGCTGCTTCTCCTTAGCTGCCGCGGTGAGGGCCTGTAGTCGTAGGCCGACCCCCTCCCCGCGGGATCTGGTGCTGCGCGACAGTCGGCTGTCCCCCTGCTGGACCCGAGGAGCCCTACGCAATGTCTGAGACGACCTTCGGCCGCCCCACTCCGGTCACCAACGCCACCCAGATGCAGAAGCCGTCCGGGATGCCGATCCACAAGTACGGTCAGTACGACGCCGTGGACATCCCCGACCGCACCTGGCCCGAGGGCCGCATCACCAAGGCCCCGCGCTGGCTGTCCACCGATCTGCGCGACGGCAACCAGGCGCTGATCGACCCGATGAGCCCGGCCCGCAAGCGCGAGATGTTCGACCTGCTGGTGCGCATGGGCTACAAGGAGATCGAGGTCGGCTTCCCCTCGTCCGGCGAGACCGACTTCAACTTCGTACGCTCCATCATCGAAGAGGGCGCGATCCCCGAGGACGTGACGATCTCCGTCCTGACCCAGGCCCGCGAAGAGCTGATCGAGCGCACCGTGGAGTCCCTGCGCGGCGCCCACCGGGCGACGGTCCACCTGTACAACGCCACCGCTCCCACCTTCCGCCGGGTCGTCTTCCGCGGCACGAAGGAGCAGGTCAAGCAGATCGCGGTGGACGGCACGCGGCTGGTCATGGAGTACGCGGACAAGATCCTGGGGGAGGAGACGATCTTCGGCTACCAGTACAGCCCGGAGATCTTCACCGACACCGAGCTGGACTTCGCCCTGGAGGTCTGCGAGGCGGTGTGCGACGTCTGGCAGCCCCAGGAGGGCCGCGAGATCATCCTCAACCTGCCCGCCACGGTGGAGCGTTCGACCCCCTCGACGCACGCGGACCGCTTCGAGTGGATGAGCCGCAACCTGTCGCGCCGCGAGCACGTGTGCCTGTCCGTGCACCCGCACAACGACCGCGGTACGGCGGTGGCGGCGGCCGAGCTGGCGATCATGGCCGGGGCTGACCGCATCGAGGGCTGCCTGTTCGGCCAGGGCGAGCGGACCGGCAACGTGGACCTGGTCACCCTGGGCATGAACCTGTTCAGCCAGGGCGTGGACCCCCAGATCGACTTCTCCCAGATCGACGAGATCCGCCGCACCTCCGAGTACTGCAACCAGATGGAGGTCCACCCGCGCCATCCCTACGCGGGCGACCTGGTCTACACCGCCTTCTCCGGCTCCCACCAGGACGCCATCAAGAAGGGCTTCGACGCGATGGAGGCGGATGCCGCCGCCGCGGGCAAGACGGTGGACGAGATCGAATGGGCGGTCCCGTACCTGCCCATCGACCCGAAGGACGTCGGCCGCTCCTACGAGGCGGTCATCCGGGTCAACTCGCAGTCCGGCAAGGGCGGCATCGCGTACGTCCTGAAGAACGACCACAAGCTGGACCTGCCGCGCCGGATGCAGATCGAGTTCTCGAAGATCATCCAGCAGAAGACCGATTCGGAGGGCGGCGAGGTCACGCCGACCGCGATCTGGTCGGTCTTCCAGGACGAGTACCTGCCCAACCCCGACAACCCGTGGGGCCGCATCCAGCTGCGTTCCGGCCAGACGACGACGGACAAGGACGGCCGCGACACCCTGACGGTGGAGGCGGTCGTGGACGGCGTCGACACGGTGCTGACCGGCACGGGCAACGGCCCGATCTCCGCCTTCTTCGAGGCCCTGGCCGCGACCGGGGTGGACGCGCGGCTGCTGGACTACCAGGAGCACACGATGAGCGAGGGCGCGTCCGCGCAGGCCGCGTCGTACATCGAGTGCGCGATCGACGGTGCGGTGCTGTGGGGCATCGGCATCGACGCGAACACGACACGGGCATCCCTGAAGGCGGTCATCTCGGCGGTCAACCGGGCGTCCCGCTAACGGCACCGTGGTGAGGGCTGCCCCCCGGGGCAGCCCTTTCCCCCGAAGATCCCTCCCCGCACTGTCACAATCGCGCCATCCACCCCCCTCTCCCTCTCCCGGGGTGCTGACGTCACATCATGGATGTGGCTAACATCACGTCAACGCGGCAACGTTGCCGGAGCGTTACGGAGGTGCGCGGTGCGGCCAGCACAGGGACAGAACGGTACGAACCTGAGCACCGGTACGCAGTCCGGTCTGCCGACCGGCGTCGGAGCCCGCCTCTGGTCCGTCCGCACCGTATGGCGCACCGTGGGCGACGGCGAGTTCTTCTGCCCCGACTGCGGCGGCGACCGCAACTACCAGCGCCGCACCGGCCGCAGACGCCTCACCGTCCTCGGCGTCCCGCTCGCCACCCGCGGCACCGCGGGCCCGGTCGTCGAATGCGCCGCCTGCCAGGGCCACTTCGGTACGGAAACCCTGGACCACCCCACCACGACCCGCTTCTCGGCCATGCTCCGTGACGCCGTGCACACCGTCGCCCTCGCCGTCCTCGCCGCGGGCGGCACCTCGTCCCGTACGGTCACCGCCACCGCCGTCGCCACTGTGCGGGCCGCCGGATTCGAGGACTGCACCGAGGAACAGCTCGTCGCCCTCATCGAGGCGCTGGCCGCCGACACCGGCCGCTTCCTCGCCGCCCCGCCCGACGAGGCCGACCCCTGCGGCGCCGCCCTCGCCATCGAACTCCACGAGGCGCTGGAGCCGCTCGCCCCGCACCTCGCTCCCGCCGGCCGCGAGTCCATCCTGCTCCAGGGTGCGCGCATCGCCCTCGCGGACGGCCCCTACAGCCCGGCCGAACGCGAGGTCCTCACCACCGTCGGCGGCGCGCTGTCGCTCTGCGCGGACGACACGGCCCGCCTTCTCGCCGCGGCCCGCACACCGTCCTAGCCCTTCAGCTCGTCCTCGCACCTCGCAGGCTCGCCAGCCGCTCGAAGTGGTTGGTGTCGCCGACCGAGCCCGGCCATGGGCCGTACGCCGCTCAGGACCCGTCGGTGGGCTGGATGAAGGAGTCCCCGCCCGGACCCGTCTCCTGGCCGCCGCGCGCGGCCTTGGACGGGACGGGAGCGGGCGGCAGCGGGGCCAGCTCCGTGCCGTTCCAGTGCAGGGTGGTGGTCGACTGGCGGTCCCGGCTGCCGGTCGGCTCGGTGACCACGAGATCCTGGCCCAGGGTGTCCGCGGTGAGTCCGGGGCGCCCCGCGTATTCGAGGACGGCGTGCGCCTGCTCGCCCACGGCGGTGTAGACCCAGAGGATGGTGCGACCCAAGTCGTCGTAGGCGAGGACGAGTTCACGCCGTCCATCACCCGTGAGGTCGGCGTACGCGGGCGGCCGCAGCCGGCACGAGGAGCCGTCCGGGCAGTCCTTGAGGCCGCTCTGCACCGCCCGGTCGGTGGCGGGGTCGGCGGCCAGCAGCCGCACCCCGTCGACCCGGGAGAAGTCCCCGTCGGGCACGGCGATCCCCGGCACGGGTTCACGGGCATGGAAGCCCTGGCCGGGCCGGCTGGGCGCGACGGCCGGAGTGCGGTCGGGCCAGAGCGGGGAGGCGGACACCGAGGAGGCGGGGGTGGGGGCCGGACCGTCGTCGCGTACGCCCTCGCCCGCCGAGCAGCCCGCGAGCGCCAGCAGGGCGACCGCGCAGGCCGCCGCGCGGGCACGGCGGCCGGTCGTGGGCAGCGGCATTCCGGTCCGTCCAGGTGGAGTGGGAGCGTCGGTACGCAGGGAAGGGAGTCCTGCTGGCGCAATGGTGCCCCATCCGTCTGTGCGAACGCCGTGAACCACCCCGCCCGCCGCCGCCGTCCGCCCCCGGAGCTCTTGAACGGCAAGGGCGCGGGGCGCCGGCGTGATCCGTGCCACTGCCGCGGCCCTGCCCGGATCCGGGCCCTCGCGCCGTGCCCGGTGCCCCGTGCAGGACAATGGGCGCATGAGTCTGTTCCGTGACGACGGCATCGCGCCGCGCCCCCACCGGCGCGGGGGTGCGCGATGAGTCTTTTCCGGGACGACGGGGTGGTCCTGCGGACGCAGAAGCTCGGCGAGGCCGACCGCATCATCACGCTGCTCACGCGCGGGCACGGGCGGGTGCGGGCGGTGGCTCGGGGGGTGCGGCGGACCAAGTCCAAGTTCGGGGCGCGGCTCGAACCGTTCTCGCACGTCGACGTGCAGTTCTTCGCGCGCGGCAGCGAGCTCGTCGGGCGCGGGCTCCCGCTGTGCACGCAGAGCGAGACCATCGCTCCGTACGGTGGTGGAATCGTTTCCGACTACGCTCGCTACACCGCCGGTACGGCCATGCTGGAGACCGCCGAACGGTTCACCGACAACGAGGGCGAACCGGCCGTGCAGCAGTACCTGCTCCTGGTGGGCGGTCTGCGTACCCTCGCCCGCGGCGAGCACGCCCCGCACCTCATCCTGGACGCCTTCCTGCTGCGCTCCCTCGCCGTGAACGGATACGCCCCGAGTTTCGACGATTGCGCGAAATGCGGCATCCACGGCCCCAACCGCTTCTTCTCCGTGGCCGGCGGCGGCGTGGTGTGCGGTGACTGCCGCGTACCCGGCAGCGTCGTACCCTCTGCGGAGGCCATCGGACTGCTCAGCGCGCTGCTCACGGGGGACTGGGAGACGGCGGACGCGAGCGAGCCGAGGCATGTGCGGGAGGGAAGCGGGCTCGTATCGGCCTATCTGCACTGGCACTTGGAGCGCGGCCTGCGCTCGCTGCGGTACGTAGAGAAAACCTGAGCACCTAGGGAGAGAGCTCCACATGGCAGTACGCGGAATCCTGGGCGGGCGGTCCCGGCGCGACTACAAGACCCCCGAGCCCCACCCCTCGGGCGCGGTGCCGCCGAAGATCCCGGCCGAACTGGTGCCGAACCACGTCGCCTGCGTCATGGACGGCAACGGTCGCTGGGCCAAGGAGCGCGGGCTTCCGCGCACCGAGGGGCACAAGGTCGGCGAGGGCGTCGTCCTCGACGTGCTCAAGGGCTGTCTCGAGATGGGCGTCAAGAACCTCTCCCTGTACGCCTTCTCGACCGAGAACTGGAAGCGCTCGCCCGAAGAGGTCCGCTTCCTGATGAACTTCAACCGCGATGTCATCCGCCGTCGGCGGGATGAGATGGACGAACTGGGCATCCGGATCCGGTGGGTGGGCCGCATGCCCAAGATGTGGAAGTCGGTCGTCCAGGAGCTCCAGGTCGCCCAGGAGCAGACCGTCGGCAACGACGCCATGACGCTCTACTTCTGCGTCAACTACGGTGGCCGCGCCGAGGTCGCGGACGCGGCGCAGGCCATCGCGCGCGACGTCGCGGCCGGGAAGCTCGACCCGTCGAAGGTCAATGAGAAGACGTTCGCGAAGTACCTGTACTACCCGGACATGCCGGACGTCGATCTGTTCCTGCGGCCCAGTGGCGAGCAGCGCACCTCCAACTACCTGATCTGGCAGTCGAGTTACGCCGAGATGGTGTTCCAGGACGTGCTGTGGCCGGACTTCGACCGTCGCGACCTGTGGCGGGCCTGCCTGGAGTTCGCCTCCCGCGACCGGCGCTTCGGCGGTGCCATCCCGAACGAGGCGCTGGCCGCGCTGGACAAGAGCGGCGACCTGCCCCGGTAGCGGCGCGGGTCACGACAGAGCGGCGACACCGCGGTGTCGCCGCTCCGTCCGAAGCCCCTTGGCGGGTCGCCCGAAGGGGGCTGGAGGGGGAAACCCCCTACGAGCCCCCGGGGTTGGCGCACGCCGCGCATGTGCCGAAGATTTCCACCGTGTGGGCCACGTTCACATAGCCGTGCGCCGACGCGATCGACTCCGCCCACTTCTCCACGGCCGGCCCCTCGACCTCCACCGCCTTGCCGCACACCCGGCACACCAGGTGATGGTGGTGGTCGCCCGAGGAGCAGCGCCGGTACACCGACTCTCCGTCGTTCGTGCGCAGCACATCCACCTCGCCCGCGTCCGCGAGGGACTGGAGGGTGCGGTAGACGGTGGTCAGGCCTACCGAGTCACCCCGGTGCTTGAGCATGTCGTGCAGCTCCTGCGCGCTGCGGAACTCGTCCACCTCGTCCAGCGCCGCCGCCACCGCGGCACGCTGCCGGGTCGACCGGCCTCGTACGGGGGCGGTATTCGATCCACCGAGTGGCGCTGTCGTCACAGGTGCCTCCTAGCCTTGACCCGTACAAACCTTCCTCGGGCCATTGTGCCAGCTCCCGCTCAGGCCGTGACCTCGCCGGCCGGAGCCTTTGCCGGGGCGGGCACGTCGAGGCCGCACTCGCCCTCGGCCTGCGCGGCCGCCCCGGCCCGCGCCCGTCGCCTGGCGAGCGGGGTCGCCAGCGCCGTCAGGACGATGAAGATCGCGATGGTGAAGAGCACGATGACGGCGCCCGGCGGTACGTCCTGGTAGTACGTGACCACCGTGCCGCTCAGCGTCACCGTCACCCCGATCGCCACCGCGATGGCGAAGGTCAGCGCGAAGCTGCGGGACAGCTGCTGGGCGGCCGCGACCGGCACCACCATCAGTGCGCTCACCAGCAGCAGGCCGACCACCCGCATCGCCACGGTCACCGTGACCGCCGCCGTGACGGCCGTCAGAAGGTTCAGGGCGCGCACCGGCAGACCCGTCACCCGTGCGAACTCCTCGTCCTGGCTGACCGCGAACAGCTGCCGCCGCAGGCCGACCGTGACCATGAGCACGAACGCCGCGAGGAAGCCGATCGCCCACACGTCGGACGGCGAGACCGTGGACAGGGAGCCGAAGAGGTAGGAGCTCAGGTTGGCCGTCGAGCCGCCCGGCGCGAGGTTGATGAAGAGCACACCGCCCGCCATGCCGCCGTAGAACAGCATGGCCAGCGCGATGTCGCCGCGCGTCTTGCCGTACCAGCGGATCAGTTCCATCGTGACCGCGCCGAGCACGGAGATGAGCGTGGCCATCCATACCGGTGAGGTGGACAGCAGGAAGCCGAGGCCCACGCCCGTCATCGCCACATGGCCGATGCCGTCGCCCATCAGGGCCTGGCGGCGCTGGACGAGGTAGATGCCGACGGCGGGCGCGGTGATCCCGACGAGGACCGCGGCGATCAACGCCCGTTGCATGAAGGGGGAGTTCAGGAGTTCCATCATGATCAGCTCAGCAGTCCCGTGCGTACCGGCTCGGCGGCCGTGTGCGGATGTACGTGGTCGTGGCCGGGCAGAGCGTGCTGTCCCACGGCCTTCGGCGGCGGTCCGTCGTGCGCGACACAACCGTCGCGCAGCACCACCGCCCGGTCGATCAGCGGCTCAAGGGGGCCCAGTTCGTGCAGGACGAGCAGGACGGACGCACCCGCGGCGACCTGTTCGCGCAGGGTGGCCGCGAGGATCTCCTGGCTCTCGATGTCGACGCCCGCCATCGGCTCGTCCATGATCAGGAGCTCCGGCTCGGCCGCCAACGCCCGTGCTATCAGGACGCGTTGGTGCTGGCCGCCCGATAGGGCGTCCACGGAGTCCTTCACCCGGTCGGCCAGGCCTACCGCGGCGATCGCCCGGTCGACGGCCTCGCGGTCGGTCCTGCGCAGAATTCCGAAGCGGGTCCGCGACAGGCGCCCGGAGGAGACGACCTCGCGGATCGTGGCGGGCACCCCGCCCGCGGCGGTGGTGCGCTGCGGTACGTAGCCGACCCGCCCCCAGTCGCGAAAGCGGCGCCGCGGGGTTCCGAAGATCTCCACCGAGCCGCCGCTGACCGGCACCTGCCCGATGATCGTCCGTATCGCGGTGGACTTGCCCGAGCCGTTCGCGCCGAGCAGTGCGACGACCTCGCCGCGGTGGACGGCCAGGTCGATGCCGCGCAGGACCGGGCGCGAGCCGAGCTCGGCCGTCACCTTGGTGAGCGATATGACGGGCTCCATGACAGGTGCCTCCAATGCGGAAGGGCGGATGGTCACTTGGTGCCGAGTGCCGTCGTGAGGGCCGTGAGGTTGGACCGCATCACCGAGAAGTAGTCGGTGCCCTTCGACTTGTCGGTGATGCCCTCAAGGGGGTCGAGCACATCAGTCCTGAGGGCGGCGTCCGACGCCAGGGTCTTGGCGGTCTTGTCGCTGACCAGCGTTTCGTAGAAGACGGTCGAGACGCCGTCGGCCTTCGCCATCTTCTGGAGGTCCTTGATCCGGGCCGGGCTCGGCTCGGACTCGGGGTCGAGGCCGTTGATGGCCTCCTCGGTCAGCCCGTAGCGCTCGGCGAGGTAGCCGAAGGCGGCGTGGGTGGTGATGAAGACCCGCGACTTCAGGGCCTTGTTCTTCAGGGCGTCGGCGTACTCCTTGTCGAGGCCGCCGAGCTTGGTCACCACGGCGTCGGTGTTCTTCTTGTAGTCCGCCGCGTGGGCCGGGTCGGCCTTCGCCAGGGCCGCGCCGACGCCCTTGGCGACCTCTGCGTACTTCACCGGGTCCAGCCAGATGTGCGGGTCGTCGCCGGGCCTCGCGTGGCTGTGGCCGTCGTGGCTCTCATCGCCGGTGGTGTGGTCGTGTGCGGCGGCGTGCCCGCCCACTTCGTTGCCGTGCCGCTCCATCGTCGTGAGCGCGGACACGTCGATCTTCGTCTTGAGGTCGGCCTGCTTGACGGCCGCGTCGACCGCGGGCTGGAGCCCCTTGAGGTAGACGACGGCGTCGGCGTCGTTGAGCTGCGCGGTCTGCTTGGCGCTGATCTCCAGGTCGTGCGGCTCCACACCCGGCTTCGTCAGGTTGGAGACCGAGACGTGGCTCCCGCCGATCTGCTCAGCCAGGAACTGCATCGGGTAGAACGACGCCACCACGTCCAGCTTGCCGTCGCCGTTCTTCTTGCCCGCCGCGGCGCCCGAGCCGCACGCCGTGAGGGCGGTGAGGCCGAGGAGGACGGCGCAGGGGAGCGCGACCGCCGGTATGAGGCGTCGTATGTTCATGACATCCATTTTCATCAAAGATGGAAACGGTTGTCAATAATCGGGACCGGAGCCCCGTCGACGGGCCTCGCGCGGTATCCGATTTGATAGAGGGGGTGCGGCCGCCGCTAATCTGAGACCTTCGCCGTTACCGCTTAGTCCCCCTGTTCGTCGTCGTAATGAAGAGAGCACCGTGGCCGCCGACAAGATCGACACCATCGTCAACCTGAGCAAGCGCCGTGGCTTCGTCTACCCGTGCAGTGAGATCTACGGAGGCCAGAAGGCCGCCTGGGACTACGGGCCGCTGGGTGTCGAGCTGAAGGAGAACCTGAAGCGCCAGTGGTGGCGCTACATGGTCACCTCGCGCGAGGACGTCGTCGGCATCGACTCGTCGGTGATCCTGGCCTCCGAGGTCTGGGAGGCCTCCGGCCACGTCGCCACCTTCACCGACCCGCTCACCGAGTGCACCTCCTGCCACAAGCGCTTCCGCGCGGACCACCTGGAAGAGGCGTACGAGGAGAAGCACGGCAAGGCCCCCGAGAACGGCCTCGCCGACCTCAACTGCCCCAACTGCGGCAACAAGGGCACCTTCACCGAGCCCAAGAGCTTCTCGGGCCTGCTCTCCACCCACCTCGGCCCGACCCAGGACACCGGCTCGGTCGCCTACCTGCGCCCCGAGACCGCGCAGGGCATCTTCACCAACTTCGGCCAGGTTCAGCAGACTTCCCGCAAGAAGCCGCCGTTCGGCATCGCGCAGATGGGCAAGTCCTTCCGCAACGAGATCACGCCGGGCAACTTCATCTTCCGCACCCGCGAGTTCGAGCAGATGGAGATGGAGTTCTTCGTCAAGCCCGGCGAGGACGAGCAGTGGCAGGAATACTGGATGGAGCAGCGCTGGAACTGGTACACGGGCCTCGGCCTGCGTGAAGAGAACATGCGCTGGTACGAGCACCCGGCGGAGAAGCTCTCGCACTACTCCAAGCGCACCGCCGACATCGAGTACCGCTTCAGCTTCGGCGGCAGCGAGTGGGGCGAGCTGGAGGGCGTGGCCAACCGGACCGACTACGACCTGAACGCGCACTCCAAGGCCTCCGGCCACGACCTCTCCTACTTCGACCAGGAGGCCGGCGAGCGCTGGACGCCGTACGTCATCGAGCCCGCAGCCGGTGTCGGCCGCGCGATGCTGGCGTTCCTGCTCGACGCGTACAGCGAGGACGAGGCCCCCAACGCCAAGGGCGTCATGGAGAAGCGCGCCGTGATGCGCCTCGACCCGCGCCTGGCTCCCGTCAAGGTCGCCGTCCTGCCGCTGTCCCGCAACCCGCAGCTCTCGCCGAAGGCCAAGGGCCTCGCGGCCGACCTGCGGCAGAACTGGAACATCGAGTTCGACGACGCGGGCGCGATCGGTCGCCGCTACCGTCGCCAGGACGAGATCGGTACGCCGTTCTGTGTGACCGTCGACTTCGACACGCTCGACGACAACGCGGTGACCGTGCGCGAGCGGGACACGATGGCCCAGGAGCGGGTGTCCCTGGACCAGATCCAGCAGTACCTCGGCAGCAGGCTGCTCGGCTGCTAAGGGGGTTCACCTCCGGAGGCTTTGCCCCCGGACCCCCGTGATGTTCGTTCGTCTGCGGGCGGGTCGTGGCTGGTCGCGCAGTTGCCCGCGCCCCTTCTTGCGGCATCGCGAAGCCCCGGGTCCTTCAGGAGCCCGGGGCTTCTGCCGTGCCTGGTAAGGGAGTTACGGCTTGCGCAGGGCAACCGCCGCACAGAGCGCCGCCATCGGCAGCTCCGCCGCCAGCGCCAGGGTGAGGGCGGTGGCCAGCTCGCTGCCCGGGGCCGCCGTCGTCACGTCGAACCAGGCGTCCATCACCAGGAGCGCCGCCGTCGCCGCGGCGACCTGCGCGACCCGCGGGTCGTTCCTCCGCAGCAGCACACCCGTGCCGGTCAGGCCCACCGCGAGCAGCGCGTCCAGACCGATCCACGCCGTCGACCAGTTGGAGACCTCGGTGGTCTGCGGCATCGTCTTGGCGAGCACCACCATCCACGGCACCAGCGCCACCCCGGCACCGGTGAGGACCGTCGCGAGGCGCGGCCGGCGCCGCAGCACTCCCCAAGTGCCCGCGACGGTACGGGACGTACGGATCTGCGGGGCGACCAGAGTCATGGCGGCGGGCTCCTTCCGGCCCGGCGGTCCATCCGTCCGAGCACAGCAACAAGACTCGCCTCAACAGCGGCCGAGGTCAGTAACGCGGCTGTCCGAACCGGGGGTGGTGCTGGCTATACCCCCGGCCGGGCAGCAGGGTGATGGCAGCGCTCCGACCAGCCCAACTACGCTGTGCACATGGCAACTCCCGGGCCGCTGCGGCGCGCGTACCACTGGACCGCCGCGCACGCACCGTGGTCGGCGTGGGCCTGGCGCAACACCACCCTCGTGGTGGCCGCCGTACCCCTGTCGGTGCCCAGCGCGCTCGCTCTCGCCTACACGTTCTCCAACCCCAAGCACATCTTCAGGATGCTGGCCTTCGTGCTTGTGCTGTGCCCGCTGCTCACCGCGCTCCAGCGCAGCCGCTTCTGGTCGCTCACCGGCCATGACATCCCGCAGATCCAGTGGGCCGAACGCTGGTACCGCTGGCGCGGGTTGGTCGCGAGACTGCGCGCCGAGTCGACCTGGCGGCAGTACGGCTACCACCTGGTGATCTCCCCGCTCGCCGCGGTCGGCGGCGCCCTGGTCGTGCTCGGCTGGGTCGCCGGGGCCGTCCTGGCCCTCTTCTACTCCTGGGTGTGGGCGCTGCCCGAGGAGTACCGGCCCATGGGCTGGACCAAGGCCTTCGACGTGATGACGGTGTGCGGCGTCCTGCTGCTGATCGCCATGCCCTGGTTCGCGGCCCTCGTCGCGGGGCTTGACGCCCGCGCCGCCACCGTCCTGCTCGGCCCCAACCGGGCCAAGGAACTGGAACGCCGGGTCGAGGACCTCGCCGAGAGCCGGGCCGACATCCTGGACGCCGCCGACCTGGAGCGGCGCCGCATCGAGCGGGACCTGCACGACGGCGCCCAGCAGCGCCTGGTCTCCCTCGCCATGAACCTCGGCATCGCCCGCGCCACCCTCACCGATCTGCCGCCCGAAGCACGGGCCGTCATCGACGAGGCGCACCGCGAGGCGAAGGAAGCCATCGAGGAACTCAGCAACCTGGTACGCGGGCTGCACCCGGCCGTCCTGGAGGACCGCGGCCTTGACGCCGCGATCTCCGGCATCGCGGCCCGCGCCCCCTTCCCCGTCGAACTCACGGTGGCGCTGGCCCAACGGCCCTCGCCCACCGTCGAGGCCGTCGCCTACTTCGTCGTCTCCGAAACCCTCGCCAACGTCGCCAAGCACGCCCGTGCGACGCGCTGTTCCGTCCAGGTCCGCCGCCGCGCCGAACTCCTGACGATCACCGTCAGCGACAACGGGGTGGGCGGCGCCGACCCGGCGGCCGGCACCGGACTGCTCGGTCTGCGCAAGCGCGTAGGGTCGGTCGACGGAACCATCAGGATCAACAGCCCCCTCGGGGGCCCGACCGTCATCACTGTGGAGCTGCCGTGCGGGCTGTGATCGCCGAGGATTCGGTGCTGTTGCGGATAGGACTCGTCAAGGTCCTGGAAATGGCCGGGTTCGAGGTCGCCGCCGAGGCCGGGGACGCCGAGAGCCTGCTCACGGCCGTCGAGGAACACCGGCCCACACTGGCGCTCGTCGACGTCCGGATGCCGCCGGGCTTCACGGACGAGGGCGTCCGCGCCGCCCTGATGATTCGTCAGCAATGGCCGGGGACCGCGGTGTTGCTGCTCTCGCAGTACGTCGAGGAGCGGTACGCGGCGGATCTGCTCGCCACCCAGACCGGCGGCATCGGCTACCTGCTGAAGCAACGGGTCGCCGACGTCGAGGAGTTCGTGGACGCCCTCAAGCGCGTCGCGGCCGGCGGCACCGCGCTGGACCCGCAGGTCGTCGCCCAGCTGCTGCTTCGCCGCGGCGGCGGTCCCGACCCGCTGGAACGCCTCACCCCGCGCGAACGCGAAGTCCTCGCGTTGATGGCCGAAGGCCGCTCCAACGCCGGGATCGCCGCCGAACTCGTCGTCAGCGAGAGCGCGGTGGCCAAGCACATCAACAACATCTTCGCCAAGCTGGACCTGCCGGTCGCCGACGGCGACCACCGCCGGGTCCTCGCCGTCCTGCGCTTCCTGGACGGCGGACCGTCGTGACCGCGACCGAGCAGCGCGGGGCGGCCGGGCCGAGGGGGACCGCCGAGCGCCCCCGCCACCGCGCGGCCTGGACCATCACGGCGATCTTCGCCGCGTTGTTCGTCGTGGCGCCCTTCGGGGGCTCGGTCCTGGCCGACGCCCTCAGCCGGACCGAAGAGTACGAGAGTCCCGGCAACCACGTGCGCCATCCGGTCTCCGCCGTCGAGGTGGACGCCGGGTCCGCCCAGATCACCGTCACCCCCGGCGCAGACAACGAGGTGGCGATGGGTGGTCGGCTCACCTGGTCGATGAAGCGCCCCAAGGTCGAGCGGCAGTGGGACGGCGACACCCTCAAGGTGCACACCCGGTGCAACGGTTTCGTGGACACCTACCTCCAGAACTGCTCGATCGAGCTCAACCTGACCGTCCCCGCCGGGGTCCGCCTGAAGGTGGTCGGCGGCTCCGGCGAGATCAAGGTCCGCGACCTGGCCGGACCGGTCGACATCAAGGGCGGCTCCGGCCGCATCAAGGTGCGCGGACTCAAGGGCACGGTCAAGGCCTCGGTCGGCTCCGGTGAACTCGAAGCCGCTCAACTCGCCTCATCCGAAGCCGACTTGAGGGCGGGATCCGGTACCGTCGACGCCGACTTCACCGTTCCGCCGCACCGCGTGAAGGCCTTGGCCGGATCGGGCGCCGTCTCGCTCACCGTGCCGGGGCCAACCCGCTACCGGGTCGAGGGGGGATCGGGATCGGGGGGTCGCAGCATCCAGCAGGAACTGACCGACGACAACTCGGACCGGGTCCTCGACGTCAGCAGCGGCTCCGGATCGGTGACGGTCGGCTACCCGGGCTGGTGACCCGGGGGCCGGCTGGGCGGGGCAAGAGGGGCGGGTCCGTGACATCGTGCGGGGCGCTCACCTCTTCAACCCCCGCAACAGCAGATCCACCACCGCCCCGAACTCCTCCCCGATGGACGGGCGCGACCACTCCGCCGCGTACACCGGGTCGTGGAAGCGGCCGGTGGCGTCGAACACGGCCCGCGCCGAGACGGCGGGCGACTCGTACGGGATGGTGAACTCGCCCCGGGAGACGCCGAGTTGGATGATCTCGCGGAGCTGGTCCACCAGCTCCGCGATGTGCTCCTCCACGACCCGGCTGTTCTCCCGCAGCAATACCTCGTACGTCTGGAACAGCTCCGGATCGTCGCCCGCCTTGTGCAGCTTGGCCTGGAACAGCTCGCTCAGCCACAGGTGCAGCACATCGGCCGACGCCAGGTCCTCGCGGGTCGCGATGGCGCGCAGCAGGTCCGTCGAACGGTTCAGCCACCGCTCGGTCACCGCCTCGCGCAGCGCGGCCTTCGTACGGAAGTGGCGGTAGACACTGCCGTGGCTCACGCCGAGCTGGCGCGCGACGTCGACGACCGTGGCCTTCGCCGGTCCGTGGCGGCGCAGCACCTCCTCGGTCGCGACCAGGATGCGCTCGGCGGTCAGTGGTTCCGTACTCATGGCCATGACGTTACCTGCCCCTCAGGACGGCCGGCCGGGCCCGTGGACAACTGTCCGGCCAGGCAGAACGAGGCCGTAAGCGGCCCATGCCCGTGGGCTCAGTGCTCGCTGTCCAGGTGGGCCATCTGGGCCGCGGGGTAGCGGTCGCCCGCGGCCGCGCCGGCCGGCACCGCGGCCTCGATCGCAGCGAGGTCGTCGGCGCTGAGGTCCACGTCCAGCGCGCCGAGCGCCTCGGTCAGCCGGTCCCGGCGGCGCGCGCCGACCAGCGGCACGATGTCCTCACCGCGCGAGAGCACCCAGGCGATGGCGATCTGCGCGACCGAGACGCCCTTCTGCTCGGCGATCTTCCGCAGCGCCTCGACCAGACCGAGGTTGTGCCGGAGGTTCTCGCCCTGGAAGCGCGGGCTCATGCCGCGGAAGTCGCCCGCGGCCAGCTGCCGGTCCGGCGAGAAGTGCCCGCTGATGAGACCGCGCGAGAGGACCCCGTACGCGGTGACACCGATGCCGAGCTCGCGGGCGGTCGGCAGGATCTCGTCCTCGATGCCGCGCGAGATCAGCGAGTACTCGATCTGGAGGTCCGAGATCGGGGTCACCGCGGCGGCCCGGCGCAGGGTGGCCGCGCCGACCTCGGAGAGCCCGACGTGGCGTACGTGGCCGGCTTCGACCAGCTCGGCGATGGCGCCGACGGTCTCCTCGATCGGCACGTTCTCGTCGACCCGGGCGATCCGGTAGACGTCGATGTGGTCGACGCCGAGGCGCTGGAGGGAGTACGCGGCGAAGTTCTTGACCGCGGCCGGCCGGCCGTCGTACCCGGACCAGCCGCCCTCCGGGTCGCGCAGGGCACCGAACTTGACGCTGGTCAGCGCCCGCTCGCGGGCCGCGGCGGGGGCGCTGCGCAGCGCTTCGCCGATCAGCATCTCGTTGTGGCCCATCGCGTAGAAGTCGCCGGTGTCGAGAAGTGTGACGCCGGCGTCGAGCGCGGCATGGATCGTGGCGATGGACTCGCCGCGGTCCGCCGTTCCGTACAGCGCGGACATGCCCATGCAGCCGAGTCCGAGTGCGGAGGTGCGGGGGCCGGTGGTGCCGAGGGTGCGGGTTCGCATGAGGGCTCCTTGGAGTGGGGTGTGACTCCATCACCATGACATGACAGATGACAGATTTCAATATCTGTCATCTGTTAATTGTCATCTGTCTCGGTGTCATGGTGTCGGGCATGACGTCGGCCTCGTCGGCACCGGGAAAATTGGTACGAGCACCCTCCTTTCTCCGGGTACCGTCGCCCCATGGCTAAGAGGAACAACCTGCTCGGTGTCGGTGGACAGCGAAAGAAGGTGTCTCGCAACGGAGACCAGGGCTCGGTCCAGGGGAGCGCGGTCGACCGGAAGGCGGCCGTGGACAAGAAGGAGGAGCTGCTGCGCAAGATGCGCGAGCGCGCCAACCCCACGGCGGAGTCGAGCGAGAGCTGATCCGAAGACGGCGAAGGGCCCGGACCGTGCCACTGGCACCTGGTCCGGGCCCTTCGCCGTACCGCTCACCCTCCCCGGGCGGGGCGCCGAAGCGCGGGCTCTCACCGCATGACACGCGGCAGCCGCAGGCTCAGCAGAGCCGTCAGCGCGATCATGCCGAGCTGCACGAGGAGCGTGATGACGAGCGCGTCGCGCATGCCCATCGTTGGTGCGAGGGCCAGGAAGAGACTGCCGAGGGTGGCGACGCCGAGGGCGAGCGCCGACTGCTGGGTGGTGACCACCACTCCGCTGCCCACCCCGGCCCGGTCGGCCGGTACGTCGGAGAGCATCAGCCGGATGAGGACCGGCAGTTGGAGACCCTGGCCCAGTCCGGCGATGGCGACGCCGGGGGCGAGTTCGGTGATCGTCAGGCCCGACCAGTCGCGCCACACCGTGAGCGCGATGAGGGCCACGCCCACCGCCTGGAGCACCCCGCCCGCCGTCACGATCCGGGTGCCGAACCGGCCGATGAGCCGGGGCCCGGCGAGCGAGGCGGCGAAGAAGGCGAGCGCCATCGGCACCAGGGCGAGACCGGCGGCCACCGGCCCCATCCGCAGGCCCTGCTGCAACACCACGGCGATCACGAACATGAAGCCGCTGAAGCCGATCGAGAACGGCAGCACCAGGACCAGACCGCGCCGCAGCGAATGCAGTTCGAGCAGGCTCGGCGGCACCAGCGGAGTCTGCCCGCGCCGGTCCGCACCCCGCTCCACCATGAAGAATGCGACAGCCGCGAAGGGGAACACGGCAAGCGAGACCCAGGTCCACAGCGGCCAGCCCGCCGCCCGCCCCTCGGTCAGCGGAAGCAGCAGCGAGACGAGGGAGACCGCGAGGAGCAGCGTGCCGGGCACGTCGATGCCGGCCGGGCGTTCCGAGCGGGTCTCCGGAACCGTACGGGCCGTGAGGAACAGGCCGAGGACGGCGACCGGCACGTTCACCAGGAACACCGAGCGCCAGCCGGAGCCGGCCACATCGGCCGCGACCAGTACGCCGCCGAGTATCTGGCCGGCCACCATGGACAGGCCCGCGGTCGCCCCGTACAGGCTCATCGCCCTGGCCCGGCGCGGGCCCTGGGTGGTGGCCTGGATGGTGGCGAGCACCTGCGGCATCATCAGTGCGGCCGCGGCACCCTGTGCCACCCGCGCCCCGACCAGCGTCCAGGCGGTGGGCGCGAGGCCGCAGGCGAGTGAGGTGAGGCCGAAGGCCGCCATCCCGATCAGGAACAGCCGGCGCCGGCCCGCCATGTCGCCGAGGCGTCCGCCGAGCACGAGCAGGACGGCGTAGGCGACGCCGTATCCGGCCACGACCAGCTCCAGCATGGCCGGGCCCGCCGCGAGGTCGCTGTCCATCGAGGGCAGCGCGACATTGACGATGAAGAAGTCGATCAGCGGGAGTGCCGCGCCGAGCAGTACCGTGAACAGCCCGAGCGGGCCGATCACTGCCCCATGTTGGGTGACAGGGACCGAAGTTGTGGAAGGGTGGGAGATCGTCCGTACCGTTGTTTCACTCACGGGTAAGACGATCCTCCACTGCTCAGCCTGGTACCAGAGTCTCCTTATCCTGGTAGAACCACTACCTGGCAACCGGCTGACAACCCCTCGCCGGTGGGGCACCCTGAAGTCATGACCACTGTGGCCCCGGCGAGCGATGTCCGCCGCCATGAGCTGGCGGAATTCCTGCGCAGCCGACGCGAACGCATCACCCCCGAGCAGGTCGGCCTCCCACGCGGCAGGCGCCGGCGCACCCCGGGCCTGCGCCGCGAGGAGGTCGCCCAGCTCTCCGCCGTCGGTGTCACCTGGTACACCTGGCTGGAGCAGGCCCGCGACATCCAGGTTTCTCCGCAGGTCCTGGACGCGCTGGCGCGCGCCCTGCTGCTCGACTCCAGCGAGCGCAGCCACCTCTTCGCGCTGGCGGGCGCGCTCGACCCGGCGCCGAACACGGCCTGCCCGAGCGTGACCCCGGCGCTGCGCGCGATGCTCGACCAGCTGGGGCCGATTCCGGCCTGCGTCCAGAACAGCCGGTACGACATCCTCGCGTACAACAAGACCTACGGGCGGCTGCTCTGCGATCTCGACGCGCTGCCGCCCGAGGACCGCAACTGCCTGTGGCTGGCCTTCACCAACGACGACTGGCGGGGCTCGGTCGTCGACGTCGCCGAGACGAACCGGGTGATGGCCGCCAAGTTCCGCGCCTCGATGGCCGAGCACCTCGCCGAGCCGGCCTGGAAGGCGCTGCTGGCCCGGCTTGAGAACGCCTCGCCGGAGTTCCGCGAGATCTGGGCCCGGCACGAGGTGGTCGGCCAGAGCGGCAAGCTGAAGTACCTGCGCAACACGCACGTCGGCCTGCTGTACGTGGAGCACAGCAATCTGTGGCTCGGCCCGTCGGCGGGTCCGCGCCTTGTGACCTACGTGCCGGTGGACGAGGAGAGCCGCCAACGCCTGGAAGAACTCCAGGAGTTGGCGGAATCCGGTCAGGCGTTGGCGTCCGCGGGGGTCTGAGCGACCGGGGCCCGATGACGTTCGGCGGCGCGCAGCGCCGAGGCGCGCGCCCACCGCCCGCTGGTCGCGAGGCCCACGCACAGCACGCTCAGACCGCAGCCCGTGATGATCCACCAGGCGGGCCGGGCCGCCCCGGCGAAGGCGTCGGCGTACCCGCCGGACGCGACGCCCGCCATGCCGCCCGCGAGCACCGCGCCGATCACCGCGACCCCCAGGGTCTGGCCGATCTGGCGGCTGGTGGAGGCGACCGCGGCGGCCACGCCGGCCTGGGAGCGGGGCATTCCGGAGACGGCGGTGTTGGTGATGGGCGCGTTCACCATGCCGAAGCCGAGGCCGAACAGGACGTACCCGGTGAACAGCAGAGCCGTGGTGCGCTGCGCGTCGAAGGCCGCGAACAGCACCCCGCTGGTGGCCATCGCGATCCCCGCGATCAGCAGGGAAAGACGCGGCCCCCGGCTGCCGACCAGACGCCCCGACAGCGGCGCGCAGACGAAGGTGAGCGCGGCCATCGGCAGCATGTAGAGCCCGGCGTTCAGCGCGCTCAGGCCGCGGGCGTTTTGGAGGTACAGGGTGTTGAGGAAGAGGAACCCGCTGAGCGCGGCGAACGCCGACACCGCTATGACGGTGGCGCCGCTGAACGGGGCGCTGCGGAAGAAGCGCAGGTCGATGAGGGGTTCGGTGCGCCGGGGCTCGTACAGCAGGAGCCCCGCGAGCGCGGCCAGCGCGATCACGACGAAGACCACGATCTGCGGCGAGTCCCATCCGGAGCCGGGCGCCTCGATGATCGCGTACGTCAGTGAGCCGAGCAGTGCGATGACCAGGAGCTGGCCGACCGGGTCCGGGCGGCGCTGCTTGGGCGCGCGCGACTCGGGGATGTAGCGCCAGGTCAGGAAGAGGGCGAGCAGGCCGACCGGCAGGTTGAGCCAGAAGATCGAGCGCCAGCCGACCGACTCGACCAGGACGCCGCCGACGATCGGGCCCGCGGCCATCGATATGCCGACGACACCGCCCCAGACGCCGATGGCGCGGGCGCGCTCGCGGGGGTCGGTGAAGGTGTTGGTGATGATCGACATGGCCACCGGGTTGAGCATCGAGCCACCGACCGCCTGCACCATCCGGAAGGCCACCAGGGAGTCCAGATTGGGGGCCAGCGAGCAGAGTACGGAGCCGATGGTGAACAGGACGAGGCCCGCCTTGAAGACCCTGCGCCGGCCGATCCGGTCGGCGGTGGAGCCCGACAGCATCAGGAGCGAGGCGAGGACGAGGGTGTACGCGTCGATCGTCCACTGCATGCCGGAGACGCCGGCGTGCAGTTCCTTCTGCATGGAGGGGAGGGCAACGTTGAGGACGGTGTTGTCGAGGCTGACGATCAGCAGGCTCATGCAGCAGATCGCCAGGATGAGCATCCGTCGGCGGTGGGTCGGCTCGGGCATGGCTTCGATAGTACGCCTAACTAATGAACAGCTGTCGATGCGGCCCTGGTGGTGACGATCCCGGTATCCGCGGCACCGGTCTTCGCGCGCCCGTTGTCCACAGCCCCCGAGGGGGCACTGTCGGCATGCGCGACAATGAACAGATGACCACGCTCTCCATCGGCCCGTACACCGTGCAGCCGCCCGTGGTGCTCGCACCCATGGCCGGCATCACCAACGCTCCGTTCCGCACCCTGTGCCGCGAGTTCAGCGGCGGCAAGGGACTGTTCGTCAGCGAGATGATCACGACGCGGGCGCTGGTCGAGCGCAACGAGAAGACCATGCAGCTCATCCACTTCGACAAGACCGAGACCCCGCGCTCGATCCAGCTCTACGGTGTGGACCCGGTCACCGTCGGCAAGGCCGTCCGCATGATCGTGGACGAGGACCTGGCCGACCACATCGACCTCAACTTCGGTTGCCCGGTGCCCAAGGTGACCCGCAAGGGCGGCGGCTCGGCCCTGCCCTACAAGCGGCCGCTGCTGCGCGCGATCCTGCACGAGGCGGTGTCGGGCGCCGGGGACCTGCCGGTCACCATGAAGATGCGCAAAGGCATCGACGACGACCACATCACCTTCCTGGACGCCGGCCGGATCGCCGTCGAGGAGGGCGTCACGGCGATCGCCCTGCACGGGCGCACCGCCGCCCAGCACTACGGCGGCACCGCCGACTGGGACGCCATCGCGCGCCTCAAGGAGCACGTCCCGGAGATCCCGGTGCTCGGCAACGGCGACATCTGGTCCGCCGAGGACGCGCTGCGCATGGTCAAGGAGACCGGTTGCGACGGCGTGGTGGTCGGCCGTGGCTGCCTGGGGCGGCCCTGGCTGTTCGGCGACCTGGTGGCCGCGTTCGAGGGCGCGGATTCGTTCGCGCGGCCCACGCTGCGCACGGTGTCCGAGGTGATGCTGCGGCACGCGACGCTGCTCGGCGAGTGGATCGGCGACGAGACCCGCGGTGTGATCGACTTCCGCAAGCACGTGGCCTGGTACCTCAAGGGGTTCTCGGTCGGCTCGCAGCTGCGCAAGAGCCTGGCGATCACCTCGTCCCTGGACGAGCTGGGCGCTCAGTTGAGCGAGCTGGATCTGGAGCAGCCGTGGCCCGACGGCGCGGACGGCCCGCGCGGCAGAACGTCCGGAAACAACCGGGTCGTCCTGCCCGACGGCTGGCTGAAGGACCCCTATGACTGCTCCGGGATCAGCATGGAAGCCGAGCTCGACACCTCGGGCGGCTGATCCGGGACCGGTCCGGACCTGTCCACGCGGCCGTCCGAAGGCTGGAATTCCGCTGGATTGACCGCGTGATTCTCGCCACCCCTGATAGGGGTTGCGCTCAGATGAGCACTTTACGCGTGGTTGCACCTCTGAAAGGGGTGGCACTCAGTGCCACCCCTTCTGTGTTCAAGTAGTGAACTCATATGTCGAGAGAGATGCTCAGGTGAGCGGGATATGGGGCTTCCTTTGTCTTTTCCCTTCAAGTGGTGAAGGGATGGTCCGGGCCTTCGTTACGCGCCAGTCACTTTCGATCTGGTGGCGGACGGGTGGTTAAGCCCCCGTGACGCGCAAGTGGACGTACCCAGACACCTTCGATCTGGGTATGTTCCTCGCCGTCAGGGCAGCCACCGCGGATTCGAGGAGTCGAGACCCGTGTCGGAAGACAAAGACCTCCAGCACACCCAGAAGTTCGTCTACGACTTCACCGAGGGGAACAGGGACCTCAAGGACCTTCTCGGCGGGAAGGGCGCGAACCTCGCCGAGATGACCAACCTCGGTCTCCCGGTGCCGCCCGGGTTCACGATCACCACCGAGGCGTGCAAGGTCTACCTCGACAGCGGTGACGAGCCCGCCGAGCTGCGCGACGAGGTGAGTGCACACCTCGACGCCCTCCAGCAGACGATGGGCAAGAAACTCGGTCAGGCCGACGACCCGCTCCTGGTCTCCGTCCGCTCCGGCGCCAAGTTCTCGATGCCCGGCATGATGGACACCGTCCTCAACATCGGGCTCTCCGACGCCTCCGTGACGGGCCTCGCCCAGCAGGCCGGCGACGAGCGCTTCGCCTGGGACTCCTACCGCCGCCTCATCCAGATGTTCGGCAAGACCGTGCTCGGCGTGGACGGCGACCTCTTCGAGGAGGCCCTCGACGAGGCCAAGGCCGCCAAGAAGGTCACCGTCGACACCGACCTCGACGCGGGCGACCTGAAGAAGCTGGTCAAGCAGTTCAAGAAGATCGTCAAGGCCGAGGCCGGGCGAGACTTCCCGCAGGACCCGCGCGAGCAGATGGACCTCGCGATCCGCTCGGTCTTCGAGTCGTGGAACACCGACCGCGCCAAGCTCTACCGCCGCCAGGAGCGCATCCCGGGCGACCTGGGGACCGCGGTCAACATTTGCTCGATGGTCTTCGGCAACCTCGGCCCGGACTCCGGCACCGGCGTCGCGTTCACCCGCGACCCCGCCTCCGGCCACCAGGGCGTGTACGGCGACTACCTCCAGAACGCGCAGGGCGAGGACGTGGTCGCGGGCATCCGCAACACCGTGCCGCTCGCCGAGCTGGAGTCGATCGACAAGAAGTCGTACGACCAGCTCATGCAGATCATGGAGACCCTGGAGACGCACTACAAGGATCTCTGCGACATCGAGTTCACCATCGAGCGCGGCCAGCTGTGGATGCTCCAGACCCGCGTCGGCAAGCGCACCGCCGGGGCCGCGTTCCGGATCGCCACACAGCTCGTGGACCAGGGCCTGATCGACGAGGCCGAGGCGCTCCAGCGCGTCAACGGCGCCCAGCTCGCCCAGCTGATGTTCCCGCGCTTCGACGGCGCGGCCAAGAGCGACCTCATCGGCCGGGGCATCGCGGCCTCGCCCGGCGCGGCCGTCGGCAAGGCGGTCTTCGACTCGTACACCGCCGTGAAGTGGTCGCGCTCCGGCGAGAAGGTCATCCTGATCCGCCGCGAGACCAACCCCGACGACCTGGACGGCATGATCGCCTCCGAGGGGATCCTGACCTCGCGCGGCGGCAAGACCTCGCACGCCGCCGTCGTCGCCCGCGGCATGGGCAAGACCTGTGTCTGCGGCGCCGAGGAGCTGGAGGTCGACACCAAGCGCCGCCGCATGACCACCCAGGCGGGCACCGTCATCGAAGAGGGCGACGTCGTCTCCATCGACGGCTCCACCGGCAAGGTCTACCTCGGTGAGGTCCCGGTCGTGCCGTCACCCGTGGTCGAGTACTTCGAGGGCCGCATGCACGCGGGTGCCGACGACGCCGACGAGCTGGTCGCCGCCGTGCACCGGATCATGGCGTACGCCGACCGAGTACGCCGCCTGCGCGTACGGGCCAACGCCGACAACGCCGAAGACGCCCTGCGCGCGCGGCGGTTCGGCGCCCAGGGCATCGGCCTGTGCCGCACCGAGCACATGTTCCTCGGCGAGCGGCGCGAGATGGTCGAGCGGCTCATCCTCGCCGACACCGAGGACGAGCGCGAAGAGGCACTCAGTGCCCTGCTCCCGCTCCAGAAGAAGGACTTCGTCGAGCTGTTCGAGGCGATGGACGGGCTCCCGGTCACCGTCCGCCTCCTCGACCCGCCGCTGCACGAGTTCCTGCCCGACATCACCGAGCTGTCGGTCCGCGTCGCGCTCGCCGAGTCCCGCAAGGACGCCAACGAGAACGACCTGCGCCTGCTCCAGGCCGTGCACAAGTTGCACGAGCAGAACCCGATGCTCGGTCTGCGCGGCGTACGCCTCGGCCTCGTCATCCCGGGTCTGTTCGCCATGCAGGTGCGGGCGATCGCCGAGGCGGCCGCCGAGCGCAAGAACGCCAAGGGCGACCCGCGCGCCGAGATCATGATCCCGCTGGTCGGCACCGTCCAGGAGCTGGAGATCGTCCGCGAGGAGGCCGACCAGGTCATCGCCGAGGTCGAGGCCGCCACCGGCACCGAGCTCAAGCTGACCATCGGCACCATGATCGAGCTGCCCCGTGCCGCTCTGACGGCCGGTCAGATCGCCGAGGCCGCCCAGTTCTTCAGCTTCGGCACCAACGACCTCACGCAGACGGTCTGGGGCTTCTCCCGCGACGACGTGGAGGCCAGCTTCTTCACCGCGTACCTGGAGAAGGGCATCTTCGGGGTCTCGCCGTTCGAGACCATCGACAAGGACGGCGTCGGCTCGCTCGTGCGCTCCGCCGTGCAGGCCGGCCGCGCGACCCGCCCCGACCTGAAGCTCGGCGTCTGCGGCGAGCACGGCGGCGACCCCGAGTCGGTGCACTTCTTCCACGAGGTGGGCCTGGACTACGTGTCCTGCTCGCCGTTCCGCATCCCCGTCGCCCGCCTCGAAGCGGGCCGGGCGGCCGCGGAATCCAAGGGCAGCGACTCCCGCTGAGACCCCGGAGCCGCCGCCGGGTCCCCGACCCTCAACACCGATCCGGCGGCGGCTTCGGAACACCAAGAAGGGGCGGCACCCTGTGCGGGGGTGCCGCCCCTTTTGCTGTCCCGCCGCGCCCTCCGGAAGGCGGTAAGCGTTCGCCGACTGCGAGGGCTGTACGCGCCGCAGGTGTGCGAGCGCTTAATTCCTGTTGAATGGCGGACATTTAACGGGGTAGTGGCCGGAAATGCAGAGTGCGGTTCACGGATCCCCACCCGTGAACCGCACTCTGTCAACCGCGTCGAGCACGGAGCCGCCACCTACGCCCACCGCCGCCAGAGCCTGTGAAGCCCCCCACGGTCTTCGCAGAATCTTTCCGGTTGGCTCGGTGTCGTGCCCGACGAGGTACAGCTTTCCTTCCCCGGGGGCCCGTCCGCGAGGCCTTTCAACTGTGGCTGAAAGGCCCGTGGTCACGGGCAGTGACGGGAGGCATACTCAGTCGAGTCGGGCGGGGGATCAATTGCGGCTGCAACACAAGGCAACAAGTTGCAACACACTGGACAGGTGGGGTTTCCGTGCTGCGCATTCATTTCACCGGCGAAGATCTGGCCCGGCTCCGTATGGCGCCGGGTCCTGACACGCTGTGGGAAACGATTCTCAGCTTTCATCGCTTAAGGGACCGGCGGGGTGCCTCGGTATTCGGCGAATGGCGACAGGAAACTCGGGCCCGGTTGAGCGGGGAAACGCGATTGCTCTCCGCAATCGTTCCGTGTCGGGGGTATTTCCCAGACTTCCTTACGCCGCCGCGGGGTCCGCATTCCCTGGAATCCGGTCTGGAGCGAATCCGGGAGACCGAACCCGAACGGCTGAACGAGGAACTCTCCCGGCTGCCCGGCGGCCGTCCGGCCACCGGCTGGGGGGCCGCGCTCGCCGAGGGGGCGAACGGTCAACTCGGACGCCTCGCCGATGTGTTGGGCGCCTACCACCAGGCGGCAGTCTCCCCGTACTGGGCGCACATACAGACCCGCGTCGACGCCGACCGGGCGGCCCGCGGCCGGGCGCTGCTGGACGGCGGTGCGGGCGAACTCCTCGCCTCGTTGCCGCCGATGCTGCGCTGGCGCGACCCCGTCCTGGAGGCCGACTATCCGGTGGACCGCGAACTGCACCTGGACGGACGGGGGTTGCTGCTCCAGCCGTCGTTCTTCTGCCGCCGCACCCCGGTCGCCCTCCAGGACCCGAAGCTGCCGCCGGTGCTCGTCTACCCGGTGACGCACACCCAGGCCCCGTACGAGTCCCCGCCGGGCCCCGAACGCGCGTCCTCGCTCGGCCGACTGGTCGGTCACACCCGCTCCAGCGTGCTCCAGTCCATCGGGAACGGCTGCACCACCAGTGAACTCGCCCGCAGGGCAGGCGTGTCGCTCGCCTCCGCCAGCCAGCACGCCGGCGTCCTGCGCGACGCCGGCCTCCTGGTCACGCTGCGGCACGGCAACTCCGTATTGCATACGCTGACCCCGCTCGGCTCCGCGCTGCTGTGCGGGGGGCCGCCACGCGGGCCGCAGCGCCGTCAGTCGTCGATCCCCGAGCGCTCCACGCCGGCCACGATGTAGCGCTGGAGCAGCAGGAAGACCAGGACCAGCGGGACGATCGAGACGGCCGCCGCGACGAACAGCTCGTGCAGGTGGACCACTTGGGCGGTGGTGAAGGTGGAGAGGGCGACCTGCACCGTCCAGGAGTCCCGGTCCTGGCCGATGACCAGCGGCCACAGAAAGGAATTCCAGGCACCGATGAACACAATGGTCCCTACGGCCGCGAAGACCGGACGCGCATTGGGCACGACGATCCTCCAGTAGGTACGCCAATAGCCGAGTCCGTCGACGCGGGCCGCATCCTCAAGCTCTTGTGGAAATCCCGTGAAGTACTGGCGGAGGACGAAGCACGCGAAGCCGGAGAACAGGGTGGGGACGATCAGGCCGCGCAAGCTCGACACCCACCCGAGGGAGGAAACGAGAACGAAACTTGGTACGAACGTGACCGCCGCGGGAACCATCAGCGTCCCGATCACCGCGTAGAAGACCTGGTTGGCGAAGCGGTAGGGGATGCGGGCGAGACCGTACCCGGCGAGCGAGGCGAACAGCAGGGTGCCGACGGTCGTGGCGACGGCGATCAGCGCCGAGTTGAGCAGCGAGCGGGCCATCGGGACCGCCGGGTCGTCGAAGAGCTCGCGCACGTTCGACCAGTGCAGGGTGGCGGGGAAGAACGTCCACTCCGGCGAGGTGATGTCCTGCTCGGCGGCCAGGCCGTTGCGGACCAGGAGGTAGAAGGGGACCAGGAACAGCAGGGCGAGGGCGACGAGGATCACCCGGCGCAGGGCCCGCCCCGCGCGTACCAGGGCGTCCTCGGGCCCGGAACCGGTCCGGCTCGGGGTGGTCATCAGTCGGCCTCCTTCCTGCCCAGGCCGAACCAGCGGGCCTGAAACACCGTTACCACCGCGATGATCAGCGCGAGGATCACCGCGCCCGCGCTGCCCATCCCGAGGTTCTGCCCCTGACCGAGCGCGGTGTAGTAGAGGTAGACCAGCGGCGGGCGGGCGTAGGGCGGATAGCCGCGGGCGTCCGAGAGCAGGTTGTAGAACTCGTCGAAGGCCTGGAAGGCGTTGATGACCAGCAGCAGCACCACCGCGATCGAGGTGGTGCGCAGCTGCGGGAAGGTGATGTGGCGGAACACCTGCCAGCCGGGCCGTGCGCCGTCGACGGCGGCCGCCTCGTACAGGCGGGGGCTGATCCGCTGGAGCCCGGCGAGGAACAGGATCATGTAGAACCCGGCCTGGAGCCACAGGCGTACGGTCACGATGACCAGCCAGTACCAGGGCGGATGGGTCGTGGAGAGCCAGGCCGTCTGGTCGGCGCCGAACCAGCCGAGCACGGTGTTCGCGAGCCCGAACCGCACCCCGCTGAAGATCGACAGCTTCCAGATCAGCGCGGCCACCACGTACGAGCAGGCGGCGGGCAGGAAGAACACCGAGCGGAAGAAGGCCTGGAAGCGGCGGGTCCGGTTCACCATCAGCGCGAGACCGAGCGCGAGCGCGTACGTCGCGGGCACGATGAACAGCGAGAACACCGCGAAGGTGGCCAGGCTGGAGGTGAAGGCGCCGTCGCGCAGCATCGCCGTGTAGTTGCCGAAGCCCACGAAGTCGGTCGGCGAGACCGTGTTGTGGGCGTCGAAGAAGCTGAGGTAGACGCTCCACAGCAGGGGGACGTAGGTGAACAGGGCGAGGCCGGCGGCGAAGGGACCGACGAAGATCCAGAACCAGAGGGTGGTGTCCGAAACGCGTCGTGGCCGGCGGGCCGTCGGCCGCCGCGTCGTGGGTCGTCGCATCGCCGTCAGCGCTTCTTCACCCGCTGGAGTTCGTCGTTGGTCCTGCGGACCACGGACTTCAGCTCGTTGTCAGGGCTGGCGCCGTCCTTGATGATCCGGCTCAGCGCGTCCTGGTACGCGGTCTGGAGCGTCGGCGTCCACAGCAGCGGCTGCGCGTAGCCGTGCTCCGTCGCGTACGTCACCACATCGGCCGCCGCGCCCTCGCGCAACTTGGCCGCCTTCTTGGCGAGCGAGAGCCGGGCCGGGATGTGGAAGCCGTAGGAGAGCGCGAAGTCCTCCTGGAAATCGGTCCGTTCCACCCACAGCCACTTCAGATAGGCCTTCGCCTCGGCCTGGTGCTTCGAGCGCGTCGACACGGCCGCCGCGTACGCGCCGACCGGGACCGAGGGCTTCGCGTTCGGACCGTCCTTCGGGAAGGGCAGCACACCGAAGTCGGCGCCCAGCGCCTTCTGTACGGTGGGCAGCGCCCACAGCCCCGACCACTGCATCGCCGTGAGCCCCTGGATGAACGCCGACGGGTCCGACCAGTCGGCGGGCGCACCCAGCAGCAGCGACTTGTCGGCGTACAGCCGGTGCAGCTTGCCGAGGGTGCGGGCGGCCGAGGGATCGTCGAAGCCCGCCCGGCCGTCGTCGGTGACCAGGCTCAGCCCGGCGGCGTACAGCGGCGTACCGCCGAGGACGCCGGCCCCGCCGTCGTTGCCGAGGAAGAGCCCCTTGACCTTGTCGCGCGTCAACGCCTTGGCCGCGTCCACGAGTTCGTCGAGCGTGCCGGGCGGCTGGACGCCCGCGGCGGCCAGGAGGCTCTTTCGGTAGTAGAGGAACTGCGTGTCGATGACCTGCGGGATGCCCCAGATCTTCCCGCCGTACGTCTTCGGCGCGAGCACCGCCGGATTGAAGTCGTCCTTCACCCCGTCGAACAGGGCGGTGAGATCGGCGACCTGGCCGCCCTGGATCTGGTCCAGGGTCGGCCCGTTGACCTCGAAGGCGTCCGGGCCCGCGTCGGTGAGCAGCGCGGCCGCGGTCTGCTGGTCGTAATTGCCGGGCCGCCACTGAACGTTGACCTTGGCCTTGTCGTACGCGGCCGCGTACCGGCGCACCGCGGCCTCGGTTCCGGTCTCGCCGTACTGGTGGTACCAGTGGTCGAGCGTGATCTTCCCGTCCGCTGAACTACCGTTGTTCCGGCCGGTGTTGGAACCGCATGCGGTAAGCAGGCCGAGTGCGGCCCCGGTGCCGAGCAGTGTCCGACGGCTGATCGTCATGGCGTACGCCCCCTGTTCGTCATCCCGCTGTACGGCTCAACGATCAACCATGCGGCGTGATTACGACAGTGATATTGCGGCGTTGTGTCAACCCGCCGGATCGGCCGGTTTTCAGGCCTCGCGACGGGTGGCGGGCGGGCCGAGCCGGAAGCGCAGCCGGCAGATCACCGCGTCGGTGTCCTTGCGGACGGCGTGGGCGAGGACGGCGCCGCGCTGGTTCTGGAGCACCCGCTGCCAGATGTGCGCGGGCTCCACCTCCGGTATCAGTACGGTGACGCGGGTGCGCGGATGGTAGGTGTGGACGCGGCCCACGTACTCGGCGACCGGGCGGCCCAGGCTGCGGTGCTGGGAGGTCAGCTCGACCAGCTCGACGCCCGGGTTCCACAGCTCCCAGTCGCGCCGCAGTGCCTGCGTGGCGCGCCGGTCGTCCTCGTCGGGGTGGCTGACGGTCACGGCCCGCACCTCGTCGCCCAGGGAGACGGCGGCGTTCAGCGCTTCGCAGGTCAGCCGGGACAGTCCGGCAAGGCCTGAAGGGCCCGGCAGGTGGCCCCCCGAGACCGGCACGATCACCAACGACCGGTCGCGGCGCGGGGGTTCGGGCACCCGGTCGAGCCCGAGCCGCTCACCGATGCGCCCGTACGCCCGGTGGACGGCCTCGAAGACGAGAACGAGCAGGGGCAGCGCGATGACCAGCAGCCAGGCGCCGTCGGTGAACTTGGTGGCGGTGACCACGACCGCCGCGATGCCGGTGAGCAGGGCACCGAAGCCGTTGAGCAGAGCCTTCCAGCGCCAACCGGGGGAGTCCTCGCCGCGCCAGTGGATCACCATGCCGGTCTGGCAGATGGTGAAGCCGACGAAGACGCCGATCGCGAACAGCGGGACCAGGGTGTTGGTGTCGCCGCCAGAGAAGACCAGCAGGGCCGCGGAGGCGGCGGCAAGGGCGAGCACCCCGTGCCGGTGCACCTGGCGGTCAGCCTTGAGGCCGAAGACGTGCGGCAGGTAGTTGTCGCGGGCGAGCAGCGACATGAGGACGGGCAGCCCGCCGAAGGAGGTGTTCGCGGCCAGCGCGAGCAGGACGACGGTGGCGAACTGCACCACGTAGAAAGCCCAGTTGTGACCCAGTGACGCGTCCGCGAGCTGGGCGAGCACGGTGACGCCCTCGACCGGCTGGAGGTGGAAGCGGCCGATGAGCACGGACAGGCCGATCAGCATCACCGCGAGCAGCGCGCCCAGCGCCACCTCGGTGCGCTGGGCTCGCTTGGCCGCCGGGGCGCGGAAGGCCGGCACCGCGTTGGCGACGGCCTCCACGCCGGTCAGCGCGGAACACCCGGACGCGAAGGCCTTGAGCAGCAGCAGTGCGCCGACGCCGGTGGCGTTCTGGGCGAGCACGGAGGCGTGCCCGTCGGCGGTGTACGTGGAGAGGGGGGCCGACCGGAACAGACCGACGACGACGATCGCGAGGATCGAGGCGATGAAAACGGCGGTCGGAATGATGAAGGCCTTCGCCGAGTCCACGATGCCGCGCAGGTTGACGGTCGTGACCAGGACCAGCACACCGAGGCAGATGAGCAGCCGGTCGCCGTAGAGCCCGGGGAAGGCGGAGGTCAGCGCGGCCACCCCGGCCGTCACGGACACGGCCACGTTCAGTACGTAGTCGAGGATCAGCGAGGCGGCGGCGACCAGGCCGGCGCGGGCGCCCAGATGGCGGCGGGCCACTGCGTAGGAGCCGCCACCGTTGGGGAAGGCCGCGATCACCTGCCGGTAGGAGGCGACGAGAACCGCGAGCAGGGCGGCGATGGCGAGCGTCACGGGAAGGGTGAAGCCGAGCCCGTGGGCACCGGCCGTGGCGAGCACCAGGACGACAGCCTCCGGCCCGTACGCCACGGAGGCCATCGCGTCCAGGGAGAGCGCGGCAAGGCCCTGGGTGGCGGTGAGCCGGTGCCGCTCGGCCGCTCCGGGAGGTTCTTCGGGGGCCGCGTCGCTGACGGCGGCCTTCGACGTGGTGAGCATGGGCCCCAGCGTGCGATGGCCCGCTACTCCGTCCGGCTCCCCTTGGCGCCCTCTTGTCGCAGGCAGGCCGCATCCATACGGCATCTTGACGAGGGCGCTCCCGCGGCGGCGAAACGTACCGCCGGAACGTCCCACCGGGGCGCACCCTCCCCCCTCACGCGAGCAGGAGGCGGGGTGGGGAAACGCCGCCGAAAAAAGATCCGGCGCGGCGATGAGTCTTCGCGCGGCCCGTCGTCTACCCCTCGTAAGCGACACCACGCACACCCACGAGGGAGCCCGACATGCCCACCATGATCTTCGTCAATCTGCCGGTGAAGGACCTGGACCGCTCCAAGGACTTCTTCGGCAAGCTGGGCTACTCGTTCAACCCCCAGTTCACCGACGAGAACGCCGGCTGCCTGGTCATCAGCGACACCATCTACGCCATGCTGCTGACCGAGCCCTTCTTCAACAACTTCACCAAGCGGCAGATCGCCGACACCGCGACGACCGTCGAGTCGATCGTCTGCCTCACCGCGGACAGCCGCGAGGACGTCGACCGCCTCGTCGACACCGCCCTGGCCGCGGGCGGCTCGCCCGCCGGGGACACCATGGAGCAGGGGCCGATGTACGGCCGCTCCTTCCTGGACCCGGACGGCCACCACTGGGAGGTCATGTACATGGACCCGGCGGCGGTCAACGCCTGAGCCTCAGGGCGCCTCGTACCGCACGCCGGTGAGCTCCTCGGAAGCCGTCCACAGGCGTTCACCGGCGACGTCGTTCAGCGTCCACGTGGCCCGCCAGGACCTGGCGGGCGCGCCGCGCCACATCATCAGGGACGGGCCCGTGAACGAGTCGGGCCGCACCCCCGCAGCGGTCGCCGCGTACAGCGTGGGCAGCGCCCCGGCCTCGGCGGGCTGGGCCACGAGTCGGTTGCCGAACTCGACGATCCGCTCGGCACGGCGGCGGCCCTCCATGCGTACGCCCCGGGTCTGGAGGTTGGTCGCGGCGTAGCCGGGGTGCGCGGCCGCCGCGACGATGTCCGATCCCTCGGCCGCCAGCCGCCGCGCCAGCTCGTGAACGAAGAGCAGGTTGGCGGTCTTGGACCGGGCGTAGGCGATCCAACGCCGGTAGTGGCGCTCGCTGTTGAGGTCACGGAGATCGATGTTGGCCAGTGCGTGCATCCCGCTGGACACGCTGATCACCCGCGCCGCCCCGGCCGCCCGCAGCCGGGGGAGCAGCAGCCCGGTCAGTGCGAAGTGCCCGAGGTGGTTGACGCCGAACTGCGTCTCGAACCCGTCGGCGGTGTGGCCGTACGGGAGTGCCATCACTCCCGCGTTGTTCACGAGCAGGTCGAGCCGCTCGTACGGGAAGGTGCTCGCGAACTCGCGTACGGAGCCGAGGTCGGCCAGGTCGAGCCGCCTGAACTCGGCCTCGGCGCCGGGGACGCCACCTCTGATGTGGGCCTCGGCTTCCTTGCCGCGCTCCTCGCTGCGACAGGCGAGCACCACCCGCGCGCCGCGGCGGGCCAGTTCCCGCGCCGCGACCAGACCGATGCCGCTGTTCGCCCCGGTGACGACGGCCGTGCGGCCGCTCTGGTCCGGGATGTCCTGAGCACTCCAACCCTGCGCCATACCCCCACCGTACCGCCCGGTATGCCAGGTGTGCGTGGTGTGGTGCGACAAGTGTGTCTCAGGCGGCCCGGCCGAGCGGCTGGGCCGCCTCCACGCGGACCGCTCGCCCGGCCCCGCTCCCGCCGGGTGGCGGATCAGCGGGAATGGTCGGTCAGGTAGACGTCGACGGCTTGCGCCTCGTCGTCCAGGCAGCGTCCGGTTTCCAGATCGAAGCGGTGTTTGAGGAGCGGCGAGGCGACATAGGGGCGGCCCTCCGGTGTCGCACCGAGCAGGCCGCGCGAGAGGACGTAGGCGCCGGTGAACGGGTCGCGGTTGTCGATCGCGTACGTACGGCCGCGCCGGTCGGTGAAGACGGCGGCCTGGCGGCCGTCCGGGAGCAGGGCCGCGACCCCGCGGCCCGGGGTGAGTCGGGTGGTCTCGCAGACCGCGAACCAGCCGTGGTCCAGCTTGAGTTGGAGCATCGTCGTCGTCATCGGGTGGCTCCCAGAGTGAGGAGGGGGAGTTCGGGCTTGATCTGGTCGCGCTCGGGGACGAACCGGACCGAGGGGTCGGGTGTTCCGGGCGCGTTGACGAAGGACACGAACCGGGCGAGGCGCTCCGGATCGTCCAGGGTCTCGGCCCACTCGTCGCGGTAGCCCGCCACGTGCGCGGCCATCAGGGCCTCCAGCTCGGCGCAGATGCCGAGCGAGTCGTCGACCACGACGTCCTTGACGTGGCCGAGGCCGCCCTCGATCCGCTCCAGCCACACCGAGGTGCGCTCCAGGCGGTCGGCGGTGCGGATGTAGAACATCAGGAACCTGTCGATCAGGCGGACGAGTTCCTCGTCGCTCAGGTCCTGGGCCAGCAGGTCGGCGTGGCGGGGGCTGGCGCCGCCGTTGCCGCCGACGTACAGGTTCCAGCCGTTGGCGGTGGCGATCACGCCGAAGTCCTTCGACTGGGCCTCGGCGCATTCGCGGGCGCAGCCGGAGACCGCCGACTTCAGCTTGTGCGGCGAGCGCAGCCCCCGGTAGCGCAGCTCCAGGTCGATCGCCATCCGCACCGAGTCCTGCACCCCGTAGCGGCACCAGGTCTGCCCCACACACGACTTGACCGTGCGCAGCGCCTTGCCGTACGCGTGCCCGGATTCGAAGCCGGCGTCCACCAACCTGGTCCAGATGGAGGGGAGTTGGTCGACCCGGGCGCCGAAGAGGTCGATTCGCTGACCGCCGGTGATCTTCGTGTAGAGGCCGAAGTCCCGGGCCACCTCGCCGATCACGATGAGCTTCTCGGGGGTGATCTCCCCGCCCGGGACGCGCGGCACGATCGAATAGGAGCCGTTGCGCTGCAAGTTGGCCAGGAAGTGGTCGTTGGTGTCCTGGAGGGCCGCCTGCTCGCCGTCCAGGATGTGGCCGTTGCCGAGCGCGGCCAGGATCGAGGCGACGGCGGGCTTGCAGATCTCGCAGCCCTCGCCGCCCCGAGCCGCCTCGCGGCCGTACCGGTCGAGGAGCTCGGTGTAGGAGGCGATGCGCAGGGCGAGCGCGATCTCGTACAGCTCCTGGCGGGTCTGTGCGAAGCAGCCGCACAGGCCGCCGTCGCCCGACTCGGGCAGCAGCAGTCCGATGGTCTTGACGCAACTGCCGCAGCCGGTACCGGCCTTGGTGCAGCGCTTGACCTCGGGCAGTGTCGAGCAGGCGGTGATGGCGCCCTTGGTGACGTTGTGGCAGGAGCAGATCACCGCGTCGTCGGGCAGCGCGTCGGGGCCGAGCGCGGCCGGCGCGCCGAGCCCGGCCGGCAGGACCAGCTGCTCGGGGGAGACCGGCGGAACGTGCCCGGTCAGCGGGCGCAGCATGCCGTACGCGTCCGCGTCGCCGACCAGGACGCCGCCGAGCAGCGCGCCCTCGGGCGACATGACCAGCTTCTTGTAGATCCCGGAACGCGAGTCGGAGTACACCACGTCCAGGCAGCCCGCGGCCGAGCCGTGCGCGTCGCCGAACGACGCCACGTCGACGCCGAGCAGCTTGAGCTTGGTCGACAAGTCGGCCCCGGTGAAGGCGCGTTCGGCGGTCGCCGCGATAGTGTCGGCCGCCGTCTCGGCCATTTCGTAACCGGGCGCGACCAGGCCGTACACCCGGCCGTCGGCGGCCAGCGCGCACTCGCCGATCGCGAACACCGCGGGGTCCTCGGTGCGGCACTGCTCGTCCACCACGATGCCGCCGCGCTCGCCGATCGCGAGCCCGCAGTCGCGGGCCAGCTGGTCGCGGGGGCGGACACCGGCGGAGAAGACCACCAGGTCGGTCGACAGGTGCGAGCCGTCGGACAGCTTCATGCCGTCGACGCGGCCCTCCTCGCCGGCCGTGATCTCCTGGGTGCCGACGCCGGTGTGCACGGTGAGGCCCATGTCCTCAATGGTGCGCAGCAGTGCGGCCCCGCCGCCCTCGTCCACCTGCACCGGCATCAGCCGCGGCGCGAACTCCACGATGTGCGTGTCGAGGCCGATCCCGCGCAGCGCGCCGGCCGCCTCCAGACCGAGCAGTCCGCCGCCGACCACCGCGCCGGTCGTCGCCGTCTTCGCGTACTCCTCGATGGCGAGCAGGTCCTCGATCGTGCGGTAGACGAAACAGCCGTCGGCGTCCTTGCCGGGCACCGGCGGCACGAACGGGTAGGAGCCGGTGGCCAGGACGAGCGTGTCGTACGCGAAGGTCCGCCCCGAACGCGCGGTGACCGTGCGCGCGGCCCGGTCCACGGCCTCGGCCGGGTCGTCCACGTACAGCTCTATGCCGTAGCGGTCGATGAAACCGTCCGGTACCAGGCTCAGTTCGTCGGGGGTCGTTCCCTCGAAGTAGGAGGTGAGGTGGACGCGGTCGTAGGCGGGGCGGGGCTCCTCGCACAGCACGACCACCCGCGCCCGCTCGGTCGCGCCGCGCTCGGCGAGCGCCTCCAGGAAGCGCTGGCCGACCATGCCGTGGCCGACGACCACGATCGTGGAAAGGGTTTCGGTGGGCACGTCAGGAACCTCCGTCGTGGGTGAGCAGGTGGAGCAGGGGTGCGTCCGGTAGGGGCTCGTCGCCCTCCCAGGTCCGGGCGAGCGCCCCGACCGCGCCGAGATCGCCGAGGAGTACGCCGCCGACCAGCCGGCCGCCGCGCACGACGACCTTGCGGTAGGCGCCCCGGGTCGCGTCCGCGAGCTGGGCCACGTCGTCGCCGGGGCGGGGTGTGGGCTCGCCGAACGCGGCGAGGTCCAGGGGGCGCGGGCCGCCCAGGGTGAGCCGGGTCAGCCCGCGGGTGCCGGGGTAGCGGCCGCGGCCGGTGGCGAAGAACTCGCCCAGCGCGTCGGCCTGTTCGAGTGCCGGGCCCGCGAGTCCGTACACCGATCCGCGGTGCTCGGCGCAGTCACCGACGGCGTGGATGTGGGGGTCGGAGGTGCGCAGCTGGTCGTCGACGACCACGCCGCGCCGGACGTCGAGCCCGGCGTCCAGCGCCAGGCCGGTACGGGGGCGGACCCCGCAGGCCAGCACGACGAGCTCGGCGGTCAGGACGAATCCGTCGGCGAGCTCGACATCGGTGCCGCGGGGACCGGTCAAACCGCGCACCCGGCACTCGGTGTGCACCTCGACGCCGAGCAGTTCCAGATGACTGCGCACGAGCGCCGAAGCGGCCACATCGAGCTGACGCTCCATCAGGCGCTCGCCCTGCTGGGCGAGTACGACCTGTGCGCCGCGCTCGGCGAGCGCGCGGGCCGCCATCACACCGAGCAGCCCGCCGCCGATGACCACGGCAGGGGTGCCGTCGCCGGCCTTCTCGCGCAGGGCGAGCGCGTCGTCCAGGGTGCGGAAGGGGTGCACGCCCTCGGGCAGGCGGCCGTCGCGCAGGCCTCTGAGCGGCGGGAGCACCGGGTTCGAGCCGGTCGCCAGCACGAGCCGTCCGTACGGGACGGCGCTGCCGTCGTCGCAGTGCACCACGCGGGCCGCGCGGTCGATCCGCACCGCCCGGACGCCGCGCCGCACCGCGACCGGGGGCAGGGCTATCACCTCGGGCCCGTACCGCCCGGCGAGCACCTCCGCGAGGAGCACCCGGTTGTACGGTGCGTGGGTCTCCTCGCCGATGACGGTCACCGGGACATGCCGGGCCAGGCGGGCACCCGCTGTGCCGCCGCCGATCACCACGATGTCCGTACTCATGTGCCCAGCGTGCGCGGCGGCTGTTACCCGGCCGCATCCCGCCGATTACCACGGGGGAACCTTGCGCTCAGCGGGGCGCGGGGCGGGGTGTGAGGGGTCGCCCCCGCCGGGGAGCTGGGCGGCATGGGTCTCGCGCCCCTCCGAGCGCTTCAGGAGGCTGGTGCTGCGGGGGGCCGGACGGTGGTCAGATGGGCGTAGACCACTACGTTGCCCCGGTAGCCGGTCTTCTTCTCGAAGCCGCCGCCGCAGGTGATCAGGCGTAGCTCCGGGCGCGCGGCGGCGCCGTAGACCTTCGTGTCCGGGAACGCGTCGTTCTCGTACACCTCGACCGCGTCGACGTCGAACACCGCGGTGCGGCCGTCCTTGCGGGCCACCTCAACCCGGCTGCCCTTCTTCAGCGCGCCGAGCGCGTAGAAGACGGCCGGGCCGCGCGAGTCATCGACGTGGCCCGCCATCACCGAGGTGCCCCGCACCCCCGGCGCGGTGCCGTCCTTGTACCAGCCGGCCACGTTCGTGTTCCCCGGAGGCGGTACGTCCAGGCTGCCGTCCGGGCCGAGCCCGAGCGGCAGCACGGGCGCGTCGACGCGGATCGAGGGGATCTTGACGCGTACGGGTTCCGAGGGCGGCAGGCCCTCGGCCGGCGGTGCGGACGCGACGGCGGGACCGCCGGGGACGGCCGCCGCCCAGCCGGTACGTTCCGGTGCCGAGCCCGCCGCGAACGCCTCCGCAGCCGACGGTTGCGGGGGTTCCACCGACTCGAAGCCCCGCTCGATCAGCCAGAGTCCGACGAAGGCGGCGATCACCATCAGCCAGCCCGCGTTGCGCCGCGCGGTCTGGGCCGACAAGGGCGGTCAGCCCCGGCCCTGCGCGCCGCTCGCCCGGCGACGCAGCAGCCAGGTGCCGCCCACGGCAGCCGCGGCCAGAACCGCCACGCCTGCCGCGATCTCGGTGGTGTCGGGTCCGATGCTGCCGCCGACCCCGGTCTTCACGTGGCCCCGCGGGTCGTTGCCCCGTCCGCTGGTGTCGTGGTCGTGCTGGTTGTTTCCGGGCCGGGTCTTGTCCTGGTCTCGCGGGTCGTTGCCCCGTCCGCCGGTGTCGTGGTCGTGCTGGTCGCCCCCGGGCCGGGTCTTGTCCTGGTCCCGTGGGTCGTTGCCCCGTCCGCCGGTGTCGTGGTCGTGCTGGTTGTTTCCGGGCCGGGTCTTGTCCTGGTCTCGCGGGTCGTTGCCCCATGCGCTGGTGTCGTGGTCGCGCTGGTCGCCCCCGGGCCAGGTCTTGTCGCGGTCCCGCGCGTTGTGGTCGCCGTCCCCGGCGACCGGCAGCCGGGTCTCGACGACTTTGCCGTTCTCGCAGTTCACGCTGTTGGGGAAGCCGCCCGGCCGGGCGTGCGACGGCACCTCGAACTGCCCGGCGAGCACCTCCTTCGGCGGGGAGGCCGTCATCTGGAAGTCGCCCGCGCCGAGGGCGTTCGCGTCCCCGGCGGCCCGCGAGCCGGACCCGCAGGCGGTGGTGTTCGCGGTCACCGTCGTACCGGGCGGGGCGCTCGCCGGCCAGAGTTCCGGCGAACCGGACCTGTCGTTGCCGGCGTACGCGAGGGAATCGGCGCCCAGCGCGGCGACGGTCGCCAGCAGGGCACTGGTCACGAGTCGAGCAGTACGCATGGGTCCTCCGGGAACGGAGCGGCATGGGGCTACTGCCTACGACCTAAGTGCGGAACCCCGTGCAGCGCCCTTCGGCGGGGGACGAAAGAGTGACGGAGAGCGGGCCGGACGGGTGATCGTCACCAGGCGGGCTGGCAGGCGGCCGGGTCCGGTGACGGGGGCAGCGACTGACCAACGCCAGCCGTCGGCCCTCGCCATCCCCTGCGCCCTCAGATGGCATCCCAGGGTGCCTCCTCGTACGCGCGCCACACCACCTTCATCAGCTCCGCGTCCACCGCGAACTCGCGCTCGTCGATGCGGCCGACCGGTGCGATGCCGCGGGAGTTGGTGACGAAGGCCGCGGTGTACGCGCCGAGGCCGTCCAGGGTCACCTCGCGGCGGGTCGACTTCAGGCGGTACTCGGCCAGGCGCGGTTCGAGCACCGCCATGGTGACGCCGAGCAGCGCGGGACGGTTCGGCCAGACCACTGAACTGCCATCCCAGAAGGCGATGTTGGTGATCGCGCCCTCGGCGACCACGCCGCCGGGCCCGGTCAGCAGGGCCTCGGTGAAACCCCGGCTTTCGGCGAGCCGGCGGTAGTAGGCCTGGGCGAAGCCGCCGAGGTGTTTGACGTGGGCGACCGGACGCTCGTACGGCACGGACAGCAGGGACTGGGTGGTGGGCTGCATGTCCTGGGGATCGCGGACGGTCACCATCGCGGTGGGCGCATCCTCAGGCCCGTACACATGGACCCGTACCGCCGCGTCGGAGCAGCCGGACGCGGTGAGGGCCTGCCGCACCAGTGCGCGTACCCGGTCGCCGTCGAGCCCCGGGCCGAACAGTTCGCGGGTGGCCCGGTCGAGGCGGCTGAGGTGGTGGGCCAGACCGCGGACCCGGCCGTCGCGGACCTGCATGGCGGTGAAGTGTCCGTAGCCGCCGGTCAGCGCGGGAATGAGGAGGTTCTCGGCGTCGGCGGGTCGGCCGTCGATCTCGACGTACGGGAGTGTCATGGGCTTCAAGATAGTTGGCCGTCCGAAGCCACTTGACCTCAAGCGGGCTTGAGGTTGGAAGCTTCTCGCCATGGACATCACCACGGCCGAGAAGGCCCCTCTCAAGCTCACCGTTGTCGTCGCCTCCAACCGCGAGGGCCGGTTCGCCCCGGTCGTCGCCGACTGGTTCCTCGCCCGTACCCGCGAGCACTCCGGGTTCGACGTCGAGGTGCTCGACCTGGCCGAGGCCGAGCTGCCCACCACCATTTCGCACAGCCCGTCGCCCGCCGTGGCGGCCCAGCTCTCCGTCATCACGCCGAAACTGGCCGGTGCTGACGCCTTTGTCGTGGTCACCCCCGAGTACAACCACTCCTTTCCCGCCTCGCTCAAGAACCTCATCGACTGGCACTACGTCCAGTGGCAGGCCAAGCCGGTCGGCTTCGTCTCGTACGGCGGGATCTCCGGCGGTCTGCGGGCGGTCGAGCAACTGCGGCAGGTCTACGCCGAGATGCACGCCGTCACCGTGCGGGACACGGTGAGCTTCCACAACGCGCACGGCCTCTTCGACGAGGACGGCGAGCACCGCGAGCCCTCGCAGGCCGACGCCGCCGCGAAGAAGATGCTGGACCAGGTGGCGTGGTGGGCGCACGCCCTGCGGGACGCCAAGGAGGTCCACCCGTACGCCGGTTGAGCGCGACGGGGGCGCCGGGCGGCCGGGCGCGGTCATCGGCCCCGGGGGCGGGGCGTCAGGGCGACCGGGACATCAGGTAACGGTCGTGCGTACGCTCCGTCCCAGCCGGTGGGTTCAGGACCGAGGGCCCGGCCGGAGCGATCTTCACATCCCGGCCGCACCCGGCCGAACGACCGAGGGAGGCAGCCGTGACACCGGCCGGACCACTGACCGTGCAGACCACGACCGACAGCGCGGACAAGGCCGCGGCGCTGGCCCGCGGCGCGGTGGAAGCCCGCCTCGCCGCCTGCGCGCAGATCGCGGGCCCCGTCACCTCCGTCTACCGGTGGGCGGGCAACATCGAGACGGCGCAGGAATGGCAGGTCCTCTTCAAGACCACCGCCGCCCGCTACCCCGACCTGGAGCGCCACCTCCTGGCGGCCCACGACTACGAGACGCCCGAGATCATCGCGACCGAGGTGGTGGCGGGCAGCGCCGCCTACCTGTCCTGGATCACGGCCGAGACGGCCGCCGGATGAGCCCCGCCCCCGAGCCCGCGCTGCCCTTCTTCGTGTACGGCACGCTCCGCCCCGGCCAGCGCTACCACCAGCGCTTCCTGTGCGGCCGTACGGTGTCCGAGCGCCCGGCGCTGCTGCCTGGCGCCCTCCTGTACGACGGCCCCGGCTATCCGTACGCCGTGGCGGGAGACGGCACGATCACCGGCACCCTCATCGATGTCGCTCCCGCCGATCACGCCGAACTCCTCGCCGAACTCGACGAGTTGGAGGACCACTTCGGGCCCGGACACCCCCGCAACACCTACGACCGGCTGGTGCGGGAGGTGCTCGTCGACGGGCGGACCGTGCGGTCCTGGGTCTATCTGGCCGCTCCCCGGCTCGACCGCGAGCTGCGCGCAAGCGGCACACTGATCCCCGGCGGCGACTGGCTCAGCCGGTCCGCTCCACCCGCACCGCGCACACCTTGAACTCCGGCATCTTCGACACCGGGTCGAGCGCCGGGTTCGTCAGGTTGTTGGCCCGGCCCTCGCCCGCCCAGTGGAACGGCATGAAGACGGTGTCCGACCGGATGGCGCCGGTGACCCGCGCCGGGGCGGTGGCCCGCCCGCGCCGTGAGGTCACCGTCACCCGATCGCCGTCGGCCACCCCGATCCGGGCGGCGAGCAGCGGGTGCATCTCGACGTAGGCGCCGGGGGCGGCCGTGTTCAGTTCGGGGACGCGCCGGGTCTGCGCGCCCGACTGGTACTGGGCGAGGACCCGGCCCGTCGTGAGCACCACCGGGTAGTCGGCGTCGGTCTCCTCGTCCGGGCCCCGGTGCGTGACCTCCACGAACCTGGCCCGGCCGTCCTCGGTCGCGAACCGGTCGAGGAACAGCCGGGGCGTGCCCGGATGCCCCTCCTCGGGGCACGGCCAGAACACCCCGTCCTCGGCATCGATGCGGGCGTAGCTGATGCCCGAGTAGTCCGCGGCCCCGCCGGCCGAGGCCCGCCGCAGCTCCTCGAACACCTCCTCCGGATCGACCGGGAACCCCTTCGCAGCGGAGTCCGAACCAAGCGCCTCCGCAAGGGAGTTGAGGACCTCCAGATCGCTTCGTACGCCCGCCGGGGGTGTGAGGGCGGCCCGCCGGAGCAGCACCCGCCCCTCCAGATTGGTCGTGGTGCCCGTCTCCTCCGCCCACTGCGTCACCGGAAGCACCACGTCCGCGAGTTCGGCGGTCTCCGAGAGCACCACGTCGGCGACGGCCAGGAAGTCCAACTCCCGCAGCCTGCCCTCCACATGGGAGGCGCGCGGCGCCGACACCACCGGATTCGACCCCATGACGAGCAGCGCCTTCACCTCGCCGCCCAGCGCGTCCAGGAGTTCGTACGCGCTGCGCCCGGGGCCCGGCAGCGAGTCCGGGTCGACGCCCCACACCCCGGCCACATGGGCCCGCGCAGCCGGGTCGGTCAGCTTGCGGTAGCCGGGCAACTGGTCTGCCTTCTGGCCGTGTTCGCGGCCGCCCTGCCCGTTGCCCTGGCCGGTGAGACAGCCGTACCCGGACAGCGGGCGGCCCGCCCGGCCGGTCGCCAGGCAGAAGTTGATCCACGCGCCGACCGTGTCGGTGCCCTTGGCGTGCTGCTCGGCACCGCGCGCGGTCAGCACCATCGCGTCCGGCGCGTCACAGAACAGGGCAACGGCTTCCCGGAGTTGGGGCACCGGCACCCCCGTTATCCGCTCCACCTGCTCCGGCCAGTGCGCCATCGCCCCCGCCCGCGCCGTCTCCCAGCCCGCCGTCCGCTCCCGGATGAACTCCTCGTCCGCGCGCCCCTCGGCCACCACCAGGTGCAGCAGACCGAGCGCCAGGGCCAGGTCGGTGCCGGGCCGGGGCGCCAGGTGCAGGTCGGCCTGCTCGGCGGTCTTCGTCCTGCGCGGATCGATGACGATCAACTTGCCGCCGTTCTCCCGCAGTTCGCGCAGATAGCGCAGGGCGGGCGGCATGGTCTCGGCGAGGTTCGAGCCCGCCAGGATCACACAGCCGGTCCGGGCCACGTCCGCCAGCGGAAACGGCATCCCCCGGTCCACGCCGAAGGCCCGCTGGTGGGCCGCGGCCGCCGACGACATGCAGAACCGTCCGTTGTAGTCGATCTGCGAGGTCCCGAGCACCACCCGGGCGAACTTCCCCAGCGCGTACGCCTTCTCGTTGGTCAGCCCGCCGCCGCCGAACACCCCGACCGCGTCGGCCCCGTACTCCTGCCGCACACCGCCGAGGCCCTGGGCGACCCGGCCCAGCGCCTCCTCCCAGGTGGCCGGTTCGAGCCTGCCGGTGGCGGGGCGCCGGATCAGCGGACCGGTCAGCCGGGCCCCGGGGGAGAGCAGCGCGGGCGCGGTGCGCCCCTTGCCGCAGAGCGCGCCCCGGTTCACCGGGAAGTCCCGCTCGACCACGTCGAGGCCGCCGTCCGCACCGGGCGCGACCCGCAGCCCCATGCCGCACTGGAGCGAGCAGTACGGGCAGTGGGTGGCGGTCACGTCGGAGGGAGCCGGAGTGTCGAGGAGCATGCCCGTCAGTGTGGGACGGCCGTGTTACGCCCGCCCCCGCCCGCCGGTTACGCGCCGGGTGCGGCGACCTCATCGCGGCGCTCGGGGTGCCGTGAGGGGAGGCGCGCCCATCGGAGCCCCGGTCAGCCCGCCAACGCGCGGGCGACCCCCGGCTCCTTGGGACCGAGGAAGGTCGGGTCGGGACGGAACGCCGCGTCCACCGCGGCCTTCTCCGCCGCGAACACCTCCCGCACCCCGCCGTAGTACCAGGTCACGTCGTGCGCGGCATCGACACCGACGCCGTACGACGTGATGCCCGCGGCCTCGCACAGGGCGACGGCGCGGCGGATGTGGAAGCCCTGGCTCACCAGGACGGCCCGGTCCACGCCGAAGATCTTCTTGGCCCGGGTGCAGGAGTCCCAGGTGTCGAAGCCCGCGAAATCGCTGACCACCCGCTGGTCCGGCACGCCGTGCTGGACGAGATAGCCGCGCATCGCGTCGGGCTCGTCGTACTCGGTACGGCTGTTGTCGCCGGTGACCAGGACCGCCTTCACCTTGCCCGCCCGGTACAACTGCACGGCCGCGTCGAGACGGTTGGCGAGGTACGTCGACGGCTTGCCGTCCCACAGGCCCGCCCCGAACACCACGGCGACCCCGGACGCCGGGGCGTCGGCCACCGTGCCGATCCGGTCGGCGGTGGCGGCGTACACCCAGGCGGCGGGCGTCAGCGCGAGCACGCACCCGGCCACGACGCCCCGCACGAGCCGTCGTCGGCCGGCCCGGGTGCGCGGCAGACGCGGTCGCTTCAGTCGGATGCGCGGCACGTGGCTCCCCCTGCTGATCTCCGTCGGTGTACGACGGGATGGACGCGGCGCCCGGCACGCCGGTTCGCCGCACGCCCACATCCGCACAGCTCTGTGACACGGCCACGTCCATCGCGCATCCGGCCCCCGCCCCGCGAGGCGGTCGTCCGCGGACCGCGGGATCCGTGGGCCGCGGCTTCCGCGAGCCGCGCGACCCGGCGCGCGAGCCGGGGCAGGCGGCGCCGAGTGCGGCGAGGAGCCCGGCCGCCGATGCGGCGCGGACCGCGGGATCCGTGGGGCGCCTCCGTCCGGCCCGGTCCGGGCCCTGCCGCCGACCGCCGCACGCGGTCCACCTGGTCACGAGCGGCGCACCCCCGACCCCCCCCGCACCCCCGCGCCGCCGTCCCCGTGAGGCCGTGGAAAACACCCGTCACCGGCGCGCAACGGCCCGGCAACGTACGCCCGGCAGGATCGGTCCATGACGGAGACGGATCACATCCCCGCGGAGACGGAGACGAGCCAGTCCCCGCCCTTCGACAGCACTGCCCAGCTCCTCACCCGCATCACGGCCCAACTGGGCAGCCAGCTCAGCCGCGTACGACTGAACGGAACCCCCGCCCCGATGCCCTCAACCGGCCGCCCCGCCCTCGTCGCCGTCGCCCACGGCAGCCGCGACCCCGGCGCGCTGCGGACGGTCACCGCTCTCCTCGACCGGGTCCGCGAGCTGCGGCCCGGCCTCGACGTCCGCCTCGGCCACATCGAGATCGACCGCCCGCTGCTCACCGACACGCTGGCCACCCTGCGCGGAGAGGCCGTCGTGGTGCCGCTGCTGCTGAGCCGGGGCCACCACGTCAAGCACGACATACCCCGGGCGCTGGCCACCGCGGGCAGCCATCTACGCACCTGGACCGCGCCCCCGCTCGGCCCGCACCCCCTGCTCGTCGAGGCGCTGTACGGGCGCCTCATGGAGGCGGGCTGGCACCTCGACGCCCGTACCCTGCGCGGCGCCGGGGTGGTGCTGGCCGCCGCCGGGTCCCGCGACCCCGACTCGGCCGCCGACATCCGCCGCACCGCCCGGCTGCTCAGCGAACGCCTCGGCGGAATCCCGGTCCTGCCCGCCTACGCCTCCGCCGCCTCGCCCAGCGTGCCCGAGGCGCTGCACGCACTCGCCGCGCGCGGCAGGAACCGGATCGCGATCGCCTCCCATTTCACCGCCCCGGGACGTTTCGCGGCGCAGAGCGCGGCCAAGGCGCCGTGGCTCGCGGCCGCACCCCTGGGGGCGCACCCGGCCATGGCCCGGCTCGTCCTGCACCGGTACGAACAGGCGCTGACGCGCGCGGCGTCACCGGCGGGCGGCGGCCTTGCGCCCGTCGCGGTCGAAGAGCTCGCGGTCGAAGCTCTCGCGGCCGAAGGGCGACGGGCTGCCTGAGGGCGGGTCCGAGGGCGATACCCGACGGCCACTTGAGTCCGCTTGTCAGTGACTGCGTTTACTGTCGGTGCATGGAGTTCTACGCCGAGGCCGACACTGAACGGTGGGCCGCCGAGCCCGACAAGCGGCCCGGCCGCACCGCCTTCCAGCGCGACCGCGCGCGGGTGCTGCACTCGGGGGCGCTGCGCCGCCTCTCGGGCAAGACGCAGGTCGTCACGCCCGGCTCGCGGAGCCAGGCCTGGGACGCCAGCCCGCGCACCCGCCTCACGCACTCGCTGGAGTGCGCCCAGGTCGGCCGCGAACTCGGCGCCGCCCTCGGCTGCGACCCGGACCTCGTGGAAGCCGCCTGCCTCGCCCACGACATGGGCCACCCGCCGTTCGGGCACAACGGCGAACAGGCGCTCAACGACTTCGCCAAGGACATCGGCGGCTTCGAGGGCAACGCCCAGTCGCTGCGCCTGCTCACCCGCCTCGAACCGAAGCGCTTCGTGCGCTCCTCGGTCACCGGAAGCCCCGTCAGCGTCGGTCTCAACCTCACCCGCGCCGCCCTGGACGCCGCCACCAAGTACCCCTGGGCACGTGGCGGCCACCCCACCGACCCGGCCTCCGTGAAGTTCGGGGTGTACGAGGACGACCTGCCGGTCTTCGAGTGGGTCCGGGAGGGCGCCACCCCCTACCTCAAGTGCTTCGAGGCCCAGGTCATGGACTGGTCCGACGACGTGGCGTACTCGGTGCACGACTTCGAGGACGGTCTGCACGCCGGCCACGTCGACCCGCGCGCCCTCTTCTCCGAGGCCGAGCGAGCCGACATCTGGCGCGTCGCCATCGGCAGGTACGTCCCCGCGGACACCGACCCGCAGGAGCTGACCGAGGCGCTGGAGCGGCTGCTCGCCCAGGAGTGGTGGCCGCGCGGCTACAACGGCTCGGCGGTCGCCCAGGCCCGCCTCAAGGACGCCACCAGCCAGCTCATCGGCCGGTTCTGCCTGGCCGCCGAGGCAGCCACCCGCGCCGCGTTCGGCACCGGGCCCCTCATCCGGTACGGGGCGGAGCTGGTCGTCCCGCGCGAGACCCGCACCGAATGCGCCGTCCTCAAGGCCGTCGCCGACCGCTATGTGATGCAGCGCGACGAGCAGGAAAGGCTCCGCGCCGACCAGCGCGTCGTGCTCGCCGAACTCGCCGAGGCGCTGACCGCCCGAGCCCCCTTCGACGGCCTGGACCCGCAGTTCCGCGCCCTGTACGACGAGGCCGACGACGACCGCACCAAGAAGCGCGTGATCGTCGACCAGATCGCCTCGCTCACCGACGCGGCAGCCCGCTCCCTGCACTCCAGACTCACCGTGCACCACCGGTAATCCAGGCCGACCCGACGCCCCAACGGAGCAAGCCCCCTTCCCCCATCACGCTCCGTGCGGGACGCTCGCACATGGCGGCAGCGCAACAAGGAGGCATCAAGTGGTCGACGCAGATCGGACATTCGTCATCGTCGGAGGCGGTCTCGCGGGGGCGAAAGCCGCCGAGACCCTCCGCTCCGAGGGCTTCAACGGGCGGGTGATCCTCATCGGCGACGAACGCGAGCACCCCTACGAACGGCCGCCCCTGTCCAAGGGGTTCCTGGCCGGCAAGGAGGAGCGCGACAGCGTCTTCGTGCACGAACCCGCCTGGTACGCGCAGGCCGACATCGAGCTCCACCTCGGCCAGCCCGTCACCGCCATCGACCGCGCCGCCAAGACGGTACAGCTCGGTGACGCCACCCTCATCCAGTACGACCGGCTGCTGCTGGCCACCGGCGCCGAGCCGCGCCGCCTGGACGTCCCCGGCACGGACCTGGCGGGTGTCCACCACCTGCGCCGCCTGTCCCACGCCGAGCGGCTCAAGCACGTCCTGAAGGCGCTCGGCCGCGACAACGGCCACCTCGTGATCTCGGGCGCCGGCTGGATCGGCCTGGAAGTCGCGGCCGCGGCCCGCGGATACGGGGCGGAAGTCACCATCGTCGAGCCGGAGCCCACCCCGCTGCACAACGTGCTCGGCCCCGAGCTCGGCCAGATCTTCGCCGACCTGCACGCCGAGCACGGCGTCCGCTTCCACTTCGGCGCCCGCCTCACCGAGATCGTCGGCCAGGACGGCATGGTTTTGGCCGCCCGCACCGACGACGGCGAGGAGCACCCGGCGCACGACGTGCTGGCCGCGATCGGCGCCGCCCCGCGCGGCTCCCTCGCCGAGATGGCGGGCCTCGCCATGGTCGACCGCGCGCACGGCGGCGGCATCGCCGTGGACAGCTCGCTGCGCACCTCCGACCCGGACATCTTCGCGGCGGGTGACGTGGCCGCCGTCCACCACCCGCTGCTCGAAACCCGGCTGCGCGTCGAACACTGGGCCAACGCGCTCAACGGCGGCCCGGCCGCCGCCCGCGCGATGCTGGACCAGGACGTCACCTACGACCGCGTGCCCTACTTCTTCTCCGACCAGTACGACCTCGGCCTCGAATACTCGGGCTGGGCGCCGCCCGGCTCGTACGACCAGGTGGTGATCCGCGGGGACGCGGGCAAGCGTGAGTTCATCGCGTTCTGGCTGAAGGAGCGCCGGGTGCTCGCCGGGATGAACGTGAACGTGTGGGACGTCACAGAGCCGATCCAGGCCCTGATCCGGGCCGGGACCCAGGTGGACACCGAGGCACTGGCCGACCCGTCGGTCCCGCTCGGCTCCCTCGCTCCGTGATGTCACACCGTCCCCGTAGACTTCATGCGTGGCAGGCAGGATCAACGATGACGACGTGAAGGCGGTCCGGGACGCGGTCCCGATCGACGCCGTCGTGTCCGAGTACCTCCAGCTGCGCAACGCGGGAGGCGGCAACCTCAAGGGCCTGTGTCCCTTTCACGACGAGAAGTCCCCGTCCTTCCAGGTCAGCCCGAGCAAGGGTCTCTTCCACTGCTTCGGCTGCCAGGAAGGCGGCGACACGATCGCCTTCGTCCGGAAGATCGACCACCTGTCGTTCTCCGAGGCGGTCGAGCGGCTCGCCGCCACCGCGGGCATCACGCTGCGGTACGAGGAGGGCGGGTACAACCCGTCGCACCAGCGCGGCGAGCGCATCCGCCTGGTCGAGGCGCACAAGGCCGCCGCCCAGTTCTACATCGAGCAGCTGGGCAGCCCCGAGGCCGAGATCGGCCGCGCCTTCCTCGCGGAGCGCGGCTTCGACCAGGCGGCGGCCGCCCACTTCGGGGTGGGCTACAGCCCGGCGGGCTGGGACCACCTGACGCGCTATCTGCGCGGCAAGGGCTTCAGCGACAAGGAGCTGCTGACCTCGGGCCTGGCCCAGGAGAGCCGCCGCAACCCCATCGACCGCTTCCGCGGCCGCCTGATGTGGCCGATCCGCGACGTGTCCGGCGAGGTCGTCGGCTTCGGCGCGCGCAAGCTGCGCGACGACGACCAGGGCCCGAAGTACCTCAACACCCCCGAGACGCCGATCTACAAGAAGTCGCAGGTCCTGTACGGAATCGACCTGGCCAAGAAGGACATCGCCAAGGCCAGCCGCGCGGTCGTGGTCGAGGGCTACACCGACGTCATGGCCTGCCACCTGGCCGGGGTCACCACCGCCATCGCGACCTGCGGCACGGCCTTCGGCGGCGACCACATCAAGATCCTGCGCCGCCTCCTGATGGACAACGGCTCGGCCCGCGTGATCTTCACTTTCGACGGCGACGCGGCCGGCCAGAAGGCGGCCCTGCGCGCCTTCGAGGACGACCAGAAGTTCGCCGCCGAAACGTACATCGCGATCGCCCCCGACAACATGGACCCCTGCGACCTGCGCCTGGCCAAGGGTGACGAGGCGGTCGCCGACCTGGTCCAACCCCGCACCCCGCTCTTCGAGTTCGCGATCCGCCAGATCGTGCGACGCTACGACCTGGAGACCCCGGCGGGCCGGGCCGCCGCGCTCGACGAGGCGGCGCCGATCGTCGCCCGCATCAAGAACGTCGCCTCCCAGCACGAGGTCGCCGTCCAGCTCGCCGGCATCCTCGGCATCCTGGACACCCAGTTCGTGGTCAAGCGGGTCGCCCAGCTCGCCCGCTGGGCCCGCGACCGCGGCGGCAAGGGCCCCGCCCCCGCCCACCACCGTCAGCAGCAGTACGAGAGCGCCGCCCCCCGGGGCGCCGTCGCAGGCCCCGCGCTGAACCTGCGCAGCCCCGCCCACCGCACCGAACGCGAGCTCCTCAAGCTGGCGTTGCAGCACCCGCACCTGGTGTCCCCGGCCTTCGACGCGTACGGCGCCGACGAATTCACCGCCCCGCCCTACGCCGCGGTCCGCCAGTGCATCCAGGAAGCGGGCGGCGCCACCGACGCCCCCTCCGACTACCTGCCGGCCGTTATGGACTGCGCCCCCAACGACGTGGTGCGCGCCCTGGTCACCGAGCTCGCGGTGGAGGCCATCCACGCCCGCACGGTCGACGAGGCGTACGTCGGCGAGCAGTTGGTGGCCGTGCGCCGCCGGGCCGTCGACCGCCGCCTCCTGGACATCCAGGGCACCCTGGCCCGCCTCGGCCAGAACGGCGACCCGGCCCAACTGGCCGCCGTCCAGAACGAGTTGTGGGTCCTCCAGCAGTACGGCCAGGCCCTGCGAAACAAGGGCGCGGCAGCGCTTTAGGCGCGCCGCACGGGGTACCCGCCGGAGCGGAAGCCGCCGCCCCGGCCGTGGGCCGCGACCGGGGCGGCATATCCGTCCGGGTAATCACCCGGTCACGCACCGGCTTCAAAAAGTCACCGCACGCCCGTCGCGTCGACCATGTGTCGTACCCCACACTGGGTGGCGGTGCCTGAGTCCTCGGAGCGCGGCCCGCCCACCCCTGTCGGTGGGCACCTCACCCCCGCGGATCCGCTCATCGCGTACGGGACGGAAAGCGGTCCGGCCGCCCCCGTCCCGCTGCCGCCCGCCCCCGATCCGGCAGCGATCACCTGGAGGTCGCCCCCGTGCAGACCCAGACCCTGACCGACAACGACGTCGTCACGGCCGTACCGCCGCAGTCGCGGTCCGTGCACCACCCCGAGGCGGAACCGGGCCCGGTCGCAGGTCCCGGCCAGGTCGCCGAGGAAGAGGTCCCCGAACCACCGGACCCCCGGCCGAGCCGCTCGGATACCGGCGGCCCGTCCTCGGACCTCTTTCGCCAGTACCTGCGCGAGATCGGCCGCATCCCGCTGCTCACCGCGGCAGAGGAGGTCGAGCTCGCCCGGCGCGTCGAAGCGGGCCTGTTCGCCGAGGAGAGGCTGAGCACCGCCGTCGACCTGGACTCCCAACTCGCCGTGGACCTCGACAAGTTGGTCGTCATGGGCCGGATGGCCAAGCGCCGGCTCATCGAGGCCAACCTGCGTCTGGTCGTCTCCGTCGCCAAGCGGTACGTGGGGCGCGGGCTCACCATGCTCGACCTGGTCCAGGAAGGAAACCTCGGACTGATCAGGGCCGTCGAGAAGTTCGACTACGCGCGCGGCTACAAGTTCTCCACGTACGCGACATGGTGGATCCGCCAGGCCATGTCGCGCGCGCTCGCCGACCAGGCCCGCACCATCCGCGTCCCCGTCCACGTGGTCGAGCTCATCAACCGCGTGGTGCGCGTCCAGCGCCGGATGCTCCAGGAGCGCGGCTACGAGCCGACGCCCCAAGAGGTCGCCGCCCACCTCGACCTGACGCCGGAACGGGTCGGAGAGGTCCTGCGCCTGGCCCAGGAGCCCGTCTCGCTGCACGCGCCGGTGGGGGAGGAGGACGATGTCGCGCTCGGCGACCTCATCGAGGACGGCGACGCCGCGTCCCCCGTCGAATCCGCCGCCTTCCTGCTGCTGCGCGAACACCTGGAGGCCGTGCTCTCCACGCTCGGCGAGCGCGAACGCAAGGTGGTCCAGCTGCGCTACGGGCTCGCCGACGGGCGCCCCCGCACCCTGGAGGAGATAGGGCGCATCTTCGGCGTGACGCGCGAACGCATCCGCCAGATCGAGTCCAAGACGCTGAACAAACTCCGCGATCACGCGTTCGCGGACCAGCTGCGGGGATATCTGGACTGACGAAGGGCCGGTCCGAAACGAATCCGGTACCGGCCCCAACCGCCTCGCGAATCAGTCGACTTCGGCAACCGCCTGGGCGAACTGGGCGGCGTACAGACGGGCGTAGGCACCCTCCGCCGTCAACAGCTCGTCGTGCGTGCCCTGTTCGACGATCGAGCCGTTCTCCATCACCAGGATGACGTCCGCGTCCCGGATCGTGGAGAGCCGGTGCGCGATGACGAACGAGGTGCGCCCGTGGGCGAGCCGCGCCATCGCCTTCTGGATCAGTACCTCGGTACGGGTGTCGACCGAACTCGTCGCCTCGTCCAGGACCAGGATCACCGGGTCGGACAGGAACGCCCGCGCGATGGTGATCAGCTGCTTCTCGCCCGCGCTGACCCCCGTGCCCTCGTCGTCGATGACGGTGTCGTAACCCTCGGGGAGCGTCCGGATGAAACGGTCCGCGTGGGCCGCCCTGGCCGCCTCCTCGATCTCCTCGCGCGTCACGCCCTCCCGTCGCCCGCCACCACCCTTGCCTGACGCGCTTCGCGCGGCACCTCTTTCTGCCGCGCCGTACGCGATGTTGTCCGCGATCGAGCCGCCGAACAGCCAGGTGTCCTGGAGCACCATGCCGATCCCGGAGCGCAGCTCCTCGCGGGTCATCTTCGCGGCGTCCACCCCGTCCAGGGTGATCCGGCCGCCGGTGACCTCGTAGAACCGCATGAGCAGGTTCACCAGCGTCGTCTTGCCGGCGCCCGTCGGGCCGACGATCGCGACCGTGTGACCGGGCTCCACCGCCAGCGAGAGGTCCTCGATGAGCGGCTTCTCCGGCTCGTAGCGGAACGACACGTTCTCCAGCGCGACCGCGCCGCGCAGCACCTCGGGCCGCTCGGGCGAGGACGCGTCGGGCGCCTGCTCCTCGGCGTCGAGCAGCTCGAAGATCCGCTCGGCCGAGGCGACACCGGACTGCACCAGGTTCGCCATCGAGGCGACCTGGGTGAGCGGCATCGAGAACTGCCGCGAGTACTGGATGAAGGCCTGGACGTCGCCGATGGACAGCGTTCCGGTGGCGACCCGCAGACCGCCGACCACCGCCACCAGGACGTAGTTCAGGTTGGACACGAACATCATCAGCGGCTGCATGACGCCGCTGTTGAACTGCGCCTTGAACGACGCCTCGTACAGCGCGTCGTTCTGCTCGGCGAAGGCGTTCGCCGACTCCTGCTGGCGGCCGAACACCTTCACCAGGGCGTGCCCGGTGTACATCTCCTCGATGTGCGCGTTCAGCTTGCCCGTCGACTTCCACTGCTGGACGAACTGCGGCTGCGACCGCTTGCCGACCTTCGTCGCCACGACCACCGACAACGGCACCGTGACCAGCGCCACGAGCGCGAGCAGGGGCGAGATCCAGAACATCATCACCAGAACGCCGACGATGGTCAGCAGCGAGTTGATGAGCTGGCCCATCGTCTGCTGCATCGTCTGCGAGATGTTGTCGATGTCGTTGGTCGCCCGGCTGAGCACCTCACCGCGCTTGGCCTTGTCGAAGTACGACAGCGGCAGCCGCGACAGCTTCGTCTGGATGTCCTCGCGCATCCGGAAGACGGTCTTGTTGATGGCCCGGTTGGAGAGCCGGGTCGCCACCAGCATGAGCAGACCCGCGCACACGTACACCGAGAGCGCGGCGAGCAGCACGCTGCCGACACCGCCGAAGTCGATGCCGTTGCCCGGCGTGAAGTCCACCCCGGAGAGCATGTCCGCGAGGCCGCCCTGGCCCTTGTGCCGCAGGCCGTCGATCGCCTGCGCCTTGGTGACGCCGGCCGGTATCTGCCGACCGACCACCCCGGCGAAGATCAGGTCGGTCGCCTTGCCGAGGATCTTCGGCCCGACCACCGAGAGGCCGACGCTGCACACGACCGCGAGCAGCATCACCCACAGCGTGGCCTTCTCCGGCGCCAGCTGTCTGACCAGCCGTTTGCCGGACTCCTTGAAGTTCATCGACCGCTGATCCGGGCCGCCGCCCATCATCATGCGTCCACCGGGCCCGCTCATGCCGCCTCAGCCTCCGTCAGCTGGGAGAGCACGATCTCCCGGTACGTCTCGTTGTCGGCCATCAGCTCGTGATGGCGGCCGGTCCCGACGACCTGTCCCTCGTCGAGGACGATGATCCGGTCGGCGTCCCGGATGGTGGAGACCCGCTGGGCCACGATCACGACCGTGGCCTCGGCGGTCTCGCGGCCGAGCGCCGAGCGCAGGGCCGCGTCGGTGGCGTAGTCGAGCGCCGAGAACGAGTCGTCGAAGAGGAAGATCTCCGGGCGCTGCACCAGGGTGCGTGCGATCGCGAGCCGCTGGCGCTGACCGCCGGACACGTTCGTGCCGCCCTGCGCGATCGGCGCGTCGAGGCCGCCTTCCAGCTTGCTGACGAACTCCTTGGCCTGCGCGACCTCAAGGGCGTGCCAGAGCTCCTCGTCGCTCGCGTCGGGGTTGCCGTAGCGCAGATTGGTGGCCACCGTCCCCGAGAACAGGTACGGCTTCTGCGGGACCAGCGAAACGGTCTTGGCGAGCAGGACGGGATCGAGCGTGCGGACGTCCTCGCCGTCGACCAGGACCGCGCCGTCGGTCGCGTCGAACAGGCGCGGCACGAGGCCGAGCAGTGTCGACTTTCCGCTGCCCGTCGACCCGATGATCGCGGTGGTCTCGCCGGGCCGGGCCACGAGCTCCACGCCCCGCAGCACGGAGGCCTCCGCGCCCGGGTACTTGAAGTCGGCGCCGCGCACCTCCAGATGACCGTGCCGGCGCAGCTCGCGCACCGGGTTCTCGGGCGGCACCACGCTGGTGTCGGTCCCGAGCACCTCCTCGATGCGCTCGGCACAGACCTCGGCGCGCGGCACCATCATGAACATGAAGGTGGCCATCATGACGGCCATCACGATCTGCATGAGGTACGCGAGGAACGCGGTGAGCTGGCCGATCTGCATGTCCCCGCTGTCGATGCGGTGCGCACCGAACCAGACGACCGCGACCGAGGAGACGTTCACGACGGTCATGACGGTCGGGAACATCAGCGCCATCAGCCGCCCGGTGGACAGCGAGACGTCGGTCAGGTCGGTGTTGGCGCCGCGGAAGCGGTCCTGCTCGTACTCGTCCCGGACGAAGGCCCGGATCACGCGGTTGCCGGTGATCTGCTCGCGCAGCACCCGGTTCACCGTGTCCAGGCGGGTCTGCATGGTGCGGAACAGCGGCCGCATCTTGCGCACGATCAGCGAGACGGCGATGCCGAGGACCGGGACGACCGCGAGCAGCACCGCGGACAGCGGCACGTCCTGGCCGAGCGCCATGATGATGCCGCCGACACACATGATCGGCGCGGACACCATCAGCGTGAACGCCATGAGGACCAGCATCTGGACCTGCTGGACGTCATTGGTGGTGCGGGTGATCAGGGACGGCGCCCCGAACTGGCCGACCTCGCGGGCGGAGAACGACTGGACCCGCGCGAAGACGGCGGCCCGCACGTCACGGCCGAGGGCCGCGGCGGTCCTGGCGCCGAAGTAGACGGCACCGATGTTGCAGAACACCTGGACGAGGCTGACGGCGATCATGATGCCGCCGTGCCCCAGGATGTAACCCGTGTCCCCGTTCACGACACCGTTGTCAATGATGTTCGCGTTCAGGGTGGGCAGATAAAGGGTGGCGCTGGTCTGCAGCAGTTGCAGCAGCACCAGCAGGGCAATCGGTTTCTTGTACGGCCCTAGATGGGTCCGCAGGAGTCGTATGAGCACGCGCAGGCTCTCCGGGTCGGCAAGATCGGGGGTTCGACCCCCCATCTTGCGACACTCCACCCCTGGAAGCTCAAGCGATTATCGTGCTGGAGTCAAAAGGAATAGCAAAGGGCCCCTGCCGGGTCCGGGTCAAGCACCCTGGCCGAAGGCGCCGGGGTGGATCTCGTCGCGCGTCGCGATGTACTGCTGGCGTACGGCCTGACCCACCGCCAGTTCCTCGCCGGGCTCGAACACCTGGGCCGCCGCGCCCTGCCAGGCCGGCGGGGTGTGTGCGGCGAGCGTGCCCTGCGAGACGCCGAGCGCCCAGGCCGCCTGCCGCGCCGCGCCGAGCGCCGCGTACTCGGCGGGCTGCGGCACGACGACCTGCGTACCGAAGAGAGCCGGCGCGGCCGCCTGCACGGCGGGCAGTTCGGCGGCCGCCCCGAGCAGGAACACCCGCCGGACCTCGACCCCGCGCCCGCGCAGCACGTCCAGGGCGTCGGCCAGCGAGCAGAGCATCCCCTCGAAGGCGGCCCGCGCCAGGTGCTCCGGCTTCATCGACTCGCGCCGCAGTCCGGCCAGCGTGCCCGCCGCGTGCGGCAGCCGGGGCGTCCGCTCGCCCTCCAGGTACGGCAGCAGTACGAGACCGCTGGCGCCGGGCGTGGACTTCAGGGCCAGCGCGCTCAGTTCGTCGAGGTCCTCGGCGCCGAGCATCTCCGCCGTGCCGCGCAGGGCCCGTACGGCATTGCTCGTATGCACGACGGGCAGGTGCATCCCGGTGGCGTCGGCGAACGACGTAATCATGCCGCTCGGGTCGGCCAGCGCCTCGTGATGGACGGCCATGACGGAACCCGAGGCCCCGAGCGAGACCACCGCGTCGCCCGCGCCGACCCCGAGCCCGAACGCCGCCGCCATCGTCTCGCCCGTACCGGCCGAGATCAGCAGCCCCTCGGGGGTGGTGCCCGCCGCCTCGGACGGCCCGAGCACGTCGGGCAGCGCCACCTGGTGTCCGAGCGCGAGCTCGACCAGGTCGGGACGGTAGAAGCCGGTGGCGGCGGACCAGTAGCCGGTGCCGGACGCGGCGCCGCGGTCGGTGGTGCGGCGGGCCGGGCGGCCGAGCAGCTGCCACACCAGCCAGTCGTGCGCCTGGAGGACACCGGCGGTGCGCTGGGCGGCCTCCGGCTCGTTGCGCGCCAGCCAGCGCAGCTTGGACACCGCCTGCGCGGCCTGCGGCACACAGCCCACGGCCTGCGCCCAGGCCTCCCGGCTGCCGAGTCCGTCGATCAGATCGGCCGCGGAGACCTGCGCCCGCTTGTCGTTCCCGGTCAGCGCGGGCCGTACGAGAGCGCCTTGGCCGTCCAGCGCGATCAGGCCGTGCTGCTGGGCGGACACGCCGATGGCCTGGACTCCTTCGAGTAGCCCGCCGCCCGCGGCCTCGCCGAGCGAGAGCAGCCAGGCCTGCGGATCGACCTCGGTCGCCTTCGGTTCGACGGGATGCGGGGCGTACCCCTGCCGCAGTACGGCACCCGTGTCCGTGTCGCAGACGACGATGCGAGTGAAGGCGGAAGAGCTGTCCAGCCCGGCGACTATCCCCATGGTTGACGATTCTGCCGCACGCGAGGGGCTACTGGGACGGCGGTGGCCGGGACAACGCTGTCAGGGTCCGACGCGCCCGGTCAGGTGTTGCTCGTGCCCCAGTCGTCCTCGCCGCCACCCTGGCCGCGTTCGCGCAGGGAACGAACCCGGTCGGCGACCGAGGCGGGCACCCGGTCCCCGACCTTGTCGCTCACCGCGTGGAACGCCTTGCCCGCCATCTCGCGCGACGTCTGGGCGGCCGACTCGGCGGTGTTCCGCACGGCGGGGTTCTGCACCATCTGACGTGCGGACTTCTTCAACTGCTCATAGCGCTCGTGCCCCGCCCGGGTTCCGAGCACATATCCGAGGGCCAGTCCGGCGGCGAACGTGAGCCGGTATCGCATGGCGTCACCCTTCCCTAGCGTGTGTGCCGCGCCTACCCGCGCGGCCCCGTGATCACCCGGGGCGGAACCGATTGGCGGAGCACCCCCCTGCTTGCGCTAATGTATGTGTCGCAGCGAACGCACGCCGCCCGGGTCACCCCAGGTGGGTACGTTCGAAGCAGCGAGGCATTCCCCTGTAGCTCAATTGGCAGAGCAGCCGACTGTTAATCGGCAGGTTACTGGTTCGAGTCCAGTCGGGGGAGCTCGATCTCCTGTAGCTCAATTGGCAGAGCAGCCGGCTGTTAACCGGCAGGTTACTGGTTCGAGTCCAGTCGGGAGAGCAGCGGAATCGGACCCTTCGGGGTCCTTTTTCGTATCCCGTGGAACCGCTGGGATCTCCGCGCAGTCCTCATGGGCGTGCGATGCCGACCATCCGAGGCAGGAGATCGTATGAGCGGCTATGCTGCGGCAGACGGCGCGCACAAATGTGCGCGACGCGCCGTTAGGGGCGGTAGCTCAGCCGGTTAGAGCAGCGGACTCATAATCCGTCGGCCGTGGGTTCGAGTCCCACCCGCCCCACCAGTGGTTGGTAGTGCAGAAACGATTCAAGCAGGCATTTACCAGCATGCCCCCGCTGCGCCGCACATCGTGTAGGACGCGCCGGGGGCTTTCTGTCGCCTGAGGGTCCGTCCATCACACGAAAGCCCCAGCCGGATGCGCCAACCGGCCGGGGCTCGCGCGGTTACCGCCCGGCCGCTGTCTCCCGGGGCACGGACGAGGCCGGGCTCGGTCCGCGCCCTGCCGATCGGCGGCGGCGCGGGCTCGGGGTTCGGGGGCGGGGCGGCAGGTGACTTCGCTGCGAGGCGCGGGTCAGCCCCGCCGAGTGGGCCGCGGCAGCCTGTTCGGCCGTGGCGGGCTTGAGTTCCCCATTGCGGAAGGTCGCCTCGCGCAGCTCACGGGGGCGCTCCGGCGGGAGCGGCATGCGTTGGAGCGCGGACGCTACGAGGTGGCGTCCACCGACCGGCTGACGCTGAGCCGCCCCCCTCACCCCTGCTCGCTCACCCTCACCACAACCTGTCGGCATGGCCCGGGTGGAGGGCGATTCGGGTGTGGGGGAAGGTGGGTTGGGCGGTGCGGGCCGCGGGGGTGAAGAAGGCGCCCATCGTTGCCTTGTCGAAGCCGGGGCGGTCGCTGGGGAACGGGTCGGCTTCGGTGCCGCCGACCAGGACCGTGCCGGGCAGTTCTTGCCACCCCGCGCTCTCGTAGAACGCCCGCAGCGGGCGGTCGCAGGTGAACAGGCCGACGTCGTACGTTCCGCTCCGCGCCATGTGCTCCCGCGCGGCCGTCACCAGTGTGCGTCCATGGCCCTGCCCGCGGGCCGCCCGCCGGGTGACTACGGTGCTCAGGCCACCGGCCCGCAGTCGGTGGCCCGCGTGCTCGATGTCCTTGGTGAGGATGTCGAGCGCGGCGAGCACGGTGGCGCCGTCCACCAGCAGCATGGACACCGGCCGCAGGGCCGGATCATGGCTCGTCCCACTGCTCGGCACGTCCGGCGGCCAGGCCTCGTCCTGAAGGGCCAGAACCTGGGCGCGCAGCGCGGGCGGGGTGTCGGCTTCGGGGAAGGTGAGGATCCGCAGCGTCACGGCCGGGCCACCAACTCGGCGTCCGTACAGGCGCGTTGCTCCGCCTCGTTGTTCGCGAACGCCGTCATGGCGGCGTTCGCGAAGTCGGGGGAGTGGCGGTGGCGGGGGGCGGCGGGATGGGCGTTGGTGTCGTGACAGCGGGCGAACGGGAACGCGGCACGTTCCGTGGACCGGGGGCACGTGGCGGTGGCCGAGGCGGGGCCCACCGCAGAACCGCCGTTGCGCCAGGAGTCGTACATGCCGGTGCTCTGGAGGCCTGGGGCCACCGTGGCCGGAACGGCGACGCATGTCCGCACGTAGCAGGCGGGGTGGATTCGCCGGAGCCCGGAGGTCTTCTGCATGGTGCCCATTCTCTCGGCAGCCCTACGCCCCGACGGCGAGCGGGGTGCCGCCCCCCTCGCATGCCCGCCTGGCCGTCGGGGGTGCCCGACGGGGTGGTGGGGAGTCCGGCTTCCGCCTGGGCCGTCGTGGTGCCCGACGGGGCGGCGGCCCCGCATGCCTGCCTGGGCTGTGGTGCATGGCCGACGGGGCGCCGACCCCCGCATGCCCGCCTGACCGTCGGGGGTGTCCGACGGCGTGGTGGGGAGCCCGCCTCCCGCCCGGCCGTCGTGGGAGCCCGGCGCGTTCCCCGTCGTCGCGGAAACCCGGTCGGCGCGGAAGGCCACGCGGACGGTGCCGTCGCCCGCCATGTTCTGAGCCGTGCCGCCCGGCGGGGGCGCGAAGGGGGCCGCGGCTGTGTTCGCCCCGCGGTTTGCGGGGGTCGGCGGCGGAACCGCAGAAGCCCCCGGTGCGCGCACGGGGCGTGCGGCTGGTGGGGGCTTCTGTGTGGGGCTCTGGGGTTACGGAGATTTCACAGGGCGGACTGGAACGCCGAGGCGCTCGGGACGTTGGCGGCGGCTGTGGTGACGCGGTCGAGGGTGGCCGGGACGTGGCCGGCGTGCTGCGCCGCCGCCCGGGTGGTGAGCGGCACGCGCCGGGTGGTCCGGGGGGTGGCGGTGCTGCGGGTGGCGGCGGAGATCAGGGTGTTCATGGATGGCCTTCCGGGTGATGCGTCGCCGCCCCCGCCGGATGAGGGCGGGGGCGGGTTTTGACGCTTGCTGATCGGGGGAAGCGTAGCGGCGGCCAGGGGCTTCGGCGCGCGCATGCGGACGTGGCGTAAAGGTGTCCCGCTGCTGCGGGTGCGCCCGCTACGCCCCCGACCTGAGACGATGCGCGTGCGGGGCCGTATTGGCTGGTTTCGTACGGTCATACATTGGCTGCGAAACTAAAGTGCAGACCCGTTGACCCGCCCGGGGTAAGGGCGGCTCCTGCGGCGTGCGGTCCTCGCCCGCGAGCCCCTCGCGCTCTCGTCGCGAGGTGTCCGCGGCCTGGCCCGCCGAACCCCTCGCGCCCTCGTGGCCAGGGGGTCTTGCCGGAGGCGGGCTGGGCGTGGACATTACCGGTCATGGCTGTAGTCGTGCTGGTAGGAACGCTGGACACCAAGGGCGAGGAGTACGGCTGGATACGCGAGCGGCTGCTGCGCGCCGGGGTCGAGGTCGTGCTGGTGGACGCCGGGGTGATCGGTGAGCCGCGGGTGCCCGCCGATGTGGACCGGGCGCAGGTGGCGGCGTCGGCCGGGGCCGATCTGGCCGCGTTACGGGCCCGCGCCGACCGGGGCGCCGCCGTCACGGCGATGGCCGACGGTGCCACCGCTACCCTCCAACGCCTTTACGCGGAGGGCGCGTTGCATGCCGTGATGGCCATCGGCGGCAGCGGGGGCACCTCCATCGCCACCCGCGCCATGCGTGGACTCCCGCTCGGCGTACCGAAGTTGATGGTTTCCTCGATGGCGGCCGGTGACGTCTCGCCGTACGTCGGGTCCTCGGACATCGCGATGATGTACAGCGTCGTCGACATCGCGGGGATCAACCGCGTCACCCGCCCGGTGTTCGCCAACGCGGTCGACGCGGTGGCCGGGATGGCGAAGGGCTTCGCCGCGGCTTCGCGGGCGCTTGGACCCGCACAACTCGCTTGCGCTGGGCGGCCGTTGATAGGGGCGAGCATGGCCGGGGTGACCACCCCGGGCGTGGACGCGGCCCGTGAGCGGCTCACCGAGCTCGGCTACGACGTGCTGGTGTTCCATGTCAGCGGGGCCGGCGGGCGGACCCTGGAGGACCTCGCCGAACAGGGGATGTTCGCGGGCGTACTCGATCTGACGCTCAGTGAGGTGGCCGACGATCTCGTCGGGGGGATCCTGACCGCGGGGCCGGACCGGCTGCGCGGCGCGGGGCGGCGCGGCGTTCCCCAGGTGGTGAGCCTCGGCGCGCTCGACATGGTCAAGTTCGGGCCGCTCGCCTCGCTGCCCGAGCGGGTGCGCGACCGCGACGTACGGGTGCACAACCCGTCGATCACGGTGATCCGCACCAGCGCGGAGGAGTGCGCGGAACTGGGCCGCCGGGTCGCGGCGAAACTCCGCGCGGCGACCGGCCCGACCGCGGTCTGCGTCCCCCTGCGGGGGCTGTCCACGCTGGGCGGGCCCGGCGGCCCGTACCACGATCCGGCCGCCGACGGTGCGCTGTTCGGGGCGCTGCGCGAGGGGCTGCGGGGCAGCGGCACGGAGATCTTCGAGTACGACACCCACATCAATGACCCGGCGTTCGGGCGGGCGGCCGCGGACCGGCTGCACGCGGTGGTCTCGGCCGCGCGAAAGACACCGTGAGGTGAGCCCGCGGGCGTGACCGCGTGGCCGAAAGTGCACGTCGGGGCGGCGCTCGTGATCAGGTCGCCCCTACCTCGCGGCGCGGGACGAGGGTTAGCATCCCCCGTGACCGAACAAGCCGAGCAGCCCGCCGAGACCCAAGCGCCACCGAAGCCCACCGGAGCCGACGGCGGGGCGATACGGGCGCGGCGGAGCATATTCGCCGACCTCACCCCCTTCCGCACCTCCGTGGACTACCGCCGCCTCTGGTTCGGCAACATGGTCTCCTGGGTCGGCAGCGCCATGACCGCGCTCGCGATCTCCCTCCAGGTCTACGACCTCACCGGCTCCAGCTTCTACGTCGGTCTGGTCGGCATCTTCAGTCTCGTACCGCTCGTCGTCTTCGGTCTGTACGGCGGCGCCATCGCCGACACCGTCGACCGGCGCAAGCTCGGCCTGTACAGCGCGCTCGGGTCCGCCGTGCTCTCCGCGGCCCTGGCGGCCGGGGCCTTCGCCGGGGTCGCGAACGTCTGGTTCCTGTACGCCGTGATCGCGCTCCAGTCGGTCTGCCAGGCGCTGAACGCGCCCGCCCGGTCCGCGATGATCCCCAAGCTGCTGCCGCCCGAGCAACTGCCTGCCGCCAACGCGCTCAACTCGATGATCATGACGACCGGCACGCTCGTCGGCCCCATGCTGGGCGGGCTCGTCGTCGGGTTCGCCGGGTACAAGACCGCGTACCTCATCGACGCGATCAGCTTCGCCGCCTCCCTGTACGCCATGTGGCGGCTGCCCGCGATGCTGCCCGACCGGACCGGCACCAAGCGGGCCTCGGTCCTGGACGGGCTGCGGTTCCTGGCCACCCGGCCCAACCTGCGGATGACGTTCTTCAGTGACTTCTGCGCGATGATCCTGGCCCATCCCCGTGCCCTGTTCCCGGCCGTCGCCGTCCTCTGGTACGGCGGCGACGCCCGCACCACCGGACTGCTCGTCGCCGCGCCCGCCATCGGCGCGCTCCTGGGCGGGGTCTTCTCCGGCTGGCAGGGACGCATCCACCGGCACGGGCTCGCGGTGTTGATCTCGGTCGGTGGATGGGGCGCCGCCATCGCGGTGTTCGGGCTCACCCGTCACCTGTGGCTCGGCCTGTTCATGCTCGCGCTCGCCGGGTTCTCGGACACCGCCTCCATGGTGTTCCGCAACACGATGATGCAGGTCGCGGCGCCCGACGAGATGCGCGGCCGGCTCCAGGGCGTCTTCATCGTGGTGGTCTCCGGCGGGCCGAGGCTCGGCGACTTCCTGGCCGGTTCGGTCGCCGACCTCACCTCGCCCGCCGTGATGATCGTGGGCGGTGGCCTCGCCTGCGTCCTCGCGGTGACGGTACTGGGGCTCAGCCGGCGTGGCTTCGCCCGCTACGACGCGCGCAACCCCGTCGCGTAGCGGGCCCGGCCCCTGGCGCGAGGGTCAGGCGCCCAGTACCCCCCTCGCCACCCCAAGGTCCACCAAGTCCTGGGGGCGCAAGCGCAGTTGGGAGGCCGTCTGCTCGACCTCCGCCGGCGGGCGCTTGAGGATCGCGGCCGCCAGCTCCGGTGCTATCACCGAGAAGTAGCTGTCCGCCGTCACCCACGTACGGTCGGGGGACGTCAGGGCCAGGGCGCCGCCCGAGCCGCCCTCGCCGATGACGAGCGTGGTCACCGGGACCCGCGCGGCCGCCACCGCCCCGAACGCGTCGGCGATCGCCGCGCCCTGCCCACCTCGCTCGGCCGCCGCGTCGTTCGCCGCGCCCGGCGTGTCGACGAGAGTGAGGACCGGAATGCCCAGGCGGTCGGCCAGGCGGATGAGCCGGGCCGCGGTGCGGTAGCCCGCCGGCCGGGTCGCGGTGCCCCGCTGGGCGGCGTACGCGTAGCTCGCCCCCTCGTGCAGGCCGAAGCCGCACAGCATCCCCGCGTCCACGCCTCCGCACCGGTCGCCCACCAGCTCCTGCCGGTGTGAGAAGTACGCGTCCAGGTAGGCCTCGGCGCGCGGACGGCCGGCGGACCGGGCCCGCGTCACCGCCTCCCACCCGTCGGCGGGCAGCCCCGCCGACCCGAACGCCTCGGGCACCGGCGCCGGTTCGCTCCGCCGTCCGCCGCCGAGCAGCGTGAGCCATCCGGCCAGTACGCCCCGCAGGTCCTCGCCCCGTACGATCGCGTCGATCTGGCCCGCGGCCAGCTGGCCCTGAGCGCCGTAGGCCGCCGGGTCCGCGTCCGCGGGGCGCACCCGGGAGCCCGCGAAACCGATCTGGGCGCCCGGCAGGGCCAGGATCACATCGGCGCCCGCGCCGAGGGTGGCCCAGCCGCCGCCGGTCGTGGGGTCGCGCAGCACCGCGATCTGGGCGAGCCCGGCTTCCCGCAGGAGCGTGGACTGCCGTGCCACGCGCTGGAGTTGGGTGAGGGCGAGCATGCCCTCCTGCATCCGGCTGCCGCCCGTGGCGATCAGCGAGACCAGGGGCAGTCGCCGCTCGCGGGCCGTTCGGTACGCGGCCTCCAGGCGGTCGCCCGTCCGCTGACCCAGGGAGCCTCCCAGGAAGCCGAATTCGAAGGAGATCAGGACACAAGGTCGTCCCTCGACGGAGGCCACGCCGCAGACGACCGACTCCTCCTCGCCGGTACGCCCGGTCGCTCTCGCGCGCGAATCGCCGTAGCCCGTCCAGGAGATGGGCCCGTCTTCGGGGAAGTCCCTTGTGGGCGAGGCGAATTCGGAGAAGTCGCGGGTGACGGAGGCGATCGCCTCCCGTGCGGACATGCGCTCAGACATGCAGGGCCCGCTTCATGATCTTGCCCATGTCGTTGCGCGGCAGTTCCGTGAGGAAGTGCACGACGCGCGGGCGCTTGTGGGGTGACAGCTCGGACGCCACGTGGTTGGTCAACTCTTCGGCCGTGGGCGGTGACTCGGGGTCGCTGGGCACCACCCACGCCACGATGCGCTCGCCCAGGTCCGGGTCCGCTTCGCCCGTCACCGCGGCCTCGCGGACACCGGGGTGGTCGAGCAGCGCGTTCTCGATCTCGCCCGCGCCGATCTTGTAGCCGCCGCTCTTGATGAGGTCGGTGGCCTTGCGGCCGACGATCCGTACCCGGCCGTCCGGGTCCAGGCTCGCCAGGTCGCCGGTGCGGAACCAGCCGTCCTCGGTGAACGCGGCGGCCGTCGCGTCCGGCCGGTTCAGATAGCCGCTGAACAGGTTCGGGCCGCGCACCTGGATCTCGCCGATGCCGTCGGCCTCGTCGGCCAGGCGCAGTTCGACGCCGGGGAGCGGGGGCCCGACCGTGCCGGGATGGGCGGAGCCGTCCGCGCAGGACGCCGGTACCGCGCACAGCATCAGTGTCTCGGTCATGCCGTACCGCTCGATCACCGCGCGGCCGGTGGCCTGCGCGATGCGGCGGTGGTCGGGCGCGGGCAGGGCGGCTGATCCCGACACCAGCAGCCGCGCGCCCGCCAGAGCCTTCGTCAACTCCCGGTCCTGACCCACCACTTCGGCGATCCGGTGGTACATCGTCGGCACCCCGAACAGCATGGTCGCGCCTGTCGACAGCTCCCGCGTCACGCCCTCCACCGAGAACCGGCCGAGGTGGCGCACCGAGCCGCCGCGGCGCAGCGGACCGAGGACGCCAAGGATGAGGCCGTGGACGTGGAACAGCGGGAGGCCGTGCACCAGTACGTCGTCGGCCGTCCAGCCCCAGGCCTCCTGGAGCGCGTCCAGCGTCGCGGCGAGGGCCCGGCGCGGCAGCACCGCGCCCTTCGGCGGCCCCGTGGTCCCGGACGTGTAGACGATCAGTGCGGGCGCGTCGTCGGCGGGCTCGGGCGGCAGCTGGTCGACCGTCCCGGAGAGCGGGACGTCGATCCGTACCAAACCGTCCAGGGCGGACGGCAGTTGGTCGCCCTCCGAGGCGAGGACCACCGTCGGTGTGCTGTCGCGCACGATGTGGGCCAGTTCGCTCGCGCCCGTCTTCGGGTTGAGCGGCACCGCGGGCACGCCCGCGACGAGGGCCGCCACCACGCCGACCACCGTCTGGGGGGTCGGTGTCGCCCAGACCGCGACCCGCCCGGCGCCGGTGAGACGGCGGGCCAGGGAGCCCGCAGCGCCGGCCAGTTCGGCATGGGTCAGAGACTTCTCGCCGAAGCGGATCGCCTCCCGCGGCTCGGCGGCGTACAGGGAGGGGAAGAGAGGGGACACGTACGGGACTCCTCGCGGTCGACGGCACGGGCGGGGCCGGACGGTGCCGGGCCCCAGGTCACCGACCCTACGCGGCGCCGTACGGACGCATGATCCACATCCTGCCGTACGCGTCCCGGCGTTCCGCTGGAGCGGGCCGTTCAGGGCAGCGGGAGCGCGGCCTTCACCGCGTGGAGCGCGACGAGTCCGTATCCGGCGCGGAGCGTCCGGGCGCGGGCCGCCGGGGAGATCCGGGCGCGCAGTGGGCCTGGTGCGTTGGGGCCGGGGCATGGTGCGTTGGGTTCGCCGGGGGAGGCGCGTTCCGCCGGGCCGGGGTGGTTAGAGCGGGGCCTGCCAGGTCAGGGTCGTGCCCCGGATGCCGTCGTCGCGCATGCCGTTGTCCACAACGCTCAGCCGCACGCCGGGCCGCCCGTCGGGCAGTTCGGCCCCCGCGTCGATGACCACCCGCACCGACGACACCCCGGCCCGGCGATGCGCAGCGGCCAGCGCGCCGCGCAGCGCGGCGATGAGCTGGGTGTCCACCGGCTCGGTGACCAGGGTGTCGACCGCTCCCTCGAAGCGCACCGAGGGCCGGAAGCCGAGCAGCGCGCCCGCGCCCGCTGTCTCGCGCAGGGCGCGGCCGCGCAGTGTCGCCGGGGCGTCGGCGGGCGGCTGCTGGAGGGCGAAGATCGCGGTGCGCACCTCCTGGATGGTCGAGTCGAGTTCGTCCACGGCCAGGGTGAGCGTCTCGTCCGTGTCGTCGGCCGCGGCCTTCTCGGCCCGGCGCCGGGTGGACTCCAGCATCATCTCGGTGGCGAACAGCCGCTGCACCACCAGGTCGTGCAGATCGCGTGCGATCCGGTCGCGGTCCTCGTACACCGCGAGCTGTTCACGATTGTGCTGGGCGTCGGCCAGTACGAGGGCGAGAGCCGCCTGCGAGGCGAACTGGGCGGCGAGCAGCCGGTCCACCTCCGAGTACGGGCGGGCTCCGCGCCGCCGGGGCAGGGCGAGGGTACCGATGAGCTTGCCGCCGCTCCGGAGGGGGAGCAGCATGCTGGGCCCGAACCGGCTGCGTACGTGCGTGGTCATCCGCGCGTCGGTGGCCGAGTCCTCCACGAACACCGGCTCGCCGCCCAGGAGTTGGACCAGCACCGGCGAGCCCGGCTGGATCGTGGTGCCCACGATGTCGTCGGGATCGTCGGGCGCGGAGGCGGCGACGATCTCCATGCCGCCCGCCGCGGTCGGCTGGAGCACCACCCCGGCCGCCGCGTCCGCGAGCAGCCGGGCCCGCTCGGCCACCGTCGTCAGCGCGTTCGCCGCGGTGTCGCCGGTGAGCAGCGAGGTGGTGACGGCGGCGGCGCCCTCGATCCAGCGCTCCCGCAGCCGCACGGTCTCGTACAGCCGGGCGTTGCCGATGGCGATCCCGGCCTGCGAGGCGAGGACCCGCAGCAGCGCGAGGTCCTCCTCGGTGAAGGGCCCGCCGCGCTTCTCGGTGAGGTAGATGTTGCCGAAGACCTGGGTGTGCACCCGGATCGGTACGCCGAGGAAGGAGCGCATCGGCGGGTGGCCGGGCGGCACTCCGGCTGAGCGGGGGTCGGTGTTGAGATCGTCGAGCCGCAGCGGCCGCGGGTCGTGGATGAGGGCGCCGAGCAGACCGGTGCGACCGTCGGGCAGTTTGCCGATCCGCTCGCGTTCGGCGTCGGTGAGGCCGGCCGTGAACAGGTCGGTGAGCCGGCCCCGCTCGGGGTCGATCACGCCGAGCGCGGCGTACCGCGCATCGGTCAGCTCGGTGGCCGTGTCCACGAGGTGCTGCAACGTGGTGCGCAGTTCGAGATCGGTGCCGACGTCGAGCACCGCTTCCAAAAGCGCGGGCAGACGCGGCACGGCGTCGGCCGCGCCCGCCGGGGTGGCGGGGGTGCGCGCGTCGGCCGGGTTTGTCGAGCGGGCCGGTCCGGGCCGCGCGGCCGGGGTGTCCGTACCGTCCGCGTCGGCCGTGCTGTCCGGGCTGTCCGCTTCAGTCATCCTTCGAGGATCCCTCACCGCGGCCGTTCGCCCCGGTCGGGGCCGGTTTCGTGTCCCTCACTCGGCCAGCGGGTCGAGGACCATGGGCTGGATGCTGCCCTCCAGCATCGCGCCGAGGCCCAGGATCGCGCACACGTCGGGCCGCTCCGCGATGTGCACCGGCATGCCCGTCGAGGTGCGCAGCATGTGGTCGAGGCCGGGCAGCAAAGCGCTGCCGCCGACCATCATGATCCCTCGCTCGGCGAGGTCGGCGACGAGATCGGGCGGGCAGTCCCGGAGCACCTTGCCGATGCCGTCGAGCACGGCGGTGAGCGGGGTGTGGATGGCGTCGCGTACGGCCGCGGTGTCGACCAGGACCGAGCGGGCGAGGCCGGTGGCGACATCGCGGCCGTGGATCTCGGTGGACGTGGGGCCCTGCGGGGTGAGGCCGTTGCCGCTCAGGGCCAGTTGCAGCGGGCGCATGGACTGGCTCGGCAGCATCAGTTCGTGGTGCTGGCGCAGGTGCTGGATGACCGCGTGGTCGATGGCCTCGCCGCCGACCGGGATGCGTACGGCCGTCACGATCGCGCCCAGCGAGAGCACCGCGATCTGGGTGGTGGCCGCGCCGCACACCATGATCATGGTGGCGGTGGGCTGCTCCACCGGGAGTCCGCAGCCGACGGCGGCCGCGATCAGGGTGTCGACCAGCTCGACCCGGCGGGCGCCAAGACCCACCAGCGTCTCCACCGCGGCGCGCTGGGCGAGCGGGTCGCTGTTGTGCGGGGTGCACGCGGCGGCGCGCAGCCGCGGCTTGCGGCGCAACTGGCGGCGCAGCTTCTCGCCGAGCAGGTGGCGGAGCATGCGCCGGGCCATCTCGATGTCGACGACCGTGCCGCCGGACACCGGGCGGGCCACCCGGATGTACTCGGGGGTGCGGCCCGTCATCTGTTCGGCGAAGGCGCCGACCGCGATCAGGGCGCCAGTACGGGTGTTGACGGCGGCCACGCTCGGCTCGTCCACGACGAGCCCGGCACCCTTGATGTAGACGCGGGTCCTGGCGGCCCCGAGGTCGACGGCTACATGGCAACGGCGCAACTGCTCAAGACTGACGGTCACGGCGGATCCTCCCGAGAGCGGTACTTAATTCGCATCATGGGATGGCGCGGGGGCGTGCGCGCGCTGGGATGCGCCGCTCGGGGAGACGGAGCCCGGCGACCAGCCGGACAGGGGATCGCGGCAGGCCAACGCCCCTCCGGTCGGCCCTGGCCGGCGGTGGCTCAGGAGCGGTCGCCGCCCGGCAGGAGACGCTGGAGCAGACCCCAGGAGAACTCCGCCACACACTCCCGTCCGCCAGGCAGGGTGAGGGCCAGCTGCCAGCGCGTCGGCGCCGAGCCCTCCATCGGCCGAGCCGGGGGGAAGGCCCGTGCCACCTCGTCCACCGTGCACGACCAGGGCCGCAGATCCGCCTCCCCGCGCAGCTCGGGACCCGGTATGCCGGGGGCTCTGACCAGCCATTCGTTCCACACCGCGCCGCCGGGCCCGGCCAGCACCTCGAACCGCAGCCCCGGCCAGAGCGGCACGGGCCACAGGTGTGCCTCGCAGTCCAGATCCCCGATCCTGCGCGGAACGACCGCTTCCGGGGCCCCGAGCACCGAGCGGTAGCGGGACAGGGCGCCGCGCGAACGGGACGACCGGAGCATCGCCTGCCAGCGTTTGTTGGCCTCGCGCATGTCGGCCACCGAAGCGCCCAGCTCCTGGCGGGCGTCCTCGACGAGCCCCGGCTGGTGGTCGCCCATTCGCCGCAGCAGCACGAGTTGGAAGTCCAGCGGACCGAACGGCCGCGTCACGGTTTCCGTCATGACGTCCATCCTGCCCGGCCCCACTGACAACGCCCCGGTCCATGGCGATTCGTCACGCCACCACGCCACGAAAGTTGACCTTCCACACAGGATCCACACACCTCGGGCCCCTTTTCCATGCCGACCGCCGCATAGCCTCCCTGGGCCATGGATTACTGCCACTCCTGCCAACGGCACCTCAACGGCGCCCTGGCTTGTGCCGGATGCGGAACCCCCGCGGAGCAGCTCTGGCGCGCACCCGAGGACGAGCTCCTGGTGTACGCCGGTGCCGCTTCCGGCGCGGGCCGTGCGGAGGTGCTCGCACCCTCCGGCCACAGGCGTGCCCGCAAGGGGCGGCGGGCGCGGCGCGGACGCGGGCGGGTGGTCGTCTTCGGTGCGGCCGGTCTGGTGCTGGTGGCCGGTGCCGTGGGGCTCGTGCAGATGGCGACGCAGCCCTCGGGCGACGACCGGGCGTCCGCGGTGCGGCAGGACCAGACGATCTCCGATCCTCAGCCGCTGCCGTCGGGCAGCGCGGTGGCGGTGCCGGTCAAACCGTCGGGCAAGCCGGTGGCCGCGCGGGGGCGGAAGCGGGGTTCCGAGTCGGACTCCGGCTCGGCGTCGGGTTCGGCTTCGGGTGGCTCCGCGAGGCCCGGTGGGTCCGGCGTCGGCGAGGCCGACCCGCGCAAGAACGGTTCAGCGGCCGGGGCTTCCGACCCGGCTTCGCCCGGCCCCGGGCCCTCCGGGTCGGCCGCGCCCGCGTCGCCGGGGCCGTCCGGGGCGCCCGCTCCGGGTGGGCCCGGGTCCTCCGGGGCGCCCTCGACGGCTCCGGCGCCCCCGCCGCCTCCGGCGCCCAAGCCGACGAAGACCTGCACGCCGTTCCTGTTCTGGTGCGTCTGATTCTGGTGCGTCTGACCCACCGCTGCCTGGAGCCCCGCCCCGGACCCCCGCTCCCCGAACGCCGGAGGAGCTGAATCGAGCCGTCGGCACCGCAAGGACGCCGGGCACCCGCCCTCAGCGGGCGGGCACAGCGGGCGGCGCCCGCGCTCAGCGCCGCAGCAGCGTCTCCCGCCGCATGTGCGACAGCTTCTCCGGGTTGCGTACCGCGTACAGACCACTGATCAGGCCGTCCTCGATGCGGACCGCCACCACCGTGTCCAGCTCGCCGTCAAGCCGGATGATCAGTGCCGGGTAGGCGTTGACCTGGGCCGGGTGCAGGGAGACCGCGGTGACCCTGCCAAGTCCCGCGGTCAGCAGGCGGGACACCTTGTCGGCGCCCACGATCGGACGCAGGACGGCCTGCTTGATTCCGCCGCCGTCGCCCAGGAGGACGACGTCCGGCGCGAGGATGTCGAGCAGGCCCTGGATGTCCCCGGTTTCGGTCGCCCGTCGGAACGCGTCGAGCGCGTCCCGCGTCTCGGTCGGGGAAGCGTTCCCGCGCGGTCGGCGGGCCGCCACGTGCGCCCGTGCCCGGTGGGCGATCTGGCGGACCGCGGCCGGGCTCTTCCCGACGGCCTCGGCGATCTCGTCGTACTCCACGTCGAACACCTCGCGCAGCACGAACACCGCCCGCTCGGTCGGCGCGAGCGTCTCCATCACGAGCAGCATCGCCATCGAAACGCTGTCGGCCAGTTCGACGTCCTCGGCCACGTCGGGCGCGGTGAGCAGCGGTTCGGGCAGCCAGGTGCCGACGTAGGACTCCTTGCGGCGGCCGAGCGTGCGCAGTCGGCTCAGCGCCTGGCGCGTGGTGATCCGGACCAGGTACGCGCGCTGGTCCCGCACCTCGGCGAGATCCACGCCCGCCCACCTGAGCCAGGTCTCCTGGAGGACGTCCTCCGCGTCGGCGGCCGAGCCGAGCATCTCGTAGGCGACGGTGAACAGCAGGTTGCGGTGGGCGACGAACGCCTCGGTGGCCGGGTCCGGGCGCCCGGCACCCGCGAGCCGTCCCCCCAACTCCTCGGTGTTCTCGAAGCGTTCGTCCCGCTCGCTGCTCACCGGCTGCTCCTGCCTGTCCGCTCCCGACCGTTTCACGCGCACAAGACGCCGCTCACCGCGGTTCTGTGACACCCGTGGGCGATGGCCTACGTCACACGGCCGTGCTGTCACAGCGAGCGGGGCGGCGGCATCTCTTGTGCATCCAGCGCAGCTCATCCAGCGCACGATCACGAGTGAGGACGAAGCCATGGACGCCCGATTCAACATGTTCGAGAACGAGACCGCCGCCAAGTTCGGCAAGCGGTTCGCCAACGCGGGGCTGGTCATCCACCAGTCGTCCCTGCCGGCGGCCACGCGGGAGCTGGTCTCGCTGCGCGCCAGCCAGATCAACGGCTGCGGCTGGTGCATCGACGCGCACACCAAGGAGGCCGCGGCCGCCGGTGAGACCACGGTCCGCCTGCACCTGGTCGCCGCCTGGCGCGAGGCCACCGTCTTCACCGAGGCGGAGCAGGCCGCGCTCGCGCTCGCGGAAGAGGGCACCCGGCTCGCCGACGCGGGCCAGGGCGTGTCCGACGAGACCTGGGCCCAGGTGCGCAAGCACTACGACGACGACCAGATCGCCGCGCTGGTCGCCCTGGTCGCGCTGATCAACGCGGCCAACCGGCTCGCCGTGATCGTGCACCAGAAGGGCGGGTCCTACGAGCCCGGCATGTTCGCCGCCGCGTTCAACTGAGTCGCCGCACTCAGTTGATCCACCGCCGCCGCTGGGAGCCGCGTGTTCCTACGCGGCTCCCAGCATCCGCCGCAGCAGATCCCGCAGTACCGTCCGCTCCTGCGCCGACAGTTCCGCCAGCGGCTCCCGGGCGAAGTCCAGGGAGTCGCGCAGGCGGGTGGCCGTGGTGAGGCCCTCGGGGGTGGGGGCGGCCAGTTTCACGCGGCGGTCCGCCGCGTCGGGGCGGCGTTCCACCAGGCCCCGGGCTTCGAGGCGGTCGACGATGCCCGTGATGTTCGACGGCTCGCACTTCAGCTTCTGGGCGACCTGCCGCATCGGCATCGGTTCGAGGGCGAGCAGACCGAGAACCCGGGCCTGGGCGCCGGTGAGGGAGTGCTCGGCGGCGGCCCGCTCGTACTCCTCGTAGTAGCGGCCGACGACCGTGCCGATCAGCTCCACGACTTCGAGGCTCAGGGGATCCATTCGGGGGGTCATGTCCTTCAGAGTACCCAGTTACTTGACAATCTCAAATATCCAGGAGCATGGTTCTTTCAGTACCTGAAGCATCGACCCGATGCCGTTCGGGTACCCGATCGATATGTCTGTGCCCGCAGGAGGACGCACCCCATGGCCACCTCACTTCCCGCCACCAGCCGTGAATGGCACCTCGTCGCCCGCCCGAACGGCTGGCCCGTGCCGTCCGACTTCGCGCTGCGGGAGACCCCCGTCGCCGAGCCCGCCCCCGGCCGGATCCTGGTCCGCAACCTCTTCATGTCGGTCGACCCGTACATGCGTGGCCGGATGAACGACGTGAAGTCGTACACCCCCCCGTTCCAGCTCGACCGCCCCATGGACGGCGGCGCCGTCGGTGAGGTCGTGGCCTCGAACGACGACCGGTTCGCCGTCGGCGACCACGTCCTGCACTTCCTGGGCTGGCGCGAGTACGCCGATGTCGAGGCGCAGCACGCCACCAAGGTCGACGGCGAGCTCGCCCCGCTCTCCGCCTACCTCGGTGTCCTCGGCATGCCGGGCCTCACCGCGTACGCGGGTCTCCTGGAGGTCGCCTCCTTCAAGGAGGGCGACGCGGTGTTCGTCTCCGGCGCGGCCGGCGCGGTCGGCAGCCAGGTGGGCCAGATCGCCCGGCTCAAGGGCGCCTCGCGGGTCATCGGCTCGGCCGGTTCCGACGAGAAGGTCAAGTGGCTGGTGGAGGAGCTCGGCTTCGACGCCGCGTTCAACTACAAGAAGGGCCCGGTCCTGGAGCAGCTGCGCAAGGCCGCCCCCGACGGCATCGACGTCTACTTCGACAACGTCGGCGGCGAGCACCTGGAAGCGGCCATCTCCACGCTCAACGTGCACGGGCGCGCCACCATCTGCGGCATGATCGCGGCCTACAACGACACCGAGCCCACCCCGGGCCCGCGCAACATGGCCATGATCATCGGCAAGCGGCTCCAGCTCAAGGGCGTCCTGGTCGGCGACCACTACGGCATGCAGCAGCAGTTCGTCGGTGAGGTCGCCGGCTGGCTGGCCTCGGGTGAGCTCAAGTACAGCGAGACCGTCGTCGACGGCATCGAGAACGGCGTCGACGCCTTCATCGGCATGCTGCGCGGCGAGAACACCGGAAAGATGGTCGTCTCCCTCGGCAAGTAGAGGTTGGCCGCTGGGGTGACCCATCGCACACTCCGCCTCACGGTTTCCGCGATCCGATAAGGTTTTTCCACATCCCGGCGGCCGTGAGGCGCGAGCGGCCCCGAACCCAGGAGGAGCACCCCAGCATGTCCATCCAGAAGTCCGAGGTTCTCTACACCGCCGTCGCCACCGCCGAGAACGGCCGCGACGGCCGCGTCTCCACCGATGACGGCCGGCTGGACGTCGTCGTCAACCCGCCGAAGGAGATGGGCGGCAACGGCGCCGGCACCAACCCGGAGCAGCTGTTCGCCGCCGGTTACAGCGCCTGCTTCCAGGGCGCCCTCGGTGTCGTGGCCCGCAACGAGAAGGCCGACATCTCCGGCTCGACCGTCACCGCGCACGTCGGTATCGGCAAGAACGACGAAGGCTTCGGCATCTACGTCGAGATCACCGCGAACATACCGAACGTGGACCGGGCCACCGCCCAGGACCTGATCGAGAAGGCCCACCAGGTCTGCCCGTACTCCAAGGCGACCCGCGGCAACATCACGGTGACTCTCGCGGTCGCCTGAGCAGCACCCCGGTAAGGGCCGCGCCCGGCGGGGCGCGGCCCTTTGCCGTGCCGGGCCTCCCGCCAGGCGACGCCGCGCCGCTTCGTCGGGCCGCCGCTGGTCACGCCGCGCCACATCGCCCGGCCGAACCGCTACGCCGCACCCGGCCGCTTTGCCAAGCTGGTGCGCATGACCTTTCCCGAGACCACCCCGTACGAGCACGGCATGCTCGACACCGGTGACGGCAACCTCGTCCACTGGGAAGTCTGCGGAAACCCGGACGGAAAGCCCGCCGTCGTGGTGCACGGCGGGCCCGGCTCTGGTGCGGGGCCGTTCTGGCGCCGCTACTTCGACCCGGCCCGCTATCGCGTGGTCCTGTTCGACCAGCGCGGCTGCGGCCGCTCCACGCCATCCGTCAGCGATGCGGCGACCGGCCTCGCCACCAACACCACCCACCATCTGATCGCGGACATGGAGCAGCTGCGCGAGCGCCTCGGGATCGCCAAGTGGCTTGTGTTCGGCGGGAGTTGGGGGGCCACGCTAGGCTTGGCGTACGCGCAGGCGTACCCGGAGCGGGTCAGCGAGGCCGTCCTCTTCTCGGTCGTGACGACCAGCCGCGCCGAAGTGGACTGGATCACCGAGGGCGTGCGGGTCCACTTCCCCGAGGCGTGGGCCGCCTTCCGCGACGCGGCCAGGCCCCGCGAGGGCGAGCGGGTGGTCGACGCGTACGCCCGGCTGCTCGCCGACCCCGATCCGGCCGCGCGCGAGGAGGCCGCCTTGAACTGGTGCCGCTGGGAGGACACGCACGTACGCGAGCCCGGCTCGCCGCTCACCGAGGACTTCGGCGACTCGCGGTACGCCGATCCCGCGTTCCGGATGACCTTCGCCCGGCTCGTCACGCACTACTGGCGCCACGCCGCCTGGCTGGAGGACGGCCAACTGATCGACGGCGCAGCCGAGTTGGCGGCCATACCCGGCGTCCTCATCACCGGCGGGCAGGACATCAGCTCACTGTCCGACCCGGCGCGGGCGCTCGCCGCTCGCTGGCCGGGCTGCGAACTGCTCGTGCTCGACGACGCCGGACACGGCCTGGGCCCCGGGACGAGCGAGGCGGCCCAGGCGGCGCTCGACAGGTTCGCCCGTTACTGAGCGATCGCCGCGTCGTAGACGGCGCGCGACAGCCGCTCGTTCTCCGGGGCCGCGCCGCCCGGGAAGGCGAACCGGCGCCGGGTGTAGCCGTACGCGAGCCCCGAGCGCGGGTCGCCGAAGGCGAGGGAGCCCGCCGCGCCGCTGTGCCCGAACGTGTCGGAGCCCAGCGCCGGGTAGGAGACGCCGAGCGCCTCGAAGCCGAGGCCGAAGGCGGACGGGCCGCCCAGGACCAGGTCGGTGCCGTGCGAGTGGATGCGGGCGAACTCGGCGACCGTGTCCGGCTTCAGGAGCGGTCCCTGCCCGTTGAAGTCGCCGAGGACGGCTGCGTACATCCCGGCGATGCCGCGCGCGTTGCCCGAACCGCCCACGGAGGCCGGGCCGTTGGCGAGCGACGCGGGCGAGTTGGCGAAGCCCACCAGGTCGAAGGACGGGTCGGCGCTCGTGTTGAACGCGATCGGGAGCCGGTTGTAGCGGCCGATCGGGCTCGCCGACAGGGCGGCCTGCTGCTCGGGCGTCGGCAGCATCGGCAGCACGTCGCGGTAGCGGGACCGCTCGGCCTCGGGCAGGCCGAGGAAGAAGTCCAGGCCGTACGGGGCGCGGACGCGCTCCTCGAAGATCTCCTGGATGGAGCGGCCGGTCGCCCGTCGCACCACCTCGCCGGTGAGCGCGCCGATCGCCAGCGCGTGGTAGCCGTGGCCCGCGCCCGGCTGCCAGAACGGCCGCTGGCCCGCGAGCCGTTCGGCGACCACGCGGTCGTCGGCCAGCTCCTCGGGGGTGAAGCCGTCGTCCGCGCCGATGACGCCGGAGCGGTGCGAGATCAGCTCCCGCAGGGTGATCGCGCCCTTGCCCTCGGCCGCGAACTCGGGCCAGTAGTGGGCGACTTCGCGGTCCAGGTCGAGTACGCCGTCCTGGACGAGCAGCGCCACCACGAGGTGGGCCGCGCCCTTGGTGGTGGAGAAGACGCCGGACAGCGAGTCCCCGGCGACGTCGCCCGCCCACAGGTCCACCACGAGACGGCCGTTCCGGTACGCGGCGAGCTGGGCCGCCGGGTCGTGCTCCTCGCCCGCCACGAACGCGGCGAACTCCTCGCGCACGTTCTCGTAGCCCTCGGCCACGGTGCCGTGCACGGTAGCGGCGTCGGCGGTGGCGGATGAGGTGATGGTCTGGTTCGGCATGTGGAGCCCCCGGTATCGATGCTGTTGACGGGCACAACTGAATAGTTAGCGCCCATCATTCCCGCAGCGCTGGGAAACTTTTGGGGTGGCGGATTCTCTGTGCGGGGTGGCCGGATAGGGTCGATGGCATGCGTGATCTAGGGGCGGGCTTCGGTTATCTGGTCAAGGGACAGCGATGGGTCGCCGGGCACGGCAGGTCCCTCGGGTTCGGGCTGCTGCCGGGCCTCGTCACCCTCGTCCTGTACGTGGGCGCGCTGATCGGACTCGCCTGTGGCGCCGACGACTTCGTGGGCTGGGTGACCCCCTTCGCCGACGGCTGGTCCTCGCCCTGGCTCGGTCTGTTCCGCGGCTTCCTGACCATGCTGGTCTTCGCGCTCGGCCTGTTCCTCGCCGTGATCTCCTTCACCGCGGTGACCCTGCTCGTCGGCCAGCCCTTCTACGAGAAGCTGTCGGCGGACGTGGACCGGGCCGAGAGCGGCGGCGACGCCCCCGAATCGGGTCTCTCGCTCGGGCGCGAACTGTGGATCTCCGCCCGTGACTCCCTGCGCATCCTGGTCCGGGTCGCGTGCTACGGCGTCCTGCTCTTCGCCCTCGGCTTCGTCCCGGTGGTCGGCCAGAGCGTGATCCCCGCGATCGGCTTCTGCGTCACCGGCTTCTTCCTGGCCGAAGAGCTGACCGCGGTCGCCCTCCAGCGCCGCGGCATGGAACTGAAGTCCCGTCTGACGCTGCTGCGTTCGCGCCGCGCGATGACCCTGGGCTTCGGCGTACCCCTGGCGCTCGCCTTCGTGGTCCCGCTCGTCGCGGTGTTCCTGATGCCGGGCGCGGTCGCGGGCGCGACCCTGATGGTGCGCGACCTCCTCCAGGAGAACGACGAGGAGGCGGACGACGCCGAGGACGCCCACGCATCCGTCCGGGTCCCGCAAACCCCTTGACCCGGGCGGCGGCCGAAGCTGGCCCTCCCGGCTCTCGCGGCGTCCGGGTCCCGCAAACCCCTTGACCCGGGCGGCTTCCGGCGCCAGCTCTCCGGCCCTCGTTGACCCCGCGCATGGGGCCCGCCGCGGCAAATGGCATGATCTGGCCGTCATGACGAATGCCCGGTCGCCGCTGCGCACCCTGCGGGCCGCGATGTTCGCGGCGTTGTGCGTGGCATTGGCCGCGGTGGGGCACGCGGCCATGTCCGGTCATGACATCCCGCTGACCGTGCTGCTCGCCGCGTTCGCCGTGACCGGAGTCCTGGCCTGGTGCGCGGCCGGACGCCAACGCGGGGTCGCCGCCATCGCGGGCGGCCAGGTCGCAGCGCAGGGCGCGCTCCACCTCCTCTTCTCCTGGGCCCGGCCGATGTCCGAGATGGCGGGGGCGGCGGATGCGCCGGCCCCGGCCGGCGGACATGCGCCGCACGCCATGGCGGGCATGCCCGGCATGGCGGATGGGTCGGCTCCGATGGCGATGCCCATGCCGACCATGACGTGCGGGGCCCGCTACGCACACCTCATGCCGGACCCGCCCGACGGCTCGGCGGTACCCGACATGCCGGGTACGGCGGGCGGCTCCCTGATGGACGCCGCGAGCCACGCGCACGCCCTGGGCATGGACGCCGCCGCGCACACCATGTCCGGCGGCATGCTCGCCGCGCACCTCCTGGCCGCGCTGGTCTGCGGGATCTGGCTGTGGCGCGGCGAGGCCGCCGCCTTCCGGGTCGCGCGGGCCGTCGGCGCGCTCGGCGTCCTCGCCGCCGCACCGCTGCGCAGGGCACTGGCCCTCGTACGCACCCGTACGCCCGCGCTGCCACCGCCGACGCGCCGCCCGCACCCGCACCCCCGTCCACGCCAGAGACTGCGCGGAGCGGTACACAGCCATGCCGTCATCCGACGCGGCCCGCCGGGCCTGCTCGCTGCGCGAGCCATGGCCCCCGGTCTGCTCGCTGCGCGAGCCATGGCCCCCGGTCTGCTCGCTGTCCGAGCCATGGCCCCCGGTCTGCTCGCTGTCCGAGCCATGGCCCCCGGTCTGCTCGCTGTCCGAGCCATGGCCCCCGGTCTGCTCGCTGTCCGAGCCATGGCCCCCGGTCTGCTCGTCACCCGAGCCACAGCCCCCGGCCCGCTCGCCCGCGCCTGATTCGGCGATCGGCGTGGCCAGGGGGCCCTTCACCCTGCCCATGCCGATCGACAGGATCCTCATGTCTGCCGACACCCCGGTGCGGGGCGCCGCGCCCATCGCGGTCCCCGCCCCACCCACCACCTGGGCCGCGTTGCGGCCTCTCGCCCTGCGGCTGCACTTCTACGCGGGGGTGCTGGTCGCGCCGCTGCTCTTCGTCGCCGCCGCCACCGGACTGCTCTACGCCCTCTCCTTCCAGGCCGAGAACCTGCTGTACCGGCACGAACTGCGGGTCCCCGCGGGCGACACCGTGCGGCCGCTCACCGAGCAGGTCGCCGCCGCGAAGGCCGCGCACCCCGAAGGCACGGTGACCGCGGTGTGGCCCTCGCCCGAGCGCGGCGCCACCACCCGTGTCCTGATGAACGCCCCGGGGCTCGGCGCGGACGAGTCCCTCGCCGTGTTCGTGAACCCGTACGACAACGAGGTACGCGGCGCGCTCCCCAGCACCGGAACATCCGGGGCGCTTCCGCTGCGCAGCTGGCTGTCCTCCTTCCATGCCGATCTCAAGCTCGGCGAGGTGGGCCGCAACTACAGTGAAATCGCGGCCAGTTGGCTCTGGGTCGTCGCCCTGGGCGGAGTCCTGCTGTGGGTCGGCCGCCGCAGGCGGACCCGGCTGCTGCGGCCCGAGCGCGGCGCCACCGGCCGCCGCCGCACCCTGTCCTGGCACGGCTCGGTCGGACTGTGGGCGGCCGTGGGCCTGGTGCTCCTCTCGGCCACCGGACTCACCTGGTCGCGGTACGCGGGCGAGAACGTCGCCGAGCTCAAGGACCGGCTCGGCGGTGCCACCCCCACCGTCGCGGCGGCCACCGTCGCGGGCATGGGCGGTCATGAGCACCACGAGGGCATGGCGATGCCGCCCGCCGCGCCCTCCGCTCTCACCCTCGACCAGGTGGCCGCGACCGCCCGCGCTCAGGGCGTCCGGGCGAGCGTCCAGATCACGCTGCCGAGCCAGGGCAAGGGCTTCGTGGTGCGCGAGCGCGACAGCGCGTTCCCCGTGCACCTCGACTCGGTCGCCGTCGACCCCGCCGACGGCCGGGTCATGGACGTGCTGCGCTTCTCGGACTACCCCCTGCTCGCCCAGCTGACCCGCTTCGGCATCGACGCCCACATGGGTGTCTTCCTCGGCCTCGCCAACCAACTCGCCCTCGCGGCCCTCGCGGTCGCCCTGATGGCGCTGATCGGGTGGGGCTACCGCATGTGGTGGCAGCGCAGGCCCACCAAGGGGGGCGCCTTCGGCGTCGGCCGCCCGCAGCCGCGCGGCGCCTGGCGCAAGGTGCCGTGGCCGGTACTGGTTCCGCTCGCGGCGCTGACCGCGGCGGTCGGCTGGTTCCTTCCGCTGCTCGGGATCAGCCTGCTGGTGTTCCTGGCCGGAGACCTGCTGTGGGGCCTGCGCGGCCGTCTGCGCGGGGCCTGAACTCCCTTGAGCCCGCGCGTAGTTGAAGCGCGCGGGCTCGCCGGGGACGATCCCTACTCCGCCGCCACCCCCACGATCGCCCTCATCTGCGCCACGATGTCCAGGCGGTTGCGGACGAACACCGGGTCCGTCACCGAGCCCGTCGCCGGATCGGTGTTGCCCGGTCCGAACTCAAGGACCGGGGTGTGCACATGGCCGCCCGGAATGCTCAGGCCCAGGCGGTCGCGGAGCAGCGTGGCACGGTAGGCGATCTCGTTGGAGAGGTAGTCGCCGCCGCCCCCGGCGCGCGCGGTGGAGCCGGGGGTCGGGCCGTCCGGGCGGTCCACCGGCTCGGTCGCACCGGCCGGGATCTCGGTGACCGAGGTGTGGTCGTACACCGGGAAACGGCCGGTGTTCGCTGACACGATGTCCTTGTGCGGGAGCGTGGTCGTGGTCCACTGCGGCTGCGTCGCCGGGTCGCTCACGGGCACCTGCTCGGTGCGCGACACGTCGAGGTTGTCGGGGAAGCCGCCCCGCCAGGCCCCGTTGAAGCGCTCGACGTCGATGCGGCCGACGCGGCCCTGGCTCACGGTCGTGAAGAGGTCCACCTTCGGCAGCACCGGCGCCAGCGCCCGCTCGACCACGCCGTCCGCGAAGTCCTGCCAGCGCACCGGGAACGTCACCGTCTCGATCCGCGCGAGCTGCCCGTCCGCGGTGCGGATCCAGGTGCCGTCCAGGGCGAGCGCGGTCGCCCCCGAGGGGTTGCTGATCCGGATGTCGCTGTCCAGCGTGAACGGGTCGAAGCCGGTCAGCAGGATCCGCTTGAAGCCCTTGCCCTGCGGGTAGCCGACGTCGCTCTGCCCCCGGGAGGTCTGCTCCAGGCGGTCGAGGAGGGTCGCGCGTTGGTCGTCGGTCAGCCCGAACTCCGGCTGCCAGAGCCGCAGTTCACGCGTCAGGCCGAGCCGGGCCCAGTACAGCGGGCGGTCGTCGTCGCGGCTCAGGTCGCCGCCCGCGGGTCCCCGGCCCTGCACCCGGTCCACCGCGCGCCGCCACAGCCGCGTCCCCTCGCGGTCGACGAGCCGCTCGGCCGCTCCGTACGACCGTATGCCCGCCAGCCGCCGCGTGAACTCCGGTGCCACGCCGTCGAATCCACTGCGCTCAAGGATCTCCTTCGGCGCCGCCTGGTCCAGGCGTTGCTCCTCCACCGTGGGAGCCTCGGGCGGGGCCGCGGCCTGCGCCGGAGCGGGGCCGAGCAGTGTGCAGAACGTCATCGTCGCGAGCGCCCAGCCGAGCCGCGCCACCCGTACACCTCGTCGCACCGGGGATCCTTCCGTCGGGGTCTGACGCCCAGTATTCGCAACCAACCACCCCGTGAACAGAGGGACTTATGAGACGTCCGGGCCGTGCAGCAGCGTCACGAAGTCGCGGAAGGCGGCCGCCATGTCCACGGACTCCGGGTCGAGCAGCCACTGGTACTGGAGGCCGTCCATCACCGCGGCGAGCAGCGGGGCCGCCTGCCGCGGGGTCAGCCCGCCGGGCAGCCGGTCGCCGAACTCGGCCCGCAGCACCGCCGCCATCTCCTCGCGCACCTGCGCGTAGCGGCGGGTGAAGAACGGGCGGGCCGGATGCCCGGCCGTCACCGATTCGCCGAGCAGCGCCGAGAACGTCTGGACGACGCCGGGCCGCATCGCGTTGTACTCGACCAGGGAGGCGAGCAGTTCGAGGCGCCAGCCGTCCGGCGAGGCCCGCCGGCCGCCGGTGTCCCACTGGTCCCGCTCCTCCAGAGCGGCGACGAGCAGCGCCTGCTTCGTCGGGAAGTAGTGGAGCAGGCCCTGCTGGGTGAGCCCGACCCGTTCGGCGACCGCGCCGAGGGACGCACCCCGGTAGCCGCGTTCCGCGATCACTTCGAGGGCGGCGCGCAGGATCTCCGCGCGTCGCTCCTCGCTTCTGGCGCTCCTGGTCCTCGCCATGTCCGCCCCCGTTCCGTTCCTGCCGTGCCGTCCTCCGGTGTTCCGAGAGGACCGTACGGCATTCAATTATGACGGAAAGGTAACTAACCCTACCGTTCTACAGGTAGCCCGGCCACCATGGAGCCACCAGCGGACTTCTACGAGGAGGTACGGCCGTGGCAGGCACATCCGTTCCCACCCCCGCCCACAGTGAGGCCGTCGAAACGGCCCTCGGCAAACTGGATCTGGAGGCCAAGGCCCGGCTGCTCGCCGGACAGGACATGTGGTCGCTGCCCGCGCTGGCGGAGATCGGGCTGAGTTCGCTGGTGATGTCCGACGGGCCGATCGGGGTGCGCGGGGTCCACTGGACCGCCGAGGACCCCTCGATCGCCCTGCCGTCGCCGACCGCGCTCGCCGCGACCTGGGACCCGGACCTCGCCCGCCGGGCCGGCACCCTGCTTGCCCAGGAGGCCCGGCGCAAGGGCGTCCACGTCCTGCTCGCGCCGACCGTCAACCTGCACCGCTCACCGCTCGGCGGCCGGCACTTCGAGTGCTACTCCGAGGACCCCTGCCTCACGGGTGAGATCGGCTCCGGCTACGTCAACGGCGTCCAGAGCGGCGGCGTCGCCACCACCGTCAAGCACTTCGTCGCCAACGACGCCGAGACCGACCGCTTCACCGTCGACAACGTCATCGACCCGCGCCCGCTGCGCGAGCTCTACCTCGCGCCCTTCGAGACCATCGTCGAAAAGGCCCGCCCCTGGGGCATCATGGCCGCGTACAACAAGGTCAACGGCGTCACGTGACCGAGCACCAGCACCTCCAGAACGAGGTGCTGCGCGGTGAGTGGGGCTTCGACGGCATCATCGTCTCCGACTGGATGGCCGCCCGCTCCACCGTCGGCGCCATCCTCGGCGGGCTCGACATCGCGATGCCCGGCCCGGGGACCGTGTACGGCGACGCGCTGGCCGCGGCCGTGCGCAAGGGCGACGTCGAGGAGTCCACCGTCGACGAGGCGGTGCGCCACGTCCTGCGGCTCGCCGCCCGCGTCGGCCTCCTCGACGGAGTGGACCCCGCCGTCACCGACCCCCCGGCGCCCGTCGACGGCCGGGCACTGGCCCGCGAGGTCGCCCGCCGCGCCTTCGTCCTCGTACGCAACGAAGTGCGCGACCGGCGCCCCACCCTGCCCATCGACCCCGCCCGCGTCCGCACGCTTGCCCTCATCGGCGCCGCCGCCCGCGACGCCCGGGTGCTCGGCGGCGGCTCCGCGACCGTCTTCCCCGAGCACGTCATCTCGCCGCTCGCCGGACTGACCGCGGCCCTGCCCCAAGGCGCCCTGACGTACGCGGTCGGCGCCGACCCAAGCGACGAACTGGCCCCCGCCGCCCAGGGGTTCGAGCTGCGCGCCGTCTGTCGCGACGCCGACGGGAACGTCCTGGGCACCGGCTCGCTGCCCGGCGGGCAGGTCCAGTGGATCGGCGACGACCTGCCCGCCGGGGTGACCCACGAGGCGCTGCACTCCGTCGAGGCCACCGGCACTTTCACCCCGCGCGAGAGCGGCGAGCACACCTTCGGTACGCGCGGCATCGGCGCGTTCGCACTCCGGGTCGACGGCCGCCTCCTGTGGGACGGCACGCAGGCGATGAGCGGCACCGCCGACCCGTTCGAGGCGTTCTTCGGCGCCCCCGCCGAACGCGGCCGCGCCCATCTCACCGAGGGCGTACCCGTCGAGGTGTCCCTGCTGCACCCCGTGCACAGGACGCCCGGCGCCCCGCTGGCGGCCGTGATGTTCTCGCTCACCCACCTCGGGCCGCGGCGCGACGGCGACGAGCTGATCGCCGAGGCCGTCGAGACCGCCCGCAACGCCGAGGTCGCCGTGGTGGTGGTCGCGACCACCGATCGCGTCGAGTCCGAGGGCTTCGACCGCCGCGACCTGTCCCTGCCCGGCCGCCAGGACGACCTCGTGCGGGCCGTCGCCGCCGCGAACCCCAACACCGTCGTGGTCGTCAACTCCGGCTCCCCGGTGGAACTCCCGTGGCGTGGCGACGTCGCGGCGGTGCTCCTGAGCTGGTTCCCCGGCCAGGATGGCGGCGCCGCCCTCGCCGACGTGCTGCTCGGCCACACCGAACCCGGCGGCCGGCTCCCCACCACCTGGCCGACCGCCCTCACGGCCGCCCCGGTCACCCAAGTCCAGCCGACGAGTGGTCAACTGCCTTACGCGGAAGGTCTGTTCATCGGCTACCGCGCCTACGACAAGGCGGCGGTGACTCCCGCATACCCCTTCGGGCACGGGTTCGGCTACACGAGCTGGGAGTACGAGTCCCTGGAGGTGACCCGCGCCCGCGCCAAGGTCCGCATCCGCAACACCGGTGGGCGCGCGGGCCGCGAGACCGTCCAGATCTACCTGGCCCCGGTCGCCGACACCGTGGAGCGGCCGGTGCGCTGGCTCGCCGGGTTCGCCAACGTCGAGGCCGCGGCCGGGGCATCGGTGGAGGCCGACATCCCGCTGCGCGGGCGGGCGTTCGAGATCTGGGACCAGGCCGCATCCGAGTGGACCTTCGTCCCGGGCCAGTACGAGGTGCGGGCCTGTCACTCCCTGACGGATGTCCGCCTGACGGCCACGCTGGAGGTGTGAGGGGCCGCTCTGCGCGGGGCGGGGAGTCAGCCGGTCGCCGTCACCTTTCGGTAGGCGATCTCGGCGAGCCGGCTCTGGCCGTCCCTGCTCGGATGGAACCAGTCCCAGGGGCTCAACTGGCCGCCGCCGAAGTCGTAGTCGAAGACCGCGCCGCCGTCATAGCGGCAGGCGCGGTCCTCGGCGCACACGTCCTTGAGGACCGTGTTGTACGCCACGACCCGGTCGTACACCGCCGAGCGCCGCTCGGTCGCGGCGGCGCCCAGGTCGTCGGCGTCGGCCAGCATCGACTGGCAGATGCCCAGCTTCCAGATCTGCTTGCCCAGCGGGCTGCCCCGACCGGTCGACCACAGCCGCTTCAGATCGGGCACGCTCGACACGTACACCTGCGACTTCGGCGACACGGAGCGCAACTGGCGCAGGGCCGCCCGGAAGTCCGCGCGGAAGGAGGCCACCGGCGTCATGTCCGAGACGTCGTCGCGGCAGGCGTCGTTCGCCCCGGCCATCACGGTGACCAGGCCCGGGTGCTGCACCGCGGCCTGGCCCATCTGGGCGGGCAGATCGGCCATCCTGGCGCCGGTCTTCGCGAAGTTCCAGCTGTGCGCGGGGGCCGCCGGGCCGAGCAGCCGCAGGGCGAGCGAGTCGACCTGGGCGTCGCTTCCGGTCGCCCAGGAGACCTCGGGGCAGTCGGCGAGCACCGTACAGGCGTCGAAGCCGCGGGTGATGGAGTCGCCCACCGCGGCCAGTGACTTCGGACTGCGGTCCCACGTGGGGGTGGGGCTCGGCGACGGCTTCGCGGTGGCCGTCGCACGCGCGCCCGCGGGCCCGCCGTCGGACTGGCAGCCGGCGGTGACGGCGAGGGCCGCCGCGGCGAGAAGGGCGGCGCCGGTGGTGCGGGCGCGACGGCTCCGGCGGCTGTCCGGCATCCGGGCTCCTCCGTGCGGCAGTTGTGCGGCGGTCGTGCGGCGTTCCGGCGTCCTCGCGAGTGAAAGCTTGGTGTTCGAAGGCGCCCCGACCGACATTACGACATCCTTGGGACGGTTCCGCGCGGTAGCTTTGGCCCGTCCAGCCAGAGGAACCACGCCAGACGGATCCGGTAAATTACATCACGTCACATACTGTCCCTTTTCAGGAGATTAGCTCCCGATGCTGTTTACTGTTGAACCCAGGGGCAGAATGTCAGGTGCTGTCCTGACCGGGAACGGCAGGGGCGCGAGGCCGCTGGGGAAGGCGAACCTCGAACCGCACTGGAGGTCCCGGTGACGACACGTGGAGTTCTGTACGTCCACTCCGCCCCCCGCGCGCTCTGCCCGCACGTCGAATGGGCGGTGGGCGGCGTCCTGGGGGTGCGCGTCCAGCTCGACTGGATCCGCCAGCCCGCCTCGCCCGGCACCTGGAGAGCCGAGTTCTCCTGGCGGGGCGAGCCGGGCACCGCCTCCAAACTCGCCTCCGCGCTGCGCGGCTGGCACCTGCTGCGCTTCGAGGTCACGGCCGAGCCCTGCCCCACCGCTGAGGGCGAACGCTACAGCGCCACGCCCGACCTCGGCATCTTTCACGCCGTCACCGGAATGCACGGCGACATCCTGATCCCCGAGGACCGGCTGCGCGCCGCTCTCGCCCGGTCCGTCCAGGGCGAGACCGACCTGGAGGCCGAGATCGCCAAGCTGCTCGGCAAGCCCTGGGACGACGAGCTGGAGCCCTTCCGCTACGCGGGCGAGGGCGCCCCCGTCCGCTGGCTGCACCAGGTCGTCTGACACCGCGGTCCGCGCCCACGGCCCCCATCCGCGTACGAAGAAGGGCCCCACCAAGAGGTGGGGCCCCTTTCCGTCACCTACCGCGGCGGCGTCAGACCGAGCGGAAGGCCAGGACCACGTTGTGCCCGCCGAAGCCGAACGAGTTGTTGATCGCGGAGATCGAACCCTCGGGGAGCTTGCGGGGCTCGCTGCTCACCAGGGCCGGGTCGACCTCGTCGTCGAGGTTGTCGACGTTGATGGTCGGCGGGGCCACGCGGTGGTACAGGGCGAGGACCGTGGCGACGGTCTCGATGCCGCCCGCGCCGCCCAGGAGGTGACCGGTCATCGACTTCGTGGCGGAGACCGCCACATGGTCCAGCTCGTCGCCAAGGACCTTGCGCAGAGCCTTGATCTCGGCGATGTCGCCCTGCGGGGTCGACGTGGCGTGCGCGTTGAGGTGGACCAGCTCGGCCGGCTTCAGGTCGGTCGAGTCGAGCAGGTTCTGCACCGCGGCGGCGACGCCCCGGCCGGTCGGCTCGGGCTGCGCGATGTGGTGGCTGTCGGCGGAGAGGCCCTGGCCGAGCACCTCGCAGTAGACCCGCGCGCCGCGCTGGGCCGCGTGCTCGGCCGACTCCAGGACCACGACACCGGCGCCCTCGCCGAGGACGAAGCCGTCCCGGGCCTTGTCGTACGGGCGTGAAGCCTGCTCGGGGTGGTCGTTGTTCTTGGACATCGCCATCATGTTGGCGAACGCCGCGATGGGCAGCGGGTGGATGGCCGCCTCGGTGCCGCCGGCGACCACGACATCGGCGCGCCCGGTGCGGATCATCTCGACGGCGTACCCGATGGCCTCGGCGCCCGAGGCGCACGCGGAGACGGGGGTGTGGACGCCGGCGCGGGCGTTCACCTCAAGGCCGACGTTGGCGGACGGGCCGTTCGGCATGAGCATGGGAACGGTGTGCGGGGAGACGCGGCGTACGCCCTTCTCCTTCAGCACGTCGTACTGGTCGAGCAGGGTGGTGACACCACCGATGCCCGAGGCGATGACCGTGCCCAGGCGCTCCGGCGCGATGCCGCCTTCGTCGCCCGCGGGGGCGGTGAAGCCGGCGTCCGCCCAGGCCTCCTTGGCCGCGATCAGTGCGAACTGCGCCGAGCGGTCGAGCTTGCGGGCCAGCGGCCGGGGCAGTACCTCGCCGGGGTCGACCGCCGCCGGAGCGGCGATGCGGACCGGCAGTTCGGCGAAGCGCTCGCCCTCGAGCGGGCGGACACCGGAGCGTCCCGCCAGCAGACCTTCCCAGGTCGAGGCCGAGTCGCCACCCAGCGGTGTGGTTGCGCCGATACCGGTGACGACCACGGTGCGATTGGTCGAGCTCACAGGAAATTTCTCCACGTGTGTAAGGGGCGTGAATCAGCGGCGCCACCGCTGGGTGGCAGACCGAATTCAGGTCCTGAATCAGTCCTGGTGCTTCAGGATGTAGCCGGCGGCGTCGCCGACGGTCTTGAGGTTCTTGACGTCCTCGTCGGGGATCTTGACGTCGAAGCGCTCTTCGGCGGCGACGACGACCTCGACCATGGACAGCGAGTCGACGTCCAGGTCGTCGGTGAAGGACTTGTCCAGCTGGACGTCCTCGACCGGGATGCCGGCGATCTCGTTGACGATCTCGGCGAGACCCTTGACGATCTCTTCCTGAGTGGCGGCCATGTTGGCGCTCCTTCGGTGTTAATGCTTCGATTTACGGGCTTCCGGAAGATCCGGAGTGCCTAGGGGAGGGTAACGACCGTCGCGGCGTAAACGAGACCCGCCCCGAAGCCGATGACGAGCGCGGTGTCGCCGCTCTTCGCCTGTCCGGTCGCCAGGAGCCGCTCCATCGCGAGCGGGATCGAGGCGGCCGAGGTGTTGCCGGTGGTTTCCACGTCACGCGCGACCGTAACGTGCTCCGGCAGTTTGAGAGTCTTCACCATCGAGTCGATGATCCGCATGTTGGCCTGGTGCGGAATGAAGACGTCCAGGTCGTCCGGGGTGATTCCGGCCGCGTCCAGCGCCTGCTGGGCGACCTTCGCCATCTCGAACACGGCCCAGCGGAACACCGCCTGGCCCTCCTGCGTGATCGCGGGGAACTTGCCCGAGCTGTCGTACTCGTTCCACGGCACGGTCTGCTTGATGGTCTCCGACTTGTCGCCCTCGGAACCCCAGATGGTGGGGCCGATGGCCGGCTCGTCCGCGGGGCCCACGACCACCGCGCCCGCGCCGTCGCCGAACAGGAAGGCCGTCGCGCGGTCCTGGAGGTCGGTCAGGTCGCTGAGCCGCTCCACGCCGATGACCAGGACGTACTCGGCGGAACCCTCGACGATCATGCCCTTGGCCAGGGTCAGGCCGTAGCCGAAGCCCGCGCAGCCGGCCGAGATGTCGAAGGCGGCCGCCTTGCCGGTGCCCAGCTTGTCGGCGATCTCGGTCGCCACCGCCGGGGTCTGCTTGAAGTGCGAGACGGTGGAGACGATCACCCCGCCGATCTGGTCGGCGGAGATCCCGGCGTCGGCGATGGCCTTGCCGGAGGCCTCGATCGACATCGCGGCCACGGTCTCCTCGGCGGAGGCCCAGTGGCGGGTGGCGATGCCGGAGCGCGAGCGGATCCACTCGTCGGAGGAGTCGATCGTCTCCAGGATCACCGCGTTGGGCACCACGCGCACGGGCCGGTAGCCACCCACGCCCATGATGCGGGCGTACGGGGCGCCCTTACTGGGCCGGATCTTCGACATGGCTCTTCGCTCCTTAGGCGGATGCGTGCTCGGCGATGAGCGCGCGAGCCGCGTCGAGGTCGGCGGGGGTCTTCAGGGCGAGGGTCTTCACGCCCGGCATCGCCCGCTTGGCGAGCCCGGTCAGGGTGCCACCCGGGCACAGCTCGACCAGCGCCGTCGCACCCAGCTCGTTGAAGGTCTCCATGCACAGGTCCCAACGGACCGGATTCGAGACCTGGTTGACCAGACGCGCCACGATCTCCTGGCCCGACGCGACGGTCTTGCCGTCGGCGTTCGAGACGTACGTGTACGTCGGGTCGGCGATCACCAGGGACTTGGCCGCCTCGTCGAGCGCCGCGACCGCCGGCGCCATGTGGTGCGTGTGGAAGGCGCCGGCCACCTTGAGCGTCACCACGCGGCGCACGCCCTCGGGCTTGTCGGCCTCCAGGGCGGCGAGCTGCTCGGCGGTGCCGGCGGCCACGATCTGGCCCGAGCCGTTCACGTTCGCCGGGGTGAGGCCGAGCTTCTCCAGGTGCGGGACGATGTCCTGCGGCTCGCCGCCGAGCAGCGCGGCCATGCCGGTCGGCGTGACGGCGGCGGCTTCGGCCATGCCCAGACCGCGCTTGCGGACGAAGCCGAGCGCGGCCTCCTCGGAGAGGACGCCCGCGAAGGCGGTGGCGGTGATCTCGCCGACGCTGTGCCCGGCGACCGCGCCGGGGGCGACGTCGCCCAGGGCGGCCGCCGACAGCAGGCCCGCGGCGACCAGCAGGGGCTGGGCCACCGCGGTGTCGCGGATCGCGTCGGCATCCGCCTGCGTGCCGTAGTGGACGAGGTCAAGACCGATGGCGTCGGACCACGCGGCGAGCTTGTCGGCGGCGCCGGGGAGGTCGAGCCAGGGGGTCAGGAAGCCGGGCGTCTGGGCGCCTTGGCCGGGAGCGACGAGTACGAGCACTCTCACACTCTCTCTTGTGGACGGCTCCGCACGCCCGTGGGGACAGGGACGAAGAACCGTCGGGGGAATTGTGGGTGTCCAACAAAAGTCTAGGACTGTGATTCTCCGTCGGCCAAGCGCCCCAGGATCAGCGCGATCCTCAGCGTGAACGCCGAGCGAACATCGGACGGTGACCACCCGGTGACGTCCGTCACACGTCGAAGCCGGTAGCGGACGGTATTGGGGTGGACGAACAACATCCGGGCCGCACCCTCCAGACTGCTCGCCTGCTCCAGATAAACGCTCAAGGTTTCCAGGAGCGCGGAGCCGGCCTCCTCCAGCGGTCTGTAGATCTCCTCCACCAACTGTTCGCGCGCGGCAGGATCGGAGGCGATGGCGCGCTCCGGCAGCAGATCGTCCGCGAGAACCGGCCGGGGTGCGTCCTGCCAGGCGGAACACGCCTTCAGGCCGGCCGCCGCGGCCTGCGCGGACCGGGTCGCGGCCAGCAGGTCCGCGACGATGGGGCCCGCGACGACCGGCCCCGCCGCGTACGGCCCGATCAGGCTCTTCGCCACCTGGAGCGGGTTGTCGCTGCCGCCCGCGATGACGACGAGGCGGTCGCCGAGCACTCCGGTGAGCACCTGGAGCTTGGCGTGCCGGGCGGCCCGCCGGATCGCCTCCACGGTGAGCTCGCTGTCGCCGTCCGGCGCCGTACCGAGCACGACGCACACATGCTCCGGCGAATTCCAGCCGAGCGCCGCGGCCCGGGACACCGCCCCCTCGTCGGCCTCGCCGGACAGCACGGCGTTGACCACGAGCGATTCGAGCCGGGCGTCCCAGGCGCCGCGCGCCTCGGCGGCCTGCGCGTACACCTGGGCCGTCGCGAAGGCGATCTCCCGGGCGTACACGAGCAGCGCCTCGCGCAGGATCGACTCGTCGCCCGGAGCCGCGACCTCCTCGATCGCGGTCTCCATGACCTCGATGGTGGTCCGCACCATCTCGACGGTCTGGCGCAGGGTGATGGCCCGGGTCAGCTCGCGCGGGGCCGTGCCGAAGACGTCCGTCGAGATCGCCTGGGGCGTCTCGGGGTGCCGGAACCACTCGGTGAAGGCCGCGATGCCGGCCTGGGCGACCAGGCCGATCCAGGAGCGGTTCTCCGGCGGCATGGCCCGGTACCACGGCAGCGTCGCGTCCATGCGGGCGATGGCGTTCGCGGCGAGCCGCCCCGAGGACTGCTCAAGACGCTTCAGGGTCGCGGCGTGCGGATGGGCGTTCTTCGCGGGCTGTACGGGATCGGGTGCTGGCACGGGGACAAGACTGCCTTATCGGGAACCTTCCCCGCCGGGCCGGGTCTACGGTGGTGCACGTGATTTCTGTCAGGCGCGGCGACGAGCGGTATCCCGGCGGGGAACCGGACGCCGGTATCGAATCCCTGCACGCGTTCTCCTTCGGCCGGTTCTACGAGCCGGACAACCTCCGCTTCGGCGCCGTCCTCGCCTGCAACGAGGAGCGCCTGGCGCCCGGCGCGGGCTTCGACGAGCATCCGCACAGCCACACCGAGATCGTCACCTGGGTCGTCGAGGGCGAGCTCACCCACCGCGACTCGGCGGGCCGCACCACCGTGGTGCGGCCCGGTGACGTGCAGTGCCTGAGCGCGGCGGCGGGCGTGCGGCACGAGGAGCGCAACGAGGGCGAGGACCCGCTGGTCTTCCTCCAGATGTGGCTGTCGCCCGTGCGGCCCGGAGGCGAACCCGGGTACGAGATCGTCCGCGGCATCGCCGACTCCACTCCCTACGCGGTGCGCGCCGCGGGCGCCCTGCTGCACACCCGCCGTCTCGCCCCGGGCGAGCGCTCCGCGGTCCCGGACGCGCCCGCCGTGTACGTCCACGTCGTACGCGGCCGGGTGCGGCTCGCCGAGGAGGAGCTGGCGCCCGGCGACTCGGCGCGGATCACCGCCGCGCCCGGCCTGGAACTGATCGCCGGCGAGCCGGCCGAGGTGCTCCTGTGGGAACTCAGCGCCGCCGGGTGAACTCGGCGAGCACCGCGTCCGTGAACGCGGGCCACACCTCGGCCGCCCAGGGGCCGAACGCGCGGTCCGTCAGCGCGACGCAGGCCAGGCCCGCGTCCGGGTCGACCCACAGGAACGTACCGGCCTGGCCGAAGTGGCCGAAGGTGCGCGGGGAGGACGAACTGCCCGTCCAGTGCGGGGACTTGGCGCCGCGGATCTCGAAGCCGAGGCCCCAGTCGTTCGGGTTCTGGTGGCCGTAGCCGGGCAGCACGCCCTTGAGGCCCGGGTACTGCACCTGCATCGCCTCGGCGACCGTGGCCGGATGCAGCAGCCGAGGCGCCTGTAGCTCCGCCGCGAACCGCGCCAAGTCCTCGACGCTGGAGACGCCGTCCTTCGCGGGGGAGCCTTCGAGGGTGCTGTCCGCCATGCCGAGCGGCTCGAACACCGCCTGGCGGATGTAGTCGGCGAACGGGATGCCCGACTGCTTGGCCACGTGGTCGCCGAGTTCCTCGAACCCCGCGTTGGAGTACAGCCGGCGCTCGCCGGGCGGCGCCATCACCCGGTGCTCGTCGAAGGCGAGCCCCGAGGCGTGCGCGAGCAGGTGCCGGACGGTGGCGCCCGCGGGCCCGGCCGGCTCGTCGAGCTCGATCGCACCCTCCTCGAAGGCGACGAGGGCCGCGTAGGCGGCGAGCGGCTTGGTGACGGAAGCCAGCGGGAACCGGTGGGACACCGGCCCGTGCGTGCCGGCAAGTGTTCCGTCGGCCCGTACGACGGCCGCCGCGGCGGTCGGCACGGGCCAGTTCTCGATGATCCGCAGGCTCTCCATGCGTACGAGCCTAAAGGGTGCGCCCCAGGGCTCGGGGCCGGCTCGAAGCGGCGGCCGGCGGGTGTGTGCTGGACCGAGTGCAGCAAGGCGTTGCGGATATCACTTGCTTGGAGTGCACTCCAACGTCCTAGCGTGGTGGTCATGACGGTGATCGCAGACACTCCGGCCATGGCGCGAGCGGCGCACGACTGCTCGACGCAGCCGCGCCATCCTCGCCCCGACGGGCAGGACCGCTACACGATCAGCGAGGTCGTGGCCTGTTCCGGACTCACCGCGCACACCCTTCGCTGGTACGAGCGGATCGGCCTGATGCCGCACGTGGACCGCTCGCACACCGGGCAGCGGCGGTTCAGCAACAAGGACCTGGACTGGCTGGCCTTCGTCGGCAAGCTCCGGCTGACCGGAATGCCGGTCGCCGACATGGTCCGGTACGCCGAACTCGTCCGCGAGGGGGCGCACACCTTCGAGGCACGCCAGGAGCTCCTGGAGCAGACCCGGCGCGACGTCATCGCGCGCATGGCGGAGCTCCAGGACACGCTCGCCGTACTCGACTACAAGATCGACTTCTATGCGGACGCCCGCGTGGCGTCGGAAAGGTCCTGAACACCCATGAGCACCAGCCCCATTGAGAAGATCAGCACGGTACGACTCGGCACCGATGGCCCGCGGATCGGCGTCCAGGGCTTCGGCGCCATGGGCATCAGCGAGTTCTACGGCGACACCGACCAGACCGCGGCCCGCGACACCCTGGAGGCGACGGTCGAGGCGGGCGTCACCCTCATCGACACCGCCGACGTGTACGGTTCGGGCGCCAACGAGGAGTTCCTCGCCCCGTTCCTCGCCGCCCACCGCGACGAGGTGACGCTGGCCACCAAGTTCGCCATCGAGCGCCGCGCGGACGACCCGCAGTACCGCGCCGTCAACAACTCGCCCGCGTACATCAAGAAGTCCGTCGAGGCGAGCCTGCGCCGCCTGAACATCGACGTCATCGACCTGTACTACATGCACCGCCGCGACCCCGAGGTCCCGTTCGCCGAGTCGGTCGGCGCGATGGCCGAGCTGGTCCGGGAGGGCAAGGTCAAGTACCTGGGTCTGAGCGAGGTCACCGGCGCCGAGCTGCGCGAGGCGTACGCCGTGCACCCGATCGCGGCCCTCCAGTCGGAGTGGTCGGTCTTCAGCCGCGACGTCGAGCGCAGCGCCGTCCCGGCCGCCGCGGAACTCGGCGTCACCTTCGTGCCGTACTCGCCGCTCGGCCGCGGCTTCCTCACCGGCGCGTTCGCGGACGCGGGCAAGGACCTGTCCGAGGGCGACTTCCGGAAGTTCCAGCCCCGCTTCACCGGCGACAACGCCACCGCCAACGCGGCCCTGCTCGAACCCCTCCACAAGATCGCCGCGGCGCACGGCGCCACCACCGCGCAGATCGCGCTGGCCTGGGTGCAGCAGCGGGCCCAGGTGCACGGCCTGACCGTGGTCCCCATCCCCGGGACCCGCAAGCGCAGCCGCCTCCTGGAGAACACCGGCGCGACCCGGATCACGCTGAGCGCCGAGGAGCTGGCGCTCCTGGAGCCGATCGCCGGGCAGGTCGCCGGGGACCGCTACCCGGACATGTCGTCCACCTCGGCGGCCCGCGAGCAGTAGCCTCACGCCAGCCCCAGGGCGAACACCGCGAAGCCCGCCGAGAGCAGCCCCGCCGCTGCCCGGCGGGCCTTCGTCGCCTTCGCCCAGGGCGCCTCGAAGCCGCGTGCGTAACGGGCGATGACCACGAGCAGCACCGCGAACACCGGCATCCAGGCGAGCCGTTCACCGATCCAGGCAACGGTGTCGGGCGCGCTGGTCAGCCCCGGAAGAACGCGTCCCGTGAAGGAGGCCGGGACGGCCGCCGCGAGCATCGCCGTCTGGTGCCAGCACAGGATGGTCATCGCGGACAGGTTGACGACCACGACGGGCGCCCAAAGGGCGGGTTTCGCAAGGAAGTTGGCGATCTTGTCCCGCAACAGGATCGCGGCGCCCGACTGGGCCGCGGCGAGCGCGAGCACGAGCAGCGACGGCGGATGCGAGTTGGTGCGGGCCGCACCGGGCACCCCGACCATCGACGCCGGGTAGTGGAAGAGGACGAGCAGCGCGGCGAACAGCAGTGACCCGCCCGCGAGCAGCAGCCACCCGGCGCGCCCGCCGATCCTCTTCTCGGCCCAGCAGACGCCGAGTTGATAGGCGAACAGCCAGCCCGGCAGGAGGTTGAGCAGCGACAGCCAGGACGGCATGGCGTCGGCGTACGGCCCGTAGCGAAGGAAGTCGACGACGGCGACCGAGCCGAGCAGCGGGACCGCGGCCCAGCCCCCCGACTTGCGGGCGGCCCGCAGACAGTACGGGGTGAGGGCGGTGACGGCCACGTACACCCCGACGAACCACAGGGGTTGGATGACGAGCGTCGAGCCGGTGCGCAGGGTGTCGTGGGGCACACCGAGCGCGTACAGCACCGGGATCAGCGCGGCCCAGACGGCGGTAACGCCGAGCACGGGCCGCCCCAGCCGGGCGATCCGCCCCCGCAGCCACTGTCCGGTGGACCCCTCGTGCCGCTTGAACGAGAGCACGGAGGCATAGCCGCCCACCAGGAAGAAGATCCCGAGCATCTGAAGGATCCAGCTGACCGGCGCGAACCCGGCGAACGCGGACAGCGGGCTCGCGTTGTGCAGCGCGCCGTCGCCGTCGCGGGTGAACCCGCCGAGCAGCCAGTGCCCGGTCGGTACGGCGAGCAGCGCGAGGGCGCGCAGCCCGTCGATGGCGCGGTCGCGGTGGGCGGGCGTCTGCCGCTCGATCCTCGCGACGGCCTGGGTCAGCGCGTTCATCGGACATCTCCCGTCGCGATGGCGGCGAAGGCCATCAGGGACTCGGTGCCGGGGGCGAAGTAGCCGGTGTGGCCCTGGGCGTCGGCGGCGGGCACCCGGCGGGCGCCGAACGACGGGTCGGTGGGGTCGGCGCCGTGGCCGAGCCCCGCGAACTCGATGTGCGGTACGTCGTCGATCCAGTCCGAGGAATCCTTGGCCGCCCACACCCGGGCGTCGGTGTGCAGGTCGGCGGCGGTGTCGGCGCGCATGCCGGGGGAGCCGAGCACCACGATGTCGGTGGCGTCGCTGTCCCGGGCCGCCAGGCCGCACACCACGGAGCCGTAGCTGTGGCAGAACAGCACCGGGTCGGGCGCGCCAGTCGCGTCGAGCCCCTCGGTGAGACGGGTCAGCCGCTCGGCGCCCGCCTCGGCGAGCCTCCCGGTGGCCGCGTCGAGCCCGACCCCGACGGGAGTGGTGTACCCGGCCCAGGCGATCACGGCGGTCGCGTCGTGGGTCGCGGCCCGCAGTGACGCGGCCATTCCGGCGGGGGTGCCGTACCGGTCGTTCGTGCGGTCGAAGGTGCCCGCGTCGATGTCGGAGCCGGGCACCACCACGGACACGTGCGCGGCACCGGTCAACTCTCCGTAGACCTCGGCCACTTGACCCCGGCCGCGCGGGTCGAACGCGAGGATCTGCCGATCGGCGTCGGCGAGACGGGCGTAGCGCGCGTCGTGGGTGGCCGAGATGGCGAGCCGGTTCGCCTCGTACCGCAGGTGTACGGGGGCGCCGTCCAGGTTCCCCACGATCTCGGGGTGGCGGCGGGCCAGGGTCTGCTGCTCCGGCCCGCTCAGCCCGGCGAAGAACAGGGCGACTTCGCGGGGGGTCGCGGTCGCGGGGTCGGGCAGCGGCCGCCCGATCACCGTGTCGGCCCGCCAGGCGGCGGCGCCGGGCGGCGGGCCCGTGACCGCCTGCTGCGCATCGGCCGTCGCCCACCCCGCCGTTCCCGCGACGGCCGTGACGACCAACGCGGAAGCGATCAACGCCCTCCCTGTCCGACGCATGCCCCGACTCCCTTCCTCTTTCGCCTGTTCCTTGACGAGGAGGAAGGTAGGAAGCGGGTGCCCTGCGGGGCGTCGGACTGGGGGGTTGGGTCGGGGGTGCTACTGAGGTAGGGGGTGGGTGACGCTCGGCCAAATCAAGCCCCTCCGGCGTTTGAGGAGCGGGGTCTGGGGCGGAGCCCCAGTTCGGGAAGGGGCGGGGGGAAAAATTACCCAGGGTCCCCCGGTCGCACCACGCCCGCCTCGTACGCGAAGATCACCGCCTGCGCGCGGTCCCTCAGGTCCAGCTTCGCCAGCACGCGGCCGATGTGCGTCTTCACCGTCTGCTCCGCCAGTACCAACCGCCCCGCGATCTCCTGGTTCGAAAGACCCCGTGCGATCAGCTCCAGCACCTCCGTCTCCCGTGGTGTGAGCCCGTTGAGCCGCAGCGCCGCCGCCCCCTTGCGCGGGGCCGGCCGCTGCGCGGCGAAGTCGGCGATGAGGCGGCGCGTCACGGAGGGCGCGAGCAGTGCCTCGCCCGCCGCGACGATCCGGACCGCCGCGATGAGATCGGCCGGCGGCGCGTCCTTGAGCAGGAACCCGGACGCCCCGGCGCGCAGCGCCTCGTACACGTAGTCGTCGACGTCGAACGTCGTCAGCATGAGGACCTTGGGGCGGTGGACGACGCCCACCGGCGCCTCCAGGATCTCGCGGGCCGCGGCGAGGCCGTCCATCTCGGGCATCCGGACGTCCATGAGGACCACGTCCGGATGGGCGGAGCGGGCCACCCGCACTCCCTCGCGGCCGTTGGGCGCCTCGCCCACCACGTCGATGTCCGGCTGCGCCGAGAGCAGCGCGGCGAACCCCGCCCGCACCATGGCCTGGTCGTCGACGATGATCACGCGGATGGTCAACTGGCGTCCTAGGTAAGGGAATCGAGTGCGGGCGGCGCATCGAGCGGGAGGCGGGCCGCCACCCGGAACCCGCCGTCGGGCAGCGGCCCGGTGTCCAGCCGGCCGCCGGTCAACCGTACGCGCTCGCGCATGCCGACCAGGCCGTGCCCCGTCCCGGACGCCTCCAGCGGCGAAGTGCGGCCCGTGGCGGGGCCGTTGACGACCACCACCGTCAGCTGCCGGTCGTCGCACGTGACGGAGATCCGGGTCGAGGCGCCCGGCGCGTGCCGTACGACATTGGCGAGCGCCTCCTGCACGATCCGGTACGCCGACAGGTCCACCGCGGGCGCCAGCGCGGGCAGATCCGCGGCCAGGGAGAGCCGCGCGGGCAGTCCGGCCCGTACCGTCGCCTCCACCAGCTGCTGGAGGCGGTCCACACCGGGCTGCGGCGCCCGCTCGCCGCCGCTGTCACCGCTGCCCTCGCTGCGCAGCACCGTGAGCAGGCGCCGCATCTCGCTCAGCGACTCGCGGGCGCTCGACGCGATGGACGCGAACTCCTCGCGGGCCGCGTCGTCGAGCCCGGTCAGCCGGTACGGCGCCGAGTCGGCCTGCACGGTGATCACCGACATGTGGTGAGCCACCACGTCGTGCAACTCGCGGGCGATGCGGGCGCGTTCCTCCAGCAGGGTCCGCTGGGCGCGCTCGGCCTCGCTGATGGTCTCCTGCTCGGCGAGACGTCGCGCGGTCTCGCCGCGGCTGCGCAGCGCGCCCGTGAAGGCGAGCATCACACCGGACAGGACGAACAGCAGCACATGGGTGCTGATGGAGCCGCCGGGCGCGAACATCTCGAACAGCACCCCGGTGGCGCCCGTCACCAGCCACACCCCGAGCAGCCGGCGGGTCGTCTCGCGCAGCCCGAGGGCCGCCATGAGGACCAGGTATCCGACGACCACGGCCGGGGGCCACGGCCAGGCGCGACCGGCCGACTCGGAGTGGATCAGGACCGCGCCCAGGACGTCGGCGGTGAAGATGATCAGCCAAGCCTGAAGGGGCCGCGTGACGGCGAGCAGCAGGGGGACGGTCTGGGCCACGCCCAGCGCCCCCGCCCAGCCGCCGCCCGCCTTGTAGTCGTTGGTGAGCACGCTGATGGTGACCGGCAGCAGCGCCACCACGAAGACACCGGCGACGACGTACGGACTCGACCGCTGCCAGCGCTTGGGCGCCCGCGCGAACAGGGGCAGGGCGGATGCGGCGGGGGCCCGCAGCAGGGCGAGCGCGCGACGGGACGGGAGTGCGATCTTCATGTCCCGGCCAGCCTAGGGACGCTCAGACGCCCGCGCGTCATACCGGGGTGCCATGCCGCCCTCGGACCCTGGTACGGGGTATGGCGGCCGGCCCCATATGGACCGGGTCCATGTGGACCGGGCTCATGTGGAGCGGGCCCATGTGGAGCGGGCCCATGTGGAGCGGGCCCGCGCCCTACAGCTCGGCCAGCAGCTCCGCCTTCTTGGCGCTGAACTCGTCGTCGGTGACGAGCCCGGCCCGGTGCAGCTCTCCGAGGTGGCGAATCCTTTCCGCGATGTCGGCGGGATCGCGCCGCCCCGCCGCGACCGGGACCACCTGGTGGGGAATCGACGGGCCGGTGCCCCGTACGGCCGCGAGGACCGCCGCCGCGAACGGCAGCGACTCGTGTACGGGGCCGTAGCCGAGGCCGAAGACCACGGCCGCCGGGTCGAGGTCGGCCTGCGCGGTGGCATCCGCGGCCTCGCGGCGCAGCAGTCGCAGATGGCCGTTGAAGACATCGGGGGAGCGCCACTCGACCCCGCTCAGCGCGGCCACCGGAAAGGTCTGGTCTCCGGCCTTCCACTTCTCGGAGGACGCGCCGGTCCAGAACCAGCGGAACGTGACCTGCCGCCCGTCGAACGCGGCCTTGCCGTCGTACGCCTTGAAGTTCAGCGGGGCCTTCGGCGCCGCCACCAGATGACGGTCGGCGGGCCGGTTGGCGTGCGGCACCAGGGTGCCGCGCAGCTCGTCCGCGTAGTACTCGGCGAGCGTCTCGCGCTCGGCGGGCAGCACCAGGCGGTAGGGGTCGCAGGCCTCCTTCAACTGGCCCGCGGCGGCTTCCATCAGCGGGTCGGCGCCCGGTCTCGGCACCGCGTGCAGCACCACCGTGCCGCGTTTGCCCGGGGTCAGCGTGACCGACTCCAACGCCTCGTGGGGGACGCGTCGTTCGCGCAGCGCCTGGAAGAGCTTCGGCGCGCGGATCCCCCGTTCGAAGCGGATGAGCACGGAGTCGGACGCGAACTCCCAGGTGGCATGAATTCCGGCCAGCACATCACCCATGTGCCTCATCGTAGGCGGCGCACGCCCGCGCGTCCCGCTTCGGCGAAAACCCCGCTGCCGCACCACCGCTCGGGCGATCGTGCGGCGTCTACGCGTGTCCGTCCGCCGCCTTGCCCGTCAAGCCGCCGACCGGTCGGAAATCCCACTGCCACAGCCACTGGCGCCGGCCGCGCAGACAACCGACTGATACGCGCCAACTCCGATCGCGGCGAAGTTGGCGAGGCTCGCGGTGCCCGGCTCGAAATAGCCGGGGTGGCCGATCGCTCCGGCTGCCGAGAGGACCCGGGCGCCGAACGCCGGGGAGACTGGGTCGGCGCCGTGACCGAGGCCGGCGACATCCAGATAGGGCACGTCCTGGATCCAGTCGTCCTTGTCCCGCATCGACCAGACCCGGGCCTCGGTGCCCAGCTGGGCGGCGCTGCCCACCCGCATGCCGGGGCTGCCGGCCACCGCGATGTCGGTGACCCGGGGCGGCAGTTGACGCGTCGAGACCCCGCACACCACAGAGCCGTAGCTGTGGCAGAAGAGCTCGACCGGTGTGCTGCCGGGCAGTGCGCGCACCAGCGCCGCGAGCCGCACCGCACCGTCCTCGGCCATCTTGCCGACGGCCGCGTCGATGCCGAGCCCGGCCGGCGCGGTGTAGTCGGCCCAGGCGATCACGGCGGTCCGCGTGCGGGGCGCGGCCGCGCTCTCGGCCGCGTACAGCGACTGGGCCATGCCGACCGGGGCGGTGTTCTTGCGCCCGCTCTTCTCGAAGGTCAACACGTTCGTGTCGACTCCGGGGACGATCACCGAGACCCGCTGGGCGTGGTCCAGATCGCCGAAGACCTCCGCGACCCGGCCGGTGTCGGAGGGGTCGAAGGCGAGGATCTGGCGGCCGTCGTCGAGCAGCGAGTCGAACCGGTGCATCCGGCGGCTCGCGTCCTGGCGACCGTCGGCGGAGAGCCTGGTGTCGACCATGCGTTTCTGCTCGACCGCGCGCGCCTCGGCGAGCGCGACCCGGTTGGCCCGGTAGCGCAACGGCACGGGGGCGCCGTTCAGATTGCCGACGACCAGCGGATAGCGGTCGGCGAGGTCGTTCTGCTCGGCGGTGTCCAGCGAGTGGAAGAACCGGCCCAGCTGGTACGCGGTGGCGTCCGGCTTCGGCAGCGGATGGCCGTCCATCGTGCCCCGCGCCCAGGCGGCGAGGGCCGCCGTACGTGGCGCGGAGTCGGCCGCGTTGGCACGGATCGCCGTCCAGCCGGAGGTCGCGAGCATCACGAACACCACGGCGAGCGCGAGCAGCGCACGCCATGCGTTCAGGGTGGGGGAGGAGTCGAAGGAAGTCACTGCTGACCACAGTAGGAGACCCGAGAGGTCCGCTGGGCGGACAGTGAGTCAGATCACGTTTGGAGCCGGAGTGGTCTCACGAAGAGCGCGCGCGGGCGCACGCTCCGTGCGTCCGCACGGCGCCCGCTCCCCGTTCCCTCACGCTCCGTACGCCGTTCCCTCACGGCCGCTGTGTGCGCGGGCCGTTGCTCAGGCCCCGTGTGGGCGCGCCGTTGCCTCGCGGCCCCGTGTGCGCGCGCCGCTCAGCCGCGCCAGTCGTCGGCCAGGGCGGGGCCGAGGTGGTCCAGGTAGGCGGCGGTGAGCTCGCGGATGGCCGCCACGCTGGGGTCCCCGCCCTGCCCCCACAGTCCGCCCGCCACCCGCATCACCCCGGTGAAGGCGGCCACTGCGACCCGGGGCCGAGGGTCGCCGTCGATGTCGAGGCCCTCGCGCTCGGCGATCAGCCGCGCGATGTGCTCCTCCAACTCGGCCGAGCGGCGCAGATGGACCGCGAGCAGCGCCGGGGTCGACTCGATCACCTGGTACGTACGCATGTAGAGGGCGATCGGCACCACCGGGGACAGGAGTTCCTCGATGGTGTCCCAGGCCGACAGGGTGGCGCGGCGCATCGCGGTGAACGGGCCCTCCGCGGGCGGGCGTTGACGCAGCGCGTCGACGAAGTGGGACTCGACCGTGTCCTGCGCGGCGAAGACCACGGCCTCCTTGTTCGCGAAGTAGCGGAAGAAGGTGCGCTGGGAGACGTCGACCGAATCGGCGATCTCGTCCACGGTCGTCTGCTCGTACCCCTTGGTGGTGAAGAGCTCCAGGGCGACGCGTAGCAACGCGTCGCGGGTGCGCTGCTTCTTCAGCTCGCGCAGTCCGCCGACCGGCGCCGTCGGCCGCTGCCCCACCGTCACGTGATGGCCCTCTTTTCGTCAGTTTGGCCTGTTCAGCTTACCTGTGAGCAACGTGACAGTTACCGACTTGTGAAATGGTTTGTCAACTGTCAGTGGCTGACATTAGCCTTTTCGCATGACTAGTCAGACCAGCCTCGAAAAGGCGCCACAGGACGATGTCGCCGCGGTGCCGCCCAAGGGGTTGCGCGGTCACCCCTGGCTGACACTTTTCGCCGTCGCCATCGGCGTGATGATGGTCGCGCTCGACGGCACCATCGTGGCGATCGCCAATCCCGCCATCCAGAAGGACCTCGGGGCCTCGCTCCAGGACGTCCAATGGATCACCAACGGCTACATGCTGGCGCTGGCCGTGTCGCTGATCACCGCGGGCAAACTCGGTGACCGGTTCGGCCACCGCCAGACCTTCCTGATAGGCGTCGTCGGGTTCGGCGCCGCCTCCGGGGCCATCGGCCTCTCCCACAGCGTCACCTTCGTCATCGCCTTCCGCGTCCTCCAGGGCCTGTTCGGCGCGCTCCTGATGCCGGCCGCGCTCGGCCTGCTGCGGGCCACCTTCCCGGCCGAGAAGCTCAACATGGCGATCGGCATCTGGGGCATGGTCATCGGCGCCTCCACGGCGGGCGGTCCGATCCTCGGCGGCGTGCTGGTCGAGCACGTCAGCTGGCAGTCCGTCTTCTTCATCAACGTGCCGGTCGGCGTCCTCGCGCTGGTCCTCGGCCTGGTCATCCTGCTCGACCACCGCGCCGAGAACGCGCCGCGGTCCTTCGACATCGTCGGCATCGTGCTGCTCTCGGTCGCGATGTTCTGCATGATCTGGGCGCTCATCAAGGGTTCGGAGTACGGCTGGGGCAGCGGGCGGACCCTCGGGTTCATCGCGGCCGCGATGATCGGCTTCGTCCTCTTCGCGCTCTGGGAGACGAAGGTCAGGGAACCGCTCATCCCGCTCGGCCTGTTCCGGTCCGTACCGCTGTCGGCGGGCACGATCCTGATGATCCTGATGGCGTTCGCCTTCATGGGCGGCCTCTTCTTCGTGACGTTCTACCTCCAGAACGTGCACGGCATGTCGGCGGTGGACAGCGGACTGCACCTCCTTCCCCTCACCGGCATGATGATCGTCGCCTCGCCGCTCGCGGGCGCCCTGATCACCAAGCTGGGTCCGCGGGTTCCGCTGGTCGGCGGCATGGTCTGCACCGCCGTCGCGATGTTCGGCATGTCCCGGCTGACCATCGGCACGGGCACCGTCACCATGTCCATCTGGTTCGCGCTGCTCGGCCTGGGCCTCGCCCCGGTCATGGTCGGTGCGACCGAGGTCATCGTCGGCAACGCGCCGATCGAGCTGTCCGGCGTCGCGGGCGGTCTCCAGCAGGCGGGCATGCAGGTCGGCGGCTCGCTCGGCACAGCGGTCCTCGGCGCGGTGATGTCCTCGCAGGTCACCTCCAAGCTGCCGGACAACTGGGCCGCGGCCAAGCTGCCCCCCTTGCCTCCCGAGCAGTCCTCGGCCCTGTCCAAGGCGGTCGAGGTCGGCATGGGCCCGGTCACGCCGGGCACCAGGCCGGAGGTCGCAGCGAAGGTCGCGGCCGTCGCGCACGACACGTTCGTGTCGGGCATGAGCACCGCGTTCACCGTCGCCGGGATCGTCGCGGTGCTGGCCGCCGCGGTCGCCCTGTTCACCAAGCGCGGCGAGAACGCGCAGGCGGGTGCGGGCGCGGGGCACATCTGACCGCGCCAACTCCGTTACGGGGGAGCCCCGTTGGACGCGCCTGGAGGCGTCCGGCGGGGCTTTTCGTGTCCGGACGATTGGGGACTTCGAAGCGTGGTACCCGATCTCTGAGGCCGAGCCGACCAACCTCAGGGAGTGATGATGGCGGGCTTCGGACACACCACGCGTACGCGCAGGGCCCCCCGGTCACGGAACCGCATGTGGCCCCGGACCGGGCCGGACCGCGCGACGCTCGGCATCGTGGGACTGCTCTGCGCGATCGCGGGGTTCTTCGTCCTCGGGATCGTGCTCGGCCCCGTCGCGATCGCCTGCGGCTGGCTGGGCATGGGGCGCCGCTGGAACGGCTCGCACCCACTGCCCGCGCTGGTCGCACTGGTCCTGGGCGGCATCGACACCCTGCTGGCGATCATCTGGCTGGCAGGAGCGGCAACCCTGGGCAACGGCGTCTTCTGACAGCCGCCAACAAGGAAGGGTGGCAGGCCCAAGAGGGCCTGCCACCCTTCCCCACGCCCCGAACCCCAAAGGGACGCGAGGAACTGCGCACCCAGCCACACACGGCCCGCGGAGGGCCAGTCACCGAGGGCGCCCCGAACCGCCGAACCGCCAAGGGGCGCGGGGAACTGCGCGACCAGCCCCGCACGGCCCGCAGCCGAAGGACACGCGCGGGACCGCAGGACGAAGGGGCCCGCAGGGGCAAGGGGCGGCCGGGGGCGTCGGGGCCAGGGGAGAAACCCCGCGGCACCCAGACACACCCCGCACTCCGCCACCCAGCGCGGACGCGCCTACGCGTCGCCCCCCGCCGCCCCCGGCTCCGCCGCGGTGACGTCCAGCAACCGGTACCGGTCGACCGCCTGCTTCAGCGCCGACCGGTCCACCTTCCCCTCGCGGGCCAGCTCCGTGAGGACCGCGAGCACGATCGACTGCGCGTCGATGTGGAAGAAGCGGCGGGCCGCCCCCCTCGTGTCCGCGAAGCCGAAACCGTCCGCGCCGAGCGACTGGTACGTGCCCGGCACCCAGCGCGCGATCTGGTCCGGAACCGCGCGCATCCAGTCCGAGACCGCCACGAACGGCCCCTCGCAGCTCTGGAGCTTGCGCGTCACGTACGGGACGCGCTGCTCCTCCTCGGGGTGCAGGAGGTTGTGCTCCTCCACCTCGACGGCCTCGCGGCGCAGCTCGTTCCAGGACGTCGCCGACCAGACGTCGGCCCGTACGTTCCACTCCTCGGCGAGGATCCGCTGCGCCTCGACGGCCCACGGCACGGCCACGCCGGATGCCATGATCTGCGCCGGGATGGAGCCCGAAGTACCCGCGCGGTAGCGGTGGATGCCCTTGAGGATGCCGTCGACGTCGACGTCCGCCGGCTCGGCCGGGTGCTGGACCGGCTCGTTGTAGACGGTGAGGTAGTAGAAGACGTCCTCGCTGTCGGGCCCGTACATCCGGCGCAGACCGTCCTTGACGATGTGCGCGATCTCGTAGCCGAAAGCCGGGTCGTAGGCGACACAGGCCGGGTTGGTCGAGGCGAGCAACTGCGAGTGGCCGTCCGCGTGTTGCAGTCCCTCACCGGTCAGGGTCGTGCGTCCCGCGGTCGCGCCCAGGACGAATCCGCGCGCCAACTGGTCGGCCATCTGCCAGAACTGGTCGCCGGTGCGCTGGAAACCGAACATCGAGTAGAAGACGTACACCGGGATCAGCGGCTCGCCGTGGGTGGCGTACGCCGAGCCCGCGGCGATCAGTGACGCCGTGCAGCCCGCCTCGGAGATGCCGTCGTGCAGCATCTGCCCGGTCGGCGACTCCTTGTAGGCGAGCAGCAGTTCGCGGTCGACGGCCTCGTACTGCTGGCCCAGCGGGTTGTAGATCTTGGCGCTCGGGAAGAACGCGTCCATGCCGAAGGTGCGGTACTCGTCCGGCGCGATCAGCACGAACCGCCTGCCGATCTCCTTGTCCCGCATCAGGTCCTTGAGGATGCGGACGAACGCCATGGTCGTGGCGATCGACTGCTGGCCCGAGCCCTTCTTGGCGGCTGCGTACGTCTTGTCGTCGGGCAGCGCCAGCGGCTTCGACCGCACGACACGGGTCGGCACGTAGCCGCCGAGCCCGAGCCTGCGGTCGTGCATGTACTGGATCTCCTCGGACTTGCGGCCCGGGTGGTAGTACGGCGGCGCGCCGCCCTCCAGCTCCTTGTCCGTGATCGGGATGTGCAGCCGGTCCCGGAAGCCCTTGAGGTCGTCGACCGTCAGCTTCTTCATCTGGTGGGTCGCGTTGCGGCCCTCGAAGTTCGGTCCGAGTGTCCAGCCCTTGACGGTGTGCGCCAGGATCACGGTCGGCTGGCCCTTGTGCGCCTTGGCCGCCGCGAACGCCGCGAAGATCTTCTTGTGGTCGTGGCCGCCGCGCCCGAGGTGCAGGATCTGCTGGTCGGTCATGCCCTCGACCATGGCGCGCAGCCGCTGGTCGTCGCCGAAGAAGTGCTCCCGGATGTAGGCGCCGGTCTCGGTGGCGTACGTCTGGAACTGGCCGTCCGGCGTGGTGTTCATCTTGTTGACCAGGATGCCGTCGCGGTCCTGGGCGAGCAGCGGGTCCCAACTGCGGTCCCAGATCAGCTTGATGACGTTCCATCCGGCACCGCGGAACTGCGACTCCAGCTCCTGGATGATCTTTCCGTTGCCGCGCACCGGGCCGTCGAGGCGCTGGAGGTTGCAGTTGACGACGAACGTCAGGTTGTCCAGGTTCTCGCGCGCGGCGATGGACAGCTGGCCGAGCGACTCGGGCTCGTCCATCTCGCCGTCGCCGAGGAACGCCCAGACGTGCGAGTTGGAGGTGTCGGCGATGCCGCGCGCCTGCATGTAGCGGTTCATCCGGGCCTGGTAGATCGCGCCGAGCGGGCCCAGGCCCATCGAGACGGTCGGGAACTCCCAGAAGTCCGGCATCAGACGCGGGTGCGGATACGAGGAAAGGCCGTACGGGGCCTTCGACTTCTCCTGGCGGAAAGCGTCGAGTTGCTGCTCGCTGAGGCGGTCGAGCAGGAAGGCGCGGGCGTAGATGCCCGGGGAGGCGTGGCCCTGGAAGAAGATCTGGTCGCCGCCGTCCTCCTCCTTGCCGCGGAAGAAGTGGTTGAAGCCCACGTCGTACAGCGAGGCGGAGGAGGCGAAGGTGGCGATGTGGCCGCCGACGCCGATGCCGGGCCGCTGGGCCCTGGACACCATCACCGCCGCGTTCCAGCGGGTCGCGTTGAGGACCTTGCGCTCGATCTCCTCGTTGCCGGGGAAGAACGGCTCGTCCTTGGTGGCGATCGTGTTGACGTAGTCCGAGCTGCGCATCTCGGGCACGGCCACGCGCTTCTCACGCGCCCGCTCGATCAGCCGGAGCATCAGATACCGGGCCCGCTCGCGGCCGCGCTCGTCGACGGCGGCGTCCAGAGAGTCCAGCCACTCCTGGGTCTCTTCGGGATCGAAGTCCGGGACCTGGCTCGGCAGGCCGCCAATGATGATCGGGTTGCGATCTGATCCGGAAGCCACGCTGTTCCTTCACTGTCGGGGGATGCGGAGACAGCCAATTCTGCGCCGCATCCCATCGTGTACCGCTCGGGCGCAAACGTCATCTCTACCGAGAGGTAACCGTCACCCGAGCACCAAGTAGGCTCAGGGCTGGACGGGTCGGGCCAAATCGCAACCTTACGCTCAACCCGGCCATCCGTTCCCGAAGGGTGTTCGGGCCCGATTGGAGTACCCGAAGGAACGGAACGTGGCAAAACGTCACCAATGGTGTGGGATGAATCACCGATGGGGATGCGGATCTCCCTGAACACGGCCACACTGACCCCCAAAGGACGGGTTCGGGAGCCGGGTACTTGCGAGATTCGTCCCGCCCGTGTGGACTACGCCCCATGCCACGCGTACGCGGGTGGCTGCAGAACTTACCGAATCAAGATCAGGAGGCAAGCCGTGAGCGCGACCGCGGACCACGCGGAGGAGCGGACCAACCCGGCCGGAAGGCTGGGGTTCGAGCCCGGACAGGTGGTCCAGGAGATCGGTTACGACGAAGACGTCGACCAGGATCTCCGCGAGGGCATCGAGTCCCTGATTGGCCAGGATCTCGTCGATGAGGACTATGACGACGTCGCCGACGTCGTGCTGTTGTGGTTCCGCGACGAGGACGGCGACCTTACGGACGCCCTGGTGGACGCCATCGGTCTCCTTGAGGACGGCGGCACGATCTGGCTGCTGAGCCCGAAGACCGGCCGGGACGGATACGTCGAGCCCAGCGACATCAACGACGCCGCGCAGACGGCCGGCCTGTCGCCGGCCAAGAGCGTCAGCGTCGGCAAGGACTGGTCGGGCACCCGACTGAAGTCCGGCAAGCGCTGACCCTCCTCACGCCCCCAGGGCCCCCTCAGGCAACCGCCCGAGGGGGCCCTGTGCGTAGGGTGGGCGGTGTCAGCTGAATGGCCCATTGAAGGGAAGGCGTTTTCCATGGCTATCGAGGTCGGCACCAAGGCCCCGGAGTTCGAGCTCAAGGACAACCACGGCAGGACCGTGAAGCTCAGCGACTTCCGCGGCGAGAAGAACGTGGTGCTGCTCTTCTACCCGTTCGCCTTCACCGGCGTCTGCACGGGCGAGCTGTGCGAACTGCGCGACAACCTGCCGAAGTTCGTCAACGACGACACCCAGCTCCTCGCCGTCTCCAACGACTCCATCCACACCCTGCGCGTCTTCGCCGAGCAGGAGGGCCTGGAGTACCCGCTGGTCTCCGACTTCTGGCCGCACGGCGAGGTCAGCCGCGCGTACGGCGTCTTCGACGAGGACAAGGGGTGCGCGGTGCGCGGCACCTTCATCATCGACAAGGAGGGCGTGGTCCGCTGGACCGTCGTGAACGCCCTGCCGGACGCGCGCGACCTGAACGAGTACCTCAAGGCGCTCGACACCATCTGAGTGCGGGATCGGTCCGACACCCTGCGGCCACCCGGCCGAATCGCCTGATTGAGCCGGGAACCGGTCACTAGGATCCATTCGTTGATCCGATGCCAACGCACGACGGGGCGCTGACCAAGCCGGCCCCCTCACACCATTGGGAGGACTCGTGGGAGTCAGCCTCAGCAAGGGCGGAAACGTCTCGCTGACCAAGGCAGCCCCCAACCTGACCGCGGTCACCGTCGGTCTGGGCTGGGACGCGCGCACCACCACCGGGGGTGACTTCGACCTGGACGCCAGCGCCCTGCTGACCAACGACCAGGGCAAGGTCGCCAACGACTCGAACTTCGTGTTCTTCAACAACCTCAAGAGCCCCGACGGCTCCGTCGAGCACCAGGGTGACAACCTCACCGGTGAGGGCGAGGGCGACGACGAGGTCATCAAGGTGAACCTGGCCGGAGTCCCGGCCGACGTCCACAAGATCGTCTTCCCGGTCTCCATCTACGAGGCCGAGAGCCGCCAGCAGTCCTTCGGCCAGGTGCGCAACGCCTACATCCGCGTCGTGAACCAGGCCGACAACAGCGAGCTGGCGCGGTACGACCTGAGCGAGGACGCCTCGACGGAGACCGCGATGGTCTTCGGCGAGCTGTACCGCAACGGCGCGGAGTGGAAGTTCCGTGCCATCGGCCAGGGCTACGCCTCGGGCCTGCGCGGCATCGCGCAGGACTTCGGCGTCAACGTCTGAGCCGACCGCGCTGCCCCGTCCGGCGCCGCACCCCTTCGGTGCGGCGCCGGACGCGCTCACCACCTGTTCACTTCTCGGGGAGGACACGATCATGGGCGTCACGCTCGCCAAGGGAGGCAATGTCTCCCTCTCCAAGGCCGCACCGAACCTGACCCAGGTGCTGGTCGGTCTCGGCTGGGACGCACGCTCCACCACCGGAGCCGACTTCGACCTCGACGCCAGCGCCCTGCTGTGCGCTTCCGGACGGGTGCTCGGCGACGAGTACTTCGTCTTCTACAACAACCTGACGAGCCCGGAAGGGTCCGTCGAGCACACCGGCGACAACCTGACCGGTGAGGGCGAGGGCGACGACGAGTCGCTCATCGTCGACCTCACGAAGGTGCCGCCCGCCTGCGACAAGATCGTCTTTCCGGTCTCGATCCACGAGGCGGACAGCCGCGGCCAGACGTTCGGCCAGGTGGCCAACGCCTTCATCCGCGTCGTGAACCAGGCCGACGGGCAGGAGCTCGCCCGCTACGACCTGAGCGAGGACGCTTCGACGGAGACCGCGATGATCTTCGGCGAGCTGTACCGGTACAGCGGCGAATGGAAGTTCCGGGCCGTTGGTCAGGGGTACGCGTCGGGGCTGCGGGGCATCGCTCTAGACTTCGGGGTCAACGTCTCCTAAAGAGATCGCCCGGATCCGTTCAAACCGCGTCGTAGACGGGGCGGTCCCTGGAAGGGGCCCCGGGGGACCGTCCGGGGAGAATGCAGCGCCAAAGCCGTGCGCGGTGCGGGGGGACACCCGCTCTCCGTGGGCCGGTCCGCTCTACACGATGGGGAAGTCAGTGCTTCTGAAAACCTTCGGCTGGTCATTCGTGATCACCGCGATCGGCCTGGCCCTGGCCGTGCTCTACGGCGGCTGGACCGCGTTCGGGGTTGTCGCGATCCTGGCCGTCCTGGAGATCTCGCTGTCCTTCGACAACGCGGTGGTCAACGCCGGGATCCTGAAGAAGATGAACGCCTTCTGGCAGAAGATCTTCCTCACGGTCGGCGTGCTCATCGCGGTCTTCGGCATGCGGCTGCTCTTCCCCGTCGTCATCGTCGCCATCAGTGCCAAGATCGGCCCGGTGGACGCGGTCAACCTGGCGCTGAACGACGCCGACCGCTACCAGCAGCTGGTGACCGACGCACACCCGTCGATCGCCGCCTTCGGTGGCATGTTCCTGCTGATGATCTTCCTCGACTTCATCTTCGAGGACCGCGACATCAAGTGGCTCGCCTGGCTGGAGCGCCCGCTGGCCAAGCTCGGCAAGATCGACATGCTGTCGGTCTGCATCGCCATGATCGTCCTGCTCGTCGCCTCCATGACGTTCGCGACCCACGCCCACCAGCACGGCGGAGCCCACGCCGACAAGGCGCAGACCGTACTGATCTCGGGCATCGCGGGCCTCATCACCTACCTCGTCGTCGGCGGCCTCTCGGGCTACTTCGAGAACCGGCTCGAAGAGGACGAGGAGCGCGAGCACGAGGCGGAGGAAGAGGCCGCGCGCACCGGCAGCAAGGTTTCTGCCGTCGCCATGGCGGGCAAGGCCGCGTTCTTCATGTTCCTCTACCTGGAGGTCCTGGACGCGTCGTTCTCCTTCGACGGGGTGATCGGCGCCTTCGCCATCACCAACGACATCGTCCTGATGGCGCTCGGCCTCGGCATCGGCGCGATGTACGTCCGGTCCCTCACCGTCTACCTGGTGCGCCAGGGCACCCTCGACGACTACGTCTACCTGGAGCACGGCGCGCACTACGCGATCGGTGCGCTCGCCGTCATCCTGCTCGTCACCATCCAGTACGAGATCAACGAGGTCATCACGGGTCTCGTCGGCGTAGTCCTGATCGCCTGGTCCTTCTGGTCCTCCGTCCGCCGCAACCGGCGGATCGAGGCGGAGGGCGGCGGCGACTTCAGTGAGCAGGCGGAAGTGGGCTCCGGGGTGTGACCCCGGTGCTCCCGGATCACACGCCCTCGGGCGTGTGATCCGCCGCCGATTGCGGAACGCTCTTGTGCGGGGCGGTCACGAGGCCTCGGCCTCGCCGGCCGCCCCGCGCTCTTCTGTGCGGGGACGGTTCACGGATCTATGGGGTGGGGGCAATGGCGTTCTGGGACGGCCTGTGGCGCGGCAGGACCTCACAGTTCGACTCGGGCAGCGCGGCGACCAACACGATCGAGCTGACCCGACGGCACAACACGGTCTCGCTCGGGAAGCAGGGGGCCAACACGGGCAGCCTGCGGGTCAACCTGTCCTGGCGGATGCGGACCTCCGACTTCGGAGGCAAACCCGACGAGGGCGGGCGGCTGCTGCGCCACCCGTTCAAGTACTTCAAACCGGAGATGGTCCAGGGGCACACCCAGTCCATGGTCAACGTGGACCTCGACCTGGGCTGCCTGTACGAGCTCAAGGACGGCACCAAGGGCGTGGTCCAGCCGCTGGGCAACTTCTTCGGCGCCACCAACAAGCCGCCCTACGTGGAGTGCAGCGGCGACGACCGCTTCGGCTCGGCGTCCGGCGAGACGATCTTCGTCAACCTGGACCACCGCGACGAGATCCAACGGCTGCTGGTCTTCGTCTACATCTACGACCAGACCCCGGCCTTCGACCGCACCCACGCCAAGGTGACGCTCTACCCGAGCAACGGCCCGCGCATCGAGATCGAGCTCGACGAGCGCGCCCCCGAGGCCCGCTCCTGCGCGGTCGTCTCCATCGAGAACGTCAAGGGCGACATGGTGGTGAAGCGCGAGGTGAAGTTCGTGTACGGCTTCCAGGCCGAGCTGGACCGCCTGTACGGCTGGGGACTCCAGTGGGGCCGCGGCTACAAGACCAAGGCCTGAGGAGCCGGGCGGGCTACTGGCGGATGAACTGCGGCCCCATCGGCGGCAGTACGAAGGCTGGGCCGGGGGCCGGGGCCGCCGCGGGCTGGGGGTAGCCGTAGGCGGGCTGTGGATAGCCGTACGAGGGCTGCGGCGCGGGCGGCTGCGCCGGGGGTGCCGGATGCGGGTACCCGTAGGAGGGCTGGGCCGCCTGCTGAGGGTAGGGCTGGGGCACGGACGGCGCACCGGGCGCATTGCGCGCACCGTCCGTGCTCTCGCCGTCCTCGTCCACCGAGATGCCGTACTCGGTGGCCAGGCCGACCAGGCCGGTCGGATAGCCCTGGCCCACCGCGCGGAACTTCCAGCCCTCGCCGCGGCGGTACAGCTCGCCGCAGATGATCGCGGTCTCCTCGCCGGTCTCCGGCCGCACGTCGAACACGGCGACCGGCTCGGCCCCGGAGGCCGCCGCGTCGAACAGCGCGATCCGCAGATCACGCACGGCGCGGAAGGTCGCGCCGTCCGACGAGGCGGTGATCAGTACCCGCTCGACGGTCCGGTCGAGCGCGGCCAGATCGGCCTCGACGGTGTCGGTGAGGCCCTCGGCGACACGCTTCTTGGGAAGCCGGCGCACCAGACCCGAGGGGTGGCGCGGCTGGTTGTAGAAGACGAAGTCCTCGTCCGAACGCACCCTGCCGTCGCCGCCGAGCAGCAGCGCCGAGGCGTCCACGTCCGGGACGTCCGTGCCGGGCGACCAGCGCAGAACGGCCCGCACGGCCAGGGCCTCCAGCGGGACGTTCGATCCCTTCAGCATCGCGTGCGTCATGCCGGTCATCCTGCCTCCCCATGACGCCCGCGGACAACGCGGGGGCGCCGTCCGGTGCGTCCCGCGCGATCCCCACCGGGTCCACGGCCGGGTACACGGAGATATGCCGATGCAGATGAGTTACCTCGATTTCACGGACTTGGGGAACTCTTGACACGTGTTCCTACGTACTATTACCGGCCACTCAAAGTCTCGGTCGTCCTGGCAGTACGGGGGATATGTATGCGGCATTTCGGGCACGTCCCGCCGGCTGCACGGAAGAACCTCTTCCATCGCGAGCCCTGCGAATTCACCGCGGGCTCTTCCGCACGCGTGCTGTCGGCGGCCCTCGGCGCCACGCTGTACAGCCCGGCGACCCGGCTCACCCTGGCCGACGACGTGCTGAAGCAGGCCCGTCGCGGCGTGGTGTCCATGGTGCTGTGCCTGGAGGACTCCATCGACGACGCCGAAGTGGCGGCCGCCGAGGCCAATCTGGTCGAGCAGTTCGCCGACCTCGACGCCCGCGGTGAGGAAGTCCCGCTGCTCTTCGTGCGGGTCCGCGAGCCGGTCCAGATACCGGACCTGGTGCAGCGCCTCGGTTCCTCCGGACGGCTGCTCTGCGGCTTCGTCCTGCCGAAGTTCACCGAGGAACGCGGCATTCCCTTCCTGGAGGCGCTCACCGCCGCCGAATCGGCGAGCGGCCGCCGGCTCTTCGCCATGCCCGTCCTGGAATCGCCCCAGCTGGTCCATCTGGAGACCCGGGCCGACACATTGGCCGGAATCGCGCGCACCGTGGAGAAGTACCGTGAGCGGATCCTCGCCCTCCGCCTCGGTGTCACCGACTTCTGCTCCACCTACGGGCTGCGCCGCTCGCCGGACATGACGGCGTACGACGTCCAGATCGTCGCCGGCGTGATCGGGGACGTGGTGAACGTGCTGGGGCGGGCCGACGGCAGCGGCTTCACCATCACCGGCCCCGTGTGGGAGTACTTCCGCCTCCAGGAGCGGATGTTCAAGCCGCAGCTGCGCCGCAGCCCCTTCCTGGAGGGGCGCGCCGAGGAACTGCGCACCGCGCTGATCGAGCACGACCTGGACGGACTGCTGCGCGAGATCGAGCTCGACCGGGCCAACGGCCTGCTCGGCAAGACCTGCATCCACCCCTCGCACGTGGTGCCCGTGCACGCTTTGTCGGTGGTCAGCCACGAGGAGTTCAGCGATGCCCAGGACATCCTGCGGCCCGAGCGGGGCGGCGGCGGGGTGCTGCGCTCCGCGTACACGAACAAGATGAACGAGGTGAAACCGCACCGGGCCTGGGCCGAGCGCACCCTGCTGCGGGCGGAGGTCTTCGGCGTCGCCGCCCAGGACGTCGGCTTCGTAGACCTGCTGACGGCCGGCCTGGCCGGCTGACGAACGAACAGAGGGACACAGCAACGTGGTTGAGTGGTCGGGAACGTGGGTCGCCGGGCGGCTGGGAGTCGAACTCGTCGGAGACGAGCGGCTGAGCGCCCTGCTCGGGCTGGCCCTGCGCCGCAACCCGAAGCGCGCGCACCTGCTGGTCTCCAACGTGCTGGGCAAGCACGTGCCGCAGCGCCCCTCCGTGGTGTGGCTCGCGGGATACGAACTGGGCGTGCGCGTAAGGGAGTTGCTCGGGGATGAGGCGGCGGGGCGGGCGGTGGTGCTCGGCTACGCGGAGACCGCGACGGGCCTCGGCCACTCGGTCGCCGACGGCCTGGCCCTCGCGCCCTGCCTGCACTCCACCCGCCGCCCGGTCGCGACAGTGGCGACGGCGGGCGGCTTCGAGGAGGCCCACTCCCACGCCACCTCGCACCTGCTGCTGCCCCAGGATCCCCAACTCCTCGCAGGCGATGGCCCGTTGGTCCTGGTCGACGACGAGTTCTCGACCGGCAACACGGTCCTCAACACCATTGGCGACCTCCACGCCCGCCATCCGCGCGACCACTACGTGATCGTCGCCCTTGTCGACATGCGCGCGCCCGAGGACCGCGACCGCCTCACCGCCTTCGCCGCGGAGATCGGCGCCCGGGTCGACCTGGTGGCCTCGGCGTCCGGCACGGTGCGGCTGCCGGAGGGCGTGTTGGAGAAGGGGCGGGCGCTGGTCGCCGAACACGAGGCGGCGGTGAACCCGGGACGCCCGCGTCCGGAGAGCGGTGCTCACCAGCCGCCCCGCACCCGCCGGGTCGACCTGCGCTGGCCCGAGGGGCTTCCCGACGGTGGGCGACACGGATTCACCCCGGCCCACCGCGACCGGCTGGAGGCCGCCCTGCCGGGCATGGCCGACCGCCTGGCGGCGGCGTTGGGAATCGCGGGCCCCGCGGGCCCCGCGAGCGCGCCGAGCACACCGGCCCCCGGGGCCCCGGACGCCCCCGGAGCGCCGGAAGAGCCCGCTCCTCGGACCCCGCCCCGCATCCTCGTCCTCGGCTTCGAGGAGCTGATGTACGCGCCGCTCAGGCTCGCCGTCGCCCTCGAAGAGCTCGGCGGGGGCGAGGTGCGCTACTCGACCACCACGCGCTCGCCCGTGCTCGCCGTGGACGACCCCGGGTACGCCATCCGCACCCGCCTCGTCTTCCCCGCGCACGACGACCCGGCCGACGGCCCCGGCGAGCGGTACGCGTACAACGTGGCGGGAAACGGCTTCGACGCGGTGGCCGTCGTCGTGGACTCCGTCGCCGACACCCCCCAACTGCACGCCAGCGACGGCCTGTTGGCCCAGCTGGGCGCCCACATACCGCACGTCGTGCTCGCCGTCCTGCCCTCGTACGTACCCGAAGGTGCCCCCATGCCCGAGCCGCTGCCGCAACCCCTCAGGGGGCCCGCCTTCTCCTCCTACGCGCCCGACGAGGTGGGCTGGCTCCTCAAGGACCTCTCCGGGGTGGAGCTCGAAGCCCCGACGGAGGAGCGCGAGGAGGCCATCCAGAGCGGCGGCGCGCACTACGCGGAGTCGCTGCCCGTCGAGTACCAGCCGAGCCCCGGGTACCAGGAGCTGTTCCGGAGCGCGCTCGACGCCTCGGCCGGACGGATCGCGCGGGCCGTCGGAGTGGTCACCGAGACCGTCCTCGCCGAGAGGTCGCCCCGCCCGGTGCTCGTCTCGCTCGCCCGCGCCGGAACCCCCGTCGGTGTCCTGATGCGTCGCTGGGCCGAGCACCGGCACGGCCTCGACCTGCCGCACTACGCGGTCTCCATCGTGCGCGGCCGGGGCATCGACCCCAACGCGCTGCGCTGGCTCGCCGCCCACCACGACCCCGCCGACGTCGTGTTCGTCGACGGCTGGACGGGCAAGGGTGCCATCACCCGCGAACTGGCCGCCGCGATAAGGGAGTTCCCCGAGTTCGCGGGCTTCGACCCGGAGATCGCGGTGCTCGCCGACCCCGGCTCCTGTGTGCGTACGTACGGCACCCGCGAGGACTTCCTGATCCCCTCGGCCTGCCTCAACTCCACGGTGTCCGGGCTGGTTTCGCGCACCGTGCTGCGCCAGGACCTCATCGGACCCGGCGACTTCCACGGCGCCAAGTTCTACCGCGATCTGGCCGACGCCGATGTCTCGGCCGACTTCCTCGATGCCGTCGCCGCCCACTTCGACGAGGTCGCCGACGACGTGGACCACCAGGCCAAGGCCCTGCGGGACACCGACCGCTCGCCGACCTGGGAGGGCTGGGCCGCCGTCGAGCGCATCAGCGAGGAGTACGGCATCCACGACATCAACCTGGTCAAGCCGGGTGTCGGCGAGACCACCCGGGTGCTGCTGCGCCGGGTCCCCTGGAAGATCCTCGCCGCACGCGGCGCAGGGGCCGACCTCGATCACGTCAGGCTGCTCGCCGAGCAGCGCGGCGTACCGGTCGAGGAGGTGGACGGGCTGCCGTACAGCTGTGTCGGCCTGATCCACCCCCGGTTCACCCGCGGCGCGACCGGCGCCGACGGCAGGGCGGTGGCGGCCCGATGAGTACGCCCGTCACGCTGGTCGCGAGCGACCTCGACCGCACCCTGATCTACTCGGCCGCGGCGCTCGGCCTCACCATGCCCGACCCGGTCGCGCCCCGGCTGCTCTGCGTCGAGGTCCACGAGCACAAACCCCTCTCGTACGTCACCGAACGCGCCGCGAAACTGCTCGCCGAACTGAAGGCGGCCGCCGTCTTCGTACCGACCACCACCCGCACGCGCAAGCAGTACCAGCGCATCCAACTCCCGGGGCCGCCCTCGCGGTTCGCGATCTGCGCCAACGGCGGACACCTGCTCGTGGACGGCGTGTCCGACCCCGACTGGGCGCGTTCGGTGGCGGGCCGCATCGCCGCCGAGTGCGTGCCGCTCGACGAGGTGCGAGCCCACCTGAAGGCCGTCGCCGACCCGACGTGGCTGCGCAAGGAACGCGTCGCCGAGGACCTCTTCGCCTACCTCGTCGTGGAGCGGGAACTGCTGCCGTCCGGCTGGGCCAAGGAGCTCGCCGCGTGGGCGGAGCCGCGCGGCTGGACGGTCTCGCTCCAGGGCCGCAAGATCTACGCGGTGCCCAAGCCGCTCACCAAGAGCGCCGCGGTCCGGGAGGTCGCCCGCCGCACCGGCGCCCAACTCACCCTGGCCGCAGGCGACTCGCTGCTCGACGCCGACCTCCTGCTCGCCGCCGACGAGGGCTGGCGGCCGGGCCACGGCGAACTCGCCGAGGCCGGCTGGCAGGCACCCGGCACCGAGGCGCTCGCGGCACGCGGGGTGCTGGCCGGCGAGGAGATACTGCGCCGCTTCCTGGCCCGCGCCGTGCGCCGAGAGCCCGACGAAATCCTTTCGGGACGCGAGAGCTGAGGCTACGGTCGCCGCATGAGCAAAGGAAACACCACCAAGATCACTGATGAGTTGTACGCCTACATGCTGGCCCACAACCCTCCTCTGGACGCGGTCCAGCAGGAGCTCGTGGAGACGACCTATGCCCAGCTGCCCGATTACGCGGGCATGCAGTCGGCCGAGGAACAGGCGCCGCTGCTCGCCTTCCTCGTACGGCTCGTGGGCGCCCGGCACATCGTCGAGGTGGGGACGTTCACCGGCTTCTCGGCCCTCGCGATGGCGCAGGCGCTGCCCGCCGACGGCAAACTGATCGCCTGCGACGTGTCGCAGGAGTGGGCGGCGTACGGCCGCGAGGCCTGGGCGAAGGCCGGGGTCGCCGAGCGCATCGAACTGCGGATCGCGCCCGCGCTCGACACGCTGGCGGCGATGCCGCGGGAGCCGCACATCGACTTCGCCTACCTCGACGCGGACAAGGTCAACTACATCGCGTACTGGGAGGAGTTGGTGCCCCGGATGCGGCCGGGCGGGCTGATCGCCACGGACAACGTGCTCTTCCACGGGCGGGTTCTCGACCCGGAGGCGGAGGGTGCGCCCGCCGCGATCCGCGCGTTCAACGACCACGTGGCGAAGGACGCGCGGATGGACAGCGTCATGCTGACCGTCGCGGACGGACTGACCCTGTCCCGCAAGCGGTAGCGCTCCGCGGGGGTGCGGGTGTCGGCGGCTCGGCTCCGCGTATGTGCGGGGTCTGCGGGGCCGGGCCGCGGGGGTCGGGTCGCGTATGTGCGGGCTGCGGGCCGTGGGTGGCTGGTCGCGCAGTTCCCCGCGCCCCTTTGGGTCTCGCGGGTCAGCCGCAGCGGCCGCCGCCGCAGCAACCGCCGCCTGCGGCGGGCGGGGCGGAGGAGGGCTTTGCGGAACCGCCCACGGCGACGGTGGAGAGTAGCTTCACCGTGTCGTCGTGGCCGACGGGGCAGGTCGCGGGCGCGGCCGACTCGGCCATCGGGCGGCTGAGCTCGAACGTGTCGCCGCAGGAGCGGCAGCGGTATTCATAGCGAGGCATGGCCCAAGGTTAGAGGGTGCCCGGCAGTGGCGGACCGGCCGGGACGAGGTCGAGACGTCAGCGGTCCGCCGACCCCCGGCTAGAGCTCGTCGGGGGGCTGGTGGCGCGCCCTCCAGTACGGGTTGTCGTGGGGCAGGAAGCCGGTGACCCGCCCGTACATCCCGAAGACCATCAAAAGCAGCCCGACCACGAAGCTGAACAGCACGTTCTGCATCCCGAAGGCCAGGAAGTTGCGCGGGGTGCCGATCAGGGCGAGGTTCACGAACCCGCTGATCAGGAAGGCGACGCCGAGCACGATGTTGAGCGACGACGCGAAGTTTCCGCCTCTGACCATCCCGTACAGGAGCAGCAGACCGACGGCGACGGACAGCACACTCAGCGTGCCGTTGGTGTCGAGCCCGACGACTCTGTCGCCGCCGGTGTCGAAGAAGCCGATCCGGTGGAGCAGGCCGAGGATGCCGAAAACGAGCAGAAAGAGCCCCATGAGCCCGGCGCCGACGCGGTAGACGCGGCTGAGCCGGTGGTCGACCGGCAGGTGCTCGTTGAGCGTGACCCGGTGCTGGTTGAGTCGGTGGAGCGCGTGGGTGGCCATGGTGGGGGCCTCCTCCCGTCAGCACGCATGGCGTACGTACTCCAGGATCCGCCCAGGTCGGACGGGTAACAAATCAGCCGGAAGCCGACCGGGGAGCCCCTGCGCCCCGCGTCCGCCGACTCAGCCGCTGTGGCCGCGCTCCTCGCGGATCTGGGCCACCACCCGCGCGACGGCCTGCCGCACCGCCTCGGTCTCGGTCAGGAAGTGCCAGTAGTCCGGGTGGCGGCCCTCCAGCGAGGCGATCGCGCGCTCCAGCCGGGCCACCGAGTCGTCCAGCGGCCTGGCGTGGCGCGGGTCGGGGGTGTTGCGGCCGGACATCGCCAGACGCTGGGCGTCCCGGATCGCGAACCGGGTCCGCTGGATCTCCTGCTGCGGGTCCTTCGCCACGTCATTGAGTCTGCGCAGCCGGTCCCCGGCCGCCGAGACCGCCTCGTCCGTGGTGTTGAGCAGCTCCCGCACCGTGGTGAGGCGCGCGGTGGCATCCGCCCAGTGCTGCTCCTCGCGCGCCTGGGCCGCCTCCTTGAGCTTCTGCTCGGCTTGGCGTACCGAGACGACGGCCTGCTCGGGGACGTGCTGGAGGTCCTGCCAGCAGGCGGCCGAGAACCTGCGGCGCAGTTCGCTCAGCACCGGGTCGACGGTGCCGGCCCGGGTGGTGAGCGCCTCGGCGCGGGTCCGCAGCGAGACGAGCCTGCGGTCGATCTCGGTTGCGCGGGCGGGCAGTTGCTCAGCCTCGGCCCGCACCGCCTCCGCGTCGCGCAGCACCCGGTCGGCGCGCTGGAGCGTCTCGGGCACGCCGTGCCGGCCCGCGCCCTGGTTGAGCTTGGTCAGCTCGGGGCCGAGCTGGGCGAGCCGCGCCGCGAGTTCGTCGGCGCGCAGCCCCGAGGCGCGCACCGCGTCCAGCGCGGTACTGGCGCCGAGCAGCGCGTGCCGGGCCCGCTCGACGGCGGGGGCGAGCCGGGCGAGCTGGGTCTCGGCGGTGTCGAGCAGCGGCCGCAGGTTCTGCTCGAAGCGGTCGAGCTCGCTCTTCACCCGGACGAGTTCGTCCTTGGCGGCCGTCAGTTCCGCCCGCGCCCGGGAAGCGACGGAGGCGTCGAGGTCGTCGCGGTCGAGGTCATGGGCGTCGACGGCGGTGATGTACTGGTTGCTGGCTTCGTCGATGCGGCGCCCGAGCGCGTCGAAGTCGTCGACCGCCCGGCGGGCCCCCGGCGAACTGTCCACGGCCGTGATCGTCTCGATCGAGATCCGCAGATCGCGCTGGGCGGTGTCGAGCTCGTAGAACGCGGCCGCCGCCGCGTCCTTGGCGGCCTGGGCATCGGCGCGCAGGCTCTCGCCCCGCCCGCCGAACCAGCGGCGCGTACCGCCCCCCGCGAAGGCGCCCGGCAGCACCGCGGCGCCGAGCACCACGGGGATGGCCATCAGCGCCAGCACGTCCCGGACGGTGGCACCCGCTCTGCTGTACGGCCGCGCGTGTGTCGCCGTCACATCCCTCTCCCGTGCCGTGTCGCCCTGCCTGGTCCATTCTCCCACCAGCCAAGGACGAACACACGGCCCGGTCAGTTCACGGTTGCCCGGGGCGAATCAGCTCATGTCACTTCGGGTTGCTCCGCACGGTGACCCGGCCGTTGTCGCTGCGCGCGGTCAGCACGTGCGTACTGGAATCGGAGCGGTCCACCGCGACACCGACCCGGCCGCTGTCCGCGCGGGCGTCGACCTTGTACGTGCCCTTCGGTACGGACAGGTCGACCCGGCCGTCGTCGCTCGTGGCCTGCACGCTGTCCGGCACGACCGCGAACGCGAGCTCCACCCGGCCGTTGTCCGAACCGGCCCGCACGGTCTTCGACAAGAGCCCCTCGCCTTCGATCCGCCCGTCCTGCGCGGTGAGGTCCAGGGGGCCCGAGGAATCCTTGACGCTCACCCGGCCGTTGTCGGAGGTGATCTTCAGCGGGGTGGCGAAGCCGGCGGCTTCGACCCGGCCGTTGTCGCTGGTGACGGTCACCGCCACACCGCGCGGCACCTTCACCTCGTGCCGGGCACCGCAGTTGCTGATCAACCCGCCGCACTTGACGGTGAGGCTCAGCGTGCCGTTCTTGAGGCCCCAGCTCGCGTCCGGCCCGCTACCGAACGCGACCCACCCGTTCACCTGCCGCGCGACCTCGACGTCCGGCACGTCGGCGGGCGTCACGACCACGGTCGAATCGTCGGCCTCGATGGTCAGGGTCTTCCCGGCGAAGGGGAAGTTCTTGTGCTCGACGGGCGCGTCCGCCGCGTCCGCGCTCCCGCACCCGGTGAGAGCGAACGCGAGCAGCCCCGCCCCACAGGCGGCGAGCAGCGCGGTGCGCCGGTGAAGTGCCATGGTGTTGGTCCCCCGATTGGATCGATCCCCGTCCCACCACGGTACGGAGCGCCCACCCCCGCCCGCGCTGACGCCTGCCACCGAATCGGGGGTGGGGCTACCACCACCCCCCGCCTCCGATGTGCGGGTCCACCCCACGAGCCATGTACGCTGTTCCCTCATCCACGGGTGTGTAGCTCAGGGGTAGAGCGCTGCTCTTACAAAGCAGATGTCGGCGGTTCGAAACCGTCCACGCCCACCAGTACGAGGACCCCCGGCCGTTGACGGCCGGGGGTCTTTGGCGTTCCAACTCGGCGGGGCCGAGGCCAGGATGGGGTGGCGCTGTCGTGGGCATGTCGGGGCAGCGGGAAGCCCCGCCGGGGTGGGACGGGGCTTCTCGGCCGGCGCCGCAGCGTGCTCGGGGAAACGCCCGGCGCCGGGGTCCGGCGGGGGCCAGGAGCGGGGAGGACGCCGCCGGATGGCTGAGATTACGCCTGTGGTTGGCTGAAAAGTAACCCCTGTGCGGGATGAGGCTCCACCGGTTCCACGGGGCTGCGGGGGCTCGGGAGTTCGGGTGCGTTGTCGTGCGCTGCGGGCGGGCGGTCGTGGTGGGAAATGAGGGGTGCCGGGTGATGATCGGCAAGCGGAGTCTGCGGACGGTGTACGCGCGGGCCTGTGCGGCGGAGCCCAGTTACGCGGAGGTCGGCGCCACCGCCGGCCCGGTGCTGCCCGCCGGATACCGGGTGTTCCGGCGGAGGGTACTGGTGGGGCGCGGGCCCGAGGCGTTCGAGCGGGCCGGGGCGTACGTGCTGTCCTGGGGCGTGCAGTCCGGCGCCGGGTTCGGGGTGTTTCCCCGTACCCCCGCCGTGCCCGGCGCGACCGCGCTCGTCCTGCTGCGGATTCCGGTGCTGCCCTGGCCGCGGCTGGCGATCCCGTGCCGGGTCGTGTGGACCGTACGCGCCGCCGATCGCATCGGATTCGCCTACGGCACGCTGCCCGGTCACCCCGAGTGCGGGGAGGAGTCGTTCGTCGTGGGGCGCGACGCCGACGGCCTCGTGTGGTTCGAGGTCGCGGCGTTCTCGCGGCCCGCCAGCTGGTACGCCCGGCTCGGCGGCCCCCTCACCCGCCTCCTCCAGGACCTGGCGACGCGGAGGTACCTGCGCTCGGTGGCCGAGGCTGTGCGGCGGGGCGCTCCCGCCGCTCCCGCGCGGTGACCGGCCGCGAACGGGGAACGCGGACCGGCTACTCGAACCGGGCGAACCGGGAACGGGAACGTGAGCGTCGGGTGTGACGTCTCCCAAGGAGGCGCCGCTCCTTTGTGGGGGAGGCGTACGGAGGCGACAGGAGGCGGTGGCACACTGGCCGCTCGTTCGGTGAAAGGGAACCAGTCGTGGCGATGATGCGGAACCTGCGCAGGGCGGTGCGGCGCGCCTACCGGCGCACCGTCGACCTCAGCCACCCGGCCCGGTCGCCGCTGGGCAGTGCCGTCGTCAACAGTGCCGTGTACGCCGGCGGAGTACGGCAGCAGGACGACTGCCCGCTGGACGAGGCGCTGCGGCGGGTGCGGAAGCTGGGAGACGGGGCGTTCGTCTGGATCGGGCTGCACGAGCCGGACCAGGAGGAGTTCGCCGGGCTCGCCGAACTGTTCGGGCTGCACCCGCTGGCCGTCGAGGACGCCGTGACCGCGCACCAGCGCCCGAAGGTCGTCCCGTACGACGACGTCCTGTTCTCCGTCTTCAAGACGTGCCGGTACGTCGAGCACGAGGAGCTCACCGCCAGCAGCGAGGTGGTCGACACCGGCGAACTGACGGTGTTCACCGGCGCCGATTTCGTCATCACCGTGCGCCACGGCGGGCACGGCTCGCTCGGGCCGCTGCGCGAAGCCCTGGAGCAGGCCCCCGAGCAGCTGGCCAAGGGCCCCTCGGCGGTGCTGCACGCGATCGCCGACCACGTCGTCGACGAGTACCTGGCCGTCGCCGACGCCATGCAGAACGACATGGACGCGGTGGAGACGGCCGTCTTCACGGACAACGCCGGGCGCGGCGACGCCGGACGGATCTACCAGCTCAAGCGCGAACTCCTCGAACTCAAGCGGGCGGTGGCCCCCCTCGACCGGCCCCTACAGAAGCTGGCCGGCGAGGAGATGCCCTCCGTCGCCGCCGGAATACGGCCCTACTTCCGGGACGTCGCCGACCATCTGCTGCGCACCACCGAGCAGATCACCGCCTTCGACGGGCTGCTCGACTCCATCCTGCAGGCCCACCTCGCGCAGGTCACCGTCGCCCAGAACGAGGACATGCGGAAGATCACCGCGTGGGCGGCCATCGTCGCCGTACCCACCATGGTGTGCGGCATCTACGGGATGAACTTCGACAACATGCCCGAACTGCACTGGAAGTATGGCTACTTCATGGCACTCGGGCTGATGGCGGTGGCCTGCTTCGCCATCTATCGGGGGTTCAGGCGCAACGGCTGGCTGTAGGCCGGTTCGCCTCGGACGGTCAGCGGCGGCGTGAGAACATGCCGCCCTTGCGCTCGCGGCGGTAGCGGCGCTCCCAGCGGTCCATACGGTCCCGGCGGGCGCGGTAGGCGCGGTAGTCGGAGTCCACGCGACCGGCCCCACTGCCCGAACCGGAGGCCGAACCGCCGCTGCGACGCTGGAAGGTGAGCAGTGCGGCCACGACGGCCACCCAGAAGACGATGCTGCCGAGGCTGAGGCCGAAGCCGTAAAGGATCAGGGTGAGAAGGAGCATCCAGAGGATCATGGTGTGTCCTTGCGGGACGGGTCGGGGGCTCCCCTTGCCCCCCGGATGCTCCAAGCTACTCCCGGACAAGGGGAGTTGGCCTCTGAGTTAATGTCGGGCGCCGACGGCTGCCGACTCCGGGGCCCGGCTCAGCCCGCGGTACGGCGGCTCTCCGCGAGGCCGCGCAGGCGCTCCATCTCGCGCCGGTCGCGCTTGGTCGGACGGCCCAGACCCCGGTCGCGCACACCAGCGGCGAGGACGTCCGCGCGGGCGGGCGGCGGCGGACTGTTGTCGATGTACGCCTCGACGGCGAGCGGGGCGCCGACCCGCTTGCGCAGCAGCTTGCCGACCTTGACGACGCGCTCCCGGCCGTCCATGCGCAGCCGCACCTCGTCGCCGACCTTCACCAGGTGGGAGGCCTTCACGCGATCGCCGTTGACCTGGACGTGTCCGGCTCGGCAGGCGGTGCCCGCCTGGGAGCGCGTCTTGGTCAGCCGGACCGACCAGATCCAGCTGTCGACGCGTACGGGCCCGGTGCTGGTGCCGTTCGCTTCTTCCGCCATGCCCCGACTCTAGACGCCGCCCGGCGGGGATCCTCGCGGTTTTGCGCCACCTCGGCGCCACCTCGCTCCGAGCCGTCGGGCGAAGCCGTCGTCCGGAGCCGGTCACCCGAAGCTGTTGTCAGTGGTGTCGGTCACACTGGGGGCATGTGCAGAAGTATCAAGACGCTGAGGCCGCCGGCCATGCCGGAGGAGGCCACCGAGGACGACATCAGGGCTGCCGCGCTGCAGTACGTGCGCAAGGTGTCCGGCTTCCGGGCGCCGGCCGCGCACAACCGCGAGGTGTTCGAGCGTGCGGTGGACGAGATAGCCGAGGCGACGCGGGAACTGCTGGCCGGGCTCGAAGTGCGGGGGGCTCCCGCCAGGAAGCCCGCGTAGGGGGCGCCGGGGCCGACCCCGACCACTCCGGGCCCGGGTGCGCCCGGCTTCGGGCCCCTGTTGGTGCTGCCTGCGACCAGCGCGTGCCCGGCGTCAGGACGCCGTAGCTGTTGCCTGGGGTGGGCGCTGCATGACGTATGCCGCCAGGCCACCCGCCGCGAACAGGGCCAGCACCGACACCGCCGTGCCCAGCCAGGTCGCGCCCAGCCATGCGCCGCCGAAGTAGCCGAGCCCCACGCTGTACGTCGCCCAGGCCACGCCCGCCAGTGCCGACCACGGCAGGAACTCGCGCACCTTGCGGTGGGCCGCGCCCGCGCCCAGCGAGACGACCGAGCGCCCCGCCGGGGCGAAGCGCGCGATGACGACCAGGACGCCGCCGCCCCGGCTGAGTGCGGTGCCGAGTCGTTCCTGCGCCCGTGTCAGGCGGCGGGAGCGGGCGATGGCGCGTTCGAGGCGGGCGCCGCCGCGCCGGGCCAGGCGGTACGCCACCAGGTCGCCCAGGACGGAAGCGGCGGCGGCGCAGGCGGCGAGGGTGAGCAGATCGGTGTGCCCGGTCTGCGCGGCGGCCCCGCCACCCCCGGCGTTCGCCGAGCCGGCCGCCGTGGTGGCCGCGGTGATCACGAGCACCCCGCTGGGCAGCACGGGAAGGAAGACGTCGAGCAGGACCGAGAGCGTGACCACGGCGTAGATCCAGGGGCTCGAAGTCAACGCCCCCACACTGTCCAGCACGTGTTCGCTCCTCTGCGGCTTCTTGGCTCCCCGGACGTGAATACCGCGGTGTCGCGGGGAAGCGGCAGGGGCGGCGGTACAGCCGTACAGCGTACGCCGGGCCCTTTCGAGGTTTCTGTCAGGGGTGGGTGGTGTTACAGCACAGGGAAAGTGGAGCGGGGGTGATCGTGAGGAGCGGAGCACATGGTGTTGAAGATGTCCGCGGTACAGGCCGCCGTCGCGGCCCTGGCGGTGATCGCCTCCGGAGCAGTGGCCCAGGGTGCGGGCGGGAACGGGTTCGAGGTGCCCGCCCGGTTGCGGGCCGAGGCCCGGTTCGCTCCGCCCGGCGCGTTCCTCCCGTCCCCGGCGGTGACGTACGGCATGGACCTCGTACCCGCCGGGGCGTGGATCCAGGTCGAGCAGCGCACGGCGCCGTTCGGGCGGGAGGGGACCACGGTCGTGCTGCGGGTGCGGGGCCTCGTGCCGGGGCACGCGTACGGGGTGCATGTGCACCGGGCCCCGTGCGGCAGCAAGCCCGGGGACGCGGGGGACCACTACCGCCACCGGCCCGCCACCGCGTCGGACCAGGCGAACGAGGTGTGGCTGGACTTCACGCCCGACAAGAGCGGGAACGCCACGGCGGTCGCGCACCATGCCTGGGGGTTCCGGCCGGGCGAGGCCAACTCGGTGGTGATCCACCGGGAGCCCGGCGGAAAGGGGGACCGCCTCGCGTGCTTCACCGTGCCGTTCAGAGCGCCGGGTGAGCATCACCCGGCCGGCTGACGGCATGCCGCTGCCCGGAGTTCGGCGGCTGAACTCCGGGCAGCGGAAGGCGAGTTGAGCTACTGGCGGCGGTGGCGGGTGACGAGGGCCGGGGCGTCACCGCTCGGTGCCGGGGGCTCAGGCGGTGACGGCCTCGCGCTGGGCGTCGCCGGTCGCGGCGGTGCGGCGGCCGGCCAGGATCTGGTCGACGGCGAGCGCGCCGGGGCCGGTGAAGGCGAGGAGCAGGAAGGACCAGCAGTACATCGCGGCGGCCTCGCCGCCGTTCTGCAACGGCAGCAGCGCGGCGGACTGGTGGACGCTGAAGTACGCGTACGCCATCGAGCCGGAGGCGACCAGTGCCGCCACGCGGGTGAACAGGCCGGACAGCACCAGGATGCCGCCGACCAGCTGGATCGCGGCGGCGTACCAGCCGGGCCAGGTGCCCGCCGGGATCGAGCCACCGCCCTGTGCGCCGCCGAACACGCCGAACAGCGAGGCGGCGCCGTGGCAGGCGAAGAGCAGGCCGATGACCATGCGGAACAGGGCGAGCGCGTACGGTCGCGCGCGATCGGTGTCAAGGGTGGGGGAAGCCATGGGGGGGGCTCCTTCGGTTGGGGACGTGACCGAATGGGGTCCCCAGGTTAGGCAGCCCTCACCAATGCTTGCAAGTTCAACATTCTTAATGTCTCGTTTCAGCCGCGTGAATTGAGTCAGGAGGGCAGTCGGGGGTGAGGGCGCGGTCCATGACGGTCGTGAGCCGGGCCGGGCCCTTGTGGCGCCGCCGGGCCTGGTCGAGCCGCAGCCGCGCGGAACGGCCGCGCAGCGTGAGGGTCATGAGCTGGTTGCCGAACCAGGGGCCGCCCGTGCGGCGCCAGTTGACGGCCGCCCGCCCCGCCCGCCCGTGCCGGGCGAGCGCCCGGCCGAGGGCGCGTCCGAGCCGGCTCCAGCCGAAGCGGAATCCGGCTCGCACCGGGGCCGGAATGGAGTTGTGGACCGGCGAGCACGTCAACTGGGCGATGTGAGCGGTGGGTTGGGGCGCGGAAGTTGGCCAGAAGGGCTGGGCCACGTATGCGTGGTGCAGGTCGCCGGACAGGACGCTGATCGTGGCGGGCCCGTCCGGGCCCGTCCCCGCGCGGGCGATCAGATCGGTGAGGTGGTCGAAGGAGGCAGGGAACGCGGCCCAGTGCTCCAGATCGGCGCGCCGCCGCAGATCCTCGCCCACGCGCGCCCAGCGCCGGCCGCGCGAGCCCGCGCACAGCGCCGCGCTCCAGCCCTCGGCGTCATGGACGAACGGAGGCAGCAGCCAGGGCAGCGAAGTGCCGATCAGCAGGTGGTCGCAGTCGCCGGGCGCACCGAGCACCTGCGTCTCCAGCCACTTCGCCTCGCCCTCGTCCAGCATCGACCGCCGCCCCTCCTCCAGGACGCGGGCCGACCGGGTGTCCACCATCAGCAGCCGGGTGCGGCCGAAATCGCGCCGGTAGCTCCACCGGGCGCTCGCCGGATCCGCGTCCGCGCGGGCCGCGAAGGCACGCAGCGCCTCCGTGCCGTCCGGCGCCGCCCGCACCGCCGCGTACAGCGGATCCGCGGCGAGCTCGGCGGGGGAGAGGTTGCCCAGGTGCTGGTGGACCCAGTACGTCATCAGGCCGCTGACCACTCGCTCATGCCACCAGGCGGTGGAGCGCATCCCGGCGAGCCAGGCGGCGCTGGTGTTCCAGTCGTCGATGACGTCGTGGTCGTCGAAGAGGTGGCAGCTCGGCACCGTGGAAAGGAGCCAGCGCACCTCCGGGTCGAGCCAGGACTCGTAGTAGAGCCGGGTGTACTCCTCGTAGTCCGCGACCTCGGCGCCCGGCGCGTCGCGCAGATCCCGGCGCGCGGCCAGCCAGCGCCGCGTGTCCGCCGAGACCGCGTCCGCGTACACCTGGTCGCCGAGGAGCAGCAGCACGTCGGGCCGCTCGGCCCCGGGGGCCGCCGCCAGGCGCGCGGCAAGGGCGTCCAGAGCGTCCGTGCCGGTGAGGTTCGGCGCGCGACGGCAGGATCCGAAGGTGACGCGGAGCTCCACGTCACCTTCGGCCGGGGTGGCGATGGTGCTCGGCGGGAAGCGGGAGTCCTGCGGCGGCCAGAGCGTCCGGCCGCCGAATTGCACCTCGTACGCCGTGGTGGTGCCCGGCGTGAGTCCGCTCACCGGGACCAGGGCGTAGTGGTGCCCGGCGATCTGGAACGTGCCGGCCGTGCCGGACGCGCCGTCGGCGCAGCGCACCCGCACCGTGCCGGGCCGGTCGGTCTCGACCCAGACCGTGGCCTGGCCGCTCGGATCCACGTACCGCAGCAGCGGCCCCAGGCGAAGCCCGGCCATGTGATTCCCCCTCCGTCGCCGGTCCGTTCGTACGGTACGGAACGAGAGGAGCTCGCGACAGGTTTCAACTTCCGCGCTGCCAGAAGGCGTTGAGGCCGCACCGAGCGCGCGTGCGGCGGCCGCCGGCAGCCTGCGAAAGACCGGCGTCGTACGGTGGGCGCGTGCTGCTGCCGGTGAATGTCACGCTCGGGGTCGTCCTGGCCGTCCTGCTGCTCGCCGCGGCGGGTGTCGCCGCGGCCGCGCACCTGGGGCGCCACCGCGAGATCCTGATCGCCGGGGTACGCGCGGCGGTGCAGCTGACCGTCGTCGCCCTGGCGATCCACTGGGTGGTCGGCTCGGTGGGGCTGCTGCTCGGGTTCCTGACGCTGATGTTCGCCGTCGCGGTCCGCACCGCGGGCCGCCGGATGACCGCCAACCGCACCTGGTGGTGGGCGGCGGCCCCCATCGCGGCCGGGGTCGTCCCCGTCGTCGCCGCGCTGCTGCTCACCGGGCTCGTCCCCGTCAAGGGCATCGCGCTGATTCCGGTCACCGGCATCCTCATCGGCGGCGCGCTCACCGCGACCGTGCTCGGCGGGCGCAGGGCGCTCGACGAGCTGACCGTGCGGCGCGGCGAGGTGGAGGCCGGGATGGCGCTCGGCCTGCCCGACCGGGACGCCCGTCTGGAAGTCGCCCGCCCGGCCGCCTCGGACGCGCTGCTGCCCGGTCTCGACCAGACCAGGACGGTGGGTTTGGTCACTCTGCCCGGCGCGTTCGTCGGCATGCTGCTCGGCGGCGCCTCGCCCGTGCAGGCGGGCGCGGTCCAGCTGTTCGTGCTGGTCGCGCTCATGGCCGTGCAGGCGATCGCGGTGTCGGTGGTGCTCGAACTCGTCGCGCGCGGCAGGATGCACCGGGACGTAAGGCCCTGACGGGGCGCCCCGGGCATGGCGTACGCTGGACGGCGCAGAAGGGGAGTAGCTCTTCGCCGGAACGTCGACATACTGCCGGGTCCCTCACGGGTCCTGGCCGGCGCCCGGAGGCGGGTGCCCGCGAGGGACCCGCCAGCGAGACCTTCGGCCGCAGTGACCATGACCATCAATGGCGCTGCCGTGCCGAAGCGACCCCGGATTCAGCTCGGAACTGCTCTCGGTGCGGCCGTGCCCGACCGATTGAGGAACCCCTTCCGTGCTCAGCTTCACGATCATGGCGATCACCTTCGGTGTGATCTTCCTCGCCGAACTCCCCGACAAGACCGCCCTCGCGGGACTGATGCTCGGCACCCGCTACAAGGCCTCGTACGTCTTCGTCGGCGTCGCCGCCGCCTTCGCCGTCCACGTCGTGCTCGCCATCGCGGCGGGCAGCGTGCTGACCCTGCTGCCGCACCGGCTGCTCCAGGCGATCGTCGGCGTGCTCTTCCTCGCGGGCGCGGCGATGCTGCTCTTCAAGAAGGGCGAGGACGACGAGGAAGTGAAGGCGCCCGCCGACCAGTCCTTCTGGAAGGTGTCCGGGGCGGGCTTCATGCTCATCCTGATCGCCGAGTTCGGCGACCTGACCCAGATCATGACCGCCAACCTGGCCGCCCGCTACGACAACCCGCTGTCCGTCGGCATCGGCGCGGTGCTCGGGCTGTGGGCGGTCGCCGGGCTCGGCATCCTGGGCGGCCGGAAGCTGATGAAGCACGTGCCGCTGCGCCTGATCACCAAGGTCGCGGCCTGCCTGATGCTGGCGCTCGCCGGGTTCAGCCTGTTCGAGGCGATCGCGGGCTGAGTCCCGCGGATGTGAAAACGGCCCCCGTGGTAGGACGGGGGCCGTTCGCTTTGGGTCGGCTGCCTCAGCCGGTGATCTCCAGACGCAGGGTGCCGTCGGGCCGCGCGGTGACGGTGACGTGCGTCAGATCGGGGACGTACGCCGTGGGGCCGTGCTCGGCGGCGCGCGGGCCCACGCCCACGACCCGCATCCCGGCCGCCCTGCCCGCCGCGATACCGGCCTCGGAGTCCTCGAAGACGATGCAGTCCGCCGCCTCGAAGCCCAGCTCGGCGGCGCCCTTCAGGAAGCCCTCCGGGTCCGGCTTGCTCGCGCCCACGCACTCGGCGGTGACCCGCACCGCGGGCATGGGCAGCTCGGCGGCCGTCATGCGGGCCCGTGCGAGCGCGGCGTCGGCGGACGTCACCAGCGCGTGCGGCAGTCCGGCGAGCGCGGCCATGAAGGCGGGGGCGCCGGCGACCGGCACGACACCGTCGGTGTCCGCGGTCTCCTCGGCGAGCATCACCTTGTTGTCGGCCAGGTTCTGCTCCATCGGCCGGTCCGGGAGCAGCACGGCCATGGTGGCGTAGCCCTGGCGGCCGTGGACCACCTTCAGGGCGGCCTCGGGGTCGAGGCCGTGGCGATCGGCCCAGCCGCGCCAGCAGCGCTCCACGACGGCGTCGGAGTTCACGATCGTCCCGTCCATGTCCAGGAGGAACGCGCGGGCGGTCAGGACGGTGGTGGTCGCGGTGCTGGCCGACATCGGCGAACTCCAAGGCGCGTGAGCGAGGTGGCACAGAAAAACAAAGGTGACCCCCGCCCGCCGGTCAGGGAGTGCAGGCAGGGATCACTTTGTTTCTCTACGATACAAAACGCGGGGCGGGTCGCGCCACCCGCCCCCCTGTTAGCTCGGTTACTCCGCCCTACGGCTGGTCCGTCATCGACTCCAGGGCGCGCCGGGTCTGCGGCCCGTACACCCCGGCCGGGTCGCCTTCGACGCCCGCGTCCGACTGGAAGGCGCTGACCGCGCGCTCCGTCCTGGACCCGTAGGTGCCGTCGGGGTTGCCGCTGTACAGCCCCAACTGGCTCAGCCGCTCCTGGAGTTCGAGCACCTGGGGCCCGCTGTCGCCGCGCCTGAGGGTGCCACCCGCCGGAGCGAGCGGCTGCCTGCGGGGGCCGTCGGAGGGCTGGGGCGACGCGGACGGGGTGGGCGCCGCTTTCGACGGCCTGGGCGAGGTCGGCCCGGAGGCGGGCGGGGAGGGCGGGGCCGACGGCTTCGGGGCCGCGGAGTGGTGCGCAACCGCCTTCTTCGTACGGGAGGCGACGGCCGAAGGCGTCTGGGCGGGGCCCGTCTCGGCGGCGCTGTACGGAACGGCCGGGTCCGCGGCACCGGGCAGGGCCCGCTTCGGCGCGGCATCCCCGGCGAACAGGTCGCCGGTGAAGGCGGCGGTCGCGATGGCGACGGCGGCGGCAGCACCGACGGCCAGCGCGGCCAGGCGACGGCGGGGTGCGGACCCCCTCTTCGCGGACGGCGAAAGCCCGCCCCGCACGGGCGGCGAGGGATCAGCCTCTTCGGCGTTCGAGTAACGCAGCTCCGTGGCTGTGAACGCGGCGCTGGGGGCGTCTTTCGCGCCCCGGTCGGAGACGGCGTGACGTGGCGCCGGCTGCTGGGCCGGCAGCGCCCTCAGCGGCAGGGTCTCGTCCGTGCCCGGCGGCAGGGGCGGGGTCACGCCGCCCCCGGCCACCGGCGCCGCCTCGGCGTTCGGCAGGGTCACATACGGCCGGATCCGCAGCGGGTCGAAGTCCTCCGTGGCGGCGGCCTGGGCCGAGCGTTCGGCGTGCAGGGTCTCGGCGGCGCGCTCGGCGCAGGAGCAGCCGGATCTGCCGTCCACCCCGCGTTCCGTACCGCATTCAGGACAGCCGTGTCCGGTCATCGTCGGGTCCCCTCCCCTTGGGCTGGCTGCGATTATGCCGGGCGGCCGGCGGGCACCCGGGGTGCGTGGCCAATCCCGGCAGGCCATTTCCGTACATTCCGATCAAGATGGTGAGAGCGAACCGGAGCACACAACGGATGGGACGTGGCCATGGCGCAGGAAACCGCTCCCGCCACCGTCGCCCCCGGTGAGGGGCAGGAACGGCGGACCGTACTGGTCGCCATCGGCGCGCTGCTGCTCGGCATGCTGCTCGCCGCGCTCGACCAGACCATCGTCTCGACCGCGCTGCCGACCATCGTCAGCGAGCTGGGCGGGATGGAGCACCTGTCGTGGGTCGTCACGGCGTACATGCTGGCCTCCACCGCCGCCACCCCGCTCTGGGGCAAGCTCGGCGACCAGTACGGCCGCAAGAAGCTGTTCCAGGCCGCGATCGTCATCTTCCTGATCGGCTCCGCGCTGTGCGGAGTGGCACAGAACATGGGCCAGCTGATCGGCTTCCGTGCCATCCAGGGCCTCGGCGGCGGCGGTCTGATGGTCCTGTCCATGGCGATCGTCGGCGACCTCGTCTCGCCGCGCGAACGCGGGAAGTACCAGGGCCTGTTCGGCGCGGTCTTCGGCGCGACCAGCGTGCTCGGCCCGCTGCTCGGCGGCTTCTTCACCGAACAGCTCAGCTGGCGCTGGGTGTTCTACATCAACCTGCCCATCGGCGTGGTCGCGCTCCTGGTCATCGCCGCCGTGCTGCACATCCCGGTGCGCGGGACGCGGCACACCATCGACTATCTCGGCACCTTCCTGATCGCGTCGGTCGCCACCTGCCTGGTCCTGGTCGCCTCGCTCGGCGGCACGACCTGGCCCTGGGGCTCGGCGCAGATCATCGGGCTCGCGGTGCTCGGCGCGGTGCTGCTCGTGGCCTTCATCGCCGTCGAACGCACGGCGGTCGAACCGGTCCTGCCGCTGCGGCTGTTCCGCATCCGCACCTTCTCCCTCGTCGCGGTCATCAGCTTCATCGTGGGCTTCGCGATGTTCGGCGCGATGACCTACCTGCCGACGTTCCTCCAGGTCGTGCAGGGCGTCTCACCCACCATGTCCGGCGTGCACATGCTGCCGATGGTCCTCGGCATGCTCATCACCTCCACGGCGTCCGGCCAGATCGTCTCGCGCACGGGGCGCTGGAAGGTCTTCCCGATCGCGGGCACGGCGGTCACCACCCTGGGCCTGCTGCTCCTGCACCGGCTCACCGAGACGAGCCCCACGTGGGAGATGAGCGTCTACTTCTTCGTCTTCGGCGCGGGCCTCGGCCTGGTGATGCAGGTCCTGGTCCTGGTCGTCCAGAACGCGGTCGGCTACGCGGACCTGGGCGTGGCGACCTCCGGCGCGACCTTCTTCCGCTCCATCGGCGCCTCGTTCGGCGTCGCCATCTTCGGCACCATCTTCACCAACCGCCTCACCGGCAAACTGTCCGCCGCCCTCGCCGGACAGCCGCTCCCGCCCGGCGTCGGCCCCGGCACCATCGCCGCCGACCCGCGCGCGATCGGCCAACTCCCGCCCGCGGCACGCCAACCCGTGCTGCACGCGTACGCCTCGTCCATCACCGACGTCTTCCTGTACGCGGCCCCGGTCGTGTTCGTCGCCTTCGTGGTCGCGTGGCTGCTGAAGGAGGACCGACTGCGGGGCGCGGTCACCGCGCCCGACGTCAGCGAGACCGTGGCCTCGAACCCCGTCCAGCGGTCCTCGTACGACGAGTGCGCGCGGGCACTCTCCGTCCTCGGAACCCGCGAGGGGCGCCGCGAGATCTACCGGACGATCACGGCGAAGGCGGACCTGGACCTGCTCCCGGCGGCGAGCTGGCTGCTGTTGCGCATCCACAAGTACGGATCCGCCGACCCCGGGATGCTCGCGGAGCGCAGCCCCGTGCCGTTGCACGTCATCACCGAGGCGGCGCGCCAGGTCGAGTCACGGGGCCTGGCCCAGCGCGAGGGCATGCCGATGGTGCTGACGCCGCAGGGCCGCGAGGTGGCGGTCCGTCTGGCGACGGCGCGGGAGGAGTCCCTGGCGGAGCTGCTCGGCGACTGGTGGGGCCCGGACCGTCCCACGGACCTGGTGAAACTGGTGACCGAGCTGACCGAGGAACTCTCGGGCTCGGACGCGGAGCAGCCCAGCGGGCCGCCGGTGCCCCGTGACCATGCGGCGTGAGCGGGTTTTTCACGGGGACGTTCCGCACCATGCGGCGTGAGCGGGCTCTTCACGGGACGTTCGGCCGCGCGGTCTCACAGCTCCTTCGCGAACCAGCGCTCGCTGTAGGGGCCCTGGCTGTACGGGGCCACCTCGCGGTAGCCGTGCTTGGCGTACAGGCCCCGTGCCTCGACCAGATCGTGCCGGGTGTCCAGGGCGAGCCGCCGCGCCCCGAGGCGGCGGGCCGCGTCCTCCAGAGCGGACAGCAGGGCCCCGCCGCCCCCGGTCCCGCGGGCGAAGGGACGCACGAACACCCGGGTGAGTATCGCCGTCGCGGGAGACGTGCCCTCGATCACGGGGGCCTCGGCACACAGCAGGACACCACCGCAGGCAGCGGCCCGGCCCTCGTGGCGGCCGACCACGAAGTCCCCGGTGGGCGGCCGCAGTTGATCGGCGCCGTCATCGGTGAGCCCCGACTCGATCTCCTCGGCGGTGGCGGGCCGGCCGTACCAGCGGCTCGCCACCTCGTCGTAGTAGTCGCGCCGCAGCAGGCTCGCGTCGGGGGTGTCGTACCGCTCGGTGGCCATGATCCAACTCATGGGCACTGCTTATCCCAGCCCCCCTCGCCACGGCCACCGAATTACGCTCACGCCTTGGGCGCCGCCTGCTGCACGACCTCGAAGGACCACAGCTCGGACCCGGAGGCGGCGGGCTTGGGCCGCTCGCCGCCCTCGGCGGAAGCCCCGCCGCCGTGCGCACCCCGCATCGAGGTGGCCATCCAGTTCTGGAAGTCCTCCTCGCTGCGCCAGCGGGTGTAGACGAGGTACTGGTCCGTGCCCTCCGCGGGCCGCAGCAGCTCGAACCACTCGAACCCGTCGGAGTTCTCCACCGAGCCCGCCCGCGAGGCGAAGCGCTTCTCCAGCACCTCGCGCTGGTCGTCCGGCACGGTCAGTACGTTGATCTTTACGACGCTGGGCACGCGACACCTCTCGTCAGAAGGCCCCGGGGGCGGCGCCTTCGCCTCGTTCCTGTACGAGCAGCAGTCTGCTACACGGCCAGGTCAAAGCGGTGTGAGGGCGGATCAGGAGGGCGCGCCCCATCCCGACCGGGCGACCGGCCGTCGACGGAGCCGCGTCCGGATGGTCACCGCGACCGCGACCGCGAGCACCAGCAGTACGCCGCCCACCGTCAACAGCCAGGCAGGCACACCACCCACCGTGAGCAACTCGTTCGTGTACCAAGCGCGTTGGAAGGGAGTGTCGTCGCCGGACCGGTCGAGTTCGTGGTCGCCGGTGATCTGGGACGGTGTGCCGAAGAACTGGGTCAGGGCGGTCAGGTAGACCGGCTTGTCGCGGCCGGTCAGCTCGCCCAGGGCGCCGGAGGGGTGCGCGATCGTGCCCGCGAACAGGGTGTCCGGCGGCGCGCCGCCGATCGTGGAGGCCGTTCGCATCCGGTGGTCGGCCAGTACGTACAGGTTCAGCGTCTGCGGGGTCTTCGCGAGGCGGGAGAGCCGCATCGGGTAGACGACGCGGTCGCTCGCGAAGGTCAGGCTCAGCGGGTCGAGCGGTCCGCCAAGGGTCTGACCCGGCTGCTCGGGGGCGAGCCGGATCGCGACGTACTCCCACTTCTGCTCGACGTACGGCCGCAGTTCGGTGGCGAGGGCCGGCGGCAGCTGGAAGCCGTTGTGCGCGAGCCAGTCCCGCAGCGCCGTCGGGTCGGTCGCGGTGAGGCGAGCCACGTCGAACGGGCCGAGCCGCTCCCTGCCGACCACCTCGACGGGCGGTGTGGCGCCCGCCCTCGGCGCGCCGTCGCCGACACTCCGGTCGTTCGTGAACGGCCAGTCGCCGTCCTGGGGCCAGAAGTACGAGCGGGTGCGGTGCACCGGCGCCGAGAGCGACTCCAGCTCGTCGAAGAGCCGCCGGTCGCCGAGCTTCACCGTCGCCCGGCTCGGCACCGGCATGATCCACGCGGCCCGCGGCGCGTTCCCGTCGACCGTCAGCCTCATGACGATCTGCTCGCTGCGGCCGTCCCAGCGCACCGCCGACGTCTCCTGCTTCACGCTCAACTGCCGCCCGCTCTGCGGCACCATCGCCCCGCAGCCGCACGCGTACGCGGGGGCCACCAGCGAACCCAGTTGCAGCGCCACCAGCGCCAGCACCACCATCAGCGCCCGCCGCCACAGCCTCCGCGTATTCGGCATGTCCGCGTATCCCCCCTCATGTGTTCGACCCGGGTGATCGACGGGAAGTACGACGGCGATACGGGGCTTGTGGTTCCGCTACGTTTCCCGTTTCGGGCGAATCCGGATGACCGTCGGACGAAGTGGCGGTTGCGGTGCCGCGGGCGAAGCCGAGGCCCGGCATCAGGCGCGATGACCGAGGTCACCGACCAGTACGCGGCGATGCCCTCGCTGCCCTTGGCCTGCCGCACCCGCTGTCCACCCTCTGCGCGATCACCGCCACCGCCAACCACTGGGTGCTCGACGCGATCGGCGGCGCCACGGTCGGCGCGGCGGGCTTCGCGCTCGTGCACGTCCTGGCCGGCCCGTGCCGCGTTCGCCTCCCCGGGCCGCCGCCGCCCAGAGCCGCGCCACGGCCGGGCACGGCGCTGCCCGCGGGCCGCGCGGGGAAGGTCACCCCGGGGTGATCTCGAACAGGGCCTGGAGGTAGTCCTCCAAGCGGTCCCTGACGAGCTCCTCGGTGAGGTCGGTGCGGCCGAGTTCGCGCCAGGGGACGGCGACCTTCTCGGCGTCCGGGGCGAAGGCGAGGGCGTCGAGGAGGCGCCAGTACAGGCGGTCGAGCGGGTCGGGCGAGAGCTGTCCGCCCGCCGCGACGTACTCATCGGCGAAGGCGAGGCCGGCCGGGGTGCCGTACAGGAGGGCGAGGTTGGTCGAGCAGTGGGCCACGTCCAGGTCGGCCGGTCCCCAGGAGGTCTCCACCCAGTCGACCACGCCGCTGATCCGCAGCTCGGTGCCGGGCGTCCCGGTGAAGAGGACGTTGCCGGGGTGGAAGTCGCGGTGCAGGAACACCGGCCGGTGGGCGGGCGGTTGGCGTCGGATGACGTCGATGGCGCGCTGCCAGAGTCCGGGACGCCGGGTGGATTCGGGCACCCGGACGCGGTCGGGGGAGGTCCAGGCCTCGTAGCCGCGGGGACGGTCGTGCTCGTCGACCTCCACCCGGTGGATGTCGAGGAGCTGGCGCGCGAGCAGCGGGGCGCGCTGGGCGGAGCCGGCTGCGTCGATGCGCACCTGGCCCGGGAGCAGCGACATGAGCAGCGAGGGATGTGCGCAGTGCTCGGCGCCCGGGTCGACGGCGATGAGGCCGGCGGCGGGTACACCGGTGCGGGCCAGCAGCGTCAGGACGTCGGCCTCGCGCATGAGCAGCCCGGCGGCGTGCCGTACGTAGAACTCCTTGACGAAGGAGCGCAGGACCACGGAACGCGGCCGCTCGCCGCCGACGTCCAGCCGCCGCATCCGTGAGGTCCAGCCGCCGCGCAGCGGGACGGCGCGCTCGACCGGCGCGTCCCGGCCGACGCTCTTCTCCACCCACAGCCGGGTCGCGGCCCAGCCCTCGTCCGTCCCCGCCTCATCGATCACGGGGCGAGCGTAGCGAGGGCGCCGGGAGGAGACAGGGGCGGGGCGTAGGAGGATGGCCCCTGCCTCCCGGCTGAGGGGGATGGGTCAACTGCGCTTCACCTGGAGTTCCTTGATGCCGTTCAGCCACGCCGAGCGCAGCCGGCGCGGGTCGCCCGCGAGGTGGAGGCCGGGCAGTACGTCGGCTATGGCGTTGAAGATCAGGTTGATTTCGAGCACCGCCAGGGACTTGCCGAGGCAGAAGTGCGGGCCCCCGCCGCCGAAGCCGAGGTGCGGGTTGGGGTCCCGGGTGATGTCGAAGCGCTCGGGGTCCTCGAAGACGTCGGGGTCGTTGTTCGCGGACGAGTAGAAGATGCCCACCCGGTCGCCCGCCTTGATCTTCTGGCCGCCCAGTTCGGTGTCCTGGGTCGCGGTGCGCTGGAAGGAGACGACCGGGGTCGCCCAGCGCACGATCTCCTCGGCCGTGGTGTCGGGACGCTCGCGTTTGTAGAGTTCCCACTGGTCGGGGTGGGTCAGGAACGCGTGCATGCCGTGGCTGATCGCGTTCCGGGTCGTCTCGTTGCCCGCCACCGACAGCAGGATGACGAAGAAGCCGAACTCGTCCGAGAGCAGATTGCCCTCGCCCTCGGCCGCGACCAGCTGCGAGACGATGTCCTTGGCCGGACACTCCTTGCGCGCCGCCGCGAGGTTCATCGCGTACGACACCAGCTCCATCGCCGCCTCGGCGCCGATCTCCTCGGTGATCGCGTACTCGGGATCGTCGTACGCCGCCATCTTGTTGGACCAGTCGAAGATCTTGGTCCGGTCCTCCTGAGGGACGCCGATCAGTTCGGCGATGGCCTGGAGGGGGAGTTCGACGGCGATGTTGGTGACGAAGTCGAAGGTGCCGTCGTTCTTGTTGGCTTCGGACAGCGCCGCGTCCACGATGCCGCGGGCCCGGGTGCGCAGGGCGCCCTCCAGGGAGCGGATCGCGCGCGGGGTGAAGCCGCGCTGGACGATCTGGCGGACCCGGGTGTGCTCGGGCGGGTCCATGTTCAGCATGATCAGCTTCTGGACCTCGATCTGCTCGCGGCTGATCGATTCGTTGAAGCGGATCACCGCGGTGTTGGTGTTGGAGGAGAACAACTCCGGGTGGGTGGAGACGTACTTGACGTCGGCGTGCCGCGTCACCGCCCAGTAGCCCTCGTCCTGGAAGCCGGAGATTCCGGCCGGCTGGGCGCACCACCACACCGGCGCGGTCTGCCGCATCTGGGCGAACTCCGGGTGAGGTACGCGGGATTGGAGCAGATCGGGGTCGGTGAAGTCGAACCCGTCGGGCAGGTGGGGGCAACGCATTGGCCACTCCATGTCTGACGGCCCATCAGATGTGTCCCGAAAGGTAGTAACGGGTTCTACAACTGGCAAGGCTTGCGGCAGCATCTGTTGCCGTTCGAACTCCCCATGCGGGGCGTGCACAACCCTTGCGTACCCGGGGTAGCTCTCATAAGACTGCACTCAGAACTAGAACGCGTATCAGTTCGTGGCCGTGCGGTGCCGGGACACCCAGCGGCTGTGTCAGGAGAGGACGAGCTCATGGCCGCGGAACCCGTCATCGTCGAAGCCGTACGCACGCCCATCGGCAAGCGCCAAGGCGCGCTCGCCAATCTGCACCCCGCCTATCTGCTCGGTGAGACCTACCGGGAACTCCTCGGCCGCACCGGCATCCACGCCGACTGCGTCGAGCAGATCGTCGGCGGCACGGTCACCCACGCCGGCGAACAGTCCATGAACCCGGCGCGCAACGCCTGGCTCGCGGTGGGGCTGCCGTACGAGACCGCCGCGACCACCGTCGACTGCCAGTGCGGCTCCTCGCAGCAGGCCAGCCACATGGTGGCCAACATGATCGCGGCGGGCGTCATCGACGTGGGCATCAGCTGCGGTGTGGAGGCCATGTCGCGGGTGCCGCTCGGCTCCGGGTCGAAGCACGGACCGGGAAAGCCGTGGCCCGACGAGTGGAACGTGGACCTGCCGAACCAGTTCGAGGCGGCGGAGCGGATCGCCCGCAACCGGGGGCTGACCCGGGAGCGGGTCGACTCCCTCGGCCTCCTGTCGCAGGAGCGGGCGGCGGTCGCCTGGGGCGAGGAGCGCTTCAAACGGGAGACGTTCGCCGTGCAGGTGCCCACGACGGAGGAGGAGCAGGCCGCCGGGCAGGGCATGTGGCGCCTCGTCGACCGCGACGAAGGCCTCCGCGACACCTCGATGGAGGCGCTCGGGCGGCTCAAGCCGGTGATGCCGACGGCGGTGCACACGGCGGGCAACTCCTCGCAGATCTCCGACGGTTCGGCGGCGATCATGTGGGCGTCCAAGCGGATGGCGCGGGCGCTGAAACTGCGGCCCCGGGCGCGGATCGTGGCGCAGGCGCTCGTCGGGGCCGATCCGCACTACCACCTCGACGGTCCGATCGACGCGACGCGGGCGGTCCTCGGCAAGGCGGGGATGTCCCTGCGGGACATCGACCTCGTGGAGATCAACGAGGCCTTCGCGTCCGTGGTGCTGAGCTGGGCGCAGGTCTTCGAGCAGGACCTGGAGAAGGTGAACGTCAACGGCGGCGCGATCGCGCTGGGACATCCGGTGGGGGCGACGGGGGCGCGGCTGATCACGACGGCGCTGCATGAACTGGAGCGCCGGGACAAGGAGTTCGCGCTGATCACGATGTGCGCGGGGGGAGCGCTGGCGACGGCGACGATTATCCAGCGCCTGTAGAACCGCTTCGCCGGGCTCTGCCCGGACCCGCTCCTCAAACGCCGAAGTCGCGGTGGACCACGGCCCGGCACGGGGGAAGGGCCCCGGTCGTCGACCAAGGTGTGGTCGACCACAGCGGGGCCCTTCGGAAGTCGGCGCCGCAGATCGTGCGGCTCTTCGACTCCACTGCCGGTACGGCGGCTCAGTACCAGCTGTTCTGCTGCCAGAAGTTCCAGGCGCCACACGGGCTGCCGTAGCGCTCCTTCATGTAGTTCAGGCCCCACTTGATCTGGGTGGCCGGGTTGGACTTCCAGTCGGCGCCGGCCGAGGCCATCTTCGAGCCGGGCAGGGCCTGGACCAGGCCGTAGGCGCCGGAGGAGGCGTTGGTGGCGGACGGGTTCCAGCCGGACTCGTGGTTCACGATGTTGCTGAAGCACTGGAACTGGTCGGACGGCATCATCTGCTGCGCGATCGCCTGGGCGCTCGTCGGGGCGGCCTGGGCCGGGACGGCGGCCATGGCGACACCGGTGGCGGCGAGCAGGGTGGCACCGGCGGCGGCGATGGACTTCTTACGAGCGGTGATGCGAGCGGCGAAAGACAACGAAGGACCTAACTTCGGGGACGTGGGCGGTCGCGCTCCGCCGACGGTTCGAAGACCTCCACGGCGAGGGAACCTGTAACGAATCGGCCCGACTTGCGGACCGGGCGGTTCCGGCGACTCGAACAGTTGTAACTGGCTCGACGGGTGGCCGCAATGACCCCATTTACTAGCGGGAGTCGCAAGAGGGGTGAAACGTCCCCACGGGTGTAAGAGTCCGATAAGTGCAGGTCAGTACCGCTATGAGGGGTCGCTTGGATCATGCTGTGGGGCCACTATCGGGCCTCGTAGAGGGCGAAGGTCCTGTGGGGGGCCTCACCCCGGCGGGACCCTTCTCAGGCCTCAAATGTGACCTGGGCCTCGAAGTTGGCGCGCCGCGTCGCGCGTCTCAGTGCCTTGAGGACGGTGGCGCCGAGCGCCAGGGTCAGCACGACGGTGAGTGCCGCCCGCCCCAGGTCCCAGCCCAGCGAGGTGGCCGCGCAGTACGCGAAGAAGCGCAGCAGGTTCTCGGGCAGCGGATCGCCGGGGTGGAAGGAGATCCCCGAGGACATCCCGCCGATGTAGGTCCAGCCCTGGAGGTTCATGACCGTGCCGTACGCGAGTGAGGCGAGTGAGCCGTAGAGCGCGAGCAGGGCCAGCTCGGCCCTGCCGCGCAGCCGGTGGGGGCCCGGCAGTAGGCCGGCACCCATCGTGAACCAGCCCATCGCGAGCATCTGGAACGGCATCCACGGCCCGACCCCGCCGGTCAGCAGGGCCGAGGCGAACATCGTCACCGAGCCGAGTACGAAACCGAAGCCCGGCCCGAGCACCCGGCCGCTCAGCACCATCAGGAAGAACATCGGCTCCAGGCCCGCCGTGCCGGCGCCCAGCGGGCGCAGCGCGGCGCCCACCGCGGCCAGGACACCGAGCATCGCGACGGCCTTGGCGTCCATGCCGTCGTCGGCGATGGTGGCGACCACCACACCGACCAGGAGCGGGAGCAGCGCGGCGAAGAGCCAGGGGGCGTCCTGCGAGTGAGCGAGCCCCGAATCCCCGTCGGCGAGCAGCGGCCAGCCGAAGGCGGCGGCACCGATGAGGGTGATCAGTGTCAGGGCGATGACCGCGCGGGGGCCGAGCCGTACGGCTCGTACTGCTCGTACGTCCTTTGTGTCCGGGGTCACGACAGGGCCTCGCGGACCTGGGCGACGGTGAGCCAGTGCTGGGGGGCGAGGACCTTGGCGACCTGCGGGGCGAAGGCGGGGGAGGAGACGACGACCTCGGCGGTCGGGCCGTCCGCGACGATCTCACCGCCCGCGAGGATCACGACACGGTGCGCGAGCTCCGCGGCCAGCTCCACGTCGTGGGTGGCCAGGACGATGGCGTGCCCCTGGCCGGTGAGCTCCCGGAGCACGGCGACGAGACGGGCCTTGGCGGCGTAGTCCAGACCGCGGGTCGGCTCGTCGAGGAGGAGCAGGGGCGGGCGGCCGGTAAGGACGATCGCCAGCGCGAGGGCCAGGCGCTGGCCCTCGGACAGGTCGCGGGGGTGGGTGTCGTCCCGTACGCCGGGCAGCAGCGCGGAGACGAGTGCGCGGCAGCTTCCGGGAGCGGCCTGGGCGTCCTCGTCGGCGGTGGCGCACTCCGCCGCGACGGTGTCGGCGTACAGCAGGTCGCGCGGCTCCTGCGGTACGAGGCCGACCTCGCGGATCAGCTCGGGCGGCGGGGTGCGGTGGGGGACGCGGCCGCCCACGCCGACCGTGCCCGCGGTCGGCTCGATCAGGCCGACGAGGGTGGCGAGCAGGGTGGACTTCCCGGCGCCGTTGCGGCCCATCAGGGCGATGGTCTCGCCGGGGGCGACGGTGAGGTCCACGTGGCGCAGGGCCTCCACGCGGCCGCGGCGTACGCCGAGAGCGGTGGCGGTTGCGACGGTGGGGGTGCGGGGGGTGCGGGGGGTGGCCGGGGGGCGGCGGAAGAGGGTGGCCAGGGTTCGCCTTGCGGCGGCGGGCCGGGGGCGGCTTTCGGCCCCGGGCCGGTGGGCCTGCGTCTGGCCTCCGGCCAGGCCGTGTTTCCCATCCGCACCACCCGTACTAGTCGGTGGATACGTGCGGGTCCCCTCGCGGGGAGTTCCCGCCGTCGGCGTCCGCGGGTCGTGGGTGGGGGCCGCGCCGGTCGTGCCGCCGGGCGGGCTGGTGCGGGCCTGCCCGTGGGATTCCTTCGCCGTTGGCGTCCGCCCCCCGTCGGCGGGGGCCGCCTGCGGCGGATGGCTGCGGTTGGAAGCCGCCTGAGGGGTGAAGGGGGCCAGTTGGTCGCGCAGGACTGCTGCCCTTCGGCGGGCGTCTCGTACCGACAAGGGGAGCGGGGTCCAGCCCGCAAGGCGGCCGAGAGCCACCACCGGGGGGTGGACGGGGGAGATCTTCATGATGTCGGCGGGGACGCCCATGACCGGCGGGGCGCCGGGGGAGGGCAGCAGCACGACCTGGTCCGCGTACTGGACCACCCGCTCCAGGCGGTGCTCCGCCATCAGGACCGTCGTGCCCAGGTCGTGGACCAGGCGCTGGAGGACCGACAGGACCTCTTCGGCGGCCGCCGGGTCGAGCGCCGAGGTCGGCTCGTCCAGGACCAGGACCTTCGGGTGCGGGGTGAGGACCGAGCCGATCGCGACGCGCTGCTGCTGGCCGCCGGACAGGGTGGCGATGGGACGGTCGCGCAGCTCCGCGAGCCCGAGCAGGTCGAGGGTCTCCTCGACGCGGCGGCGCATGACGGCGGGCGCCAGGCCCAACGACTCCATTCCGTAGGCGAGTTCGTCCTCGACGGTGTCGGTGACGAAGTGCGCGAGCGGATCCTGGCCCACCGTGCCGACCAGGTCGGCGAGCTCGCGCGGCTTGTGGGTGCGGGTGTCGCGGCCGTCGACGGTGACCCGGCCGCGCAGGGTGCCGCCGGTGAAGTGCGGAACGAGGCCCGACACCGTACCCAGGAGAGTCGACTTGCCGACCCCGGACGGGCCGACGAGGAGCACCAACTCCCCTTCGGGAATGGCGAGTTCGACCCCCTGGATGGTCGGCTCTTGGGCGGAGTCGTACGTGACCGACACGTTCTCGAACCGGATCACGCGGACTCCTTCGGTGGAACGGGTGCGACGAACGCCGGGAGCAGACCGGCGAGCAGCGACAGGGCGGGCCACAGCGGCAGGCTCGGCGCGGTCAGCGGGACGACACCCAGGGTCAGGGCCTGCGGGGCGTACGTACCCGCCCAGAGGGTGAGTGCCGCGACCGCCGCGCCGGAACCGGCCACCAGCCAGGACCGGCCGCCCCAGCGGTCGGGGCGGTAGCGGGTGCGGATCTGGCGGCGGCCGCCGAGGCGGAGCCCGGCGAGGGCGGCGAGCAGCCCGGCGGCGAGTACGGGAAGGCCCCCGGCGCCTTCGGCGGCGAGCAGCCCGTACGTTCCGGCGCACACCCCGAGGAGGCCGCCAAGGGTGAGGATGGTGGTGGTGTGCCGTACGGCGGGCGGGACCTGGGCGGTGCGGCCGTAGCCGCGCGCGTCCATCGAGGCGGCCACCGCGACCGAGCGCTCCAGGGCGCCTTCCAGGACCGGCAGGCCGATCTGTGCGATCGCCTTGATGCCGCCGGTGGGGCGGCCGCGCAGTCGCCGCGCGGTCCGCAGGCGTACGACGTCGGCGACCATGTTCGGCGCGAAAGTCATCGCCACGACCACGGCGACACCGGCCTCGTACAGCGCGCCCGGCAGCGACTTGAGGAGGCGGGCGGGGTTGGCGAGCGCGTTCGCCGCGCCCACGCAGATCAGCAGGGTGGCGAGCCGGGCGCCGTCGTACAGCGCGAAGAGCATGCCCTCGGCGGTGACGCGGCCGCCGACGCGGATGCCCTTGGCCCAGTCCGGGAGCGGGAGTTCGGGCAGGTTGAGCAGGGTGTGGCTGCCGGGGATCGGGGAGCCGAGGACCAGGTTGAAGGCGAGACGGATGCCGACCACGAACAGGCCGATCCTGATGAACGCGGTGTACGAGCGGGCCCAGGGGGCGTCGGTCTTGCGGGCGGCCACGACGTAGCCGGCCACGCCGACGAGGAGGCCGAGCAGGAGGGGGTTGTTGGTGCGTGACGCGGCGGTGGCAAGGCCCAGCGCCCAGAGCCACCAGGCGCCGGGGTGCAGTGCGTTGCCCCGGGTCGCGGCGGGGGCGGCGAGGACGCGGTGTGCGGCTGCGGGCCGGCGGGTGTGCGCGTGGCCTTCGGCCGGGCTGTCCTTCCTGCCCGCACCACCCGTACTGCTCAGGGGATGTGTGCGGGTCTTCGCGCGCGCGTCACGAGCCGTCGGCGGCAGCCGAACGGGGGCTTCGGGCGGGGTGCGCGTGGGAGGGAGCGGGTTGGCGGGGGTCGCCTCGTGGGGAGCGGCCGCCGTCGGCGTCCGCCCGCTGTCGGCGGGGCCCGCCTGCGGCGGTGTTCCGCCTGCGGCGCGGGTCGCCCCCGGCAAATGCCCCTCGCTGTCGTCCTCGGAAAGCATGCTCTGGCGCTTCAGCTCCTGCGGCGGCGGGACTGCCAGACCGCTGCCGCGCCCAGGGCCAGTACCGCTGCCACGCCGGCCAGGAGGCCCACCGAGGGGCCGGAGCTGCTGTCCTTCGCGGCCGGGGCGGGCTTCGGGGCGGTGTCGCCGACCTGCTCGCCGCAGCCCGCGCGCGGGTAGCCGCCGATCGCGCACAGCAGGGCCGCGCTGTTGTAGCGCAGCGGCTTGGCGACCGCCGCCAGTGCGTCGGCGCTGGTCGCGTCCGGGGGGAGCTGGGCGCAGGCCGTGCGCTGGGCGGGCGGGGTGTCGCCCTGGGCGGCGTCCTGCGACGTACCGAAATCGATGACGAGGGCGACCCGCTTCGTGCCGTCCTTGGTCGGCGTGGCACCGCACACCGCCTCGAACGACGGCGCCGAACGCGGGGTCGCCGCGTCCTTCGAGTCCGCGCTCACCGCGAAGCGGAAGCCCTGGACCGAGCCGTCGCCGGGGTGTGCGGACGCCGGGCCCTGGGTGGCGTACGTCCAGGTGTCGCCCGCCAGGTCCCAGAACGACCAGTAGCGGTAGCCGGCCGCCTGCGCCGAGCCCGCACCGGTGGCCAGCGCCACCAGCGCGAGGATCAGCGCGGCGAACGGAACGAGGCGGGTGCGCATCACAGCTGCTGGTTCTTCTTGCGGCCGCTGATCAGGAAGCCGATCCCGATGCCCGCGACCAGACCCACGCCGACGATCCACCAGAGGGAGATGCCGTCGTTCTTCTTTTCTTCCTTCTGCTGGGCCGAAGGGGAGGCGGAGGGCGCGGCCTGCGGGGCGGGGCCGGTGGCGTTGAGGGCCTCGAGGAGGTTCACGCCGCCGAAGTTCTTCGGGTCGGCGCCGGTCGCGTCGGCGGCGAAGACCAGCTGGGCGTAGGCGGCCGGGCCGTTGTCCTTGGCCCAGGCGGCGGCGTTCTTCGACAGCCAGTCGGCGGACTTCTTCGCCTGGTCCGCCATGCCGTCGGCGGCCAGCGCGACCACCGCGTCGGCGGTGTTGGAGTAGTCGGGCTGGTCGGCGGCGCCCGGCATCGTGGACTTCAGGAACCCGGTCGCGGCCAGCGTCCTGGCCAGGTAGGCGGCACCGTTGTGCGCGCCCTGCTCGGGGGTGGCGGCCTTCTCGCAGGAGGTGCCCTTGGTGTCCGCGGGGCCCGCGGTCGCCGTGAGGCCCTTGCCGAGCGAGCCGGTCACCGCGGCGGCCGTCGCATCGGCGTTGGCGTACAGCTTCTGCGTCTTCGCGTCGGGCTGGAAGGCGAAGGCGCCCCCGCCGGTGGGGTCGTCGCAGGGCAGCGCGAAGGTGAGCAGCGCGTCGAACGGCGACTTGCCGCCCTTGGCCGACTTCACCGAGGCGGGCTTCTCGCCCGCGGCGGCGAGCGCGCCGATCACGATGCCGGTGGAGTTGGCGTCGCTGCCGCCCGCGCCCGGCGTGTACGGCCAGCCACCGTCGTCCTGCTGCACCAACTTCAGCCAGGCGACGCCCTTCTTCACGGCGTCGTCGTGACCTCCGAGGGCGACGAGCGCCTGGATCGCGGCGGACGTGGCGTTGGTGTCCAGCTTCGTGGCGTCGCACGCCTTGGTGGTGTCCGCGCGGAACGACATGAAGGAGCCGTCGGCGCACTGCTGTCCGGTGAGCCAGGCGACGGCCTGCGCGGCGGGCCGCACGTCCGCCGTCTGCTGGGCGAGAAAGGCGAAGGACTGCCGGAAGACCCCGTCGTACTGGGGGTCCTTCGTGCCGTACAGGCCGGGCGGGACCGCCGCGGGAGACGGCGCGCCGTCGGCGAAGGCCGCCGGGGCGGCGCCGCCCACGATGGCGGTGGCGGCGACGAGCGCTGCGGCGCAGCGGCGTACGGTCATGGCGGGCGGTGCCTCTCCTGCGGGGGAGCACGGACACGGGCGCACGCAAGGCACCCGGCTCCGGCTCCGTATACCTCGACGGTGCCGGTCACCTGCGGGGTGCGGGTGACTGCGAGCCGGTCATGTCCGATGGGGCATTCCGGCCTACCGCGGGGTGCGGCTCACGGATCGGGCTCTCCCCTTCTCCGGCGGAGCCGAGAGCTCGGGGAAGGGCCATCGCCGGTTTTGCACCGGCTTCCCCCCGTACGGGCATGATGACGACTCGCCCACCCTACCGGCCGGGGGTGCGGGTCCCCGCGGGGCCTCTTCCGCACCCCGCCCCTTCCCGAACCGGGGCCTCGCACCCGGGCCCTGGGTCCTCACATGCCGGACGGGCCGGAAGTCACCCCCGACGGGCTGGGACCCGCGTCCGCTCCCCGTGCCCGGCACGTCAGCCCTGGCCGGCGAAGATCAGGCCCCCTGCACCGCCCGGTACCGCGCGGGTTCCCCCGGCACCGCCTCCGCCCTCCCCAGCTTCACCAGGCGCCGCACATGTGCCTCCGCCTCCGAGACCGCGATGTTGCGCGAGCCGTACGGGATCTGCGCCCAGGGCCGGTTCCACTCCATCCGCTCGGCGAGCTGCCACGGTGTGAGCGGGGTGGCGAGCAGGGCCAGCAGGCCGGTGAGGCGGTCCTCGTGGTGGGCCAGCAACTCCGTGACCCGCACGCCGGGTTCGGTGAATGCGTGCTGGTGGGCCGGGAGCACCTCGGCGACGTTGAGGCGGCCGACGCGTTCGAGGGAGTCGAGGTAGTCGCCCAGCGGGTCGGTCATGGTGGAGTCGTCGGGGTCCTCGTACAGGCCGATGTGCGGGGTGATCCCGGGCAGCAGGTGGTCGCCGCTGAACAGGCGGCCGTTGCCCGGGAGTTGGGCGGGATGCTGCTCCTCCAGATGGAGGCAGACGTGGCCCGGGGTGTGGCCCGGCGTCCAGATCGCGCGGAGCCGGCGCCCGGCCAGGGGCAGCAGGTCGCCGGGGACGATCTCGCGATCGGGCAGTGCGGCCCGCAGCCCCGGCAGGGTCCGCGTGCGGCCGGAGGCGCGGGCCTGCCGCAGCGGGGCGAGGTGGTCCTCGGGGGCGCCCGCCGCGGCGAGCTTGTCGGCCAAGTAGTCCAGCCAGAGCGCCGGTTCGGCCTCGCGAGTGCGGCGCACCACGGCGGCGTCGGCGCCGTGCATCGCGATCCACGCGCCGGACGCCGCCCTGACCTGGCCGGACAGACCGTGGTGGTCGGGGTGGTGGTGGGTGATGACCACGCCGTGGACGTCGGCGACGTTCGTGCCGAGGGCGGTGAGACCGGCGCTCAGGGTGTCCCAGGAGGCCGGGTCGTCCCAGCCCGTGTCGACGAGCACCGGACCCCGGTCGGTGTCGATCAGGTGGACCAGGGTGTGGCCGAGCGGGTTGTCCGGGATCGGCACCTTGATGGAGTGGACACCGCCGCCGTGGTCGGTCACCTGAGGCGCGGCTGGCTCCTGCGGCATGGAGTCCTCGTCTCTGTCTGGCCGCGCGCCCCGGTCCGGCGACGCGCGCCCGGCGGCTCGCTTCCCGGCCACTATAACTAGAACCAGTTCCATTGGTCGCCCAAGTCGACCAGTGTCCAGGCGTGTTCGGGCCGTGGACTCCTCCAAGTAGAACTGGTATCAGTTCTGAAACAGCGTCAGATCACTTGTCCCGCAGCCGAGTCGGCGGCCAGACAGCGGATCGGACGACTGTGTCAGGGAAGCCCGCGCCGCAGGAGGCACCAGGCATGACCGAGCTTGTGGAACACGGACAGCTGTTCATCGGCGGGGAGTTGACCGACCCCCTCGGCACCGGCGTCATCGAGGTGGTCTCGCCCCACACCGAGCAGGTCATCGGCCGCGTCCCGCACGCATCGCGGGCGGATGTGGACCGGGCCGTGGCCACCGCGCGCACCGCGTTCGACCAGGGGCCCTGGCCCCGTATGACGCTGGACGAGCGCGTCGAGGTCGTGACCCGGATCAAGGACGCGATCCTGGTGCGGCACGAGGAGATCGCCAGGTCGATCAGCTCGCAGAACGGTTCGCCGTACTCGTGGAGCGTGCTCGCGCAGGCGCTCGGCGCGATGATGGTGTGGGATTCGGCGATCACTGTCGCGCGCCGGTTCCCCTACGAAGAGGGGCGGGCGGGGGCGCTCGGGCCCATCCTGGTGCGGCGCGAGCCGGTCGGCGTGGTGGCCGCCGTGGTGCCGTGGAACGTGCCGCAGTTCGTCGCCGCCGCCAAGCTCGCCCCGGCGCTGCTCACCGGCTGCACGGTGGTGCTCAAGCCGTCGCCGGAGACGCCGCTCGACGCGTACATACTCGGCGAGATCGCCAGGGAGGCCGGGCTTCCGGACGGCGTGCTCTCCATCCTGCCCGCGGACCGCGAGGTCAGCGAGTACCTCGTCGGGCACCCCGGCGTCGACAAGGTGTCGTTCACCGGGTCGGTCGCGGCCGGCAAGGGGGTCATGGAGGTCGCCGCGCGCAACCTGACCCGCGTCACCCTGGAACTCGGCGGCAAGTCGGCGGCGGTGATCCTGCCGGACGCGGACCTGGCGGCGACCGTCGCGGGCGTCGTCCCGGCCGCCTGGATGAACAACGGGCAGGCCTGTGTGGCCCAGACCCGCATCCTGGCGCCCGCCTCCCGCTACGACGAGATCGCGGAGGCGTTCGCGGCGGCCGCGGGCGCGCTGGTCGTCGGCGACCCGCTGGACCCGGCCACCCAGGTCGGCCCGCTGGTGGCCAGGCGCCAGCAGCAGCGCTCGCTCGACTACATCAGGATCGGCCAGGAGGAGGGCGCCAAGATCCTCGCCGGCGGCGGCCGTCCGCCCGGAGTCGACCGGGGCTGGTACGTCGAGCCCACCCTCTTCGGAGGCGTCGACAACGCGATGCGCATCGCCCGTGAGGAGATCTTCGGGCCGGTCATCTGCCTGCTGCCGTACGCGGACGAGGCCGAGGCGCTGAAGATTGCCAACGACTCCGACTACGGCCTCAGCGGCAGTGTGTGGACCGGTGACGTGGAGCACGGCATCGACTTCGCGCGCCGGGTCCGCACCGGCACCTTCAACGTCAACACCTTCAGCCTGGACATGCTGGGCCCGTTCGGCGGATACAAGTCGTCCGGTGTGGGGCGGGAGTTCGGGCCCGAGGGCTTCGGCGAGTACCTGGAGCACAAGATGATCCACCTGCCCGCCGGATACGAGGCGGGCGCCTGATGGGCGACCGCTGGCACGTCGAGGTCGACCGGAGCGTGTGCATCGGCTCCGGCATGTGCGTCAACCACGCCCCGGCCGGCTTCGAACTCGACGCCGCCCGCCAGTCCCACCCCACCACCCCCGACACCGACGCCAACGAGCAGATCCTGGCCGCCGCCGAGGGCTGCCCGGTCGAAGCCATCCTGATCACCCTGCGCGACTCCCGCGAGACGGTGTTCCCGCCGGACGAATAGCCCGGCAGGGCCTTGTTCGGTCGCCGCGGACACAGGTTGTGTTCGGTTGTGGCGAACACAGGTTGACCCATGCGTACCGCACGGTGACCTGATGACAGGCGTGACTGTCCGGCCCCGGCGACGGCGTGGAAATGTCGTTGCCACGCCGTCGAGGGGGGAGTGCCACTCGATGTCACTGGCGTCGAGGGGGAGGCACACATGGACAAGCGGTACGAGGTCTTCTGTCTGGCGGACAGGTATTTCTACGAGACCCCGGACCGCTTGTCCTCCTCGCGCACCGACGGCACGCCCCAGCTCTTCGAGGCCGCCCGGCGCACCGCGCCCGAAGGCTGGACCTCTCAACTCGCCGGAGACTGGCTGCACTTCGCCCCCGAGCACATATCCGGGCGCCGGACGCGGCCCCAGCAGGGCTGGAAGATCCACGTCTCGGCGTGTCTGGACAACGCCGAGAAGGTCGCGGCGCGGGTGTGGGACTACTGCGTGCCGCGGGCGATCCCCTTCAAGTTCGTCCCCGGCCGCCGGCCGCTGCACCTGCGCAACTCCAAGTACGCGGGCCGCGGCTCCAGCGGGAAGTTCGCCACCCTCTACCCGGCCGACGAGGCCGAACTCCACCTGATACTGCGTGAGTTGGGCGATCTGCTCGCGGGGGAGCCGGGCCCGTACATCCTCACCGATCTGCGCTGGGGCCAGGGCCCGCTCTACGTCCGCTACGGCGGCTTCACCAAGCGGCACTGCGTCGATGCGAACGGCACCCTGGTGACGGCCGTCGAGAACGCCGACGGGGTGCTCATGCCCGACCGCAGGGACCCGGTCTTCCATGTCCCCGACTGGGTCACCCTGCCCGAGTTCCTCGCGCCCCACCTCGCCGCCCGTAACGCCACCACCACCGGTGAACTGCCCTACCGCATCGAACGGGCCCTGCACTTCTCCAACGGCGGCGGCGTCTACGCCGGAACCGACACCCGCACCGGCGAACGCGTCGTCCTCAAGGAAGCCAGGCCCCACGCCGGTCTCGCGGCGGACGGCGCGGACGCGGTGGCCCGCCTGGAGCGCGAGAAGGCGGCTCTTGAACAGGTGGGCGGCCTCGGCGTCGCCCCCGCCGTGCGCGACTGGTTCACCCTCGGCGAGCACCGCTTCCTCGTCATGGACTTCCTCGAAGGGCGCACCCTCAACTCCTTCTTCGCGCCCCGCCATCCGCTCATCGGCGTCGAGCCCGACCCGGTCGAGGTCGCCGAGTACACGCGGTGGGCGCTGCGCGTCCTGGGCGCCGTCGAGGACGCGGTGGCCGCCGTGCACGAGCGGGGCATCGTCTTCAACGACCTGCACATGTTCAACATCATGGTGACGCCCGACGAGCAGTCCGTACGGCTCCTCGACTTCGAGGCCGCGCTGCCCGTCGACGACCACCGCGGCCAGTCCATGGCCCACCCCGGCTTCATCGCGCCCCTGGACCGCAAGGGCTTCGACGTGGACCGCTACGCGCTGTCCTGTCTGCGGATCGCCCTGTTCGTGCCGATGACGAGCCTGCTGGTCATCGACCGGGCCAAGGCCGCCCACCTCGCCGAGATCGCCGCCGCCCAGTTCCCCGACCTGCCCGATGGCTATCTGGAGGAGGCCGTCCGCGTCATCGAGGGACAGGCCGCGCCGAGGCGCCCGGGGTGTGCGCCCGTCGACCCGGCCGACTGGCCGGCGAGCCGCGACTCCATGACCCGTGCCGTCCTCGCCTCCGCCACCCCCGAACGCGACGACCGGCTCTTCCCCGGAGACGTCGCCCAGTTCACCGAGGGCGGCGGCCTCGGCCTCGCCCACGGCGCCGCCGGTGTGCTGTACGCGCTCGCCGAGACCGGCGCCGCACCGTACCCCGAGGGCGAGCGCTGGCTCCTCGCGCACACCGCGCCACCGCCGCCCGGCACCCCGCTCGGCCTGTACGACGGGCTCGCCGGAGTCGCCTACGTCCTCGACCGCCTCGGTCACACCGAGCGGGCCCGCGAACTGATCGAGGGCGTCCTCGCCGAGAACTGGCAGCGGCTCGCCACCGACCTGCACGGCGGGCTCGCCGGACTCGGCCTCGTACTCGACCGGCTCGGCTACAAGGAACAGGCGCTTGAGGCAGCCGAGTTGATCGCCGCGCGGCCCGACGGCGGACGCCGCGCCGGGTTGCTGCGCGGTTCCTGCGGGCCCGCGCTGTTCTTCCTGCGGCTGTACGAGTCCACCGGCGAAGCGGCGTTGCTGGACCGGGCGGCAAAGGCGCTGCGGCGCGATCTCGACCGCTGCGTGACCAACCCGGCCGGCACCCTCGTCGTCAACGACACCACCCGCACCCTGCCCTACCTCGGCGCAGGCAGCGTCGGTATCGCCGCGGTCCTGGACGACTTCCTCGCCCACCGGGACGAGGCGGCCTTCCGGGCGGCGCGGGAACAGATCCAGCCCGCCGCCCGCTCCCGCTACTACGCCCAGCCGGGCCTGTTCAACGGGCGCGCCGGAATGGTGCTCCACCTGGCGCGGACCGGGGCGCCGCGCGCCTGGCTCGACGACCAGATCGCCGGACTCTCCTGGTACGCCATGCCCTACGAAGGCCAACTCGCCTTCCCCGGCGACCAGATGATGCGCCTGTCCATGGACCTCGCGACCGGCACGGCGGGCTGCCTCCTGGCGCTCGGTGCCGCGCTCGGCGACCGGCCCGCCGCGCTGCCCTTCCTGGCGCCCCCACCCGCCGCCCCACCGGGCGGCCCCCAAGACGGCCCCACCCGGGGCTGAAACAACCCCGTCCCCCACGGACGGTCGTACATCGCCGACAAAGGAGATCGCAATGTCCCTTCTCGACCTGCAGAACCTCGACGTCGAGCTCGACATCGACGAGGGTGACGGCGGCGGCCACGGCGGCGGCAGCCAGCTCAGCCTGCTGCTCTGTGACAGCGTCGCGAGCCTGACGCTCTGCCTGTGATCACCGCGTAAACCCGGTGTACCAGTGAACGACGCGGCCCCGCCCGGCACCGCTCGCCGGCCGGGGCCGCCGCACGCGGGAGGCCGCCTTGCTGTTGCGTGAGACCGTCCGGCAGAGCGCCGGGCCCGGCACCCTGATCCTGGTGCTGACCTGCGCGTCGGCCGGTGCGGGGCTCGCGCTGCCCGCGGTCCTGGGCCGCGCCCTCGACCTGGTGCTCGCGGGGCGGCAGTCCGACGCGACGCCCTGGATCACCTGGTGCGCCCTGCTCACTGCCGCCGCCGTGCTGATCGCCGCCCTCGAATCGGCCGTCACCGCGACCGCCACCGCACGCAGCGCCGCCTGGCTGCGCCGCCGCGTGCTCGGCCACGTCCTGGACGCAGGCCACCAACAACCTTGCTCGGAGGGCGAGTTGGTGGCACGGCTCACCGGGAACGCGGCCCAGGCCGCGACCGTGCCCGTCTCGATCGCCGGCGCGCTGGCGGCCGTCGTCACCCCGGTCGGCGGACTCGTCGCGCTCGCCCTCACCGACCTGTGGACCGCCCTGGTCGTGCTCGCCGGAATGCCCCTGTTCGCCCTGCTGCTGCGGGTGTTCGTGCGCGGCTCCGGTGCGAGCAGCGCGGGCTATCTGCACACCCAGGGCCAGATCGCGGGCCGCCTCCTGGAAGCGGTGCGGGGCGCCCGCACGATCGCGGCGGCCGGACACCCCGAGCGGGACGCCGCCCGGATCCTGGCGCCGCTGCCCGAACTCTCCCGGCAGGGCCACCGCATGTGGCAGGTGCTCGGCCGCTCCACCGCGCAGGCCGCGGTGCTGCTTCCGCTGCTCCAGCTCGCGGTGCTCGCCGTCGCCGGACTGCGCCTGGCCCGGGGCGACCTGAGCGTCGGCGGCCTCCTCGCGGCCTGGCGTTACGCGAGCCTCGCCACCGGCACCGGCGCCCTGGTCGGCATGGTGAACACCCTGACCCGCGGACGCACCGCCGTCGTCCGCCTCCAGGAGGTGCTGGCCGCGCCGGTCGTGCCGTACGGAGGCGGGGAACTGCCCGTCGGATCAGGTGAGTTGACCATGCGGGGCGTCGTGCACGGGCCGCTTCGCGGTGTCGATCTCACGCTGCCGGGTGGTGCGGTGGTCGCCGTCGTCGGCCGCTCGGGCAGCGGCAAATCGGCGCTCGCGGCCGTCGCGGGCCGGCTCGCCGACCCGGAGTCGGGCACGGTCCTCCTCGACGGCGTACCGCTTTCGTCCCTCACCCGCACCCAGCTGCGCCGCGCGGTCGGTTACGCCTTCGCGCGGCCCGTGCTGCTCGGTGGCACGGTGTGCGCCACCATCGCGTACGGCGCGCACGACCCGGGGGAGCCGGCGGTGGTCGCGGCGGCCCGCTCCGCCTGCGCCGACGACTTCGTGCGGCGGATGCCCGCCGGCTACGCCACCCCCTGCGCGAGCGCGCCGCTGTCCGGCGGCGAGGCCCAACGTCTGGGCCTGGCAAGGGCGTTCGCGCATCCGGGGCGCCTTTTGATCCTGGACGACGCCACCTCCAGTCTTGACTCGGCCACCGAGCTGAAGGTCTCCGGGGCCCTGCTGCGCGGCGCCGGAACCCACCTGATCGTCGCCCACCGCGCCTCGACGGCGGCCCGCGCGGACCTCGTGGTGTGGCTGGAGGAAGGCCGCCCGCGCGCGGTCGCCCCGCACCGCGAACTGGTCCGACTGGCCGACTACCGCGCGGTGTTCGCAGAGGGCGAGGAGGCGTGCTGAGGCACCTGCTCGGGCGGCGCAAGCGGGTCCTGCTCCGGCTCGCCGGGTGGTCGCTGCTCGAATCCGCCCAGACCTTCCTGCTCGGCTTCGCCCTCGCCCGCGCCCTCGACGACGGTTTCCTCACGGGACACCCCGCCACCGGCGCCGGATGGCTCGCGGCGGCCGGACTGGCCGTGTTCGCGGGGGCCCTCGGCACGCGTCGGGTGTACGGGGCCGTCGCCGCACTGGTCGAGCCGGTACGGGACGAACTCGTGCGGGCGGTGGTGACGCGCGGACTGCGCGAGGCGGACGACGCGGCCCTGTCCCGGCTCACCCAGCAGGTGGAACTGGCCCGCGACACCCTCGCCGGACTCGTACTCGTCTCGCGGACCTTCGTCTTCACCGCGGCCGGCGCGCTCTTCGGCCTGTTCGCGCTCGCCCCCGTCCTGCTCCCGGTGGTCGCGGGCCCGTTGCTCATCGGACTCGCCCTCTTCGCCGCGACACTGCGCCCACTGGCCCGGCGCCAGGAGGACTTCCTGGCCGCCGACGAACGCCTGGCCGCCGAACTCGGCCTGTTGGCAACGGGGTTGCGGGACATCGTGGCGTCGGGCGCCGAGGAGCGGGCCGCCCTGGACGCCGGGGCGCGCATCGACGGCGAGTACCGCGCGGCCCGCTCGCTCGCCCACTGGGGCATGGTCAGGACCTTCGCCGTGGGCGTCGGCGGCCGGCTGCCCCTGCTGCTGCTCCTGGTCACCGCGCCGTGGCTGCTGCGCCACGGCGTCACCGCGGGCGGCCTGGCCGGTGCGCTCGCCTACCTCACCCAGTCGCTGCTGCCCGCCCTCCAGGCCCTGGTGCAGGGCCTGGGCACCTCGGGCTCCCGCCTCACCGTCGTCCTGCGCAGGCTGGCCGACGTGGCACAGACCCCCGCGGCGCAGGTGCCGTACGAGGACGAGGCCTGGCCGGTGCGGCTGCGCGGGGTCGTCTTCGCGTACGGGCCGGGCGCGGCCCCCGTGCTCGACCGCCTCGACCTCGCCGTACCGGCCGGGGGACACCTCGCGGTGGCCGGGCCGAGCGGCATCGGGAAATCGACCCTACTCGCGCTGATCGCCGGGACGCTGCGGCCGGACGCGGGCGAGGTGCTGCGGGGCTGCGACCGGGTGCTCGTGCCGCAGGAGGCGTACGTCTTCACCGCCTCCGTACGGGAGAACCTGGGCTACTTCTGCGAGCAACTACCGCATGACAGCGCCCTGTTGGCGTCCGCGGAAGCCGTCGGGGCGGGGGAGCTGCTCGCCCGGCTCGGCGGGCTCGACGCCGAACTCGATCCGGCCGCGCTCTCTGCCGGGGAGCGCCAGCTCGTCGCCCTGGCGCGGGCGCATGCCTCGCCCGCGCCGCTGGTGCTGCTCGACGAGGCGACCTGTCACCTCGATCCGGTGGCCGAGGCACGCGCGGAGCGGGCCTTCAGCGAACGGGCCGGCCGCACCCTGGTGGTCGTCGCCCACCGCACCGGCTCGGCCCGGCGCGCGGACCGCGTACTGCTGATGGACGGGGCCCGTGCCGAACTCGGCACCCATGAGGAGTTGCTCGCCCGCTCCGCGTTCTACCGCGATCTCACCGGGAGCGGCCGCTCACACCCAGCCCTCTCCCTGGGAGATCCGAATGGCGTCGACCCGGTTGCGGGCCCCGGTCTTGCGGGTGATGGCGGCCATGTAGTTGCGCACCGTGCCGTTGGTCAGGTGCAGGCGGTGCGCGATGTCGGAGATCGAGGCACCTTCGGCGGCGAGTGACAGGACGCTCAACTCGCGGCGGGTCAGGGGCATTTCCGCCGCTCTGAGGAAACTGAAGCCGAGGGAGTCGTCGACGAAGCGTTTCCCCTCGGCCACCTGTCTGATGGCGAAGACCAGATGGTCGGGTGTGCCCCCCTTGTCCACATAGCCACGGGCATTGGCATCGGCCGCCCGCTTCAGCGGTCCCGGACGGTGTGCGTCGGCCAGCACCAGGAGTCGGCACTTCCCGGTGCCTGGGCGGCAGCCGGTGAGTTCGCCGAGCGGTGCGATCCCGTAGGACTCGGAACAGTCCAGGTCGGCCGCGCAGACGTCCGGGCTCAGTAATCGCGCGAGTGCCGGGGCGCCGCGCCAGGGCGTGTGGTGGACCTCCAGGTCTGGCTCGCGTGCGAGGCGGTCGGCCAGGGCCGACCGCAGCAGGCACGAGTCGTGCACGAGAAGTACCCGAACCACGTTTCCAGCTCCTTCCAGGCTCACCGTTGCGGGCGCCTTTGGTTGGGTGCGCAACGATTCTGGGCGCCGGTTACCCCTGTCATGACCCGGGCGAACAGATTGGTGGGGGGCACTGGGGGCGCGCAACGGCGCACATGGGGCGCGACGCGTGGGCCGGGGCGCATCTCCGTGACCCCGGCGAATCAGTCAACTACCCGTACTGACCTGGGAGTTGGGGAAGCGGGGCGATGCGGTGGCAGGGGAGCGCGCGCACGGGTCCGGAGCCTGGGGCGCCTGGTACCCGGGGTGCCCGATACCAGGGGTCGCCCGGTACCGCCCTACGCCTTCGGCGGGACGGGCGGCGCGGTCAGGTCGATCAGCTTGCAGACCGTTTCAATGTCGATCTTGACCTGGGCGATGGAGGCCCGGCCCGAGAGCCAGGTGATCAGTGCCGAGTGCCAGGTGTGCTCGATGACCCGAACGGCCGAGAGCTGCTCCGGAGTCGGATCGTCCAGGCCCATCGCGTCCAGGATGATCGCCGTGGTCTGCCGCGAGACGGTGTCCACCTCCGGGCTCACCGAGCGGTCCGCGAAGGTGAGGGCCCGCACCATCGCGTCCGCCAGATGCGGTTCGCGCTGGAGCGCACGGAAGGCGCGCATGAGGGTTTCGGCCACCCGCTCCGAGGAGGCCGCACCGGACGGCGGGTGCTTGCGCAGTGCGCTGTGCAGGTGCTGGAGCTGGTCCTGCATGGTGGCGACCAGCAGATGGATCTTGGAAGGGAAGTAGCGGTACAGGGTGCCGAGCGCCACTGACGCGGCCTCGGCCACCTCGCGCATCTGGACCGCGTCGAAGCCGCCCCGGCTGGCCAGCTGGGCGCTCGCGTGCAGGATGCGGCGGCGGCGCGCCTCCTGGCGCTCCGTCAGGGGAGGGGAGGTTTCGGTGGCCACCCTGGCTTCCGCTGTCATATGTCCCGTTCCGTTGTTCCCGTCGTGACGCCCGTGCTCGGCGGCCCAGCATGGCAGGGGTCCCGTCGTGGCGCGAATCACCTGATCCGGCTCTTACAGTCGCGCTACCTGCCGGTAGATTCGAAGCTCCTTGAGTGATCGAAGAACGCTCAAGAAGGACCAAGTCTGGAACTTGTTCTAGATTAGCGCGAGCAGTTACGCTCCGGCGAAACGCAGTGATGAAGGGGGCCGCGAGTGACCGCTGAGGCCATAGAGGCAAGCCCCCGCACCGGGGACGCCGACGGCGGGCCCGAGCGCCCGCTGCGGATCGCGCTCCTCACCTACAAGGGGAACCCGTTCTGCGGCGGCCAGGGCGTCTACGTCCGCCACCTCTCGCGCGAGCTCGCCCGGCTCGGGCACAGCGTCGAGGTCATCGGCGCCCAGCCCTACCCCGTGCTCGACGAGGGCGTCCCGCTCACCGAACTCGCCAGCCTGGACCTCTACCGCTCGCCCGATCCGTTCCGTACGCCCAAGAAGGACGAGTACCGGGACTGGATCGACCGGCTGGAAGTCGCCACCATGTGGACCGGCGGCTTCCCCGAGCCGCTCACCTTCTCGCTGCGCGCCCGGCGCCATCTGATCGCGCGCAGGGGCGAGTTCGATGTCGTCCACGACAACCAGACCCTCGGGTACGGGCTGCTCGGCGACATCGGTGCGCCGCTGGTCACCACCATCCACCACCCCATCACCGTCGACCGGAAGCTCGAACTGGACGCCGCGGCCGACTGGAAGCGCCGAGCCTCCGTCCGCCGCTGGTACGGCTTCACCCGCATGCAAAAGCGCGTCGCCCGCCGGCTGCCGTCCGTGCTCACCGTCTCCGGCACCTCCAAGGGCGAGATCGTGGACCACCTCGGGGTGCGCGAGGACCGCATCCGGGTCGTGCACATCGGCGCCGACACCGGCCTGTGGTCGCCGGACGCGGCCGTCGCCGAGGTGCCCGGCCGGATCGTGACGACCTCCAGCGCGGATGTGCCGCTCAAGGGTCTGGTCCACCTGGTCGAGGCGCTCGCCAAGGTGCGCACCGAGCACCCCGGCGCCCACCTCGTCGTCGTCGGCAGGCGAGCCGAGGACGGGCCGGTCGCGCAGGCCATCGAGAAGTACGGCCTGGGCGACGCGGTGCGGTTCGTCAAGGGCATCTCCGACGCCGAACTCGTCGACCTCGTACGGTCCGCGCAGATCAGCTGCGTACCGTCGCTGTACGAGGGCTTCTCGCTGCCCGCCGCCGAAGCCATGGCGACGGGCACCCCGCTGCTCGCCACGACCGGCGGCGCCATCCCGGAGGTCGCCGGCCCCGACGGCGAGACCTGCCTCGCGGTTCCGCCCGGCGACCCGGGGGCCCTCGCCGCCGGGCTCTGCCGGCTCTTGGACGACGAGGCGCTGCGCCGACGGCTCGGCGCGGCCGGCCGCGAACGGGTCCTGGAACGGTTCACCTGGCGCCGGGCGGCCATCGGCACCGCCGAGCTCTACCGCTCGGCGATCGCCGCCCAGGGCCGCTCCGCGGCCGGGAAGCCCGCCAGGTGACCCGGAGCGCGAACCCCGGGTGCTCCGCGCCCGCTTCAGGGGGCGCCTGGTGACCAGGCGTCCCCGAAACCCCGGCAGACCCCCTCTCCGTCCCCCCGTCCGCGAAAGCAGGCACCCGTGCTGACCGTCGACTTCTCCCGCTTCCCGCTCGCCCCGGGCGACCGCGTGCTCGACCTGGGCTGCGGCGCGGGCCGGCACGCCTTCGAGTGCTACCGGCGAGGCGCCCAGGTCGTGGCCCTCGACCAGAACGGCGAGGAGATCCGCGAGGTCGCCAAGTGGTTCGCCGCGATGAAGGAAGCCGGCGAGGCACCCGAGGGAGCCACCGCCACCGCGATGGAGGGCGACGCGCTCAACCTGCCCTTCCCCGACGAGTCCTTCGACGTCGTGATCATCTCCGAGGTCATGGAGCACATCCCCGACGACAAGGGCGTGCTCGCCGAGATGGTCCGGGTGCTCAAGCCGGGCGGCCGCATCGCGGTCACCGTGCCCCGGTACGGGCCCGAGAAGGTGTGCTGGGCGCTCTCCGACGCGTACCACGAGGTCGAGGGCGGCCACATCCGCATCTATCGGGCCACCGAGCTCATCGGCAAGATGAAGCAGGCCGGCCTCAAGCCGTACGGCAGCCACCACGCGCACGCGCTGCACTCGCCGTACTGGTGGCTCAAGTGCGCCTTCGGCGTCGACAACGACAAGGCGCTGCCGGTGCGGGCGTACCACCAGCTCCTGGTCTGGGACATCATGAAGACGCCCGGCATCAGCACGGTCACCCGGCTCGCCGAGCGGGCGCTCAACCCGGTCGTCGGCAAGAGCTTCGTGGCGTACGCGACCAAGCCGCACCTGCCGTCGCTGCGGGAAGAGAGTGCCGCCAAGTGACCTCGCCGGAGCGCACCGAACACCTTGTGCTGCCCGGGGTGCTCACCGCCGGGCAGGCCGAACAGACGGTCGCCACACTGCTCGCCGTCCAGCGCGAGGATGGCGCCATCCCCTGGTTCCGCGGGCACCACCTGGACCCCTGGGACCACACCGAGGCCGCGATGGCGCTGGACGCGGCGGGCGAACACGCCGCCGCCGAGCGCGCCTACGCCTGGCTCGCCCGGCACCAGAACGCGGACGGGTCCTGGTACGCCGCCTACCACGACGGCGAGCACGACCGGGTCACCGACCGCGGCCGGGAGTCCAACTTCGTCGCCTACGTGGCGGTCGGGGTCTGGCACCACTACCTCGCCACCGGTGACGACGCCTTCCTCGACAGCATGTGGCCGACGGTGTTCGCCGCCGTCGAGTGGGTCCTCGCCCTCCAGCAGAGCGGCGGGCAGATCGGGTGGAAGCGCGAGGAGGACGGCACGGCCGTCAACGATGCGCTGCTGACCGGGAGTTCGTCCGTCCACCACGCCCTGCGCTGCGCGCTCGCCATCGCCGAACAGCGCGAAGAGCCGCAGCCCGACTGGGAGTTGGCGGCCGGCGCGCTCGCCCACGCCATCCAGCACCACCCCGAGCGCTTCCTCGACAAGTCCCGCTACTCGATGGACTGGTACTACCCGGTCCTCGGCGGCGCGCTCACCGGCGCCGACGCCACGGCCCGCATCGAGTCGATGTGGGACGACTTCGTGGTGCCCGGCCTCGGGGTGCGCTGTGTGCTGCCCAACCCGTGGGTCACCGGCGGCGAGAGCTGCGAACTGGCACTCGCGCTCTGGGCGACCGGCGAGTCCGACCGGGCTCTGGAGATCCTCCAGTCCATCCAGCACCTGCGCGACCCGGCGACCGGGATGTACTGGACGGGTTACGTCTTCGAGGGCAAGCGCGCGATGTGGCCGGAGGAGCTCACGACGTGGACGGCGGGCTCCCTGCTGCTCGCGGTGGCCGCGCTGGGCGGTGACGAGGCCACGGCCTCGGTCTTCGGCGGCGACCGCCTGCCGCGGGGGCTGGCGCCCTACTGCTGCGGCTGACCACCCGTTCGGAGTCACCCGGGTGGCGGAGTGCGGGGGCCCGGGTGAGGCTGCCGGGAGGCCCGAAACATCCCCCGGAGGTCATCGTGCCCACTACGCTCCCCATCCGCCGCATAGTCGTGGCGGTCGTCATGTCCTGCGCCGTCCTGGTGTCGACGACCGCCTGCGGAGGCGAAACCAAGACCACGCAGAGCAGCCTGTCCGCCGCGCAGAACGCGGCGGACAGCAGCGCCTCGCCCACCGCGTCCGCCGAGCGCCAGAAGCTCGCCAAGACCCGCTTCGTCGCGAACGCGGGGCTCGCGGCCGGTGCCACCTACGAGTGGATCATCAAGCCGTACAAGGCGGGCAAGTTCAAGAAGGGCGCGAAGGGCCGTACCTTCGCCCTGGTCAAGGCGGGCCTGGCCGGAGCGTTCACGTACAACCGCCTGAAGGCGGCCACGGAGAACGCCAAGGGCGACCCGCTGCTCTCCAAGGCTCTGGTGCCGCTGTCGTCCGGCATCGACTCGCTCAAGAACCTGGGCGGGAAGCTGCGCAAGGGCGACGCGAGCGACGCCGACGTCAACCAGTTCCAGAACGTGATCGGCGGAGTCAAGGACGCGGGCAAGTCCGCGGGGGCGCCGGTGACCGACCAGGTTCCCTCCGCCGGGCAGCTCTCCGGCGGCTGACCCCTCCCCAACCGCCGGACGCCCAGGCCGTTCAGGCGTTGAGGTCGGCCAGAACGCGCAGCGTGTCCGGGTCCGGCGACGTGACCAACAGGTCCGTGACCGGGCCCTTGCGCCACAACTCCAGGCGTTCGGCGATGCGTTGGCGCGGGCCGATCAGGGAGATCTCGTCGGCGAAGGCGTCCGGGACGGCCAGCACCGCCTCGTCCCGGCGGCCCGCCAGGAACAGTTCCTGAATGCGGCGGGCCGCCTCGCCGTACCCCATGCGGGCCATCAGATCCGCGTGGAAGTTGCGGGCGGCGTGGCCCATTCCGCCGATGTAGAAGCCCAGCATCGCCTTCACCGGAAGCAGCCCCTCGGCCACGTCGTCACACACCTGGGCCCGCACCATGGGTGCGACCAGGAAGCCCTCCCGCAGCCCGGCAAGCGCCGCCTCGTACACGTCCGGCCTGGTCGGTGACCAGTACAGCGGGAGCCAGCCGTCCGCGATGCGGGTGGTCTGGGCGACGTTCTTGGGGCCTTCCGCGCCGAGGAGTACGGGAACGTCCGGGCGCAGCGGGTGGGTGATGGACTTGAGGGGTTTGCCCAGGCCCGTACCGTCGGCGCCGGCGTAGGGGTGCGCGTGGAAGCGGCCGTCGAGCGCGACGGGGGCCTCGCGGCGCAGCACCTGGCGGATGACGTCGACGTACTCACGGGTCGCGGTGAGCGGGCTCGACGGGAACGGGCGGCCGTACCAGCCCTCGACGACCTGCGGCCCGGAGAGGCCGAGGCCCAGCATCATCCGGCCGCCCGAGAGGTGGTCCAGGGTGAGGGCGTGCATGGCGGTGGCGGTCGGGGTGCGCGCGGCCATCTGCGCGACCGCGGTGCCGAGCCGGATGCGGGAGGTGTGCGCCGCGATCCAGGTGAGCGGGGTGAACGCGTCGGAGCCCCAGGCCTCCGCGGTCCACACCGAGGCGTAGCCGAACTCCTCGGCCGTGCGGGCCAGTTCGAGATGGGCGGGGTTGGGGCCGCGCCCCCAGTATCCGAGTGCGAGTCCCAGGCGCATGTGCCGTCCCCTTCCAGTGATCTGACGAACCGTCAGGGGACTGTAAGGCAACGGCCCCCCGCCCGGAAGAGGGCGAGGGGCCGAGCGGTGGCGGGAGATCAGCCGCGCTGGATGCCGGTGGTGTCCTGGAGGACGCCGCGGCGGCCGTCCTGCGTCTGGGCGATCAGAGCGGGGCCGCGCTGGTCGACGGCCAGGTACCAGGTGCCGGGGGCGAGTTCGGCGATCGGGGTGGGTGAGCCGTCCTCCGCGTAGAGCGGACGGGCGACGGGGACCGCGAACCAGAACGGCGCGAAGTCACCGGCCGGGGCGGCGGCTGCGGCGGGCTGCGCCTGGCTGTCCTTGTTGGGGTCCGCGGCCTGCGCCTGCGCGCCGAACGGCTGCGCCTGCGCCTGCGGCTGGCCGCCGAGGCTCGGGTCGCCCGGCTGGGCGCCGTAGGGCTGCTGGGCGGCGCCGGGGTAGCCGTAGCCACCGGCCGGCTGGGCCGCGCCCGGGTAGCCGTAGGGCTGCGGGGCGGCCGGGCTCGGGGCGCCCATCAGCGGCGCCTTCAGCGCGCCGACCAGCGGCGAGGCGACGGCGCCCGCGGCCAGGGCCAGCGTGGCGATGAGGCCGAGGATCATGCCGGCTCCGGAGCCGCGGACGTCGATGATCGTCCAGAACGCGGTCCACGCGGCGAAGACCGTGAACGCGACGCCGAACTGCGTGACGTCGAGGCCCGCGACCTTCTTCGGCTGCGGCAGCGAGCGCCCCACGACGACCAGCACCGCGCCGATGATGCCCGCCAGGAACATGCTCATCAGGAGCGAGAGCGAGTCCCAGGCGTTCGGAGCGTCGACGTTCGGGCAGAACTGGCCGGAGCAGCTCGGAGCGGACGTGAGATTCAGGAACGAGGCGATGAACAGCACCACCGCTGCACCGATCACCACGCCGTCGCCTCGTGTGAGGGAGCGGATGTTCACGTAAAAGTCCTCTTTTATGTCGTCTCGTCGGGGCGGTCATCGCTGCCGCCGGTGTACGTGCACACGGCGTGAAGCTCTAGGTGGTTCCCCCTGTGCGGAAGAATCTATCGCCTGTGCCCGCGAGCCGTACGGCGGGTCGGGAGCCTACCCGCCGAGAAACGACGTAATGCCGTCGGAGATGCCCTGGGCCGCCTTCTGGCGCCAGTCCGCACTCTTCAGAAGAGGCGCGTCCCGGGAATCCCGCATGTTCCCGCACTCGATGAACACCTTCGGGACGGTCGACAGGTTGAGCCCGCCGAGGTCGCTGCGGGTGTCCAGACCGGTGCCGTCGCCCACGTAGTTGGAGGCGTTCATGCCGGTGTCCTGGACGAACTTCCCCGCGATCCGCACACCGAGTTCACGCGACGGCCCCATGATCGGCGCGGTGTCGGCGGCACCGGCCTTCACCAGCGCGGGAAGGATCACGTGGAAACCGCGCTGGCCCTCGTCCGCGCCGTCCGCGTGCACCGATACGACGGCGTCGGCCTTCGCCTGATTTCCGATCCGGGCCCGCTCGTCCACGCACGGGCCGAATGTCCGCTCGCCATCGTGGGTGAATGTGACCTTGGCGCCCAGCTTTTCGAGGATCGCCCGGATCCGGTGCGAGACATCGAGGGTGAACTCGGCCTCGGTGTAATCGTCGTTGGTGGAGGTTCCGGTGGTGTCGCATTCCTTCTTGTTCGTTCCGATGTCGACCTGCTGGTCGATCTCCTTCGTGTGCTGGAAATTATTCGGATTGTGACCTGGGTCGATGACGACGGTCTTTCCGGCGAGCGGCCCGGCACCGCTCTGGCCGCCCGGCTTGGCCGGCGCGGAGGTGGAGCCGGGGGCGGCCGGGGACGGTGTGGCCGTCACCGTCGCGCCGCCCGGCCCGGGGCGGGCGGGCCGATCGGTGCGGCTGGGCAGCGGCAGCACCCGCGGCGGCTTGTCGTCCTGTCCGCCGGGCCCGCTCATCGCCTGCCAGACGAGCCACCCCGCCAGCGCGGTCGGCGCCAGCGCGGCGAGAGCGACGAGGGCCCGCCCGCGCACGCGGCGCGACCGGCTGTCAGGGTTCTGTGACTCGCTGTCGTTCGGCACGCTGCGATGCTAGCGGCGCACCCGCCCCGGGCCCGTGCACCCGGCGCCGCGACGTGTCACAGCGCGGCGGCCGTGCGCCGCAGCACCCGCAGCGAGTCGGTCGCCGAGACCTCGGTGAAGGCGCCGGACTCCAGCGCGCGCCGATAGACGCGGTAGGGGGCCTGGCCGGTGAACTCGTCGGCCGGGTCGGGAAAGACGTCGTGGATGGCAAGGGTGCCGCCCTCGGCGAGCTTGGGCGCCCAGCCCTCGTAGTCGGCACTCGCGTGCTCGTCGGTGTGGCCGCCGTCGATGAAGACGAAGCCGAGCTGCCCGCCCCACACCCGCGCGACCTGCGGGGAGCGGCCGACCACCGCGATCACGTGGTCCTCCAGACCGGCCGCGTGCAGGGTCCGCCGGAAGGTGGGCAGCGTGTCCATCGCCCCCACCTGCGGGTCCACGACCGTCGGGTCGTGGTACTCCCAGCCGGGCTGCTGCTCCTCGCTGCCGCGGTGGTGGTCGACGGTGACGGCGACCGTGCCGCTCTCGCGGGCGGCCTCGGCGAGCAGGATGGTGGAACGCCCGCAGTAGGTGCCGACCTCCAGGAGCGGCAGCCCGAGCGCCCCGGCCTCGACGGCCGCCGCGTACAGCGCCAGGCCTTCCCGTACGGGCATGAAGCCCTTGGCCGCCTCGAAGGCGGCCAGGATCTGAGGCTGGACAGTGGCCACGGCCCGGCTCCTTTGGGTCGTAGGTGTGTGTGGCCGTCCATGGTGCCGTACGCCGCCGGGGCCGGTCCGGTCGGGCGGCCCGAAGGTCATACCCCGGCTGTCCGGTGCGGTTGGAGGCTGCATCCGTCAGGGGCGTGACCAGCGAGGTGAAAGGTTCACCTGCACGACTGGCGCCCGGGTTGTGCAGACCTACCCTGCATCTTCGACAGCCGAGCCCCATGGACGGCCGCCCCACACCTCATGAAGCCGCAGCCGTACGCAAGATCCAACTGCGCTGCGCAAGCCCAACGTCGTCCGACATGGAATTGTCAGTGGTCCCGACAGCGGAATCGTTGGCGGTGAATCCGCGGGCGAGGGCCGTTACGCTCCCCGCCCGCAGATGTTCCCCGTTCGCCGAGCGGGACAAGACCTTCAGGGGGTCGTCGGCTCTGCGCCATCGTGGATCGGATCGCCTTTCGATGCGGCCTCATCCAGACCGGCACCGAGGCCTACCTGCTCCAGGCCACGTGCGACGAACGTCAGAGCCGCTGACACTTTGCAGGACCTGGCTGTGGGTTCGGTAGGAAAAATCCAGCCTGGCGCCCACCTCAGCGAGGACATCCGGGCATAAGTAGTACCAGCGCAAACGCGTGATGCGTTCTTCTTCCCAGGGCACGGCACGTACGACAAAGTGGCCGCAGACAGTGCCTGGGAGCGGGTCGAGGCCCTCGTTCCGGGCGGAGCTGCGGCACAGCGGCGGGTGACGGGGGAGAGGAGTGGCATGTCGACAGCGGAATTCCGGTTCACGGCACTTCAGGCGCAGGACCCGGCGGAGCTGGGGGACTTCCGGCTGGCAGCACGGCTGGGCGAGGGCGGGATGGGGCAGGTGTTCATCGCCTCCTCGCCGGGCGGACAGTCGGCCGCGGTGAAAGTGATCCGGCCCGAGTTCGCCCGGGACGCCGAGTTTGGGCAGCGGTTCGCGCGGGAGGTGCGGGCCGCGCAGCGGGTGCGGGGCGCCCATCTGGCGCCGCTGCTCGACGCCGACCCGCACGCTGAACAGCCCTGGCTGGCCACGGCGTTCGTCGCCGGGCCGACCCTGCGCGACCTCGTCACGGGGCACGGCCCACTGCCCGCCCCGCAGGTACTGCTCCTGGCCTGGGGCATCGCGCACGCCCTCGCCGACATCCACGCTGGGCACATCGTGCACCGCGACCTCAAGCCCGGCAACATCATGCTGGACGAGACGGGCCCCAAGGTCATCGACTTCGGCATCGTGAAGTCGCTGACCCAGTCCGTGACGTACAGCAGCCACTCCACCCGGATCGGCACCCCGCTCTACATGTCGCCAGAGCAGGCCATGGGCCGTACCGTCGGCGCACCCTCCGACGTCTTCGCGCTCGGCTCCACGCTGTACTTCCTCGCGACCGGCCGCGAGGCGTTCGGCGCGGAGAACGAGTGGGGCGTGGCCCACCGCATCGTCGCCGACGAACCTGACCTATCGGCGATCCCCTCCGCGCCGCTCCGCGACCTGGTCACCGCCTGCCTCGACAAGGAACCTGGGGAACGCCCCGAAGCACCGACGATCGTCGAACTCTGCGAGCGGGAAATTGGGGACGCGCTCGTCCCCGGGGCCTGGATGCGGATCGACGGGGCCCGCGCCGCGATCCAGGAACGAACGGGTGCGCTGCGGGGGCTCTTGCTGCACGACCCTGACCTGGGCCGGCCCGGCGACCCGGCCGCTGCCGACACCGTTCTGCTCGACCGGCTCGCGCCGACCCGGGTCGCCGAACCGCCTGAACCGCCCGAGCCGAAGGGCCCTACGGCCGTCGTCGTCCTCCATCTCGTCAAGCTGCTGTTCGCGGCGGTGGTGCTGTTCGCGGCGGCGGCCAATCCGGTCATGACCGAGACCTGGACGAGCAACTCCACGGGGCAGCAGGTCTCCCAGGTGACCGAGTCCTTCGACTGGGCCCACCCGTGGACCGCGTATCCGAGCGGCATCAGCGGCGTGAACTCGGACTGGATAGTCGTCCCGATCGGCGTCTTCGGCACGGTCGCGCTCATCGTGTGTGGGCTTCTGTACCTGCTGCGGCTGTCCTCGGACTCCGGCTACCGCTCCCTATCGACCGCGGCGGCCGGACTCGGCTGCCTCTGGCTCATCCCCTGCACGTTCCTCGGGCTGTTCCTGCTCGCGATGACAGTCGGCCTGACAGTCAACGACGACAACCCCGCGTACGACATCCGCTCCGTGCTCGAGCCTGGGGGCTGGCTGCTGCTCCTGGCGAACGCTATCGCCGCCGAGGCGCTGTGGCATACATCCAACCGCCTGGGCGAAGAAAAGGCGACTTAGTAACACACCTCGTGTCGGAACAACTGGCACTCCATGTAGGAAACTGCTGATGCATGGATGTCGGCCCACATCGACGCAAGGTAACTCTGGTCTACGCGAGATCAGATGCAGTACGAAGAGACCACCACCACGGGACAGGTGGCCGGCGGGGCGGCCGGGTTCCGGAAGCATGGCGATCTGACCTTCCGTCAGATTGAAACGTGTTCTACTCTTGCGCCGTTCCGGGTCCGGCGACGGGTGAGGGCGTACATGGGCATCGCGATCACGCAGGAACAGCGGGAGCTCGCCGAGGCGGTGCGGGGGTGGCTGGCGCGGGCCGTGCCGGTCGAGGAGGTGCGCAAGCTGCTCGACGCGCCCGGGGCGGCCGGGGCGCGACCGGGGTACTGGGACGGGCTCGCCGAGCAGGGGCTGCTCGGGATCCACCTCGGCGCGGAGTTCGGCGGGGGCGCGCTGCCCGAACTCGCCGTCGTCCTGGAGGAGGCCGGGCGCGCGGCGCTGCCCGGCCCCTACCTCTCGGGTGTGCTCGCCGCCGAGCTGCTGCGCCGCGCCGGTCGGCACCGCGACCTCGTGGCGGACCTCGCTGCGGGGCGGCGGACCGGGGCCGTGGCCCTGGGCGCCGGGACGCTCAGCGCCGTCGAGTGCGAGGGCGGCTGGCTGCTCGACGGCACCGCGCCGCCCGTACTGACCGCGGGCCAGGCGGAGTTGGTGATCCTGGCGGCCGAGGCCCACCACCGCACGCTGTGGCTCGCGGTGGACGCCGAGGCCCTGCGCATCCGCCCCCACCACAGCGCCGACCCCACCCGCCCCACCGCTGAGGTGCGCGCCGAGCGCCTCGTGGTCCCCGGCGCCCGGGTCCTGGACGTCGACTCCGCGCTCGTCCATGACCTCGCCGCCCTGCTGTTCGCCGCCGAGTCCTGCGGCACCGCGGCCCGCGCCCTTGAGACGGCCGCCGAGTATGCCAAGGTCAGGGAGCAGTTCGGGCGTCCCATCGGCCAGTTCCAGGGGATCAAGCACCTGTGCGCGGACATGCTCGTACGCCTGGAGCAGGCCCGCGCGCTGGTGTGGGACGCGGCGCGGGCCATGGACGAGCCCGCGGAGGTGCGCGGCCTCGTCGCGTCGCTCGCCGCGGCGACGGCGCTGGACGCCGCGTACAGCTGCGCCAAGGACTCCATCCAGGTCCTCGGTGGCATCGGCTTCACCTGGGAGCACGACGCCCACCTGTACCTGCGCAGGGCCCTGGTCGCGCGCCAGCTCCTGGGGGCCGGGGACGTCCACCGGCTGCGGGCCGTGCGGCTGGCCCGCGGCGGCGCGCGCCGGGAACTGCGCATGGAGCTGCCGCCCGAGGCCGAGAGCTTCCGCGGGCCGGCCCGCGCCGCCATCGAGAACGTACGGGGCCTGGACCCGGGCGCGGTGCGCCGCGCCCTCGCGCCCACCGGATACGCCGCCCCGCACCTGCCCGCCCCGTACGGACTCGGCGCGGGCCCGGTCCAACAGCTGGTCATCCAAGAGGAGTTGAGGAGGGCCGGGGTCAAGGTGAGCGACCTCGGGATCGCGACCTGGGTGGTGCCCTCGCTCCTCGCGTACGGGACCGCCAAGCAGCAGGACCGCTTCCTCGGCCCCACCCTGCGCGGCGAACTGCTCTGGTGCCAGCTGTTCTCCGAACCCGGCGCCGGCTCCGACCTCGCCTCCCTGCGCACCCGGGCCGAACGCACCGAGGACGGCCGCTGGCGGGTCAGCGGTCAGAAGGTGTGGACGAGCGCGGCGCAGTGGGCCGACTACGGCATCCTGCTGGCCCGCACGGATCCAACGGCCCCCAAACACAAGGGGCTCACCTACTTCCTGATCGACATGAAGCGGACGGACGGGATCGACATCCGCCCGCTGAAGGAGATCACCGGAGACTCCCTGTTCAACGAGGTCTACTTCGACGGGGCGCTGCTGCCTGCCGACGCCGTGGTCGGGGAGGTGAACGGCGGCTGGCGGGTCGCCCGCAACACACTGGGCAACGAACGCGTCCACATGGCCGACCAGGTGGCCTTCGACACCGGTCTCGAAGCGCTGATCGCCCGCGCCGGGGACCTCGACGGGGCCTGCCGGGCCCGGATCGGGGCGCTCGCGGCCGAGGCGCACGCGCTGGCCTGCATCGCGCTGCGCACCACGATGCGACAGGTGTCCGGTCTGGAGCCCGGTGCGGGGGCCAGCGTCCGCAAGCTCGTCCAGACCCCGCACCAGCAGCGGACCGCCGAACTCGTCCTGGAACTCCTCGGCCCCCAGGGCGCGGTCGCCGAAGGCCCCGGCGAGCGTGCCGTACACGGCTTCCTCATGTCGCGCTGCCTGACCATCGCGGGCGGCACCACCCAGGTCCAGCTCAATGTCGTCGCCGAGCGCATCCTCGGCCTGCCCCGAGACTGAAGGGTCCCCCTGTCGTGAAGAGCTACATCGTCGGCGTAGGCATGACCAGGTTCGAGAAGCCGGAGTCCCGTGACTGGCAGTACTGGGACATGGCGAAGGAGGCGGGGAGCGCGGCGCTCGCGGACGCGGGAGTCACCTACGACCTGGTCGAACAGGTGCCGGTGGGCTACTGCTTCCAGGCGTCGACGGCAGGTCAACGGGCCGTCTACGAACTGGGGTTGACCGGGGTGCCGGTCTACAACGTCAACAACAACTGCGCGACGGGCGCGAGCGCGCTGATGCTGGCCCGGCAGTTCGTGGAGGGCGGCGTCAGCGACTGCGTGCTCGCGCTGGGCTTCGAGAAGATGAAGCGGGGGGCGCTGGGCGGCGGCTCGGACGCCGGCTCGGACGGCGGCACCTTCGCGACCTCGCCGGTGGCCCGCCACTACGGGATCATGGCGGCGCGCCACGGCTTCGAGATGTCCCCGCCCACCGCGCAGATCTTCGGCAACGCGGCCCGCGAGCACATGGAGCGGTACGGGACGACCGCGGCGCAGCTCGCCGCGGTGGGCGCCAAGAACCACCGGCACTCGGCGAACAACCCCAACGCCCAGTTCCAGGACGCCTATTCGGTCGAAGAGGTCCTCGCCGCGAAGACCATCCACCGCCCGCTCACCAAACTCCAGTGCTCGCCGACGTCGGACGGCGCGGCGGCCGCTGTCGTCGTCTCGGAGCGGTTCGCCGACCAACACGGCCTGCGCGACAGGGCAGTTGAGATAGTCGGGCAGTCGATGACGACGGACACGCAGGAGTCGTTCGCCTCGGGAAGCTGTATCGACGCGGTGGGCCAGCCGATGTCGCGGGAAGCGGCCCGGCAGGCGTACGAGCGCTCGGGGCTCGGCATCGAGGACGTCGACGTGATCGAGCTGCACGACTGCTTCTCGATCAACGAGCTGTTCACCTACGAGGCGCTGGGGATGTGCGGGGCGGGGGAGTCGGGGAAGCTGATCGAGTCCGGGGCGACGACGTACGGCGGCCGTTGGGTGGTGAACCCGTCGGGGGGCCTGATCTCCAAGGGGCATCCGCTGGGGGCGACGGGGCTTGCGCAGGCGGCTGAGCTGGTGTGGCAGCTGCGGGGCGAGGCGGGACCGCGCCAGGTCCCGGCCGCGCGGGTGGGGCTCGCCCACAACATCGGCCTCGGAGGCGCGGCGGTGGTGACGCTGCTGCGCCGGTAACCTCGCCCGCCCTTGGCAGCATTGGGTACGGGGGTCTTTCGGCCCGTCCGGCGTTCGAGGACGAGCGCGGTAGGGGCGGGGCGAGGAAAGGGGCTGTAACGGGCACGATGAGCATGGATGGGCGGGGTGGGGAAAGGGGCTGTAACGGGCACCCACCCCGTGCGACCATGACCCGCATGGCTCACGCGTCCGCAGACACCCACATATCCGCCCCACCCCGAACCCCCCGCACGTGGCCGGTCGTGCTGGCCGCCTGCGCGGGCCAGTTCCTCGTCGTACTGGACGTGTCCGTCGTCAACGTGGCCCTCCCCTCCATGCGTGCCGGCCTCGGCATGAGCGCCGGCGGACTGCAATGGGTGGTCAACGCGTACGCCATTGCCTTCGCAGGGTTCATGCTGCTCGGCGGTCGCGCCGGCGACCTGTACGGACGCAAGCGGATGTTCCTCGTCGGGCTCGCCCTGTTCACCGCGGCCAGCCTCGGCGGCGGACTCGCCCAGGAAGGCTGGCAACTGCTCCTGGCCCGCGCCGCGCAGGGACTCGGCGCCGCCGTGCTCGCACCGGCCACCCTCACCATCCTGACCGCCGCCGTCCCCGAGGGCGCCGCCCGCACCCGGGCCATCGGCACCTGGGCGGCGGTCGGAGCGGGCGGCGGCGCGGCCGGCGGACTCGTCGGCGGGCTGCTCACCGACGCCCTGTCGTGGCGGTGGGTGCTGCTCATCAACGTGCCCGTCGGAGCGCTCGTGCTGCTCGGCGCCGCGCTGTGGATCACCGAGTCCCGAGCCGGCCGGCGCCACCGCCTCGACCTGCCCGGCGCCGTCCTCGTCACGGCCGGGCTCGCGCTCCTCTCGTACGGCATCGTCCAGACCGAACGGGCGGGCTGGGCCGCGCCCGCGACGCTGGTCCCGCTGGTCGGCGGGCTCGTGCTGCTGCTCGCGTTCCTCCTGGTCGAGGCGCGTACGAACGCGCCGCTCATGCCGCTGCGCCTGTTCCGGCTGCGTGCGGTCTCGGCCGCGAACGCGGTGATGTTCGTGTGCGGTTCGGCGATGTTCTGCACCTGGTTCTTCATGACGCTGTACGCCCAGAACGTTCTCGGCTACAGCCCGCTGACCGCCGGACTCGCCCTCATCCCGAGCTCCCTCAGCGTCGTCCTCGGCTCGAAGCTGGCGCCGCGCCTGATGCCGAGGACGGGGGCGCGGAACCTGACCGTGCTCGGCATGCTGGTCACCGCGGCGGGGTTCGGCTGGCAGTCCACGATGCGGGCGGACGACCCGTACTGGCTGTCCGTCCTGGTGCCCGGCATCCTGATGATGACCGGTGCCGGGATCGCCACAACTCCCCTCGCGGCACTGGCCACTTCGGGAGCCGCACCGGGTGAGGCCGGGCTCGTGTCGGGCCTGATCAACACGTCCCGGACGATGGGCGGGGCGCTGGGGCTCGCCGTGCTGTCGACGGTGGCGGCGTCCCGGACGGGGGCGGTCCAGAGCGCCGAGTCCCTCACGGCGGGCTACGCGCTCGCCTTCCGCGTCGGCGGATTCGTGCTCCTGGGCAGCGTGGTGCTCGCGCTGCTGTGGCTGCCCAGGGCGGCGAGCCCCGCCCGCCGCGGCTGAGGTACTACAGCCAGCCCTGCTGCCGAGCGGCCCGGACCGCCTCCATGCGGTTGCGCGTGGAGGTCTTGCCGATCGCCGACGACAGGTAGTTGCGTACCGTCGACTCCGACAGGTGCAGCTTCTTCGCGATGTCGGACACCGTCGCGCCGTCCACCGAGGCGTTCAGGACGTCGCGTTCGCGGGCGGTCAGGGGGCTCGGGCCCGCGCTGAGGGCGGCGGCCGCGAGGGCCGGGTCGATGACGGTCTCGCCGCGCAGCACCCGGCGGATCGCCTCCGCGAGGTCCTCGACGGGACCGTCCTTCACGAGGAAGCCCGCCGCGCCGGCCTCCATCGCGCGGCGCAGATAGCCGGGGCGGCCGAACGTCGTGAGGATCATCACCCGGCAGTCCGGGACCTCCTCGCGGAGGTCGGCCGCCGCGTCCAGACCACTGCGGCCCGGCAGTTCGATGTCAAGCAGGGCCACATCGGGACGCGACACGAGGGCCTCGGAGACGATCTTGTCGCCCGCCGAGACCTGGGCGACGACCTCCATGTCCTCTTCGAGCCCGAGCAGCAGCGCGAGCGCGCCGCGCATCATCCCCTGGTCCTCGGCGAGGAGAACCCTTGTACATCTTGCCGGCCGGTGGTCTTGGGGCATCTCATCCATGCGGTCAGGCTACGGCCAGGACCCCAGCTCAGGGCACAGGAAAGCCCCGGCCGGCACGCAGGGGGCCGCTGAACCGGGGGCCGCTGAACGCCGCTCGCGGGCATGGGAAAGCCCGCTCGGCGAACCGCACGGGGCTTCATTCTCTGCGTACGCGTCCTCGTCCAGCCAAATGGTGGGCGAGTCGCCCTTGCCGGTGTCGGGGATGGTCCCCAGGAAACGCAAGCGCATGACCTCTCCCTCTGCCGATCCAGTTGCAGACGATTGCTCGACCATCGCCCGCACGGCTGAGCACGTCAAAAGGGCATGCCCGCACGGCACTTGATCCGGGGCCGGGAACGATGGACGGCCCCGACAGTGCCCGGTGCAGGGCAGTCGTCGGGGCCGACAACTCGCCCTAAGTGGCACGGAGTTGGTGGCTGGACCCCCGATTGGGCATGCCCGCCCCCGCGTCAGTGGTGGGCCGGGGTCGTGGTCAGTTCGGCGTCCAGGGCTGAGTCCTGGGGGTCCACCGGGAGTTCGGCGGTGACCTGGAAGCCGGTGCGGGGCGCGGGGCCCGCGGTCAGTGAGCCGCCCGCCGCGGCCAGGCGCTCGGTGAGGCCCTTGAGGCCCGTGCCGCCGATCCGCGGGGCGGGGGCGGGCGCGGCGGGCGCGCCCTTGCCGTTGTCGGTGATCTTCAGGGTCACGCGCTCCGGCGAGCCGTCCACCACGATCTCGCAGCGGCTGGCCGCACTGTGGCGTACGACGTTGGTGACCGCCTCGCGGACCACCCAGCCGAGCAGCGCCTCGGCCTGCGCGGGCAGTGGCGGCCCCGACTGGCGCACCACCGGCTCGACTTCGGCGGCGCTCAGGGCCGAGCGGGCCCGGTCGAGTTCGGTGGCGAGGCTGCCCTCGCGGTAGCCGGTGACGGCCTCGCGGATCTCGGTGAGCGCCTGGCGGCCGACCGACTCGATGTCGGCCACCTGGCCGAGGGCCGCGTCCAGGTCGCGCCGGGCGATCCGGCGAGCAGCCTCCGACTTCACCACGATGACGGACAGGGTGTGGCCGAGCAGGTCGTGCAGATCGCGGGAGAAGCGCAGGCGCTCCTTCTCGACCGCGGTACGGGCCAACTCCTGCCGGGTGTCACGCAGTTCGCGGATCGTGTCGGAGAGGGAGAGCAGCGCCGCGATCACCATGCCGGACATGAACGTCCCGTACGCGATGGTCATGTTGCTCCACGGGTCGCCGGTCCTGAGCCCCGAGATCGCCCCCACCGACACCGCCAGGACCAGGATCACGTAGCCGAGCCGCTTGTCGCGTACCGCCGCGCCGCAGGTCAGCGAGAGCAGCGGGAAGAACAGGAGCCAGACGCCGCCGTAGCCGAGTCCGAGGGCGTAGGTGACGGCGGCGAGAGCGCCGAGCAGGACCAGGGTCGCCCGCTCCTCGCGCCGCTGCTTGTCCAGGGCGCGGAAGGCGACGTTCGCGTACAGCACGACGAAGGCGAGGATGCCGAGGCCGCCGAGCCAGGGGTATTCCACCTTGCCCTTGGCCACCTCGACGACGGCGCCGGTGCCCATCAACAGCCACGGCAGGAAGGTGTAGCCGTTGGCGGGCGGGCCGGGGGACTCGCAGGCCTTCTCGCCCCGCGACGGCAGTTTCGGCAGCAGTGATGGCATCTCGTTCTCCCCGTGACTACGGCTCATGAGTTCACCCGGCCCCGGTGCCCGGCACTCACGCGGTCCGTGCGGACCGACGGTAGGAGACCACGGCGTACGCACCGAAGGCCACCAGCCAGGCTCCCATCAGGGCGATGGTGGCCGCGCCCGGGGCGTGGCCCTGCGAGGTGGCCCAGCCCAGGTCGGCGAAGCGGTGGGTGGGAGTGTACTCGGCGATCTCGCGCAGCCAGCCGGGGAAGGCCGAGACCGGGAACCACAGGCCGCCGAGGATCGCGAGGCCCATCAGGCAGGCCACGTTGACCACCCCGGTGGCCTGCGCGGACAGCCGGTAGCCGTTGCCGAGGCCCAGCATCGTGAAGGGCAGCGCCCCGATCCACAGCAGCAGTGTGAGCGCCACCCACTGCCAGGCGTCCAGGCGCACGCCGTTGATCAGCGCGCCGGACAGGAGCACGGCGAGGATGCCGGGAAGCACGGTCACCGAGCCGCTGATCGCCCGCCCGGTCACCACCCGGGTCGGCCGCAGCGGAGCGATCCGCATCTGCCGCAGCCAGCCGATCGCCTTGTCGGAGGCGACACCGGTCCCGGTGCCGAGCGCCGAGCCCAGCGCGCCGTAGGCCGCCATGCCGACCATCGAGGAGACCTTCCAGTCGGCGTCGCTGTTCTGGCCGCCGCCGATGTTGGTGAAGAGCAGGTACATCAGCACCGGCATTCCGATGCCGAAGACCACGAAGGAGGCGTCACGGAGCGTGCGCCGCATCTCCAGCTTGATGTACTCGAACATCAGACGGTCTCGCTTTCGCGTGCGGTGAGGGAGAGGAAGGCGTCTTCGAGGCTGGCCGGGGCCACTTCGAGGCGGCGTACGGCGCCCATCGCGGCCAGCGCGACGACGGTGGCGTCCGAGTCGTCGGTGCGCAGGTGGGCCCGGTCGCCGCGGATCTCCACCGCGGCCACCCCGGGCAGCAGCGCGAGGCCCTCGGTCGCCATGCCCGCCAGGTCGAAGGAGACCAGGCTGCCGCCGGCCGCCCGCTTGATGGACTCGCCGGGGCCGTCGGCGACGATGCGGCCCCGGTCGATGACGACGATCCGGTCGGCGTTGTCGTCGGCCTCTTCGAGGTAGTGCGTGGAGAACATCACGGTGTTGCCGCGCCCGGCGTAGACGCGCATCGAATCCCAGAACGCCCGGCGCGCCTCCACGTCGAGCGCGGCCGTCGGCTCGTCGAGCAGCAGCAGTTCGGGGTTGCCGGCAAGCGCCATGGCGAACCGGACCCGCTGGGTCTGGCCGCCGGAGAGCTTGTCGACCCGGCGGTCGGCGAACTCGGTGAGCCCGGCGAGCGCGAGCGCCTCGGCGACCGGCATCGGCTTCGGGTACATGCTGGCGATGAAGAACACCAGCTCGCGCACGGTGACCCGGGGGACCGCCCCGCCCTCCTGGAGCATCGCCCCGATCAGGCCCGCCCGTACGGCCTGCTCCGGGGTCCGCCCGAAGATCCGCACCTCGCCCGCGTCGGGTTCGTTCAGCCCGAGCAGCAGGCTGATGGTGGTGGACTTGCCGGCCCCGTTGCGGCCGAGCAGCGCGACGGTCTCGCCGCGTCCGATGGTCAGTTCGGCCCCGTTCACGGCCCGGACCGCCCCGTAGGACTTCACCACCCCGCTGAAGCGGACCGCCGTCGCGCTCTGTGTCGTCATCTGCGTCATGCCCTGAACGCTACGGAGTGCCAAGGGGCGCGCCCCAGATGCGGTTGTACGGACCTGGGCAGGACAAATGTCATGGTGCGGGGCGCCCAAGGAGGGTATCTGACGCGACGTCAGGAGGCTTCACAACTGCTGGGGCGTGCGCTATACCTAGGGGCCATCGGCCTAGAACGCGTTCTAGAACGGGTCCTCGGTCCGGTCCAGTACGACCTCGGTGCGGCCGACGGTGCGGACGACCGCGCCGAGGTCTTCCTCCGTGCCCGCACAACGCTCAAGGAGCAGCATCCACATGCCCATTGATGCCGCGAAGGCGATCGCCGCCGAGCCCCGGTCCACCAGGATCACCTGGGACCACAAGGACGTACAGCTCTACCACCTGGGGCTCGGCGCGGGCGCTCCGGCCACCGACCCCGACGAGCTGCGCTACACCCTGGAGTCACGGCTGCACGTCCTGCCCTCCTTCGCGACCGTCGCGGGCGCCGGGATGGGCGTGGTCGGCGGGCTGTCCGCGCCCGGCATCGAGGTGGACCTGGCGGCCGTGCTGCACGGGGGGCAGACCATCACCCTGCACCGGCCGATCCCCGTGCGGGGCGAGGCCACCTCGACCTCACGCGTCGCCGCCGTCTACGACAAGGGCAAGGCCGCCATCCTGGTCCTGCGCACCGAGGCCGCCGACGCGGACGGGCCGCTGTGGACCAGTGACGCGCAGATCTTCGTGCGGGGCGAGGGTGGCTTCGGCGGGGACCGGGGGCCCTCGGCGCGTGTCGAGCAGCCCGACCGGGCCCCCGACCAGGTGGTCGAGCGTCCCGTCCGCGAGGAGCAGGCGCTGCTCTACCGGCTGTCCGGCGACTGGAACCCGCTGCACGCCGACCCCGACTTCGCCAAGCTCGCGGGCTTCGACCGGCCCATCCTGCACGGGCTCTGCACCTACGGGATGACGCTGAAGGCCGTCGTGGACACGCTCCTGGACGGCGACGTGACCCGCGTCCGCTCGTACGCCACCCGCTTCACCGGCGTCGTCTTCCCGGGCGAGACCCTGCGCATCCGGATGTGGTCGGGCCCCGGCCGTGTCCAGGTGTCGGTGACAGCCGTCGAACGGGACGACGCGCCGGTGCTTTCCGACACCATCGTGGAACACAACTGACCTTGTTCCCAAGGGACTTGAGGGGAGCCGCGCCATGCGCGCAGCCGTACTGCACGAGATCGGCCAGGACAAGCTCGACGTGCTCGACGACGTGGAGGCGACCGGCTTCGGGCCGGGGAAGGTCAAGCTCCGCGTCCGCGCCACCGGGCTCTGCCACTCCGACCTCTCGGCGATGAGCGGCGTGCTGCCGCAGCCCGCGCCGTTCGTCCCCGGCCACGAGGGGGCCGGGGAGGTCATCGACGTGGGCGACGGTGTGACGAGCCTGAAGCAGGGCGACCGGGTGCTGATGTGCTGGCTGCCCGCGTGCGGGGCCTGCCCGTCCTGCAGGCGGGGCCAGACCCAGCTGTGCCTGGCCGGGTTCATGAACGCCGGAACCCCCAACTTCAGGCGGCCCGGCGGCGACGTGTTCGGCTTCGCGGGCACCGGCACCTTCGCCGAGGAGGTCGTCGTGGCGGCCGGCTGCGCGGTGCCGATCCCCGACGACGTGCCGTACGAGATCGCCGCGCTGATCGGCTGCGGGGTGACCACCGGCCTCGGCGCGGCCATCAACACCGCGAAGGTGGAGGCGGGCTCGTCCGTCGCGGTCATCGGGTGCGGCGGGGTCGGGATCTCCACCATCCAGGGCGCCCGGGTGCAGGGCGCGGCGCAGATCGTCGCCGTCGACCCGGTGGCGTCCCGGCGCGAGGCGGCGCTGAGGTTCGGCGCCACCGAGGCGGTTTCGCCGGACGAGTTCGCCGACGCCAAGCAGCGCGTGACGGCGGGCGAGGGCTTCGACTACGTCTTCGAGGTGGTCGGCAGGTCCGCGACCGCCCGCACCGCGTACGAGAACACCCGGCGCGGCGGCACCCTGTGCGTGGTCGGCGCGGGCGCCATGGACGACTTCTTCCAGGTCAACATGTTCGAGCTGTTCTTCGACGAGAAGCGCATCCTGCCGTCGATGTACGGCGGCGGCGACGTGCTCCGCTCCTACGAGCGGGCCATAGCGCTGTGGCGGGCGGGCCGGATCGACCTGGAGGGCCTGATCACCCACCGGGTGCAGCTGGCGGGGATCAACGACGCCCTCGACCAGATGCGCAGCGGCGAGGCCCTGCGCACCTGCATCGAGATCTGAGCCCGCCCCGGCCGTTCATCCCCACTGCGAGAGGACCCAACCGGCATGGCAGCACTGCCACTTGAAGGCCTGTCCGCGATCGTCACCGGAGCCGGGCGCGGCCTCGGCCGGGCCGAGGCACTGGAACTCGCCCGGCTCGGCGCGGCCGTCGTCGTCAACGACTTCGGCCGGCCGGGCCGCGACGGCTCGGGCCAGGCGTCGAAGGGCCCGGCCGAGGACGTCGCCGCCGAGATCCGGGCCGCCGGCGGGACGGCCGTCGCCCACACCGGGGACGTGGCCGACCACCAACAGGCCCGGGAACTGGTCCAGTTGGCCATCGACACGTACGGCAAGCTCGACATCCTGGTCAACAACGCGGGCATCCTGCGGGACCGGATGATCTTCTCGATGAGCGAGTCCGAGTGGGACTCGGTGATCCATGTGCACCTCAAGGGGCACTTCAACACCACCCACTTCGCCGCCTCGCACTGGCGCGAGCGCTCCAAGGCCACCGGCGGCCCGGTCTACGGCCGGATCGTCAACACCTCCTCGGAGGCCTTCCTCGCCGGTTCGGCGGGCCAGCCCAACTACGCGGCGGCCAAGGGCGGCATCGTGGGCCTGACCACCTCGACGGCGCTGGCGCTCGGCAAGTACGGGGTGACGGCCAACGCCATCTGCCCGCGCGCCCGCACGCGCATGACCGAGGACGTGTTCGCGGGTTTCCAGGAGCCCGAGGAGGGGCAGCTCGACCCGCTGGCGCCCGAGCACGTCTCGCCGCTGGTCGGCTACCTGGCGTCCCCGGCGGCGGCCAAGGTCAACGGCCAGCTCCTCGTGGTGCACGGCGGAATGGTCGCGATCGTGGAACGGCCCAGGGTGGCCGCCAAGTTCGACTCCGCGAAGGAGGCCTTCTCGTATGAGGAGCTGGACGAGCTGATCTCGCCGTACTACGAGGACCGGCCCGCCGGCGAGACCTTCGCCGCGGCCGAGGTGCTCGGCCTCAAGCGGGGCTGAGCCAGGCACCGCACAGCAAGGCCCCCGGGGGTCTTCAGTACCTCAAAATCCACGGTCCCCGCAGCTCCCTGAAAGTCAGGGTGTTGCGGGGACCGGTAGACCCCCCGTACGCCCCCGGGGGCCTCTGCGCGTACGGCGACGTCAGGCGTTGCTGCCCGCGTTCTCCTCGCGGCGGTGGCGGCCGTGGGCCGGCGTCACCGAGTCCTCGGTCGCCGCGGCCCCGCCCCGGTGCTTGCCTGCGCCGTCGTTCCCCGTCTCCTGCGGACGGATGTCGGTCTGGTTGGACATGAGCTGTGGTCACCCCGTTGTTGTGTTCACGTATCCCTCGTACAGCGCGTCGATTCTAACGATCACTCGACGGCTGCCGACGCCCGGTCAGGGGTGCCTGGGCCAGGGGTACGGGCTTGGGCGCGGCGGGCTTGACGGGGGCCGGCGGCGGGGCGGGGGCGGGGTCCGGCGGTGCCGTCATGCCGACCACGGCACAGGGGGTCGCCTCCGTGCTCGACGGAAGCCGGAGCACGCCCCCGGGCGTCCACAGCCCGTGGCCCGCCAACCACCCCTGCGGGGCGGCCAGTTGGTGCAGATGGCGGCCGGCCGGGCGCCAGATGCCGAGCCAGCTGCCGCCCGCCGCGTCGATGCGCAGGGCCACCGCGCACGACTCCGGCACCAGGACCTGGCCCGGCTGGATGGCGAACGGCGTCACGGCCGCGTCCGCCAGGCGCAGGCACTCGGGGAAGCGGATGGGGAGCGCGGAGCCCAGCACGCCCCAGCCGAGGCGGTCGTGGCCCGGCGCGTTGGAGCGGATCAGGAGCAGTCCGCTGTCGGCGTCCGCGAGCAGCAGCCGGTCGTCGCTGTCCTCGGTGATTTCGAGCAACTCGGTGACCTCGCCGCCGCGTTCCAGGTCGACGGCCACCGCCTTGGTGCGGCCGTCCAGCTCCCGGTCGAGCGCGAGCATCCGGCCGGTGCGGTCCAGCCACACCCCGCCCGAGCAGTGCCCCTTGACCCGGGCCACCAGCTCGGGCCCGAACGCGCCGCCCGCCACCAGCCACAGCGCGGTGTCGGCCGGGCCGGCCGCCAGGGCGTAGGCGCAACTGCCGTCCGGGGACGGCGGAAGCAGCACGAGTCCGTCCGGCGCCGCTTCGACCGAGCCCAGCGGCAGCTCGCCGGTGCCGGGCCCGGTGGGGTAGAGCAGCGCGAAGGAGTGCCGATCGGCGATGCGGCGGTGGATGAGGACCCTGCCGTCCGCCATGGGCAGCACCCCGGCGTCGGGCTCCTCCGGCTGGTTGCCGGGGAGCGGGACCGCGTACGGCTCGGGGCCGTCGAGCGTCCAGCGCTCCGGGAACCAGGTGTCCTGTCCGCCGTGCCGTACCAGCCTCGCGGCGTACGCGCCGTTCGCGGTGATCGCGAATCCCGTGTTCCCGACCGTGCCGCCCCCAGCGGCGGTCTCGATGGCCAAAGCCGTCATCTGATGGCTCACCTCCGGCCCCCGAAGCTAGTTTTCGCACTTCCTGACGAACAACACGAGACCACTCGCTTCACACCAAAGGGTGGTGGTCGGGCGATTCTGCTGTGCGGGGGGATACGGGTATGCAGGAACGTTTTATGTAAGGCCAGGCATACCTAAGCCATTTCTTGGCCGCCCGGTGCGGCACGTCCCGGCGTCCGCCTCCCTGCCGAGGAGCGGCCGGTGCCTGCCCGTCGCGGCGGAGCGTCCGGCGGCCGACCGGCGGGGCGTGCGGCGCAGGTAACCTGTGTCCGTGCCCCGTCTGTCTGAAGTCATCGCCGCGCTCGACGCCCTCTGGCCGCCCGAGCGGGCCGAGGGATGGGATGCCGTCGGCACCGTCTGCGGCGACCCCGACGCCGAGGTGCGGCGGGTCCTGTTCGCCGTCGACCCCGTACAGGAGATCGCCGACGAAGCCCTGAAGCTGGGCGCCGACCTGATCGTCACCCACCACCCGCTCTATCTGCGCGGCACCACCACGGTCGCCGCCGGCCACTTCAAGGGCCGCGTCGTGCACACCCTGATCAAGCACGACATCGCCCTGCACGTCGCCCACACCAACGCCGACACCGCCGACCCGGGCGTGAGCGACGCCCTCGCCGGCGCCCTGGACGTACGCGTCGTACGCCCCCTCGTGCCCGACCCCACCGACCCCTCGGGGCGCCGGGGGCTGGGCCGCGTCTGCGAGCTGGACCCCCCGAAGACGCTCGGCGAGTTCGCCGCCCGCGCCGCCGCGGCCCTGCCCGCCACCGCGCAGGGCATCCGCGTGGCGGGCGACCTCGCGGCGACGATCCGCACGGTCGCCGTCAGCGGCGGCTCCGGCGACGGTCTCTTCGACGCCGTACGGGCCTCGGGAGCCGACGCCTTCCTCACCGCCGACCTGCGCCACCACCCGGTGTCGGAGGCCGTGCAGCACTCACCGCTGGGTCTGGTGGACGCCGCGCACTGGGCCACCGAATGGCCCTGGTGCGAGCAGGCCGCCGCCCAGCTCGACGAGATTTCCGACCGTCACGGCTGGGACCTCAGGGTTCACGTCTCGAAGACGATCACCGACCCGTGGTCCGCCCACCACACTTCCCCTTCTATTGATGGAGCCCCCAACTGAACGCCGCGCCCGCCGACCAGATCCGCCTCCTCGACGTACAGGCGCTGGACGTACGCCTGTCGCAGCTCGCCCACAAGCGGACTTCGCTGCCCGAGCACGCCGAGATCGAATCCCTCACCAAGGACCTCACCCAGCTGCGCGACCTGCTCGTCGCCGCGCAGACCGAGGAGAGCGACACCGCCCGGGAGCAGACCAAGGCCGAGCAGGACGTGGACCAGGTGCGCCAGCGCGCCGTCCGTGACCAGCAGCGCCTCGACTCGGGCGCGGTGTCCTCGCCCAAGGACCTGGAGAGCCTCCAGCGCGAGATCGTTTCGCTCGCCAAGCGCCAGGGCGATCTGGAGGACGTCGTCCTCGAAGTGATGGAGCGCCGCGAGTCCGCGCAGGAGCGGGCCGCCGAACTGACCGAGCGGGTCTCCTCCGTCCAGGCCAAGGTCGACGACGCGACCGCCCGCCGCGACGCCGCCCTCGCCGGGCTCGACGCCGAGATCGCCTCGGCGACCAAGGAGCGCGAGGTCGTCGCCGGTTCCGTACCGGCCGACCTGCTCAAGCTCTACGACAAGCTGCGCGGCCAGCAGGGCGGTGTCGGCGCGGCCCGTCTCTACCAGCGCCGCTGCGAGGGCTGCCGACTGGAGCTCAACATCACTGAGGTGAACGAGGTCAAGGCGGCCGCTCCGGACGCCGTGCTGCGCTGCGAGAACTGCCGTCGCATCCTGGTGCGCACCTCGGAATCGGGTCTGTAAGTGCCTTCCGTGCCTTCCGCGGGGCGCCAGTTCGTCGTCGAGGCCGACGGCGGCTCCCGGGGCAACCCGGGTCCCGCCGGGTACGGTGCGGTCGTCCTCGACCCGGCGACGGGCGAGACGCTCGCCGAGGCGGCCGAGTTCATCGGCGTCGCGACGAACAACGTCGCCGAGTACAAGGGGCTGATCGCGGGCCTGCGTGCCGCGAGGGAACTCGACCCGGCGGCCTCTGTGCGGGTCCGCATGGACTCCAAGCTGGTGGTCGAGCAGATGTCGGGACGCTGGCGGATCAAGCACCCCGACATGAAGCCGCTCGCGGAGCAGGCGGCGCGGATCCTGCCGTCCGCGCAGGTGTCGTACGAGTGGATCCCGCGCGAGCGCAACAAGCACGCGGACCGGCTGGCCAACGAGGCGATGGACGCGGGCAAGCGGGGGCGGCGCTGGGAGCCCTCGGCTTCGATGGCGGAACTGGCGCGGTCCGGTCGTTCGGGGTCCGGTCCGCTCGGGGCCGAATCGGCGGCCGGGGACACGGACATGGGCGCGGCCCGGGTCGTCGGGGATGCGGCCGCGGGCGCGGCCAGGGCGCGGGCGGCGCTGGCGGGGGCCACGGCAGCCACCTCAACTCCCGTACGGGGCAAGGCTGTTGCTTCCCCCACGCCGAGCGTCGGCTGGGGGTCGGCGCCAGATCTGGGTGCCCCCACCACGCTCCTCCTGCTACGGCACGGCGAGACGGCCCTCACCCCCGAGAAGCGGTTCTCCGGCAGCGGCGGAACCGACCCCGAGCTGTCGGCCGTCGGGCGCGGCCAGGCCGAACGGGCCGCGGCCGCGCTGGCCGGGCGGGGCACCGTCCAGGCGATCGTCTCGTCCCCGCTGCGGCGGTGCCGCGAGACGGCGGCCGTGGTGGCGGCCCGCCTCGGACTCGACGTCCGTATCGAAGAAGGCCTGCGCGAAACGGACTTCGGGGCGTGGGAGGGGCTGACCTTCGCCGAGGTGCGCGAGCGGTACCCCGATGACCTCGACGCATGGCTGGCCTCGGCGAAGTCCGCCCCGACGGGGGGCGGCGAGAGCTTCGCGACGGTGGCCCGCCGGGTCGCGGCGGCTCGGGACCGGCTGATCGCCGGGTACCCCGGGCGCACGGTGCTCGCGGTCACCCACGTCACCCCGATCAAAACGCTGGTCAGGCTGGCCCTGGGCGCGCCCCCCGAGTCGCTGTTCCGCATGGAACTGTCGGCGGCGGCGCTGTCGGAAGTGGCGTATTACGGGGACGGGAACGCGTCTGTTCGGGGGCTGAACGACACGGGTCATCTGGGCTGAGGGGTCTGAGGGAGGCCGCCTTCCCGCTCGCCCCTCCGTCCGTTCCGGGGGGCGAGCCCCGGGAGCGGCCGGTGTCAGGGTCGCAAGCGTGCGGCCTCGTGTGCCAGGGCCCGCACCCGGGGCCAGTCGCCGGAGGCGATCGCGTCGGGCGGGAGCATCCAAGTGCCGCCCACGCAGCCCACGTTCGGCAGCGCCAGGTAGGAGGGGGCAGCCGCCGGGGTGATGCCGCCGGTGGGGCAGAAGCGGGCCTGCGGGAGAGGGGCCGCGAGGGACTTCAGGTAGGGCGTGCCGCCGGCGGCCTCCGCCGGGAAGAACTTCATCTCCCGCACGCCCTGTTCGAGCAGCGCCACGACCTCCGAGGCGGTCGAGACCCCGGGCAGGAACGGCATCCCGGCCGCCGTCATCGCCGCGAGCAGCGCCGGGGACCACCCGGGGCTCACCAGGAAGCGGGCCCCGGCGGCCACCGCGTCGGCCACTGCGGCGGGGGTGATGACCGTGCCCGCGCCCACCACCGCGTCCGGGACCTCTGCCGCGATGGCCCTGATCGCGTCCAGCGCGGCCGGCGTCCGCAGGGTTACCTCGATCGCCGGCAGCCCGCCCGCGACCAGCGCCCGCGCGAGCGGCACCGCGTCCGCGGCTTTGTCGATCACCACGACGGGGAGGACGGGGGCGAGGTCCAGGACCGAGATGGGCAGGGGGGAGGGGGCCGGGGGAGGCGTCATGCGCCCATCCTGCCGACGGGGTGCGGTACATGCAACGATCGTTGCGTATGTTGCAACGCGATGCTGTCCACATGGACCTGGCGGGTCAGTGGATCTGGGTCACCACCACGTCCAGCGACCAGGCGCGGCCCGGCTTGGCGGGGGGCGCGGCCTCCACGACGTAGCCGAGGTCGCGCAGGGCCTCCACGAGTCCGGCCGGGTCGGCCGGGGCGGCTCCGGTGGTGAGCAGATCGCGTACCAGCCGCCCCTTCGTCGCCTTGTTGAAGTGGCTGACGACCGAACGCTTCTCCACCCCGTCGACCAGCTGGGAATGCAGCACCCGCACCGTGGCCGTGCGGCCCGCGACCGCGCCCTTCGGCTTCCAGGCGGCGGCGTACGCGGAGGACCGCAGGTCGAGCACGAGGCCCTCGCCCGCGGCCTGTGTCATGACCGGCTCCATCACGCTCCGCCAGTACGCCCCGAGCGCACCCAGACCGGGCAGCTTCACGCCCATCGAGCAGCGGTAGGAGGGAATCCGGTCACCGGTGTGCACGGCGCCCCACAGCCCCGAGAACACCAGCAGTGACCGCGCGGCGCGGCGCTTGGCGGCGGGGTCGAGGGAGGCGAGTTCGAGGGCGTCGTACAGGACGCCGGTGTAGATCTCGCCGGCCGGACGGGTGCCGGCGGTGCGCAGCGCGGCATTCTTGGCGACCTCGCCGCGCAGGCCCTCGCTGAGGCCGAGTACTTCGCGGGCCTTGTCCTCGTCGGCCATGCAGAGCTCGACGAGTTCGTCGAGCACGGCCGCGCGTGCCTCCGCGAGCCCCGGGAGCGAGAGCGAATCCGCCTTCAGGGGCGCCCCGCGCCCCGAAGCGGCCTTGCCTTCGGAGGGCGGCAACAGCACCAGCACGGCGATTCTCCTTCATGTACGTACGGGGGAGGGGGTGCGGCCCCCGCGCCAGCGTAACGCTGCGCTCGGCTTGACCCGGCCAGGCCTTCCCAGCACCGGGCAGCCGCCCGGCACCGCTCGGGGCTCCGCCCCGAACCCGGCTCCTCAAACGCCGGAGGGGCTGGATTTTTGCCGACCAGCGCCTCAAGCGTTCCCGGAGCACGCTCCGCGGACGACGACGGGGGTCTGGGGGCGCAGCCCCAGGGGCTTTGGGGGCGCACCGTCCAACGCCGTCGAAGGGGTGGGCGGGCGGGAAAACGTGCTCAGCACCCTGCTCAGCCCTACGCTCAGTGGCATGCCCCGCCGCCACCTCCACGTGACCGGCGCAGCAGAGGCCCCGCTGCGCGCCGCTCTGCGTGCACTGCGTACGACGCTGGACGTCCCCGACGGCTTCCCGGCCGCCGTCACCGCCGAGGCGGAGCGGGTGGCCGCCGCGCCACGCCTGCCCGCGTACGACGCGACCGGCATCGACTTCTTCACCATCGATCCACCCACCTCCACCGACCTCGACCAGGCCATGTACCTGGAGCGCCGGGCGGGCGGCGGCCACCGGGTGCACTACGCCATCGCCGACGTCGCCGCGTTCGTCACCCCGGGCGGCGCGCTGGACGCCGAGGCCCACCGCCGGGTGACCACCCTCTACTTCCCCGACGAGAAGGTCCCGCTGCATCCCGCCCTCCTCTCCGAGGGCGCCGCGAGCCTGCTCCCCGGCCAGGACCGCCCCGCCCTGCTGTGGCGGATCGACCTGGACGCGGACGGCGCGATCACCGCCACCGACGTCCGCCGCGCCCTCGTCCGCAGCCGCGCCAAGCTCGACTACGAAGGGGTGCAGAAGCAGATCGACGCGGGCACCGCGCCCGAATCCCTCGCTCTCCTTCGCGACATCGGCACCCTGCGCGAGCAGCAGGAGGTCGCCCGCGGCGGCATCTCCCTCAACGTCCCCGAGCAGGAGATCGTCGAGCACGATCAGCGCTACGACCTCAGCTACCGAGCCCCGCTGGCCGCCGACGGCTGGAACGCCCAGATCTCCCTGCTCACCGGCATGGCCGCCGCCGAGCTGATGCTGGCCCACGGGACCGGCATCCTGCGCACCCTGCCCAGCGCCCCGGACGGCGCGGTGGCGCGGCTGCGCCGCTCGGCGAAGGCGCTGCACATCGACTGGCCGCACCACGTGCCGTACGCCTCGGTCGTACGCTCCCTCGATCCACGCGAGCCGAACCACGCCGCCTTCCTCCAGGAATGCACGACCTTGCTGCGCGGCGCCGGGTACACCGTGTTCCGCGGCGGCGCGGCGCCGCAGCTCGCCGTCCACGCCGCGGTGGCCGCCGCGTACACGCACTGCACGGCCCCGCTGCGCCGCCTCGTGGACCGCTACGCGGGCGAGCTGTGCCTGGCGGCGGTGGCGGGCCAGGACCCGCCCGACTGGGTGGCGGCCGCGCTCGACGAGCTCCCCAAGGAGATGGCCCAGGGCACGAGCCGGGCCAACACCGTGGAGCGCGAATGCGTCGACATCGTGGAGGCGGCGCTGCTCAAGGACCGGGTGGGCGAGCTGTTCGACGCGACCGTCGTGGACGTGAAGGAGCAGGAACCGGCCGTGGGAACCGTCCACTTGACGGACCCGGCCGTGGCCGCCCGCATCGAAGGGGGCGACCGGCCGCTCCCGCTCGGTGAGCGCCTGAGGGTCCGCCTCACCCAGGCCGACCCGGGCACCGCGAAGGTGCTGTTCGCCCCCGCCTGAGTGCTCCGCGCTAGGCGACCACCGCCCGCAGCGCCGTCACCAGCTCCCCGGCCTCGTCCGCGTGGAAGCGCACGATCCGCACCTGCTGCCGCTTGCCCAGAAGCCGTACGTGGGTGACGGGCTCGGCCAGCTCCACCGTCAGGGAGGTCTGCGAGCCGACCGACAGGTCGAGGACCTCCTCCGGCGTCGCCTTCCCGTCCGGGAAGCGCAGTTCCTTGCGTACGGAGGTGATGTGGGCCAGCGGGATCGTCAGGTCCACCTGGGCGCCGCGGCGCAGGCGCAGGGTGTCCTCGCTCAGCACGTGCGGCCGGGTCACGGCGGCGGCCTGCATGCCGAGCACGAGGAGGACCGTATAGAGGTCGAAGACGAGCAGCACCGCGTGCACGGTGGGCCAGTCGCGCACCATGAACGACACCCCGACGGTTTCGACCACGCACACGAAGGTGAGCCCGTACACGGTGGCGGCCTGCGGGCCGGCGTACCCGAACGCCCGGTCCGCCGACCGCACTTGATGGCGCCGCCGGGTGATCCACAGCCCGAAGCCCGCGAACACCCGCAGCTCGTGCACGGCCAGTCGGCGCAGCGCGGCCGGTATGAAGCCCAGTCTCATTCCCCTGTCCGTCCCTTCTCCGTGACTCTCCGCATCGCCTGTCGCAGCGCCTCGGCCTGAGCGGGCGCGAAGTCGGCGAAGAAAGCCTTCATGAATCCGCTGTCGGCCTCCGCCGCGGGGCCCGCGCCCTCGCCGAGCTCCATCGCCAGCTCGGGCGGAAGGCAGTCGGCGAGCGCCCGCGCCGCCGCCTCCACGCGGGGGTCGGCCGGATCGGCGTCCGCCAGTCCGTCAAGGAGCGCGTACACCTCGTGCGCCCGCTCGGCGGCCCCCGGGGCGGCGGCCGCGGCGCGCATGGCGGTCATCAGCCGGGCCCGCTCCCCGGGGCCCGCGACGGTCTCCAGGAAGGCGAGCAGCTCCCGGTCCTTGGCAGCCATCGCCGAACCGGTCTCCCGCACGCCCCACTGGGCGAAGAGGTCGGCCAGTTCGGGGGAGAGCTCGTCGTCGGTCGTGAGCCTGCCGTCGTCGGCTCGGGCGAGCAGGGCGGCGAGCTGGGCCCTGCGGGCACGGATCTCCGCCTCCTGGCGTGCCAGGTCCGCGTCCAACTCGGCCAGCACTTCGGCCAGTTCGCGCCCGGCGTCGTCGGCGATCACGTCCCGCACCTCGTCGAGGCCGAGCCCCAGTTCGGTCAGCCGCCGGATGCGGGCGAGCTCAATGGCGTCGCGCGCCGAGTACTGCCGGTAGCCGTTCGCCAGCCGGGCGGGTTCCGGCAGCAGCCCGAGGTGGTGGTAGTGCCTGACGGCCCGCGTGGTCACCCCCACCAGCGCGGCGATCTCCGAGATCCGCATGCCCTCAGTAGAAACCCTGACGCTACGGCAAGGTCAACCCGCTCCGGGACGCGCCGCCGCCGGTCCGCGGGCGCGGTGCCGCGACCTCGTGGGAGGTGCCGTCCCGGGGCCGCGGGTGCCGCCGATGCCGGGGCCTCGTGGCCTCCGTACGCCGGGTAGCATGGTCGACACGGCAGACGAGCCGGGCGGACGGCCGCGTGGAGATCCTCAGGATCTTCCCGAGGAACGTCCGGGCTCCACAAGGCAGGGTGGTGGGTAACGCCCACCCGGGGTGACCCGCGGGACAGTGCCACAGAAAACAGACCGCCAGGGATCTCGGTCCCTGGTAAGGGTGAAACGGTGGTGTAAGAGACCACCAGCGCCTGAGGTGACTCAGGTGGCTAGGTAAACCCCACCCGGAGCAAGGTCAAGAGGAGCCGCGGTAAAACGCGGCTCTGCGCGGACGTTCGAGGGCAGCCTGCCCGAGTCCGCGGGTAGACCGCACGAGGCCGGCGGCAACGCCGGTCCTAGATGGATGGCCGTCGCCCCGACGACCGCGAGGTCCCGGGGCACAGAACCCGGCGTACAGCCCGACTCGTCTGCCCCTAGGTTTCTGACCTGGGGGTTCTCTCCGTATTCCTTGATCGGAATTCCTTGATCCGAATCGCTGTTTCTTGGTCCGGATCGCTTGGTCCGGATCGTTGGTGGGGAGATTTCGGGGAGCCCCCCGGCCGTTCGCGCGCGCCCGGAGATGGGCCCCGTACGCCGCTGGTTCGGCGGCGTACGGGGCCCTTGGCCTTGAGGTCTCTTGGGGGCTCTTGCGGTCTACTTCCAGGTGTCGTTCACCGTGGCGGCGTAGCGGTCGTTGTTGGTCAGCGGGGTCAGACCGAGCGCGTTGTCGACGGTGCGCAGCAGGCCGTACTGGTCGGTGCGCTGGCTGGACTGGTAGCCGGTCTTCACCGAGTTCTGAGAGCCCACCAGGATGGTGGGTACGCGGTTGGGGTAGCCGGGGCCGAACGCCTTGGTCGCTCCTTCGTCCCAGGTGAGGACGAGCAGGGAGCGCTGCTGGGTCCAGGCCGGCGAGTTGAAGATGGTCGGCAGCGTCGCCTTCAGGTAGTTGTCACCCGCGGTGATCCCGCAGCCCTCCATGTCGTTGCAGCCGTCCGCGGCGAACCACACGAAGTTGGGTGTGCCGGCAGTGGACTTGAGGTCTTCGACCATGCTGGTCTGCGGCTGGAAGTGCGCCTGGCAGTAGGCGTTGTCCGTCTTCATGTCCTTGAAGTAGTAGAACGGCGTGTCGTCCGGCGAGTAGTTGCCGCTGCTCTGGGTGTAGCAGTTGCTCGGCATGTTCTGGACGTAGGACTTCCAGGTCTTGCCCGCGGCCTCGACGCTGTTGCCCAGGTGGGGTGCGTCGATCGTCGTGGTGCCGACGGAGTTGTCGGTCAGCCCGTACAGGCCGCCCGCGGCCAGCGCCACGTAGTTCGGGTCGCTGGGGTGGGTCGTGGCGTACGACTGCGAGAGCACCGAGTTCGCGCTCGCGAGGCTGTTGATGTACGGCGCCTGCGAGGTGTTGCCGATGATGTTCTCGTAGTTCTCGTTCTCCATGTAGACGACGAAGACGTGGTCGTACCCGGGCACGGAGGACGGCGGTGCGGTGAGAGCGGGGGTCGGCACGGCGGCCGACAGAGTGAGGGAGAGGTCGTCGGCGTAGCCGTCGGTGGTGCTGCCCGCGGACCACGTGAAGGCGAGCGCGACCTTGATGGAGCGGGTACCGACGGGCAGGGTGCCGGTGCCGGTCTTCTGGAGGAACTCCGTGGTGTTGCCGCGGTTGGTGTTGGTCACCGGGCCGAGAGCGGTGCTGCCGAGGGTGTTGCCGCCGCTGTCGAGGAAGGTGCCGCTCAGCGCGACGCGGTCGTTCTGTGAGGCGTAACCGCCGAGCCAGCCCGACAGGTTGTAGCCGACGCCGCCCGCGTCGATCGCCGAGGCGGCCGACGAGACGTCGACGCTCTGGCTCAGCGCGGAATTGCCGGTCGCTCCGCCGGCGAAGAACGCCTTGCCCCGGGTGGGCGATCCGGGGGTGGCGGTGGTGGGGTAGCCGCCGGCGGCTCCGTAACAGACCGCGTTGGGCTCGCCGCCGGTGATGGTCCAGCCGGGCATGGTCATGCCGTCGAGCCCGTTGGGCGAACAGATGGCGGCCGACTCGCCGCCCGGGTCGACCAGCAGATTGCCGCTGGCGGCCGGAGCGGCGGTCGTGCGGTTCAGGGCCGAGGGCGCGGAGGCCTGGTCGGCGTACGCCGGTGCGGTGACCGTGGCGAAGCCCGCCACGCTGAGCAGCACGGCCGACAGAACAAGGACCCGGCCACGACGAAGCCTCGGTCTCGGGGTACGCAGATGCATTGCTCTCTCCTGACGCGATGGGGGGAGGCGCTGTCCGAGCAATTGGGCTAGCCCAAACAAGGTAAGGGTGGTCGCGGTGAACGGCCCCCAATGAACGGGGAGTTGCTCGGCAGGCGACGAGCAGGCGAACGGCGGCTCCCGGCGCGCTTCGACTAGGCTCGGACGGGTGAAAGAAGCGGTCGGCCTGCCCAAGTACTTCCAGGTGAAGATGCGGGTCACGGCCCTGCTCGGCGGGCTGGGCCAAGGCACGGTCCTGCCCACCGAGCGAGAACTCGCGGAACGGTTCGCCGTCTCGCGCACCACCGTTCGGCTGGCCATCAGGGAACTGCGCCTCGAAGGACGGGTGGAACGACGCGGACGCTCCACCGTCGTCGCCGGACCCAAACTGGTGCAGCCACTCCAACTGGCCAGCTACACCGAGGGAGTTCGCCAACAGGGCCTCGAACCGGGCCGCCAGGTCGTGGCCTTCGAGGAGGTACCGGCTGACGATCTGGTGGCCACCGGGCTCGCCATCGGGTCCGGCTCCGCCGTTCTGCGCCTGGAGCGGCTGCTGCTCGCGGACGGCGTTCGGGTCGGCCTGGAATGCACCCACCTGCCGGTGGACCGGTTCCCCACCCTGCTCGCCGAGTTCGACCCCGCCACCTCCCTCTACCGCTACCTGGCCGCGACCGGCGTGCTGCTCGCCGAGGCCGACGAACGCATCGAGACGGTGCTGGCGTCCCCGCGCGAGACGCGGCTGATCGGCACGAGCCCCGCGCTGCCGATGCTGCTCATGAACCGCGTCACCAAGGACGCGCACGGCACGCCTGTCGAGTGCGTACGCTCGCTCTTCCGCGGCGACCGGTTCAGCTTCACGGCCCGCCTTACGCCGTGAGTCGCGACCGGTTCGGTTTCGTGGCGGCCCTTGCGTCCTGGGCGGTGACCGGTTCGGTTTCGTGGTGGGCCTTGCGTCCTGGGCGGTGACCGGTTCGGTTTCGTGGTGGGCCTTGCGTCCTGGGCGGTGACCGGTTCGGTTTCGTGGTGGGCCTTGCGCCCTGAGCCACGACTGGCTCGGTTTCATGGGCGGGCCTTACGCCCCGGGTCGCGCCGGGGCGCCTCGCTGCCCGGCTCTGGGCATGAGCCACCTGCCGCATCACCGTACGCAACCATGCGGTCATCGTCCGTGTGGCGGAAAGCCGACGGCGGTCGTAGCGTGATCTGCGGTACTGAGGCGGAAGCCCGCGCCGCCCGTCGCGGCGGGGCACCCTCTCAAGTGCCGCACAGTCGGACTCGGGGAACACGAGGTGATAAGCCGTGCCCTCACTGCACTTTCCCGTGATGCTGGCGCTCGCAGCGGGCGCCTTCTTCCTCTGCCGCAAAGGCGGCACCAAGCTCTCCCACGCGCTCATCTGCGCCGGGTTCGGTTTCTATCTCGCCGATACGGCGGTCGCCCCCTCGCTGCACAGCGCGCTCAACTCCGTCACCGGCATGCTCGGGCAGCTTGGCTGAGCACGCCGGGGGCGCCCGGCGCCCCGTCCGGTGGCTCCTCCTGGGCGGCTGCCTGGTCGCCGTACGGACGGGCTGCGCGGACCGGGAGGGGCTGCACCGCGACGGCGCGGCGACGAGAGTGGGCCGCGGGGCTGTGCCACAGTGCGGCGCCGCCGTCCGCGGCCGACGGACGCCACGTCCCGCGCAGCGCTCAGTCGCTGCTGAGCGAACGCGCGGCCACCCCCTTCAGATGCGCGTCGAAGACACGGGCCGCATCCGGGGTGAGGGTGGTCAGGGCGACCATCGCGGTGACGATGACGTCGCACAGTTCGGACTGGACGTCCTGCCAGCTGTGCGAGACGCCCTTGCGGGGGTTCTGGCCGGTGGCGCCGATGACGGCCTCGGCGACCTCGCCCACCTCCTCCGACAGCTTCAGCATCCGCAGCAGCGTCTGCTGCTCGGGTGACACCGGGCTCTGCTCGGTGAGCCAGGCGTGCAGGGCGGTGACGGTGGGCCAGGGGGAGTTCCAGGTGGAGTCGTCCATGTGCCCCACGGTGTCATCACCCGGCCCCGCACGGGTGGCGAGGGCCGCCGGGCTGCGGTGTCGTGGGGGGAATCGTTCCGTACGACACCTCCGGACTGATCGGGAGAGACCGTGACCATCGCCCTCGACAAGCTGACCGACCCAGCCGTACGGGCCTTCGTCGGCGCGCTCAACGCCGGTGACCGCCAGGCGTTCACCGCCACTCTCACGCCCGGCGCCACCATGTCGGACGACGGTGCGGACCGCGACGCCGCCGACTGGACCGAGCGCGAGATCTTCTCGTCGGGCGGTCACATGGACATCGAGAAGCAGACGCACGACGGACTCGGCCTGGTCGCCAACTACCGCAACGACACCTGGGGCGAGATGCGCACCGCTTGGCGCTTCACCGTCGACGGCGGAAAGGTCAGCCGCTTCGAGACCGGCCAGGCCTGACCCTGCGGGTGCTGGCTCCGGTGGGAAAGCTAGCCGTTTCGAGCGGGGGCGGGCGTGATTGCCGGTCCAGGTCCCGGTTCGCGGTGGGGAGGTCGGGCGCTTCGAGCCGGGGCAGGGCCTGAGCTTCGGCCCCGGCCCCGGGCCACGTTGGGATGTGGGCCCCGGTCCGCCGGGTCACGCGGGGATGCGGACCCCCGGTCACGCCGGGATGCGCGCCCCGGTGCCGCTCACCCGCACGCGGGCGTCGCCGGCGTGCAGGGTCACCGTGAGCACACCGGGGCGGCCCAGGTCCTCGCCCTGATGGAGCGTCAGCTCCGACTCCTCGGCGACCAGGCCCAACTCCCGTGCGTACGCCCCGAACGCGGCGGCCGCGGCGCCCGTCGCCGGGTCCTCCACCACCCCGCCGACCGGGAACGGGTCACGCACGTGGAAGACCAACTCCGAGGCGCGCCACACCAGTTGGACGGTGGTGAGGTCGAGCCGGTGCATCAGCGCCGCGAGTCGGTCGAAGTCGTACGAGAGGTCGGCGAGGCGCTCCCGTGTGCCGGCGGCCAGCACGAGGTGGCGGGCCCCGGCGAAGGCGATGCCGGGTGCGATCGCAGGGTCGAGCGCCTCGGCCGGCCAGTCCAGGGCCGCCAGCGCCTCGGCGAGATCCTTGTCCTCGACCGCTTCGGAGTGCGGCTCGACGCTGGTCAGGGTGGCGCGCAGACCGCCCGTCGCCGGGTCCTCGGCGACGGTCACCGGGACCGTACCGGCGGCCGTCGCGAACGTCAGCTCCCCGGTGCCGATCCGCTCGCCCAGCGCGATCGCGGTCGCCACGGTGGCGTGCCCGCAGAACGGAACCTCCGCCTTCGGGCTGAAGTACCGCAGCGTGAACGCCCGTCCGGGCTCCCCGAGCCCCTCCGGCGGGGGCGTCAGGAACGCCGACTCGCTGTATCCGAGGCGCGCGGCGATCGCCAGCATCGCGCTGTCGTCGAGCCCGGACGCGTCCAGGACGACCCCGGCGGGGTTGCCCCCGGCGGGATCGCTGGAGAACGCGGTGTAGTGAAGGACCTCGGTCTGCACATCAATGGTCATGGTCACCCCAACTCCACTGCTGGAGCGGCTATTCCAGGCCGCCGGCCACGGTCGCGCGCGAGCCGGGGGACAGCGAATCCAGCCCCGGCGGCCCACCCCGGCGGCCCACCCTGGCGGCCCCGCCGGCGGCTCACCCGGCGGCCCTACTCGGCGCCGTCGCCCAGAGGCCCTACTCGGCGGCTTCACCTGGCGGCCCACTTGGCGGCCTATCCCGGCGGCCCCATTCGGCGGCGCCCCCCTGGCGACTCCGCCCGGCGGCCCATCCCGGCGCCCCATCCCGGCGGCCCCGCCGGGCGCGGCCTCAGCCCCGTCCGATGTACGGCATCGCCGTCGCCAGCACCGTGGCGAACTGGATGTTCGCCTCCAGCGGCAGCTCGGCCATGTGCAGCACCGTCCGCGCCACGTCCTGCGCATCCATCACGGGCTCCACCGCCAACTCCCCATTGGCCTGCGGGATTCCGGTCTGCATGCGCTGCGTCATCTCCGTCGCCGCGTTGCCGATGTCGATCTGCCCCACCGCGATCCGGTAGGGCCGTCCGTCCAGGGACAGCGACTTGGTCAGCCCGGTCATGGCGTGCTTCGTGGCGGTGTAGGCCACCGAGTTCGGCCGCGGGGCGTGCGCCGAGATCGACCCGTTGTTGATGATCCGGCCGCCCTGCGGGGACTGTTCCTTCATCGCCCGGAACGCCGCCTGCGCACACAGGAACGCCCCGTTCAGATTCACCTCGACCACCGCGCGCCACGCTTCGTACGACAGGTCCTCCACGGGCACCCCGCCGGGCCCGAACGTCCCGGCGTTGTTGAACAGCAGGTCCACCCGGCCGTGCGCCGCCCGCGCCGCGCCGAACAGCGCGCCGACCTCCTCCGGCGAGGTCACGTCCGTACGGAAGCACAGCACCTCGGCGTCCGGGCCGGCCAGCGCAGCGGTCTCCTCAAGGGCCTCGGCGCGGCGTCCGGCCAGGGTCACCGACCAGCCCGCCCCGGCCAGCACCAGCGCCACGGAACGGCCGATGCCGGACCCGGCACCGGTCACGACGGCAGACTTCTGCGAGGTCACGTCCATGAGCCCGGAGCGTACGGGAGAGAGGCCCCCGCGAAACCGCCCGTCCGCCATATGGGAGCCGCGTACCGGCACGGCCGGGCGGGCCGGGTGGCCCGGGTGTGGGTAGCGCCCGTGCGCCACTGTGGCCCGACCGCGGCTAGCCCCCGCGCGCTGGATGTGACCGGTGCCTCCATTCCGGGCCGTCCCGAGTGGTCCCCACAGCCGGGGCGGGCTGAGAGCATGGTTGTTCGATTCCACCTTCAGGAGAGAAAACGATGCCGGAGCGCGGGGGCCAGGACACCCAGGGCCACATATCGACCAGGGCGGCTACCGAGGCCGTCCCCGGTGGCGTCGCCGTTCGCCGCACCGGCCTTCTGGTCACCCTGGTGCTCGGCGGACTCAGCGCGCTTCCCCCGCTCTCCATGGACATGTACCTCCCGGCGCTGCCCGAGGTCACCGAGGAGCTGCGCTCGCCCGCCGCGACCGTTCAGCTCACCCTCACGGCCTGCCTCGCCGGCATGGCGCTCGGCCAGCTCGTCGTCGGGCCGATGAGCGACAAGTGGGGACGCCGCCGCCCCCTGCTCATCGGCATGGTCGTGTACGTCGTCGCGACCGCGGTCTGCGCGTTCGCTCCCGACGTCCAACTGCTCGTCGCCTTCCGCCTGTTGCAGGGCCTGGCCGGGGCCGCCGGCATCGTGATCGCCCGCGCCGTGGTGCGCGATCTGTACGACGGGGTGGAGATGGCGCGCTTCTTCTCCACCCTGATGTTGATCTCCGGCGTCGCCCCCGTGGTGGCGCCGCTGATCGGCGGGCAGGTGCTGCGCCTGACCGACTGGCGCGGCGTCTTCGCCGTACTGACCGTGATCGGTGTGCTCCTGACCGCGGTGGTCTGGAAGTGGCTGCACGAGACACTGCCGGTGGACCGGCGGCACCCGGGCGGTGTCGGCGAGGCCCTGCGGACCATGGGCGGCCTGCTCAGGGACCGGGTCTTCACCGGCTACATGCTCGCGGGCGGTCTGGCCTTCGCCGCCCTGTTCGCCTACATCTCGGCCTCCCCGTACGTCGTGCAGGAGATCTACGGCGCCTCCCCGCAGACCTTCTCCCTGCTGTTCGGACTGAACTCCGTCGGCCTGGTCGCCGTCGGCCAGATCAACGGCAAGCTCCTCATAGGCCGGGTCAGCCTGGACAAGGCGCTCGGTTTCGGTCTGGTCGTCATCATCCTGGCGGCGACGGCGCTGCTCCTCATGACCTCCGGGGTGTTCGGCCACGTCGGGCTCGCGCCGGTCGCGGCCGGTCTTTTCGTGCTGATGTCCGCGATGGGTCTGGCCATGCCGAACACCAACGCCCAGGCCCTGATGCGCACCCCGAACGCCGCCGGCTCCGCGTCCGCCCTGCTCGGCACCTCCTCCTTCCTGATCGGCGCGATCGCCTCGCCGCTGGTCGGCATCGCGGGAGAGGCGACCGCCGTGCCCATGGCGGTCGTCCAGCTCGCATCGGCCGTCGCGGCCCTGCTCTGCTTCCTGCTGCTGTGCCGGCCCTGGCAGCGCAAGACGGACCCCCTCACCTCGGACCCCCTCACCTCGGCGTCCCTCGCCGGGGCGCCGCAAAAGTAGACTCGCCCGGTGAACCACTCCCTCCCCTTTCCGGAAGCCCTGCGTTCGGCCCTGGCCGGGCTGCTCGACGGGCTGCCGCCCTCACAGGCCGCGGGCGCCGTCGACCGGCTGATCGGCCACTACCGCGGCGTCGTCCCCACCCACGCCCCGGTGCTGCGGGACCGCTCCGACGTCGCCGCCTACGCCGCGTACCGGATGCCCGCCACCTTCGAGGCGGTGCGCTCCGCCCTCGACGCGTTCCGGGACGCGGCCGGCGAGTGGACCCCGGCCACCCACACCGACATCGGCGGCGGCACTGGCGCTGCGAGCTGGGCGGTCGCCGAGGCCTGGCAGGACGAAACCGGCGGGCCCGTCGTCACCACCGTCCTGGACTGGGCGGAGCCCGCGCTCGCCGTCGGCCGTGAGCTCGCCGAGGCCTCCGGGCTCCCCGGCCTGAGCACCGCCCGCTGGGAACGGGCCCGCATCGGCTCGGCGCTCACCCTGGACAGCGCCGACCTCATCACCGTCTCCTACGTCCTGAACGAGCTCACCCCCGACGACCGAAGCTCCCTCGTGGACGCCGCCGCCGGCGCCGCCACCGGCGCCGTCGTCATCGTGGAGCCCGGCACCCCCGACGGCTACGCCCGGATCATCGAGGCGCGCGACCGGCTGATCGCGGCCGGTTTCCACATCGCCGCGCCCTGCCCGCACAGCGCCGCCTGCCCCATCGAGCCCGGCACCGACTGGTGCCACTTCTCGGCCCGCGTCAGCCGGTCTTCCCTGCACCGCCAGGTCAAGGGGGGCTCACTGGCGTACGAGGACGAGAAGTTCAGCTACGTCGCCGCCACCAGGTTCCCGTGCGAGCCCGCCCCGGCGCGGGTCATCCGCAGGCCCCAGATCCGCAAGGGCCAGGTGCTGCTCGACCTGTGCACCGCCGAGGAGCAGCTGCGCCGCGACACGGTCACCAAACGCCATGGCGCTCTGTACCGCGCGGCCCGGGATGCCGGGTGGGGCGACGCCTGGCCGCCCCACCCCGCAGAGCCCGCCCCTTAGTCAGGAACGCAGTTCCTGCGTACAGCACTTCACACTGCCGCCGCCCTTGAGCAGCTCGCCCAGGTCCATGGCGACCGGCTCGAAGCCGCGGGCGCGCAGCGGCTCGAAGAGGCCGGCGGCGGCCTGGGGGAGCAGGACGTGGTGGCCGTCGCTGACCGCGTTGAGCCCGAGCGCCGCGGCGTCCGGCTCCTCGGCGATCAGGGCGTGCGGGAACAGCCTGGACAGCACGGCCCGGCTGCCGGGCGAGAAGGCCGGCGGGTAGTACATGATCTCGTCGGCCGTGTCGTCGAGGACGCAGAGGGCCGTGTCCAGGTGGTAGTAACGCGGGTCGACCAGGTCGAGGCCGATCACCGGGCGGCCGAAGAACTCCTGGGCCTCGTCGTGCGAGAGCGGGCTGGAGCGGAAGCCGCGCCCGGCGAGCAGATAGGAGGCCGTGACGGCGAAGTCGCCTTCGCCCTCGTTGATGTGGGACGGCTCGTGGACGGTGGTGAAACCGTGGGCACGGAACCAGTCGAGGTGGGCCTCGGCCTCCGCGGCGCGTTCCGGATGCGCGAAGCGGGCGCCGAGCACCCGGCCGTCGATCACGGTGGCTCCGTTGGCGGCGAAGACCATGTCGGGCAGGTCGGGGCGGGGTTCGAGCAGCTCGACGGTGTGGCCGAACGAGCGGTAGCGGTCGCGCAGGTCCTCCCACTGGGCCAGGGCCAGCGGCAGGTCGACCGGTTTCGCGGGATCCATCCAGGGATTGATGGAGTACGTGACCTTGAAGTATGCCGGTGGGCACATCAGATAGCGCCGGGGTCGGGCGGTTCTCGGGGTGCGGAGGTCACGGGCGATACGAGGCAATGAGGGCTCCTCACGGGCGACTTGGGCCGCACGAGCGCGCAGCCCCGTGCAGCCCATGGTCCGCCGTGCCGGGCGTGCGCGCAGTGAACCGTCCGGGTGTTTTTTCTTCTGAGCCATCCGGTTCATGCGCGCGTTCACGACGCTTGTGTTGTCATACGTCCCTCCTCCAACATCGCCGCCCTCGCCGGCGTCGGCCTTGATCCCCGCATCGCCTCGGCCCCGACATCGATCCCCGCATCGCCGTGGAGCTGCTCGTCGGTCCGCTCACCCGTCGGCGGCTGCTGCGCACTCTGCCGCTCACCTCTGCGTACGGGTACGGCGTCGTCTCCCACGTGCTGCGCACAACCGTCCCGCACTGATCACCCGGGAGCTGCCCGTTGGTCACGGGCGGGTCATGTCACACACCCCGGTTGTCCAGTGCGGTCACCCGGGGAGCAGGATGGTGGGACGATGTTCATCGTGGACGAGTCCGTTGGGGCCAACGGTGAGGTGAGGGGATAGATGGGCGCTGAGTTCGGCCGTTCCCGCGGCGAGGAGAGCAAACTGTCCCGCTGGCTGCGCAGGCGTCCCAAGGACGCTCCGGGCGCGGACCAGGGCCGGCTTGAGCTGCTCCTGGCCGTGGCCGCCGCCGACCTGCCGCTGGCGCCCGCCGCGTACCCCGTCGGTTTCCGGTGTTCCTGCGAACGGGTCGGGTGTCCCACGCCCGCCCGCCACCCCGTCTCCTTCGCCTGGCAGACGCAGTCCACCACCGACCGCGCGCAGGTCGAGCGGTGGGCCCTCGGCCAGCCCGAGGCCAACTTCATCACCGCGACCGGCATGGTCCACGACGTGCTCGACGTACCGCTCGAAGCGGGTCGCGAAGCGCTCGCCCGGCTCCTCTCCGAGGGGGTCGACGTCGGGCCCGTCGCGGAAGCCGGCGGCGAGGGGGACCACGGGCGGATGCTGTTCTTCACCGCGACCCGGGGTACGCCCGAGGACGAGGACGAATGGTGGCCCTGCGAGCTCGACTGCCATCCCGAGACGATGGACGAGCATCCGGGGCTGCGGTGGCACTGCCGGGGGAGTTACGTACTGGTGCCGCCGGCCCGCTTGCCGGGGGAGCTTGGGGTGGGATGGGTGCGGGGGCCGGAGCATGGGCTTCCGGATCCGCTGACGTTGCTTGAGGCGTTGACCGATGCGTGTGCGCGGTATGCGGGGGCGGCTGGCTCGCACGCCGCGGCGTGGCCCCTGGGGCGGTAGCCCCCGGCGGGTGGGCGCCTTCGGCGCGAGTTCCCCATCCCGCCCCTTCCCGAAACCCTCCGGGGGTGGGGGGTAAGGAAGCTGAAGGTTGCTCCCCGGGGCTGCGCCCCGGACCCTCTCGGGGCCTGCGCCTCCTGGACTCCCTCGGGGCTTGTGCCCCTGGACTCCCACAGGCCTGCGCCCCTGGGCCCCCAAGTGGCTTGTGCCCTCGGACCCCCTCGGGGCTTGTGCCCCTGGACTCCCACAGGCCTGCGCCCCTGGGCCCCCAAGTGGCCTGTGCCCTCGGACCCCCTCGGGGCCTGTGCCCCTGGACTCCCACAGGCCTGCGCCCCTGGGCCCCCAAGTGGCCTGTGCCCTCGGACCCCCTCGGGGCCTGTGCCCCTGGACTCCCTCGGGCTGCGCCCCGGACCGCCTCGGGGCCTGCGCCCCGGGCGCCTTGACGGGGTTGCGGTCCGCGGCCGCCTTACGCGCTGCCCTTTGGACGCCTTCGCGGACTGCGCCTCCTCGGCCTCTCGGGGCTGCGGACCCCACGGGCTTGGCCCCCCGGGACCCCCCACGGGGCTGCGCCCCGGACCCCGCGGGGCCTGCGCCCCGGACCTCCACGGAGGGCTGCGCCCCGGACCCCTGGGGCCCCGCGGGCTTCGCCCCGGGATCGGTTCGCCGGGGGCCCCTCACGGGATTACTCGCCCTTCGTTGAGATCAAGCCCTCCACCATGTTCGCCACCACCGTTCGGCCCTGGGGTGGGATCAGGGCCAGTTCGTTGGAGATCCACTCTCTGGTCAGGGAGGTTTTGACCTGGCCGGTCAGGAGGGCTTTCTCGTCGGGGGTGATGTTCAGGGCCACGCCCTTCGCCGCCGTCTGGCGTTCGAAGTGGCGGGTCGAGAAGAAGACCAGCGCCTGGCCGTCCGCCGTGCGCAGGCCCAGCGGCGCGAAGTCGCCGTCGGTCAGGGGTTGGTCGATGAACTGGGTGATCCGGCCGGAGCTGACCGCGTTCTTGCGGCGCGCCTCGCGCCAGCCGCTGGTGTGCTGGCCGTCCGCGAACGCCGGCGGCTTCCCGTCCTGGAGGTACGAGGCGTAGTCCGCGCTGAGGTCCTTCGGGGCGAGCACGAGCGAGGGGTCGTCGGGGCTCACCGGCTCCGCCCAGCCGTCCTTGTCCGTCTTGAAGGCGGGCACGGCCGTGGCGCCCAGGACCGACAGGTAGGCGGCCTTCCACACCTGGTCCGGGCCACCGCGTATGAAGAGCAGCAGCCAGCGGGTGTCGTCCGGGCCCTTGTCGTCACGGTCCCGGTTGGAGTCGGTGTCGGCGACGAACCAGCGCGGCCAGCCCGCCTGCTTGGGGATCGTGAACTTCGCGTCCGTCAGCGTCAGCGGCGAGTGCTGGCTGTTGCCGCCCGGGTCGGTCACATGGCGCGCCTTGAGGCCTGCCTGGTTGGTGGCGCCGAGCGCGCCGGTGACCCGGCCCGCGTCCAGGGCCGGGTCGTAGGCCTTGTCGGCCTTGTTGTAGGCGTCGGTGAAGTCGGCGAGTGCCTGGGCGGCCTCAGCCTTCGTCGCCGAGGGTACGACTTCCCGCTCCCCGTGCACCGTCACGCAGCCGCTCGCGGTCACCGTCAGTACGGTCGCCGTCGCGAGCCCCGCCACCAGCCGACTCACCCGTCTCATGAACCGCCTTCTGCCCCTCGACCCTCGTAGTCCCCACGGACTTCCGGAACCCTACCGGGGCGAAGAAGAACACGAGCGTGGGGATCAGGTAGAGGGCCCACACCATGACCTGGACGACGGTCGGATCGGGCTGGAAGTTGAGGACGCCCTTGAGGAGGGTGCCGTACCAGCTGTCCGGCGGAATGGCCGAACTGACGTCGAAGGCCTTGGAGTTGATGCCCGCGACGAAGTCGGCCTCCTGGAGGTCGTGCACGCCGTACGCGAGGACGCCCGCCGCGACGACCACCAGCATGCCGCCGGTCCACGTGAAGAACTTCGAGAGGTTGATCTTCAGCGCGCCGCGGTAGAACAGCCAGCCGAGGAACACCGCGGTGGCCAGGCCGAGCAGGGCACCGATCATCGGCTGGGCCGTGCCGTTCTCGGAGCCGGCCGCGTGCACCGACGTCCACACGAACAGCGCGGTCTCCAGGCCCTCGCGGCCGACCGCCAGGAACGCGGTCGCCACCAGCGCCCCGGTGCCCATGCGCAGCGCCGAGTCGAGCTTGCCCTGGAGCTCGGTCTTCAGGTGCCGCGCGGTGCGCCGCATCCAGAACACCATCCAGGTGACCAGGCCCACCGCGATGATCGACAGCGAACCGCCGAGCGCCTCCTGGGCCTTGAACGTCATTTCCTGCGAGCCGAATTCGAGCCCGGCGCCGAACGCGAACGCCACGACGACGGCCACGGCCACGCCGATCCACACCGGCTTCAGGGCGTCGCGGCGGTCGGTCTTCACCAGGTACGCGACCAGGATGCAGACGACCAGGCTGGCCTCAAGCCCTTCGCGCAGGCCGATCAGATAGTTGGCGAACATGTCGTCCTCTCAGCCGAAGAGTCCCCGGCCCCACCAGTCGCCCTTGTCGCGGACGCCCGGCGGGATCGCGAAAATCGCCGAACCCACGTGCTGGATGTATTCGTTGAGCGCGTCGTGGCGGGCCAGACTGCGCTGGAGCGGGAGGAAGCCCTTGCGCACGTCGCGCTGGTAGGCCAGGAAGAACAGGCCCGCGTCCAGACGGCCCAGGCCGTCCGTGCCGTCCGTGAAGGAGTAGCCGCGGCGCAGGATCCGTACGCCGTCGTTCGAGTCGGGGTGTGCGAGGCGGACGTGCGCGGTCGGCTTCATCGCCTTCAGGAACGGCTCGTCGCGCTCCTTGGACTTGCCGACCGGGGCGCCCTCGCCCTTGTCGCGGCCGAACACGTCCTCCTGCTCCTGGAGCGAGGTGCGGTCCCAGGTCTCGATGTGCATCCGGATGCGGCGGGCCACCAGGTAGGAGCCGCCGGTCATCCAGTCGGTGCCGTCCTTCTCGCCGACCCAGACGTGCTGGTCGAGGGCCTTGGTGTCGGTTCCCGAGACGTTCCGGGTGCCGTCCTTGAAGCCCATCATGTTGCGCGGGGTCTGGGCGTCCGGCGTCGTGGACGACGTCTTGCCGAAGCCGAGCTGCGACCAGCGGACGGCGACCTTGCCCATGCCGATGCGGGCCAGGTTGCGGATCGCGTGCACCGCGACCTGCGGGTCGTCCGCGCAGGCCTGCACGCACAGGTCGCCGCCGCTGCGGGCCGCGTCGAGGTTGTCGCCGGGGAACTGCTCGATGTCGACCAGCGCCTCGGGGCGCCGGGACTCAAGTCCGAAGCGGCCCTTGGCGAAGAGGGAGGGGCCGACGCCGAAGGTCAGGGTGAGCCGGGACGGCTTGAGGCCGAGCGCCTCGCCCGTGTCGTCCGGCGGCGCCTCGGCGAGACCGCCGTACGCGCCCTGGCCGACGGCCTTGCCCTCGGTCATCGCGGCGGCGGCCGCCGTCCAGTCCTTGAGGAGCTGGACGAGTTCGGCGCGGTCCTTGGTCGTCACGTCGAACGAGGCGAAGTGCAGCCGGTCCTGGACGGCGGTGGCTATGCCCGCCTGGTGGTCGCCGTGGAACGGCACCGCGGCGCCCGTGTCCGCGGCGGGCACCGCGTCGCTCCCGCCGCTCTTCACGACGGCGACGGTGCCGCCGGCCGCGGCCGCGCCGAGCGCGAGTCCCGCGCCGCCCCAGCCGAGCAGCGCCCGGCGGGACGGTGACCTGCCGGGCCCGGTGGCCTCGGTCGTGTCGCTCATGACGAATCTCCTCCTGGCTCCGGGTCTTACTTCGCGACGGCCGCGGCGAGCTTGGACAGCGGCTCGGCGAGCGCGTTGACGGTGTCCGAGAGCTGCTTTCGGTCGCTCTCGCCGACCTTGTCGTACGCGGTGAAGTCGTAGGAGTTCTTGTCGGTGCGGTACTTGTCGAGCAGCGTGTTCAGGGCCGCGAACTGCTTGTCCAGCTCGGTGGCGAGGGCCGGGTCGTTCTTCGCGGCGACCGGCTTGAGCAGCTCGTACGCCTTCTGGGCGCCCTCGACGTTGCCCTTGAAGTCGGACAGGTCGGTGTGGCTGTAGCGGTCCTCCTCACCGGTGATCTTCCCGGTGGCGACCTCGTCGAGGAGTTCCTTGGCGCCGTTGGCCATCGAGGTCGGGGTGATCTCGGCGGTGCCGACCCGCTTCTGCCAGTCGGTCAGGTCCTTGTCCAGCTCGGTGGCCAGGCCCTTCTCCTCGTCGCCGATCTTGTTGTCGACCCACAGCGACTTCTCCAGGCGGTGCCACCCGGTCCACTTCTGGCCCTTCTCCAGGCCGTCCTCGCGGGTGTCGGTCTTCGGGTCGATGTCGCCGAAGGACTCGGCGACCGGCTCGGTGCGCTCCCAGCCCAGGCGCGAGGGGGCGAACGCCTTCTTCGCTGCGTCCACGTCACCGGCCCGCACCGCGTCCGTGAAGACCTTGACCTTGGGCAGCGTCTCGTCGGCCTGCTCCTGCGCGTACTTGCGGTATTCGGCGACGGCGGTGTCCAGCTGCGGGTTGCGCTTGACGGCGGTGCCGCCGGTGACGGTGACCTTCTGGCGGATGCCGTCGCCCTTCATGCCGGGCTTGCAGGCGACCTCGTACGACCCGGCCTTGACCTCGGCGGTGAGCTGCTGGTTGAGGCCGGGGCCGATGTTCTCGCGCTCGGCGACTATGCGGTCGTCGGGGAAGAGGAGGTAGACCTCGGTGACCTTGGAGCCCTTGTTCTCCACGTCGAACTTCACGTGGCCGGCCGGGAACTCGGTCTTCGACAGCTTGCAGGAGTCGTCGGTGGCGGTCACCTGGATCGCGTCACCGGCGCTGGCGCCCTTGGCGTCGCTCTTGTCGGCGCAGCCCGTGACGGCGGTCAGGGCCGCCACGGCAGCGGCGGCGGTGACTACGGAGGTACGGACGGGTCGCATGCGGGCTCCACGCTGGATCAGGGTCGACAGGCCGACTGAGGCGAACCTAACTTAACCGAGCCTTACCTCACCTATGTCCATGGGGTGAGTGATTCAGCTCTCACCGGTCACGGCCCCGTCACGGGCCGGCCGTCCTGCGTCCTGGTGCCGGGGGCGGGCGAGGAGCCCCGGCCGGGAGGTTCGGCGCTCTCTGCTGCTTCAATGCACGCGTGACGGAACTCGACGTACTGATCGACGTGCTCAACGTCTTCTGCGGGCCCGACGGGCGGCACGGCAACGCCCTCGGCGTGGTGCGCGAGGGCGCGGCCGTGCCCGGTGCCGCCGACCGGCAGGAGCTCGCGCGTCAACTCGGCTTCAGCGAGACCGTGTTCGTGGACGACCCCGAGCGCGGGACCGTCGTCATCCACACCCCCACCCTCCGGCTGCCCTTCGCCGGGCACCCGCTGGTCGGCGTCGCCTGGCTGCTCGACCTGGACCTCCTTGAACTGCCCGTCGGCGACGTCTTCGCCCGCCAGGACGGCGAGTTCACCTGGATCACCGCCCGCGCGCAGTGGGCGCCCCCGCGCACGCTCCGTCAGTACGCCTCGGCCGCCGAGGTCGACGCGCTCGCCGTGCCCGAGCCCGGGGAGTGGGTGTACGCCTGGGGCTGGGAGGACGAGGCCGCCGGGCGGGTGCGGGCGCGGGGCTTCCCCGGGCGCGGCGACGGCATCGACGAGGACGAGGCGACCGGCGCCGCCGCCCTGCTGCTCACCCAGCAGCTCGGCCGGGCCCTGAACATCAGGCAGGGCCGCGGCTCCCAGCTCCTCACCGCCCCGGGCCCGGACGGCACGATCGAGCTGGGCGGGCGCGTGAGGTTGGAACGCTCTGTCACCCGAGGCCTTGCGCGAAGCCTTTAGAGTCGCGGGGAACGGCGCGAGCAACCGAATGAAACCCCCACCCGGCTTTGGGCCCGGCAAGGGGCGCGGGGAACGGCGCGAGCAACCGAACGAGACCCGCACCCGGCTTTGGGTCCGGCAGGGGGCGCGGGGAACGGCGCAAACCAACGGCTGACCCGCACCCGAAAACTTGCCCCCCCCCGCGGCGCGTCACGCGCTGAGCGGGAACTCCTGGCCCAGCTCCCGGAACACCGCCGTGTTCAGCGCGAACGCGCGCTTGCACTCGGCCACGATCCGCTGCTTCTCCAGGTCGTCCGCCCGGACCGCGTCGAGCAGCTCGCGGTAACTCCGCTTGAATTCGGCCGGGTTGGGGATCCGGTCGAAGACGTAGAACCGTACGCCGTCGCCCTTGCGCGCGAAGCCCCAGGTCCGCTCCGCCCTGTCGCGGATGATCTGGCCGCCCGAGAGGTCGCCGAGGTAGCGGGTGTAGTGGTGCGCCACGTATCCGGCGGGCCAGGTGCGCGCGCACTCGGTGACGCGCCCGGCGTAGGCGGTTGTCGCCGGGAGCGGGGTGGTGGTGTGCCGCCAGTTCGCGCCGCGCAGATGGGCGAGGTCCCGTTCCAGTGCGGCGGTGCGCATCAGCTCGGGGCGGATGAAGGGCCCCGCCACCGGGTCGTTGGCGAGCGCCGAGGCGCCCTCCTCCAGGGCCCGGTACACGAACCAGAGCTGCTCGGTGTAGCGGGCGTACGCCCGTACGCCGAGCCGGCCACCAAGCAGATCACCCATGAACGTCGACGTCTCCGCCTCGATGTGCTGCTCGTGCGAGGCCGTGCGGATCAGGGTGGAGAACGGCGTGGTCGCGGTCGTGGTCAAGGCGGGCCTCCGGGGACCGGGTGCGGGAACCACCGGAACCGCGGCAGAGCTGGGCCAACGGGTTCCCGACGTCCTGTCGGTAAACATGTACCCGCTGGGGCCCGGACGCAACACGGAGCGAAAAAAGGCGCCGCGCGGCCCAGGGCGCGCGGCGCACTACGGCGCGCGGACCTACGGCAGGGTGAGGATCTCCGTGCCCGTCTCCGTGACCACCAGGGTGTGCTCGAACTGGGCGGTCCGCCTGCGGTCCTTGGTCACGACCGTCCAGCCGTCCTCCCACATGTCGTACTCATGGGTGCCCAGCGTGAGCATCGGCTCGATGGTGAAGGTCATGCCGGGCTTGATCACGGTCGTGGCGTGCGGGGCGTCGTAGTGCGGCACGATCAGACCGGAGTGGAAGGCCGTGCTGATCCCGTGCCCCGTGAAGTCCCGGACGACGCCGTAGTTGAAGCGCTTGGCGTACGACTCGATGACGCGGCCGATGATGTTGATCTGGCGGCCGGGCCGGACCGCCTTGATGGCGCGGTCCAGGGACTCCCGGGTCCGCTCGACGAGCAGCTTCGACTCCTCGTCGACGTCCCCGCAGAAGTAGGTGGCGTTGTTGTCGCCGTGCACGCCGCCGATGTACGCGGTCACGTCCAGGTTCACGATGTCGCCGTCCTTCAGGACGGTCGAGTCGGGGATGCCGTGGCAGATGACCTCGTTGACCGAGGAGCACAGCGACTTGGGGAAGCCGCGGTAGCCGAGCGTCGAGGGGTAGGCGCCGTGGTCGCACATGAACTCGTGGGCCACCCGGTCCAGTTCGTCCGTGGTGACCCCCGGCGCGATGTGCTTGGCCGCCTCCTCCATCGCCCGCGCCGCGATCCGGCCCGCGATCCGCATCAGCTCGATCGTTTCGGCGGTCTGCACTTCGGGGCCGGTGTACGGCGTGGGCATGGGCTTCCCGACGTACTCGGGACGCCGGATGTTGCCCGGGACGGAACGGGCCGGAGAGATCTCCCCGGGCGTGAGCAGGGACTGCGACTTCGGCTGGCCAGACATGCCGGCGAGTCTATCGAGCGGGTGTGGGGCAGCATGGCCTTGAGGCCCACGGCCACTGTCCCAGGGAAGAGGCACTCCATGGCTCTGTTCAAGAAGCGCACCGTCGGCAAACCCGGCGAGTGGTACTACTGCCTGGTCCACCACAAGGTCGAGGAGGGCCCCGACTGCCCGGCCAAGGACCGCTTCGGGCCCTATACGAGCCGCGAGGAGGCCGAGCACGCCATGCAGAACGCGCAGGAGCGGAACCTGGAGTGGGAGAACGACCCGAAGTGGCACGACAAGTCGGCGCCGCAGGGCGGTGACGACTAGACCACTGGGGAGGCGGCCTCCTTGGCGGCACGGCGGCTGGCCGCGTCCTCGTCGGTCGCCGAGTCGTAGGTGACCAGCTTCGGCAGGACCGCGGCGAGCAGCCCCACCGACGCCAGGCACGCCAGGCCGCCCGACCACACCGCCGCCCTCGTCCCGGTCCAGCCGGCCATCGCGCCCGCCCGGACCTGGCCGAGCTGCGGACCGACGCTGTACGAGAGCACCTCTATGCCGGCCAGGCGGCCGCGCAGCTCCTCCGGGATCGTCTGGTTCCAGATCGTGGAGCGGCCGAGCCCGCTCAGCATGTCGCCGGCGCCCGCCACCGCGAGGCAGGCCAGCACCGGCCATACGTTGCCGAAAAGGCCCGCCCCGGCCATCGCCGCGCCCCAGACGACCGCCCCGACCACCACGAAAAGGCCGTGCCGCCGCACCCGCGAGGTCCATCCGCTGGTCAGGCTCAGCAGCACCGAACCGACCGAGCCCGCCGCATACATCAGCCCCAGCGACCAGTCGGCGTGCAGGCTGTCGGCGAGGAACGGGAAGATCGCGTTCGGGAAGGCGAAAAACATCGCGGCCAGGTCGACGGCGTACGTCCCGAGCAGCACCGGGCGCGACCACGCGTAGCGGGCGCCTTCCGCGATCCCGCGCAGCGAGGGCTTCTCGGCGTCATGGGCCGGCGGCGCCGGGGTCAGCCGGGCGCACATCACTACCGACACGGTGAACGTGCCGATGGTCGTGGCGTACGCCGTGGCCGTGCCGGCGTACGCCACGACCAGGCCCGCGAGGGAAGGTCCCGCGATCGCGCCGAGCTGCCAGCGCAGGGCGTTGAGGGCCGCGGCCGCCGTCAGCTGGTCGTGCGGGACGATCCGGGCCATCAGCGAGTCGAGCGCCGGGCGCTGGAGGCCGGCCAGTGCCGAGACGCCCGCGGCCACCACGTACAGCGGCCAGAGCATGGGGCCCGGCAGCAGCGCGTTGACCAGCAGGACCAGCGCGAGCAGGCCGAGGCCCGCCTCGGTGCCCAGGATCACCTTGCGGCGGTCCACCGCGTCCGCGAGGGCGCCGCCGTACAGGCCGAAGACGACCAGCGGGACCAGTTCCACCGCGCCCATGGCGCCCACCGCCAGCGGCGAGTCGGTCAGCTCCTTGATCTGGAGCGGCAGGGCGACCATCGCCATGAAGCTGCCGAAGTTGGTGATCAGGCCCTGCACCCAGAGCAGCCGGAAGTCGGCTGAGGCACGCCAGGGGGCGAGGTCGGGGAGTATCGAGCGCAGGCGGGATGCGCGGGGTTGGTCGGGCACGAGCGGTCATGCTCCGGGCCGGAGCTGCCGCGCGCAAACGAATTTCCGGTGCGCGCCGGGGTCTACCGGCGGCCGCTCACCAGCGTCTTGGCGGCGGGGCCGTCAGCTGGTCGGCCAGCCTGGTGAGGCGGTCGCGCAGGCGGCGCGGGCCGCGCTGCGCCGGCAGGGTGTTCTCGCCCGCGGCCGCGCTGACCAGGTGCTGAACGGTGTCCAGGTCGAGTTCGGCGTCCGGCGCCACGGTCAGGCACTCGTGGACCAGACCCCGCACCTCGCGGTCGCCGCCGTCCAGGGCGAGAACGGTGGCCCCCGCCCGCCGCGCGTCGTGGACGCGTTCGAGCAGGCCCTCGACGGGCCGCTGCGGCGCCACCAGGAGCAGGGTCTCGCCGCGCCGGGCCGCCTCCAGACGGCCCAGGCCCACCGACAGATGCGGCGGCCCGCCCGGCTCGGTGCGGTGGCGCACCAGGGTCGGGCTCAGCTCGGGCAGCCCCGACCAGGCGGCCTCGTCGGTGAGGTGGGCGGCCAGGTGCCACGGCTCGTACCGCTCGGTCCCGACCAGGAGCAGACCGCCGCCGTGCGGTACGACGGAGGCCCGCAGCACGCCCGCGAACCGGCGGGTGGCCCGCAGCCACTCCGTCCCGGCGAGCACTTCCCGCAGCACTGCGACCCGTACGGCGTCCATGGCCCGGCATCCTGCCGCATCCCGCGCACGGTGGGGCCCGAACGGGGCTTCCTCATCCGAAGGAGGGCCCCGCTACGGCCGAGTAGGGTCGCCCTCATGACTTCCACTGACAATGCTGGGAACGCGCCGAAGCCCGCCGCCAGGGACCCCTGGGACCTTCCGGACGTCTCCGGCCTCGTCGTCGGCGTGCTCGGCGGCACCGGCGACCAGGGCCGCGGCCTCGCCTACCGCCTCGCCCGAGCCGGCCAGAAGGTGATCATCGGCTCGCGGGCAGCCGAGCGGGCGCGGACGGCCGCCGACGAACTGGGCCTGGGTATCGAGGGCGCCGACAACGCCGAGTGCGCGCGGCGCAGCGACATCGTGATCGTGGCCGTGCCCTGGGACGGGCACGCCAAGACGCTTCAATCGCTGCGCGCGGAGCTCGCGGGCAAGCTCGTGATCGACTGCGTCAACCCGCTCGGCTTCGACAAGCAGGGCGCGTACGCCCTCAAGCCCGAGGAGGGCAGCGCCGCCCAGCAGGCCGCCGCCCTGCTGCCCGACTCGCGGGTGACCGCGGCCTTCCACCACCTGTCGGCCGTCCTGCTCCAGGACGCCTCGATCGAGCAGATCGACACGGACGTGCTGGTGCTCGGCGAGACCCGTGCCGACACCGACCTCGTGCAGGCGCTGGCCGGCCGTATCCCCGGCATGCGCGGCGTCTTCGCCGGGCGGCTGCGGGGCGCCCACCAAGTGGAGTCGCTCGTCGCCAACCTGATCTCGGTGAACCGCCGCTACAAGGCCCACGCGGGACTGCGCCTCACCGACGTGTAGGCGCCGCCGGCGATGGGGGACACTGGACGGCGAGTGCCGGGCGGCACTCGCCGTCCTTTTCCTACCCGTATCCGCCTCGTACGGCATCAGTGCCGAAGCAGCCGAAGTACCCGACAGGAGCCGACCCCCATGCCCCGCCTCGCTCTGTACGCCCTCGTCGTCTGTGTCCTCGCCGTCGCCGCGGCAGTGGTCTCCTTCGTGCAGGGCAGCTGGCTCGGGATCATCTGGGTCCTGCTGGCCGGGCTCTCGTCCAACATGACGTGGTACTACCTGCGCAAGGGGCGGCTCGCTAGCGCGGGGAAGTGAACGAGAGGTCCGGCCAGAACTGGTAGAGGCTGCGGCCGGTGGCCGCGTCCAGGTCGGACACCCCGAGCCCGTCCAGGAGTGCGTAGACCAGGCGGAAGAACTCCTCGTTGACCTGCGGGATCCAGAGCAGCCCGAACACCGCGAGCAGTCCGAACGGCGCGAACGGCTCGACCTGGCGCCGCACCTGGTACGACAGCCACGGCTCGATGATCCCGTAGCCGTCCAGGCCCGGCACCGGCACGAAGTTCAGGAGCGCGGCCGTCACCTGGAGCAGCGCGAGGAACGCCAGCGCGACGCGGAAGTCGACGGGCACCCCGTCCAGTGCGTGCAGCCAGAACGGGGCCGTGCACACGATCGCGAACAGGACGTTGGTGAGCGGGCCCGCCGCCGAGATCAGGCTGTGCCGCCAGCGGCCCCGGATCCGCCCCCGCTCGATGAAGACGGCGCCACCGGGCAGACCGATGCCGCCCATGATCACGAAGATCACCGGCAGCACGATCGACAGCAGCGCGTGGGTGTACTTCAGCGGGTTGAGCGTCAGATACCCCTTGGCGCCGACCGTGATGTCCCCGCCGTGCAGCGCGGTGCGGGCATGCGCGTACTCGTGCAGGCACAGCGACACGACCCAGGCGGCCGTCACGAACAGGAAGACGGCCAGGCCCCGGGAGGCGGCCCAACTCGTCCACACCGCCCACCCGGAGACCGCCATCACGGCGACGATCCCGAGGAAGACCGGACTGATCCGCCGGTCGGGGTGGCGGGAGGATGCGGTGGCCATGCCGGGGGCTCCAGGGGGTCGGGGGACGATCGGCGGGTCGCGCCCGACCGTACAGGGGCCACGAGCGCCCTGAAAATCGGACCGGGAAGGCTCTTCGGCGCATGGATCGCGCCGTTGTGGGCTCAAACGGGTCGCAACCGGGGGGAGTTCCGCGCCCGGCGGGCCGCCCCGGGCCGGGCCCAGGGAGTGCTGCGCCCGCCGCGTCGTTGAGAATGGGTGGGTGCGTTACCGGATTCTCGGCACCACCCAGGCCTTCCGCCCCGACGGCAGCCCCGTCGCGCTCGGCGGTGCGCGCCTGCGCGCGCTCCTGACCGTGCTCGCGCTGCGGCCCGGCCGAGCCGTCCCGGTGGGCGTTCTGGTGGACGAGGTGTGGGACGGCGAGCCGCCCGCCGACGCCTCCGGCGCGCTACAGGCGCTGGTCGGACGGCTGCGACGGGTGCTCGGCCACGAGGCGGTGTTCTCCGCCGAGAGCGGCGGATACGGGCTCGCCGCCGAGTCCGACGACATCGACCTGCACCGCTTCGAGCGGCTCGCGGCCGACGGTGCCCGCTCCCTGGACGAGGACGACCCGGCCAAGGCGGCGGCCCTGCTCGACGACGCGCTCGCGCTGTGGGCCGGCCCCGCCCTCGCCGACCTGCCCGACCGCGAAGCCCTCGCGGCCCGCTGGGAGACGCGCAGACTGGACGCCCGCCGGCTCCGCCTCACCGCCGCCCTGGCGCTCGGCCGCCCCGGCGAGACACTCGCCGAACTCACCGCGCTGTGCGAGACCCACCCGCTGGACGAGCCGCTGCACGCCCTGCGCATCCGGGCGCTGCGCGCCGCGGGCCGCCCCGCGCAGGCGCTCGCCGCGTACGAGAGCGTGCGCGCCACCCTCGCCGAGGAACTCGGCGCCGACCCCGGGCCCGAACTCCGTGCCATCCACGCCGAGTTGCTGAACCCGGCGGCCCGGCCCGCACCCGAGCCGGCGGCCGCCTCGGCGCACGGCAACCTGCGGGCCCGCCTCACCTCGTTCGTCGGCCGCGAGGCCGATCTCGCGCACATCCGCGGCGACCTCGAAACCGCCCGTCTGGTCACCCTGCTCGGCCCCGGCGGGGCGGGCAAGACCCGGCTCTCGCAGGAGGTCGCCGAGGCCGCGGCGCCCGCCTGGCCGGACGGGGTGTGGCTGGCCGAACTCGCGCCCGTGGACGACCCGGCCGGGGTGCCCGCCGCGGTGCTCACCGCCGTCGGCGCGCGCAAGACGGTGCTGCACTCGGCCGGCGCCGAGGAACTCAGGGCCGCCGACCGGCACGCCGACGACCCCGTGGTCCGGCTCGCCGAACACTGCGGGCCGCGCCGCATGCTGCTGCTCCTCGACAACTGCGAGCACGTCATCGGCGCCGCGGCCGAGCTCGCCGAGTACCTGCTGGCCCGCTGCCCCGGTCTGGTCGTCCTCGCCACCAGCCGCGAACCCCTGGGCGTACCCGGCGAGTTGGTGCGTCCCGTCGAGCCACTGCCCGCGCCCGTCGCGCTGCGGCTGTTCGCCGACCGGGGGGCCGCGGCGAGCCCCGGCTTCCGGGTTGACGCCGACGAGGGGACCGCGGCGGCCGTCGCCGAGATCTGCCGGCGCCTCGACGGCCTGCCGCTCGCCATCGAACTGGCCGCCGCCCGGCTCCGCATGCTGACGCCACGTCAGATCGCTGATCGCCTTGACGACCGCTTCCGGCTGCTCACCAGCGGCAGCCGCACCGTACTGCCCCGCCAGCAGACCCTGCGGGCCGTGGTCGACTGGTCCTGGGACCTCCTTGAGGCCCCCGAGCGCGCGGTGCTCGGCCGCCTCGCCGTCTTCGCGGGCGGCTGCGGCCTGGCGGCGGCCGAAGAGGTGTGCGCCGACCGGGCCCCGGCGCCCGGCGCGCCGCGCGTCACCGTCGCCGACGTGCCCGCCGTCCTCGGCTCCCTCGTGGACAAGTCGCTCGTCGTGGCCGCGCCCGACGACTCCGGCGAGATGCGCTACCGGCTCCTGGAGACCGTCGCCGAGTACGCGGGCGAGCGGCTGGACGCCGCCGGTGACCGGGCCGGCGCCGAGCGCCGGCACCTCACGCACTACCGCGAACTCGCCCGGCACAGCGACGCCGAACTGCGCGGCCCCGCCCAGCGGGCCGCGATCGACACGCTGGAGCGGGAGTACGAGAACCTGCGCACCGCCCTGCGCCGCTCCATCGCGCTGCGCGACGAGCACGAGGCGCTCTGCCTGGTGCACGCCCTCGTCTGGTACTGGCAGATGCGCGATCTGCGCCCCGAGTCGCGCCACTGGGCCTCGCAGGCGGCCGCGCTCGGGCCCGACCCGTTCGCGCCGCCCGTGATGCCCGCGCCCCCGGTGCACGTACGCTGCACCGACAACCCGCCGCCGATGGACCCCGACGTGCTCCAGGAGGCGCGGCGCGGAGTGCGGCTGGTCCAACTGGCCTCCATGGAGCACCAGATGGAGCAGTGGACCACACCGGCCGCCCTCGAACGGCTCCGCGCGATCACCTCCGCCTACCGGCCGGGACTTCCGCAGACCTGCCGGATCCCGGGCGCGCTCTGGTTCTTCCCGGTGGTGCTCACCGGCGACCAGGCCAGGCTGAAGGAGGTCCTCGACGTGACCGTCAAGGCCTGCGAGGAGTTCGGTTACGAGTGGGAGCTGGCCGCCGCCTTCCAGATGCGCGCCAACGTGCTGGCCAACCGGTCCCAATGGGCCGGTGACGCGACCGCCGACGCCGACGCCAGCCTCCTGATGTTCCGGCGCCTGGGGGACGCGTGGGGCGCCGCCGAGGCGCTGGGCGCGCGCGGCGAGGCACGCGAGCGCCGGGGCGAATTCGGTCCGGCCGCCGAGGACTTCGCGGCCGCACTCGGCTACGCCGAGCAGCTCGGCGCCCAGGCGCAGGTGACCCTGCTGCGGGCCCGGCTCGCCTCCGTCCTGATCGAGACGGGCGAGGCCGAGCGCGGTGAGGCCATGCTGCGCGAGATCCTCGCGGACGAGCGGCACGCGGGCTTCGAGGCGCGTCCGGCGGCCCGGCTCTTCCTCACCACGTGGCTCGCCCGCACCGGGCGGTACGAGGAGGCCCGTGAGCAGGTCGAGATCATGCTGGGGGAGTTCCTCGCCGCCAACCTCGCCCTGTTCGAGGGATTCGTCCTGGGCATCCGGGCCTGGCTGGACAACGCGCAGGGCCGGTTCACCGAGGCGCTCGCCGACGCGCTGACCGCGCTGGAGCGGGCCCAGCAGCCGCTCTCGCAGATGGTCGCGCCCGAGATGGCATACGTCCACCTGGTCAGCGCGGCCTGGGCGATCGCCGGGTTCGGCGGCAGGGACAACGGCCTGGACGCGGCGCGGCTGATCGGCGCGCACGACGCGCTGCTCCCGGTGGGCCACTTCCTGCCCCCGGCGCAGGTGGAGAACCGGGCGACCGTCGAACGGGTCACCCGCGCCCTGCTCGACGACGCCGCCTACGAGGCCGCGTACGCCGAAGGCGGTGGCCTCCGCGTGGAGGAGGCCACCGCCCTCGCGCGGCGCGATCGCGAGAACCGGCTGTCCAGCTGACGGGTCGTCAATATCAGGTGCGTTTGCGGAACTTGGAGACCGCCAGGGGCGCCATCACCAGGGTGATGCCCGCCGACCACGCCAGCGTCATCAGCGCGGAGTGGGCGACCGGGCCGCCGGTCATCAGACCGCGGGCCGCGTCCGCGAGGTTGGACAGCGGGTTGTAGTCGGTGAAGGACTGCAACCAGCCCGGCATCGTGGTCGGCCTGGCGAAGATCGACGAGCCGAACTGCAACGGCATCAGCACGAGCATGGCCACTCCCTGGACGGCCTGGGCCGTCTTCATGGTGAGTCCGAGCAGGATGAAGATCCACATCAGGGACGCGCCGAAGACCACCGACAGGCCGACCGCGGCGAGCAGGCCGAACACCGAGGTGTTGATGGTGAGTCCCAGGATGAAGCCCATGGTCAGGAGGATGGAGATGGCGACCAGCATCCGGCCGATCTCGACCACTATCTTGGCGATGAGCACGGACGACCGGGCGATCGGCATGGTCCGGAACCGGTCCATCACGCCCTTCTTGAAGTCGTCGTTGACGCCGGTCCCGACCGCCATGGCGATGTTCAGGCCCATCATCGCCATCAGGCCCGGCACCAGGTAGTTGACGTACGCACCCTGGTTGCCACTGCCGAACATCGCGCCGCCGAAGACGTACACGAAGAGCAGCACGAAGATGATCGGCATCAGCACGGCGTCGAACATCGACTCCGGGTCGGCCTTGATCTGGAGCATGTTGCGGCGCGCCAGGGCGCCGATGTGGCGCAGGTTCGCGCGCGGACCGATCCGTACGTCGTCGGATCCGGCGGCCCGCCGCGGGCTCGAAGGGGCCTGCTGGGCAGGCGCGTTGACAGTGGTGGTGCCGCTCATGCCGCGACCTCCTCGATCTCACGGTTGCCGTCCTGGGCGTCGGCGGTCTTGTGGCCGGTGATGGCCAGGAACACCTCGTCCAGGCTGGGCAGGTGGGTGCCTATGTGGGCGATGCCGTAACCGCGCGCGCCCAACAGGGCGACCACCGCGGTCAGTTGCTCGTCGCTGAGGATCGGGACGTTCAGGACGCCCTCGTCGGGGACGACCTGGGTGCCGGAGACCCCGTCGAGACCCGCCTCGGTGACGGCCCTGGCCATCGCGCCGAGCCGGTCCGGGTCGGTGGGCCGGACCTGCAGGGTGCGGCCGCCGACCTTCGCCTTCAGGTCGTTGACTTTGCCGTTGGCGATGACCTTGCCGCGGTCGATGACCGTCAGCTCGCTCGCGAGCTGCTCGGCCTCCTCCATGTACTGCGTGGTGAGCAGCACCGTGGCGCCCTCGGCGACCATCCGCTGCACCTCGTCCCACACCTCGTTGCGGGTCCGCGGGTCCAGGCCCGTGGTCGGCTCGTCCAGGTAGAGGACGGACGGGTTGCCGATCATGGAGGCGGCCAGGTCGAGCCGGCGGCGCATACCGCCGGAGTAGTTCATCGCGGGTCGCTTGGCGGCGTCCGTGAGCGAGAAGCGCTCCAGGAGTTCGTCGGCGCGGGCCCTCGCGTCCTTGCGGGACAGGTCGAGCAGCCGGCCGATCATGTACAGGTTCTCGCGGCCGGACAGCTTCTCGTCGACCGAGGCGTACTGCCCGGTCAGGCCGATGGTGCGGCGCAGCTGGCGGGGCTGCTTCACCACGTCGTACCCGGCGACGAAGGCGGTGCCGGAGTCCGGCACGAGCAGGGTGGACAGGCATCGGACGAGGGTGGTCTTGCCGGCGCCGTTGGGCCCGAGGACACCGAGGACGGTGCCTTCGCGGACATCCAGGTCGACGCCGTCCAGCGCCTTGGTGTCGCCGAAGTGCTTCACCAGCCCCCGTACGGAGACGGCGTTGCCCGCGCCGCCCTTGGTGGGGTTCTTGTCGATTCGCGTCATGGACATCAAGGTGCCAGCCGCCACCGACAAACGGCCGACAGTGCGCCGACAGCCTGTGGACAAGCCGCCGACAGACGACGGACAGCCCGCCGAGGGGGGAGTCGGCGGGCTGTCGTCGCAACCGCAGTGGCTAGTGGAAGGTGTGCTCCTCGGCGGGGAAGGCGCCCTGGACGACCTCGTCGGCGAAGGCCTTCGCCGCGTCCCCGAGGGACTGGCGCAGGTTCACGTACTGCTTGGTGAAGCGCGGCGTCTTGCCGGGGGTCAGGCCCACCATGTCGGTGTAGACGAGCACCTGCGCGTCGCACTCGATGCCCGCGCCGATGCCCACGGTCGGGATGTGCAGCACCCGGGTCACCTCGGCCGCGAGCTCGGCCGGGACCAGCTCCAGGACCACCACGAAGGCACCCGCGTCCTGCACCGCCTTGGCGTCCCGCAGCAGCTGCTGGGCCGCCTCCTCGCCGCGGCCCTGCACCCGGTAGCCGAGCGTGTTCACGGACTGCGGGGTGAGGCCGATGTGGCCCATGACCGGGATGCCGGAGTCGGTGAGCAGCCGGATCTGCTCGTGCGAGCGCTCGCCGCCCTCCAGCTTGACCGCCCCGACGCCCGCGTCCTTGACCAGGCGCATGGCGCTGCGCAGCGCCTGGGTGGGGCCTTCCTGGTACGAGCCGAAGGGGAGGTCGCCGACGATGAGGGCACGCGAGGTGCCCCGTACGACGGCGGCCGAGAGCATGGTCATCTCGTCCAGGGTGACCGGGACGGTCGTCTCGTAGCCGAGGTGGCAGTTGCCCATGGAGTCGCCCACCAGCATGACAGGGATGCCGGCCTCGTCGAAGACGGACGCCGTCATCGCGTCGTAGGCGGTGAGCATGGGCCACTTCTCGCCGCGCGCCTTGGCGGCGGCGATGTCGTGCACGGTGATCCGCCGGGTCCCCTTGCCTCCGTACAGCGCCTTGGGATTGCTGCTGTCGGGTGCCTTCGGGTCTTGGGCAGCCTGAAGTTGTTGCGTCATCGCAACGGCTCCTGTTCGTCATCTCGAAGCGCCCTTACGGCGTCTCCGGACCACTTCCATGGTGGCATCCCGTGCCCCCTGCCGGGAAGTGGGTGCCAGGAACGCGAACCGGCCACCGCGTGACCCCGGTGTCCGAAAGTAAAGAACTCATCTATACGAGACGGTTCCGTATCGAAATGTTCTAGGCTGAAGAACATGTCAACAACGCCTGCCGCGTCCGGTGCGCCGGCCGCACCCCGGATACCCGAAGCCGTCCACCGCAGACGCTGGGCGATCCTCGCCGTCCTCATGCTCAGCCTGCTCATCGTCGTCCTCGACAACTCGATCCTGAACGTCGCCGTCAAGACGATCGCCAGCCCCGCCCCCACCGGCCTCGGCGCCACCCAGAGCCAGCTGGAGTGGGCGATCAACGCCTACACCCTGGTCTTCGCCGGGCTGCTCTTCACCTCGGGCCTGCTCGGCGACCGGCTCGGCCGCAAGAAGATCCTGCTCTTCGGCATCACGGTCTTCGGCCTGGGCTCGGTGCTCGCCGCCTTCTCCGACTCCTCGGGCCAACTCATCGCGTTCCGCGCCCTGATGGGCCTCGGCGGCGCCTTCGTGATGCCCGCCACCCTCGCCGTCCTCATGAACGTCTTCGAGCGCGAGGAGCAGCCCAAGGCGATCGGCATCTGGGCCGGCGGGGTGGGCCTCGCCATCGCGATCGGCCCGATCACCGGCGGCGTCCTGCTCCAGCACTTCTGGTGGGGCTCGGTCTTCCTGGTCAACGTGCCGGTCGTGCTCATCGCGCTGATCGCCATGGTCGTCCTCGTACCGGACTCCCGGGACCCCAGGCCCGGCAGGCTCGACCCGGTGGGCGTGCTGCTCTCCGTGGTGGGCCTGGTCCTGCTCGTGTACGGCATCATCCACGGCGGCCAGCTGGCGGACTTCACCGACACCACGGTGCTCGCCACCATCCTCGCGGGCGTCGCGGTGCTCGTCGGCTTCGTCGTGTACGAGAAGCGCAGCGACCACCCCGCCCTCGACATGGCCTACTTCAAGAAGCCCGCGTTCTCGGCCGCCGTCGTCGCCATCGCGCTGACCTTCTTCGCGCTGATGGGCGTGACCTTCTTCTCGGTCTTCTACATGCAGAGCGTGCGCGGCTACAGCGCCCTTCAGTCCGGCCTGCTCATCCTGCCGCTCGCCGTCGCCCAGATGGTCTTCGCGCCGCGGGCCCGGCTCGTGGTGGATCGGTTCGGCGCCCGCGCGGTCTGCACCGCCGGTCTCGTCCTGGTGGCCGTCGGCCTCGCGGCCTTCGCGCTGTTCGACACCAACACCCCGATCTGGCTCATGGAGGTCGTCTTCTTCCTCCAGGGCACCGGAATGGCCCACATCATGCCGCCGGTCACCGTCTCGATCATGCAGTCGCTGCCGCGCGAGAAGGCCGGCTCGGGATCGGCCGTCAACAACACCTTCCGCCAGGTCGGCGGCGCGCTCGGAGTGGCCGTGCTCGGCTCGGTGCTCTCCACCGTCTACCGCGGCGACATCGAGGGCCACCTCGGCGTCGTCCCCGAAGGGGCCCGCAAGGCGGCCGGCGAGTCCATCGAGGCGACCCTCGGCATCGCCGAGAAGCTCGGTCCCGCCGGCCGGTCCCTGATCGACCCGGCCAAGGACGCCTTCATCCACGCCATGCACGTCACCGCCCTCTCCTCGTCCGGGGTGGCCCTGCTCGGCGCGGTCGTCGTCCTGTTGTTCCTGCCAGGCAAGCCGCCCGTCCAGGACGCCCCCACGGCCGAGGAGCGTCCCGCCGAGGCCGCCCGCCGGTAGGGCGCGGCCTTCGGCGACAATGCGGGTCGGCGAGAAGAAGCGGAGCGGGCGTGACCCTGATGGACAAGCACCACAACACCGGCGAACCGAGGCGCGGGCGGCCCCGCTCCGAGGCTGTGGAGCGGCAGATCCTCCAGGCCGTGATCACGTTGCTCGAAGAGGGCGTATCGCTCGCCGACCTCTCCATCGAACGCATCGCCCGCACCGCCGGCGTCGGCAAGGCCACCATCTACCGGCGCTGGGCCGGCAAGGAGGAGCTGTACGTCGAGGTCGTCCAGTCCATGGAGTCGCCGTCCCCGCCGCTGCCCGGCCACTCGCTGCGCGACGATCTGATCGCCATGGTCGAGAACGTGCGCCGGCGCAGCGCCGCCAAGCAGTCCTCGGCCCTGCTGCACAACGTCTTCGCCCAGATGCAGAGTTATCCCAAGCTCTGGTCGAAGTACCACAGCCTGGTCATCGACCCCCGCCGCGAACTCCTCGACGAGGTGCTGCGGCGGGGCGTCGAGAACGGCGAGATCCGCGCCGGTGTCGATCTCGAAATGGCCGGTGACCTCTTCGTCGCCCCGATGCTGGTCCGCACGATGATGCGGCCGGACACCGAACTGCCGGGGCCCGAACTCGCCGAGCGCATCGTCGACGCCGTCCTCGAAGGGCTGCGCCCGGCCCGCTGATTATGCGCGTTTTGTCACAGGGCCCCCCGCGCGGGTCCCGCCTGGAACCCGGTACCCCAGCCGGTCGTCCTGCTGGCCGTACGGCTTTCGTACGAGGAGTACGGCAGCAGGGAAAGCCACCCGACTTCGCCTAGGGTCGACAGCGGAGACGGTGTGCGGTGACAGCAGTGAGGACAGCGGTATGGCGCGGGCGTATGTGACGGAGACGGGCGACGGCGGCGCGGAGGGCGAGCGCACCAGGTCCCGGGTCCAGCGCCTGCTCGACGGTTGGCGGGGTGATCCCGGCATCTGGCGCCGGGGGCTGGTGCTCGCCGGACTCGCCGTGCTGATCGCGCTGGTGATGATCCTGCACTCCAGGATCCCCAACTCCGTCGGCAACCTCGGCTCGCTCTCCGAGACCTTCCTGCCGTGGCTGGCCGTGTTCCTGCCGGTCCTGCTCGGCCTCGCGCTGTGGCGCCGCTCGGCGACCGCGCTGATCGCGCTGCTGCTCCCGACGATCATCTGGCTCAACATGTTCGGCGGGCTCGTGACGGACAAGCAGAGCGCGGGCGGCAACCTGATCGTGGCGACCCACAACGTGAACGCCGAGAACCCCGACCCGGCCGGCACCGCCCGTCAGGTCGCGGCCTCCGGCGCCCAGGTGCTCGCCCTGGAGGAGATCCCCGGCGACAAGGTCGAGGCGTACAAGAAGGCGCTGGCAGACCTCTACCCGTACCACTCGGTGCAGGGCACGGTGGGCCTGTGGTCCAAGTACGAGATGAGCGACAGCCGGCCCGTCGACATCAAGATGGGCTGGACCCGCGCGATGCGCTCGACGCTCAGGACCCCCTCCGGTGACATCGCGGTGTACGTCGCCCACATGCCCTCGGTACGGGTCAAGGTGAACGCCGGGTTCACCGCCAACCAGCGCGACAACAGCGCCTACACGCTGGGCGAGGCGATCTCCGCCGAGCCGCTCAAGAAGGTGGTCCTGCTCGGCGACCTCAACGGCACGATGAACGACCGCTCGCTGAACAACATCACCGCGCAGATGCGCTCCACGCAGGGCGCCGCGGGCAACGGCTTCGGCTTCAGCTGGCCGGCCGCGTTCCCGATGGCCCGCATCGACCAGATCATGGTCAAGGGCATCGAGCCGAAGTCCTCGTGGACCCTGCCGAAGACCGGCAGCGACCACCTGCCGGTCGCGGCGCGGCTCCAAGTGTGAGAAAAGGGCGCCCCGTTGAGGGCGCCCTTCTCGGTGGCTCAGAGCGCCTCGCGCCAGCGGTTGGTGATCGGCAGCCGGCGGTCCTTGCCGAAGCCCTTCGCCGAGATCTTCGTGCCCGGCGGGTACTGGCGGCGCTTGTACTCCGCGGTGTCCACCATCCGCAGCGTCTTGGTCACCAACTCCCGGTCGTAGCCGGCCGCCACGATCGCGTCGGCGCCCTGGTCCTGGTCGACGTACATGGAAAGGATCGCGTCCAGGACCGGGTAGTCGGGCAGCGAGTCCGTGTCGATCTGACCCGGCCGGAGCTCGGCGCTCGGGGGCTTGGTGATCGAGTTCTCCGGGATCGGCGGGGCCTGGCCGCGCTCGGCCGCCGCCCGGTTGCGCCACTCGGCGAGCCGGAAGACCGAGGTCTTGTAGACGTCCTTGATCGGGCCGTAGGCGCCCACCGAGTCGCCGTACAGCGTCGAATACCCCACCGCCAGCTCGGACTTGTTGCCCGGGGCCAGCACGATGTGACCCTCCTGGTTGGAGAGCGCCATCAGCATGGTGCCGCGCAGCCGCGACTGGAGGTTCTCCTCGGCCAGGCCGGTGAGAGAGAGGGAGCCCAGGTAGGCGTCGAACATCGGCTCAATGGGGACGGTGCGGAGGTTCAGCCCCGTACGGCGCGCGAGTTCCTCCGCGTCGCCCCGGGAGTGCTCCGACGAGTACTTCGACGGCATGGACACGCCGTACACGTTCGCAGCGCCCAGCGCGTCACAGGCGATCGCGGCGACCAGGGCCGAGTCGATGCCGCCGGACAGGCCGATCAGGACGGACCGGAAGCCGTTCTTCGCGGCGTACGCCCGCAGGCCCACCACCAGCGCCGAGTAGACCTCCTCGTCGTCGTCCAGGCGATCCGCGTAGCCGCCGGTCAGCTCCGGCTCGTACGCCGCCACCGGCTCCTCGGAGATCACCACGTGGTCGATGCGCAGACCGTCGTCCACCACGCCGGAGGGCGCCGGGCCCGCGGCCGGCAGGTCCAGGTCCAGGATGACCGAGCCCTCGGAGAACTGCGGTGCCCGCGCCACGACTTCGCCGTCCGCGTCCACCACGATCGAGTCGCCGTCGAAGACCAGCTCGTCCTGGCCGCCGATGGTCGCCACGTACGCGAGCGTGCAGCCGGCCTCCTGGGCCCGCTTGCGGACCAGTTCGAGCCGGCTGTCGTCCTTGTTCTGCTCGTACGGCGAGGCGTTGATGGAGATCAGCAGTCCGGCACCGGCGGAGCGGGTGGCCGGCACCCGGCCGCCGTCCTGCCACAGGTCCTCGCAGATGGCGAGGGCGACATCGATGCCGCGCACCCGCACGACGGGCAGGGTGTCGCCCGGCACGAAGTAGCGGAATTCGTCGAAGACGCCGTAGTTGGGCAGGTGGTGCTTGGCGAAGGTGAGCACGACCATGCCGCGGTGCAGCACGGCGGCCGCGTTCTGCGGGGCGCCCGCGGGCCGGCCGAGCCGGGGAGTGGCGGACGCGGCTCGGTCCAGGTACCCGACGACCACCGGGACGTCCCCGAAGCCCTCGGCGTCCAGGCGCACCGCGAGCGTCGTCAGCGCCTCGCGGGAGGCTTCCACGAAGGAGGACCGAAGGGCCAGGTCCTCGACGGGATAGCCGGTCAGAATCATCTCGGGGAACGCGACGAGGTGCGCCCCCTGCTCGGCGGAGTGCCGGGTCCAGTGCACGATCGCCTCGGTGTTGCCGGCGATGTCGCCGACCGTCGAGTCGATCTGATTCAGGGCGAGACGTAGTTGAGGCACCCCGCCAGTGTAATCGTCAATGCGACGCGATGGGGGGACACGGAGTCGCGGGGCGCCTCGCCGGGCGCGGCACGGGTCAGCCGGAGAGCGGGCCGCTCCACGTCTTCTCGTCGTACTTCACCGTCTGCGGGCCGATCTGGAGGTCCACCGTCCTGGTGCCCGGCGGCAGCGAGAACGCGAACGCGCCGGTGGCCTCCCGGCCCGGCTCCAGGGCGCCCGCGAACATCGTCGTCGCGTGCGAGTTGTCGTAGATGGCGTCGGCCTCGATGCCGTCACTGCCCAGGACGGTCGGCAGTGCCGAGGTGATGTCGATCTTCCGCTGGCTGCCGTTCACGATGGTGACGGTGAACCGGATCTCCTTGTTCCCCTTCTTGTGGCCCGTGGCGAACTTGTCGGGCGTGTACGGGACCGGCTTGGAGACGGTGACCTCCACGCCGTCCGGGTAGCGGTACGTCGCGCCGAAAGGCTGCTTCTTGACGGGCGGGGTGCTCGCCGACTGCCGCGGCCCCGGCGCGGGCGCCGCGGCGCTCTTGGACGGACTGGCCGACGTGCCGCCCTTGAGGTCGTGCGCCACCTCCTTGGCGAACCCCGCGCTGACGGCCAGGCCGACGATCCCGAGCGCGGTCGCGAGCGTGCCCACCACGATCCCGGCCAGGGGCAGTTTCCTGGTGGCGGCCCGGCCCCGGCGCGCCCGGCGGAGCCCGAGCAGGCCCAGCACCAGAGCACTCACGCCGAGCGGGCCCGATATCCAGAACAGGAACGGCACCAGACCGAAGCCCGTGCCCAGGACGCCGACGACCAGCGACGCGACGCCCAGAGAGCCCCCCTCGCGCTGCGAGGGGGCCTGCGGCGGCCCCCACTGAGACTGGTCGGGGGAGTTGACGGGCAGGGTCATGGGGGAGTCCTTCGGTGATCCATTTTTGCGGATCACCCTACGGCCCGAGGTGCGGGACCCGGACGCCGAGCCGCCATGGGGTCGGGCTGGGTGCGTCCGGAACACCGGTGACCGTGGCCGCCCCCGTAGCATTGGCCCCACTATGTCCCAGCGTGGTGTGCGAAACCGGCCTGCGGCCGTCCTGCTCGCGCTCGGCGCCCTGGCGTACACGGCCTGGGTCCTTGAGCTCCTCCTCCGGACCGGGCTCGATCCGATCCGGGCGTACGTGAGCGAACTGGCCGCCGCCGACCAGCCGTTGGGCGGGCTCTTCCGCGCCACCGACCTGATCGCGGGCGTCCTCGTCCTCGCGGGCGCGGTGTTCGGCCTCGCGCGCTGCGACCGCCGCCCCTGGTCGCCGGCCGGCTGGTCGGCCCTCGTGCTGTTCGGCGCCGCCACGGCGGTCGACTCCCGCCTCCCGCTGAGCTGCGCGCCCACCGCGGACCCGGTGTGCGCGGCCCGCGAAACGGCCGGTCTGGTCCCGGCGACGCACACCGCGCACGCGGTGAGCAGCAGCCTCGCGATGGTGGGAGCCCTGGTGGGGATGGTGGCCCTCACGGTCGCCGCCCGCCGCTACGGCCGCCCGCCGGTCCTGGCCGGCCGCCTCGGGCCGGCCCTCGTCCTCCTCGAACTCATCGCCACCGCCTGGACGTTGGCGTCCGTCGCCGCTTTCCAGGCGGGCCGGGGCACCTGGGCACTCGGGGCCGGCCAGCGCCTCCAGGTCCTGCTCGTGGCCGGCTGGCTCGGGGTGCTCGCGGTCAGTGTGGCGCGGGAGGAGAGGGCATGACGTTCGTACGGGTCGGCGGGGTGGCGCACCACGTGGTGGTCGAGGGGGCCGGGCCGGTGGTGGTGCTCAGCGCGGGCCTGGGCATGAGCTGGTTCGACTGGGACCCGGTGGCGGCGCTGCTCGCCCCGCGCCACACGCTCGTACGCTTCGACCGCCCCGGGCACGGCCTTTCCGGCCTCGCGGCGGCGGCCCCGACGGCGGCCGGGGAGGCCCACCGCATCGCCGGAATCCTCGACGCGCTGGGCTTCGCCGAACCGGTGACGGTGGTGGGCCATTCCATCGCCGGGTTCCACGCGGAGGCCTTCGCGCGGCTGTACCCCGCCCGTACGGCGGGACTCGTCCTGGTCGACTCCAGCATCGAGGAGCGTGCCCGTCCGCCGGTGGCTCCCGGAGCGCGGCTGGTGCTGGCGAGGGGGGCGGCCGCGGTGCTCTCGCGGGCGGGCGTGCCGGCCGCGCTCGGCCCGGCGGCGCGCCGGGCCATGGTCCGCCTGTCCCGTACCGGGGGCGGCGATCCGGCTTCGCGCGAGGTGGTGCGGCGCTGTTACCGGACGTCGCGGGTGCTGCGGGGGCTGATCCTGGAGAACGCCCGCTACGGCGCCGTGGCGGCCGAGCTCCGGGCCCTGCGCGAGCGCTCCGCTCTTCCCCCGGTCCCGATAACGGTGGTGGCGGGCGGGGCGGGCGGCGCCAGGTGGACTTCGCGCCAGCGCGCCCTGGCGACGATGCTGGGAGCGAGGTTCCAACTGGCTCGTGGAGCAGGTCACTTGGTGATGCTGGACAGCCCCGGGGCGGTGGCGAGGGCAGTACGCCGCTGAAATCCCTCCGCAGGGGCTCATGAAGGGGCGGGGAAGGACAAAGCCCCGCCCCCGGCCGCGTCGCGCGGCCAAGGGCGGGGCTTTCGGCCCGGGTTACCGCATCAGCGGCGGAACGGGAAGGCGTACGACGCCACGTAGCCGGGGGCGGGCGTGCCCACACCCGTCACGTCGTCGTAGCCCTTGACCGCGCTCAGCGAGCTGTCCTTGCCGAGCGAGCGCACCGAGGTGAGCTGACCGCCCGACGCGTCGACAGCGTTCTTGAAGTCGACCCGAGCCACCGCGAGGTTACGGCCCGCACCCAGCGGGTGGTCCGTCACGTCGTGGAACAGCGGCGAGTTGTAGCGGGCGTAGATCGACGGGTTCGCGAAGCCGATCGGGAAGTGCTGGGCCTGCTGGGCCAGCGCCTGGATGCCCGCGGTGACCGGCGCGGCCAGCGAGGTGCCGCCGATGCGGTACTCGTCGTAGCTGACCGACTTGTCGGGCCAGGTCTGCGTCTGGCCCACCAGGAACCCGGTGTTGGGGTCGGCCACCGCCGCGATGTCCGGCACGGTACGCATCCGCGTCGCGCCGTTCGCCTTCGCCAGCGAGTCCGGCACGATGCCGCGCTGGTAGAACGGCTGCTTCACCGTCGAGCTGGTGCCGCCGCCCGCGCCGCCGGTGTAGGCGCCCGGGAAGTTCACCCAGCTCTTGCCGTCCGCGGACAGGGCGGCCTTCTCGGTGCCCCAGCCGGTCTCGAACTGGTACTTGTCGTTCTTGCCGACCGCCAGCGAGGTGCCGCCGACGGAGGTGACCCAGGCCGAGTTCGCCGGGGTGTCGACCTGCTTCTTACCGGTGTTGGCGACCTCGTCACCGTTGTCACCGGAGGAGAAGTAGAAGCCGATGCCCTCGATCGCGCCCAGCTTGAACGTCTGGTCGTAGGCGGCCTGGATGTCCGGCGTCTCGTTGGCCTCGATGTCGCCCCACGAGTTGGAGACGATGTCGGCCAGCCGCTTGTCGACGACCTTGTTGAGGCCGTCGAGCAGGTCCGGGTCGTTGCAGGAGGCGCCACCCACGTACACGATGTTCGCGTCCGGGGCGACCGCGTGCACGGCCTCGACGTCGAGGGACTCCTCGCCGTACCAGCCCGAGGCCTTGCACGCGTCAACGCTGTTGAACGCGGCGGGCAGGACCTCGGTGTACTGGCCCTTCTTGTAGGCCGCGTCACCGTTGCGCTTGGCGTACTTCGCCGCGTCCGACGCCATGGTCGGCGAGGCGTACGCGTCGGTGATCGCGACCGTCACGCCCTTGCCGGTGTACTTGCCGGCACCGTAGGCGGCCCGCAGCTGCTTGCCGGTGTAGCCGTGCACCGCGTACGGGATCTTCGTGCCGTACGCGTCCGGCAGCGTCTTGGCGACGTTCGAGCCGTAGTACGTGGAGAACGGGCCCGAGTTGCGGAACCCGTCGCCCGGACCGGGCAGCGTGTCCTCGTGGGTTGCCTGGTGCGGCGCGTTGTCCAGGCCGGCCACCGTCAGAACGGCACCCGCGAGCGCGTTCGGCGCGGAGGCGTTCTTGGACGGGGCATGGTAAGTGCGGCCGTCCTTGCGGTAGTTGCGCAGCTGCGTGGCGAACGCCTTCTGCGCCGCCGCGACGTCACCGGACACCGATATGTAGTGCTGGGTGGAGCCCGTGACGGTCAGTCCGGACGACTTCAGCCACTTGGTGACCGCGTCGATCTGCTCCTTGGTCGCGCCGAAGCGCTGCTGCGTCTGGTCGGCGCTGAGGTACTTGCCGTACGAGGTCGAGTGCGGGTCGGACACCGCCGCGGCGTACGCGTCGAGGCCCTTCGCGTCCCGCCCGGCGAGGTACACCCGGGCGTTGACCTTGGTGGACTGGGCCGTGGCGCCCTGGTCGGCGGAGCCGGTGGCCCATATGGGCTGGGTACCGGCGAGGGCCGCCCGTCCGCTCGGGACCGGATCGGCCGCCTGGGCGGACGGTATGCCGAGGGCGAGCGCTCCGGCGAGCAGTGGCAGTGTCGCTGCCATGCTCACACCGGCGCGCCGCCTGGCGCGGCTGGTTCTCATGTAACCCCCTGCGTGAAGGTCTTCGCATGCTGCGCGTGCGCTGGTCTGATGCGCGCACGTAATGCGTCACTCTTGTCAGGAACAGTTCACGCGGGGGACATGTGATCACCAAGAAAGGTCAAAGAGCGTTTAGCGCCGGTCAGTTGGAACGCGCTGCGGCGCCCCGTTTCTTCAGCATTTGTGCCATCAGGTCGATTTCTGACTTCTGGGCGTCGACCATGCCCTGGGCCAGCTGTTTCTCCGGAGCCACCGTGCAGCGCCGCACACAGCCCTGCGCCATGTGGATGCCGCCCCGGTGGTGCTCGGTCATCAGCTGGAGGTAGAGCACCTCGGCGTCCTTGCCGCTGAGCTTTCGCAGCTGGTTCAGATTGCTGTTGGTGGCCATGCCCGGCATCAGCGCCCCATCAGCGCCCGGCTCCATGCCCATGCCCATCCACGCCATCGGCAGCTGGGACGCCTCGTTCTTCGGCAGCCCCCACAGATCCAGCCAGCCCAGCATCATGCCCCGCTGGTTGGCCTGGGTGTTGGCGATGTCGTACGCGAGGCGGCGCACCTCGTCGTCCAAGGTGCGGTCGCGCACGATGAAGGACATCTCCACCGCCTGCTCGTGATGTACCGCCATGTCCCGCGCGAACCCCGCGTCCGCCGAAGTCGCCACGGGCGTAAGGGGCTTGGCCTCGGCGGTGTCGCCGCGGCCGGCGGATACGAGCACTGAGGCCGCCGCGAACACCATCGCGAGCACCAGCGCGGCCGCGAGCCCCCAGTACCGGCGGATCACTGCCCGTCCAGCCCGCCGGTGCACGCCGCGCCCGGCTCGGGCGTCTGCGGGCCCTGCACGTACTTGGTGAAGAACTGGTCGACCCGCGGGTCGTCCGCGCTGCCCACCGTGAGCTGCCTGCCCCACGCGCTCAGCATGATCGCCCCGGCCTGCCCCCGGTACGGGCTCATCAGCGAGTACGGCGTCCGCGACACCTTGCCGGCGAGCTTCTGCACATCACCGGCGGGCGCCTTGTCCGTGTACGTCACCCACACCGCGCCGTGCTCAAGGGAGTGCACGGCGTTCATGTCCGGCACGGGCTTGGGGTAGACGTCGCCGCCGCAGTTCATCCACACCGGGGCGTGGTCGCCGCCCACCGGCGGCTTCATCGGGTAGGTCACCGCCGTCGTGACGTGGTTGCGGGTCAGCGTCCTGGCGTCCCAGTCCTTCTCGCCCGCGATCGGCAGGTTCGGATCGGTGGTGGCCGGGAGGTTCGGATCGGCACTGGCCGGGGGCTGGGCCCGGGTCGTCGCCCGGCTCGTGGCGCCGTCGCCGCTCGACCTGCCCAACTCGTACACCCCGAACCCGACGAGGCCCGCGATCGCGACGGCGGAGGCGGTGACCGAGCAGATCACCACGATCCTGCCGCGCCGTTGGCGGGCCTGCTCGGCGCGGCGCAGCTCGTCCATGTGCGCCTGGTGGCCGGGCCCCGGGGTGCCATTCGTGATCATCTGTCCGTAACGTCCTTTTACAGAGGGGGAGTTGGGGCGGAGCAGGCGCCATGACGCGCGTGAGCCGCACTCCCCCCATGGGCGCAGATCGTAAAGGAGGGAGTGCGGCTCACCGCAGGCCGGGGCGCACCCGGCCGGGACACCGGCGCGGGTTCAGCCCACGTGGACCCGGGGCCGCAGGCTCAGGTCCGGTTCGGCCCGGCGCAGCACCTCGCGGGTCACCGGCGCGACCTCGCCGTCACCGAACACCAAAAAGCGCAGCAGATGGCTGAGCGGATGGCCCTCGGTCCAGTTGAAGTAGGCGTGCGGCACCTCACCGGTGCGGTCGCGGAGCTCCATCATCACGGCCGCGATCGTGTTGGGCACCACCGCGCCCTCGACCCGCAGCCTGCGCACCCCGTGCTTCTCGTCGCCGTGGACGGTCAGCTCGGTGGTGAAGTCGGAGGAGTTCTGGATGAAGACCTCCAGGAACAGCACGGGACGGCCGTCCGGGATGTGGGTCTCCTCGCGCTGGCTGTACTCCTTGGCGCGGTACTCCCGCGTCGAGTGCTCCTGCGGTTCGTTCGCGATGATCCGCAGGGGGCCGCTGCGCGCCGCCTCGTCCACGAAGCGCGCGGCGCACTCGTCGAAGGTCACCGCCGTCGCCCGCAGTTCGAAGGCGCGGTGCACTCGCGAGGCGAACGACGACACCACGATGCCCACGATGAACAGCAGCGCGATCTTGATGCCGTCCGGCCGCTCGATCACATTGGTGACCAGCGTGTACGCGAAGACCGCGGTGATCACCCCGAAGCCGAGGGCCGCGACCCGCCTGCCACGCCGGTGCACGGCGACCGTCGAGGCGAACGAGGCCGAGAGCATCAGGACGAGCACGCCGGTGGCATAGGCACCGCTCTGTGCGTCGACGTCGGCGTCGAACCACCAGGTGATGAAGAAGGCGATCGCCGTGAAGATCAGGATCAGCGGCCGTACCGCACGGGTCCACTCCGGCGCCATCCCGTACCGCGGCAGATAACGCGGTACGAGGTTGAGCAGGCCCGCGGTGGCCGAGGCCCCGGCGAACCAGAGGATGGCGATGGTCGAGATGTCGTACACCGTCCCGAAGCCCTCACCGAGGTTCTGGTGCGCGAGGAAGGCGAGGGCGCGGCCGTTGGCGCCGCCGCCGGCCTTGAACTCGGCCGCCGGGATCAGGATGGTCGTCGCGAGGCTGGAGACCAGCAGGAAGCCGCTCATGATCAGCGCGGCGGTGGTCAGGAGCTTGCGGGTGTCGCGGACGCGGCCGGCCGGCTTGGCGCGGGTGTCCGAGGCATCGCCCTCGATCTGCGGCATGACCGCGACGCCGGTCTCGAACCCGGACATGCCGAGCGCGAGCTTCGGGAAGACCAGGAGCGAGACCCCGATCATCGCGAGCGGCGAGGAGTGCTCGGCGGTCATCGCGTCCCACCAGTCGCCGATGACGACCGGCTCGGTCGCGATCTTCCACACGGCGGTGGCGAGGACCACGAGGTTCAGCGCCAGATAGACACCGACCAGGCTCACCGCGATCCCGATCGCCTCCTTGAACCCCTTGAGGAAGACCGCGCCGAGCGCCGCGACGAGGGCGAGCGTGATCCACAGGTTGGAGCCGTGCAGGAAATCGGGGGCGAAAGGATTCTCCACGACATGCGCGGAGGCGTCCGCGGCCGACAGGGTGATCGTGATCATGAAGTCGGTGGCGGCGAAGCCGAGCAGCACCAGAACGAAGATCTTCCCCGCCCACCAGGGCAGCAACCGCTCCAGCATCGCGATGGAGCCCTCGCCGTTCGGCGACTCCTTCGCGACCCGCCGGTAGACCGGCAGCGCGCCCCCGAGCGTCAGCGCGATCAGCACCAGCGTCGCCAGCGGCGAGAGCAGCCCGGCGGCCAGCGCCGCGATGCCGGGCTGGTAGCCGAGTGTGGAGAAGTAGTCGACACCGGTCAGGCACATGACGCGCCACCAGCGGTGTCCCTTGTGCTCGGCCGGCGGGGTGCCGTGGGGGCCGGGGTGGCGGGCCGAGCGCTCGCTCAGCCCGTTGAGCAGCCAGCCGCGCCAGGAGCGTCGGTCGGCGGGTACGACAGTGGTATCCGGAGGGTCGACCTGGGTGCCGGTCATGCGCGGTTCTCCTCAGCCTTTCTGCGAGCAACGAGGAGCGAGTATCCACCACATCGTCACCCGGGGAACGCGCCGGGCCGCCTCTGAGGAGGGGACGTGCTGTAGGTCATACCGGGTGCGTAATGTGGAGGTAATCCCGCGCCTCGATACTGAGGATTCCCCCGCCGTCCCCGTTCCTGACGGGGTAGCGGTGCACAGGCCGTCTGAACTGCAAGGATGTGGCTATGGACAAGCAGCAGGAGTTCGTGCTCCGGACTCTCGAGGAGCGCGACATCCGGTTCGTGCGCCTGTGGTTCACCGATGTGCTCGGCTTCCTGAAGTCGGTGGCGGTCGCCCCGGCCGAACTGGAGCAGGCCTTCGACGAGGGAATCGGCTTCGACGGCTCGGCCATCGAGGGCTTCGCCCGCGTCTACGAGTCCGACATGATCGCCCGTCCGGACCCGTCCACCTTCCAGATCCTGCCGTGGCGGGCCGAGGCGCCGGGCACCGCCCGGATGTTCTGCGACATCCGGATGCCGGACGGCTCCCCGTCCTTCGCGGACCCGCGCTTCGTCCTCAAGCGCATCCTCGCCAAGACCTCCGACCTCGGGTTCACCTTCTACACCCACCCCGAGATCGAGTTCTTCCTTCTGAAGGACAAGCCGCTCGACGGGACCCGCCCGGTCCCGGCCGACAACTCCGGCTACTTCGATCACACCCCGCAGAACGTCGGGATGGACTTCCGCCGCCAGGCGATCACGATGCTCGAATCGATGGGCATCTCGGTCGAGTTCAGCCACCACGAGGGCGCGCCGGGCCAGCAGGAGATCGACCTCCGGTACGCCGACGCGCTGTCCACGGCGGACAACATCATGACGTTCCGCCTGGTCATGAAGCAGGTCGCGCTCGAACAGGGCGTGCAGGCGACCTTCATGCCGAAGCCGTTCTCGGAGTACCCCGGCTCGGGCATGCACACCCACCTCTCGCTCTTCGAGGGCGACCGCAACGCGTTCTACGAGTCCGGCGCCGAGTACCAGCTCTCGAAGGTGGGCCGCTCCTTCATCGCCGGTCTGCTCAAGCACGCCGCCGAGATCGCCGCGGTCACCAACCAGTGGGTCAACTCCTACAAGCGGATCTGGGGCGGCTCGGAGCGCACGGCGGGCGCGGGCGGCGAGGCCCCCTCGTACATCTGCTGGGGCCACAACAACCGCTCGGCCCTGATCCGCGTCCCGATGTACAAGCCGGGCAAGACGGGCTCCTCCCGCATCGAGGTCCGCTCGCTGGACTCGGGCTGCAACCCGTACCTCGCCTACGCCCTCCTGCTCGCGGCCGGCCTCAAGGGCATCGAGGAGGGCTACGAGCTCCCCGCGGGCGCCGACGACGACGTCTGGGCCCTCACCGATGCCGAACGCCGGGCCATGGGCATCGAACCCCTCCCGCAGAACCTGGGCGAGGCGATCACCCTGATGGAACGCAGCGAACTGGTCGCCGAGACGCTGGGCGAGCACGTCTTCGACTTCTTCCTCCGCAACAAGAAGCAGGAGTGGGAGGAGTACCGCAGCGAGGTCACCGCGTTCGAGCTGCGGAAGAACCTGCCCGTCCTCTAGGTCAGGCGAAGTACTTCTGGGCCGCCCGGACGCCCTCGGCCAGGGCTGTCACCTCGGCCGGGGTGTTGTAGACGTAGAAGCTCGCTCGTGTCGTCGCCGGGACGTTCAGGCGGCGGGCGAGCGGGCGGGCGCAGTGGTGGCCCGTGCGGACGGCCACTCCTCGGTCGTCCAGGATCTGGCCCACGTCGTGGGGGTGGATGCCGTCCACCACGAACGACACGGCCGAGCCCCGGTCGGTGAGGTCTGCGGGGCCAATGATCCGCACGCCGGGGATCTCGCCCAGGAGGTTCAGGGCCAGGGCGGTCAGCTGGTCCTCATGTGCCGCCACCGCCGGCATCCCGAGGGCTTCCAGGTAGTCGACCGCCGCCGCGAGCCCCACCGCCTGGGCGGTCATCGGGACGCCCGCCTCGAAGCGCTGCGGGGGCGGGAGGAACGTCGAGCGCTCCATCTCGACCACCTCGATCATCGAGCCGCCCGTCAGGAACGGGGGGAGGGCGTCCAGCAGGCCCGCGCGGCCCCAGAGGATGCCCACACCGCTCGGGCCGAGCATCTTGTGGCCGGAGAACGCCAGGAAGTCCGCGCCCAACTCCCTCACGTCGACCGGGCGGTGGGGGACCGACTGGGCGCCGTCGACCACCACCACCGCGCCCACCGCGTGCGCCCGGTCCGCGATCGCGCGGACCGGGTTGAGGGTTCCCAGGACGTTGGACTGGTGGGTCAGGGCCACCACCTTCGTCGACTCGTCGACCAGGTCGTCGAGGCCGTCCAGGTCGAGCCGGCCGTCGTCGGTGAGGCCGAACCAGGCGAGGCGGGCCCCCGTCCGCTCGGCGAGCTGCTGCCAGGGCACCAGGTTCGCGTGGTGCTCCATCTCGGTGACCACGATCTTGTCGCCGGGGCCGAGGGTGCCCGCGTTTCCGAGGGCGTACGCCACCAGGTTGATGCTCTCGGTGGTGTTCTTCGTGAAGACGATCTCGTCCTCGGCCGCGCCGACGAAGGAGGCGATGGTGCGGCGCGCTCCCTCGTAGGCGTCGGTCGCCTCGACCGAGAGCTGATGGGCGCCACGGTGCACGGCGGCGTTGTGGTTCAGGTAGAAGTCCCGCTCCGCGTCCAGGACTTGGAGCGGCTTCTGTGTGGTGGCACCCGAGTCCAGGTAGACCAGCCGGGCCCCGCTGTCGAGGGTGCGTCCCAGGATCGGGAAGTCCTCGCGTATCCGCTCCACGTCGAAGGCCGTCACGTCGTACGTCATCTTCCGGGTGCCCCCTGCCGCGCGTTGTCTAACGTCTCAGGAATCCTTTTGCCGTGAGGGACGCTAGACCTTCTCACGGCGAACGGCAAGCGTTAGCATGAGAGCCGTGGATCATGACGCGCCGCACTACCTCCATCAGCTGCCGGTTCCCGGCGAGGAGCGCTTTGCCTCCCTCGCCCTGGTGAACACCCGGTTCGCGCTCAGCCACGGACAGGTGGACCTGCTGGAGGACGCCGACGCCGCGCGCCTGTGGCTCGTACGTCATGAACTCCTGCCGGATCGCACCGTTCTGAATGGCCGTCAGGCGTCCCGGCTGCGCTCGCTTCGCGAGGCGCTGCGGGAGTTGTACGCGGCGCGGGCCGAGGGGGAGCGGCCGCCCGCGGCGAGTCTGGACGCGCTCAACGCCGCGCTGGCCGCCGCGCCCCCCACCCCCCGCCTGGTGTGGACCGGCCGCGCTCCGCACCGCGCCGACGAACCCGACGCCGGGAACCCGGCCGGCGCGGCCCTCTCCCTGCTCGCCGAGGACGGCGCCGACCTGCTCACCGGGCCCGACGCCGCCCAGCTCGCGCCCTGCGGCGCCCAGGGCTGCACCCGCTGGTTCCTGCGCTCCCACGCCGCCCGGCGCTGGTGCACCACCAAATGCGGAAACCGCGTACGGGCCGCCCGCCACTACGCGGCCCGCAAGACCACCACCTGATCAGTCTGCCGTCTCTCAACTCCGCGCCTAGCCAAGGGAATTGACCATGCCGTTCGTCACCGTCGAGTACTCCGAGCGGCTTGCCGCCACCTTCGACCGGGCGGCCTTCGCCCGCGAGGTGCACGAGGTCGCGCCCGCTGGGATCAACGCGACCACCGACGCCTTCAAGACCCGCTTCCGGCGCATCGAGGAGTCGCACTTCGGCCCCGGCGAGGAGGATCTCGACGCCGTCTTCGTCCAGGTCGCGATCCTCTCCGGGCGCACCCCGAAGGCGATCGAGAAGCTGAGCGAGACCGTCCTGGAGATCGCCCGCAAGCATGTGACCGCGGTGGACGGCCGCCGCCTGCACGTCATGGTGGAGACCCGGGAGATGGAGAGGGACTACTACCGCGCCCACAAGGAGTAGGCGCGGCCGCCAGAAGTCAGCCCAGGTACGCCGGGGCGAGGCCCGCCGTGAGCAGGCGGCGGGGCTTGCCCGTGCCGTCGGCGGGGACCGCGTACAGGTCGGAGCCGTAGTCGCCCGGCAGCGCGTAGGCGACCGTGTGGCCGTCCTGCCAGACCGCCTGGTCGTCGACGCTCTTCGACTCGGCGAGGGCACGCTCGCGCATCGTCGCGAGATCCAGGGCGTACAGCCGCCAGGGGGCGTCGGCGGGCAGGCCCGGCACCCGCTTCTTGTAGACGATCCGGGTGCCGTCGGGGGAGAGCGAGGGGCACTCCACGTTCGCGTGGACCGTGGTCACCGTGCGGGCCGCGAGATCGCCCCGTACGAGATAGGTCGAGCCGCCCGTCGCCATCGTCGCGTAGAACAGCCGGTCGTCGGCGGCGAAGGTCACGCCCCAGAAGTTGGTGTCGGCGGCGTGGTGCTCCTTGCCGTCCTTGAAGGCCGTGAAGTCTTCGAGGGACGGGGTGAGTTGCCCGGTGGCGGTGTCGAGGATCGCGGTGCGGGTCGAGAAGTTGGTGCCCGCGTACGAGTCACCGCCGACGAACACCGTCCAGGCGACCCAGCGGCCGCTGGGGGAGACCCTGGCCCGGGTCGGGATGCCCGGCAGGGCGTAGTGCGCGCGTTCCTTGAGCCGGGCATCCAGGACCACCGCGCGGTAGGTGTCCTGGACGGCCCCGTGCTCGGCCTGGAGGCAGATGCCCGTGCCCGCCGCCGCGTAGAAGCGCAGGCACTTCACGCCGGAGGCGGTGCGCGGGCCCGTCGGGTCGGCGGCCGCGACCGTGGTCAGCTCGTCACGGTGCGGGCCCCACGCCATGTTGCGGAACACGATCCGGCGGGAGGCGCCGGGCGTCAACGTGACGTCTCCCCCGGCCACTTGGGGGCCGTCGGCCTGCGTCTGGTTCTTGCGGTCCGCGCGGCCCGCCGCGTGCAGCACGGAAGCGGTACCGACGCCTGCCAGCACGGCGAGGGCCGCCACCAGCACCAGGATCTTGTTGCGCAGTGTCAAGGCCGGGCTTCCTTCGGGCTGGTCGAGGGGCGGAGCAGGAAGGCTCCCACCGCGCAGGCGGTCAGGGCGGTGGCCGCCGTGCCCAGTGCCGTCCGGTCGCCCCAGGCCGTCCAGGCCGCGCCGAAGGCGATCGAGCAGACGAAGCGGGCCGCGGCCTGGCCGGTCTGGATCAGCGCGAGCCCGGAGGAGCGCAGCCCGGCCGGGACCGATCCGGCGGCCGCGGCCATCAGCACGCCGTCGGTCGCCGCGTAGAAACCGCCGTGCAGGGCCAGCGTGAGGAACGGGAGCGCCGGGCTCTGCCAGCCGGTCAGGAGCAGCCCGTACGCGAGCAGCAGGGCCACGTGTCCGCCGAGGAACACCTGCCAGCGGCCCACCTTGTCCGCGAGGCGCCCCAGCGGCACGGCGAGCAGCAGGAACGCGGCGGCCGTGCCCAGCGGGAGCAGCGCGAACCAGCGGTCGGGCACGCCGAGGCGGTGCTGGAGGAGGAGGTAGACGAACGAGTCGCTCACCGTCGCGAGGCCCAACAGGAGGGCGGCGAGGGTGAGATGGCGTACGGTCCGCTCGCGCAGGAGCGCCAGAGCCGCCTTCAGCGAGGGGCGAGGGGCGTCCGGCGCGGGGGCCGTGGCGGTGCGGGAGGGGACGAAGAGGAGCAGGACCAGGACGCCGACGGCGGCCACGCAGAAGCTCACCGTGAACACCGCGTCGTAGCCGTCCGCCGCCTGACGCAGGATCAGGAAGGCGGTCAGGGGCCCGAGCAGGGCGCCCGCCGTGTCCATCGCGCGGTGCACGCCGAAGGCCCGGCCGCGGGATTCGGGGGCGCAGGCCAGGGAGATCAGGGCGTCGCGCGGGGCCGTACGCAGGCCCTTGCCGGTGCGGTCCGCGGCGAGCACCGCGCCGATCACCGGCAGTGAACTCGCGAGCAGCAGAAGGGGTTTGCACAGCGCCGACAGCCCGTATCCGAGGACGGCGACCGTCTTGTGGCGGCCGCCCCGGTCGGCCAGATGGCCGCCGAGCAGGCGCACCAGCGCGCTGAAGCCGTTGTACACGCCGTCGAGCAGGCCGAAGCCGAGCGGGGACAGGCCGAGGCCGGTCACCAGGTACAGCGGCAGGACGGCGGTGACCATCTCAGAGGAGACGTCGGTGATGAGGCTGACCGTGCCGAGCGCGAACACGGTGGGGGCGACGGCCGAACGCCGCCCGGAGGTGATCCGGGCGGCGTCGGGCGTGGCGGCGGGAGTGCCGCGGCTGTCCGCTACGTACACGTCAGGAGGCCCAAATGCCCGTGATGTCGGAGGAGTTGGCGGCCTGTCCGGCGTGCGAGGTGCCGTACATGTCCTCGATCGTGCGCAGCAGGTTGTAGTGGTTGTACGTGGTGGCGGACGACGAGCCCGGGGTCACCGGCTGGCCGTACAGGACCGTCGGGATCTTGTTGCCGGCGAGCCGGTTGTCCTCGTCGAAGGTGACGACGAGCAGGCTGTTGTGGGTCTTGGCCCAGGTCGCGTACGCGCCCAGGTTGTTCTTGAGCCAGGTGTCACCGGTGGCGACCGAGCAGTCGTGCATGTCGCTGCACAGGTTGGGGGTGACGAAGGAGACCTGGGGAAGCGTCGAGTAGTCGGTGGGGAACTGGTCGAAGGTGTACGCCGAGGAGGTGGGCACGTTCGAGAAGCCGAACCACGGGTTGTGCTTCTGCGCGTACCTGCCGCTGGAGCACGTGGTCGAGCCCTGGCTGGGCAGCGTCTCGTTGTAGCTCGCCCACGTCTTGCCCGCCGCGATCACCTCGGAGGCGAGGTTCGGCGCGGAGGAGAAGCCGGGGGTGACGCAGCTGTCGTCGGTGATGCCCTGCGTCGAGCCGGAGAACAGCGCGTAGTAGTTCGGCTGGCTCGGATGGGTCTCGGCGTACGAGGCCGAGAGGTTGGCGCCGCCGGACTTCAGCGAGTTGATGTACGGGGCGCTGGAGCTGCCGATGACCTGGTTGTACGCGTGGTTCTCGAAGACGACCACGATCACGTGGTCGGGGGTGGGGACGCTCGCGGCGGCGTGCGCGGACGACGTCGCGCCGAGGCCGGTCCACAGGCCGACGGACGCGGCCGCGAGGCCGAGGGTGGAGAGCAGGGCGGTGCGGGTGCGGCGCGGTCTTGGCTCGCCGGACACGGCTACCTCCGGGATGAGGGGGGATGGCGGGGCGGTGCATCCAGAGGTTAGGGGTGTGCATGTCAACACGGAAGGTGAACGTGAGTGAAGACCCGGGGAACGTCCCGTGCCCACGGCTGCGGCAACGCCATGGAACACCTCCGTCCCCCTAGTGTGGGACCAATGACCAGCTCCACCCCCCACCCCGGTCCTGGCAGCCCCCGAACCCCGGAACGCAGTCCCTTCTTCGACAACGCCAAGTTCCTGCTGATCGTCCTGGTCGCGCTCGGTCACAGCTGGGAGCAGGTGTTCACTCCGCACACACACGGGCTCAGAGCCCTGCACAACCTGGTCTACGGCTTTCACATGCCGGCCTTCATTCTTCTCTCCGGCTACTTCTCTCGCAGCTTCACCGGCCGCCCCGATCAGATCCGCCGGCTGCTCACGGGAGTGCTGGCGCCCTATCTGATCTTCGAGACCCTCTACAGCCTCGTGTACCACTGGCTGCGCGGCGGAGAGCTGGCGATCACGCCGACCTCGCCGACGTACCTGTGCTGGTTCCTCATCGCGCTGTTCGTCTGGCGGCTCACCACGCCGATCTGGAACGCCGTGCGCCATCCGGTGGCCATCTCGGTCGTCGTCTCGCTCGCCGCGGGCACCACGGTGATCGGCGAGGACCTGGCGCTGCCGCGGGTGCTGATCTTCCTGCCGTGGTTCGTCCTGGGGCTGCGGCTGCGCCCCGAACACTTCGCCCGGCTGCGCACCCGCACGGCCCGCCGCGTCGCGGTGCCCGTCTTCGCGGGCGCGCTCGTGCTCGCCTACCGGCTGTCACCCGCCCCGAGCGACGACTGGCTGTCGATGGACGTGGGAAACGGCGCGCTGCACGTCTCGCCGGTGCGGTACCTGCTGCTCAGGCTGGCCCTGTTCGCGGTGAGCGCGCTCCTTGTGGCGTCGTTCCTGGCGCTGGTGCCGGGCCGCCGGATGTGGCTCACCGCGTTCGGCGCGGTCACCCTCTATCCGTATCTGCTGCACGGCCTCCTGCTCCGGGTCGTGGAGCACTACGGGTTCTTCCGGGTGGTACGGGAGACGGGGCTCGCGGGGCAGCTGGTGCTCAGCGCCCTCGTGGTGGCGGTGATCACCCTGCTGTCCACGCGGCCGGTCCGGGCGCTGGCCCGGCCCCTGGTGGAGCCGCGGATGCCACGCAGGCTGGTCCCCGCGCCGCAGGCGCCGGCCGTGGTGGCCGCGCCCGCTGCCGAGCGGGAGAAGAGCCTGGTGCCCTGAGACCGGCTAGCGCGCCGCGGGCTGCCAGGCGGCGGCCGGGCCGTCGGTGCCGTCGGTCTGCGTCCAGTACAGCTCGCCGTCCAGGCCGATCGCGGCCGCCGCGGCGGCCGAGCCGTCCTGCACGGCCGCGGGGGCGCCGGTGAACAGGATGCCGCCGTTCGACTTCCACTGCGGGTCGTCGGCGCCCGGCTCCAGCGTGGCGAGCGCGCCGGAGGCGGTGCGGCCCGCGAGGAGCGGACCCGCGGCGCCGACCATGCCGTAGCCGGAGGTGTCGCCGAGGTCGGTGACCTTGGACGGGACCACGCCGGTGAACAGCACGCTCTGGACGTTGCCCGAGTCCACCTTGCGGAAGTACACGCGCACCCCGTCGCCGTCCGCGCGGGCCGACAGGCCCGTCGTGTTCGGCGGCAGCTTGGTGTCCTCGGCGCGCGCGGGCATCGCAGCGCCCGACGCGGGCTGCGCCCACGTCAGCATCGACTTCGGAGTGCTGGAGAAGACGTGGACGCGACCGGCGCCGTCGGTGGCCGCCACCGGGTCACCGGCGAGGTTGGTGCCGCCGAGGTTGGCCCACGGGGTCCACTCGCCGTCGGCGGTCAGGTTCGCGGAGTGCAGCTGACGGTCGCCGCCGCGCAGGAACACGGTGAGCTTGCCGGAGCCGTCCACCGCCGCAGTCGGCGTGGACATGTCGAAGACGCCGTCGCTGCCGCTCTGGTCGGGCGAGCCGAGCGAACGCCACGCTCCGAACTCGCCGCCCGGCGTCGTCTGCACCGCGGCCACCACCTCGCGGCGGTAGTCGGTGAGCCCGGACCCGAACAGGGTGCGGGTGCCGAACACCGCGAGCCGTCCGTCCGGCAGGCGCGTCGCGCTCACGCCGGAGTCCATGCCACTACCGGGGAGCAGGGTGGGCGAGCTCCAGGAGCCGTTCGCGCCGGGTGCCTTGTGCCAGACGGCGAGCTGCTGGTCGAGCACGCCGAACGCCCACAGGCTCCCGTCGGTGCCGGTCTGCAACCAGGAGGTGGAGTTGGTGCGGCTGTAGCGCACCGACTGCGCCCAGTTGTTGCCGTAGGGGCGGACCGACACCTTGCGGTCGCCACAACCCGCCACGCTGTTGCAGTAGTTGTCGTTCGGGTTCATCCAGGCGTACGTCTTCACGATGTCGGCCTTGGCGTCGGCGGCCGGCTTGGCGAAGGTGTGCGGCAGGTAGCTCGTGTTGTAGCCGACGTAGGTCTGGACGCTGAAGTTCGGGTGGTTCACGGACTTCGCGTACAGCTGGAGCGCGGCCTGGGCGAAGCGGGCGCTGTAGATGTGGTCCTGGTGGTCCACGATCTTGTGCAGCTTGCCCTCCTTGCCCGGGGTCGGGTCGAGGGTGCGCACGTGCGTCGGGCGGAAGCGCTCCATCAGCCCGGCGAGCGTCTTGACGACCTGCTCCTTGGTGTACGCGAAGGGGCGGGCCGGGCTGCCGGAGGAGATCTCCGAGGCGAGGGTCGTCACCTGGCCGTTCCACAGGCCGCGCAGGCTGTGCGGCTGGTTGCCGTTGATCGTGCCGGCCTCGTTCAACTGCACCCACACCAGGTGGATGTCCGGGCGCGCGTTCAGCGTGTCGACCTCGGCGGTGCCGCCGCCGGCGGTGGGTATGGCGCTGCGCGTCCACGCGCTCGCCCGGTCGCCGGTCGCCATCTGCGCGTACGCCCCGCGTATGCCGTTCTGGCGGGCCTCGGAGTACTTCGCCTTGTCGACCAGCGGCTTCGGGCCGCCCGGCTTCTTCGGCGGCGGGGCGTTCACGCCGTCCGCCTCGCCGGCCGTGACGTACACCGATGTCATCGGGCGGCCGGAGCGCAGCGACTGGCCGGTGTCCGGGTTCATGAAGAACAGGTCGTCGTCCGGGTGGGCGATGACCTGCATCACGGAGCCGCTCGCGGGCCGCACCGGTCCCGAGGGGGCGGCCGCGGGCGTGGCCGAGGCGCTGTGGCCCGGGGTGTCCGAGCCCTCGGTGTCGGACATCGCGAGTTCCGCGTAGGCGCCGCCCGTGATGAGCGCGGCGGCGAGCGCGGAGCCGGCGACGACACCGCGACGGGAGAGCAGCGCGGAGCGCAGCGGCAGCCTGGACTTCATGGGTACGGTCTTTCGGTGCGGGCGGCCTGGGGCCGGGTCAGTGCGTGGAGCACTTCCTGGCCGAGCCCGGTCGTGAGTGCTCGATCAGGGCTGGTCAGAGCCTGATCGGCAAGGAAGACGAAAGGACCAAGAATCGGGTTCATTTGGACTCGAAGGCAAATCGTGTGGCCTTGATCACCCTGAATTTGCCTTATATCGCCCCAAGTCGGGCATTGGGGGCGCGAACTGGGCGCGTTGGATGGTCGGTTCACGACCCCGACACGGCCACCGGTCGCGATGTGTGATGCTGGTGTCACAGATGGTGGTCGTGTGTCGAGTGGCCGGACCGGACGCGCGGGCCGTCGGACACATCGCCCCCGCACCGCCTCGCCGGGTCCCCGGGCGCCCACTGCGGCTAGGCTCGGGATCCGGGGCTTGATCGGGCGGGCCGGTGCTGCCGGACCCGGCCCGGAGTGCGGGCGTACGAGGTGGGAGGCGGCCAGATGACGGTGCCGGGGCGCAGGAGCAGTACCTTCACACGACTGCTGCGGCATGGCTTCACCGATCCCTCGGCCGCCGAGCGCCTCCTGGAGACCCCCGAGCTGTCGGCCGTACGGTCCGACCCGGTGCTCCTGGACGCCCTCGGCGCCACCGCCGACCCCGATCTGGCCCTCGCCGGGCTCGTCCGGGTCGTGGCGGCGGCCCAGGCACAGGACCCCGGCGAGCGGCAGGCGCTCCTGGACACCCTGGTCGCGGCGAAGCCGCTGCGGGACCGGCTGCTCGGGGTGCTCGGTGCCTCCGAGGCGCTCGGCGACCACCTGGCCCGCCACCCCCTGGACTGGCATGCCCTGGTCACCTACGAGGCGGCGGACCTGCATCCCGGCGTCGCCGAGTTCGAACGGGGCCTCGCCGAGGCCGTCGACCCCGTGACGCTGCGGATCGCCTACCGGCGCTGCCTGCTCGCCATAGCGGCCCGTGACGTGTGCGGCACGACCGACATGGCGCAGACCGCCGCCGAACTGGCCGACCTCGCCACCGCCACGCTGCGTGCCGCGCTCGCCATCGCCCGCTCCGCCGCGCCCGCCGACGCCGCCCAGTGCCGGCTCGCGGTGATCGCCATGGGCAAGTGCGGGGGACACGAACTCAACTACGTCTCCGACGTCGACGTGATCTTCGTGGCGGAGCCCGCCGACGGGGCGGACGAGGGCAAGGCCCTGCAAGCTGCGACCCGGCTCGCCTCGCACCTCATGCGGATCTGCTCGGAGACCACGGTGGAGGGCGTGATCTGGCCGGTCGACGCCAACCTGCGCCCCGAGGGCCGCAACGGGCCGCTGGTGCGCACCCTGTCCAGCCATCTCGCGTACTACCAGCGGTGGGCCAAGACCTGGGAGTTCCAGGCGCTGCTCAAGGCGCGCCCGGTGGCGGGCGATGCGGAGCTCGGCCGGGAGTACGTCGAGGCCGTGTCACCCCTGGTGTGGATGGCGGCCGACCGCGACAACTTCGTCGGCGATGTGCAGAAGATGCGCCGCCGGGTGGTCGACAACATCCCCGCCGCCCAGGTCGAGCGCGAGCTCAAGCTCGGGCCCGGCGGGCTGCGCGATGTCGAATTCGCCGTCCAGCTACTCCAGTTGGTGCACGGACGCAGCGACGCGACGCTGCACAGCGCCACCACCCTTGACGCCCTCGCCGCCCTCGCCGCGGGCGGCTACGTGGGCCGGGCCGACGCCGCTCAGCTCGACGAGGCGTACCGCTTCCTGCGCGCCATGGAGCACCGCATCCAGCTCTACCGGCTGCGCCGTACCCACCTCGTACCGGAGGACGAGGCCGATCTGCGCAGGCTCGGACGGTCGCTCGGGCTGCGCACCGAGCCCGTGGCCAGTCTCAACAAGGAATGGAAGCGGCACGCCTCCGTGGTGCGGCGGCTGCACGAGAAGCTTTTCTACCGGCCCCTCCTGGACGCCGTCGCGCAGCTCGCACCGGGCGAGATCCGGCTCAGCGCCCGCGCCGCCGGGCACCGCCTCGAAGCGCTCGGCTACGCCGACCCGGCCGCGGCCCTGCGCCACCTGGAGGCCCTGTCCTCGGGCGTGAGCCGCAAGGCCGCCATCCAACGCACCCTGCTGCCCGTCCTGTTGGGCTGGTTCGCCGACTCCGCCGACCCCGACGCCGGGCTGCTCGGCTTCCGCAAGGTCTCCGACGCGCTCGGCAAGACCCCCTGGTACCTGCGGCTGCTGCGCGACGAGGGCGCCGCCGCCGAGAACCTGGCCCGGGTCCTCTCGGCCGGCCGGCTCGCCCCCGACCTGCTCCTGCGCGCCCCCGAGGCGGTGGCCATCCTCGGCGACCCCGGCGGGCTCGCACCGCGCGGCCGCGACCACCTGGAGCAGGAAGTACTGGCCGCGGTGGGCCGGGCGGAGACCGCCGAGGGCGCGGTCGCGGCGGCCCGCGGGGTGCGCCGCCGCGAACTGTTCCGCACCGCCGCCGGCGACCTCATCGGCTCGTACGGGACCGAGGACAGGCCGGCCGAACAGGACCCGGGCGCCCTCGTCGACCGGGTCGGCAACGCGGTCACCGACCTGAACGCGGCCACCATCGCGGGCGCCCTGCGCGCGGCCGTACGGGCCGAGTGGGGCGACACCCTGCCCACCCGGTTCGCGGTCATCGGCATGGGCCGCTTCGGCGGCCACGAACTCGGCTACGGCTCCGACGCGGACGTCCTGTTCGTGCACGAGCCCCGCGAGGGCGTGGCTGAAGAGGAGGCCTCGCGGGCCGCCGCCAAGGTCGTGGCCGAGATGCGCCGGCTCCTCCAACTCCCCACCACCGACCCGCCGTTGCTCATCGACGCCGATCTGCGCCCGGAGGGCAAGTCCGGCCCGCTGGCGCGCACGCTCAAGTCGTACGAGGCGTACTACCGCCGCTGGTCGCTGGTCTGGGAGAGCCAGGCGCTGCTGCGGGCCGAGGTGATGGCGGGCGACGCGGACCTCGGGGTCCGGTTCACCGAGCTGATCGACCCGCTGCGGTATCCGGTGGAGGGGATCGGCGACGACGCGGTGCGCGAGATCCGCCGGCTCAAGGCCCGGATGGAGTCCGAACGCATGCCGCGCGGGGCCGACCCCACGCTGCACACCAAGCTCGGGCGCGGCGGCCTGTCCGACGTCGAGTGGACGGTCCAGCTCATGCAGATGCGGCACGGCTGGGAGATCCCGGGCCTGCGCACCACCCGGACCCGGGAAGCGCTGGCCGCGGCGCACGCGGCCGGGCTCATCGACACCGAGGACGCCTCGATACTGGACGAGGCGTGGGTGCTGGCGACACGGGTGCGCAACGGGGTCATGCTGGTGCGCGGGCGGGCCGGGGACACGTTCCCCTCCGACGGGCGGGAGCTCGCCGCGGTGGGGCGTTACCTGGGGTACGAGCCGGGGCACGTGGGGGACATGCTGGAGGACTACCGGCGCCTTACGCGGCGGGCGCGGGGGGTCGTGGAGGAGCTGTTCTACGGGGCGCACCTGTAGCGTGCGGCGGGGTTGCCGGAGACTTCGTCCCCGGGCCCGTGGTCCTCGAAGGCCGGACGGGTTGGGTTTCGGCGCACGCCGTCCTCAAGCGCCGGAGGGGCTGGGTGTTGGCGCACGCCGTCCTCAAGCGCCGGACGGGCTGGAATTCTCTGCCGGGCGGCGCTTGAAGACGAAGACCGGCCGCTTCGCACCCACCACTTGCGGCAGTTCGTGCGGGAGGCTGCCGTACCAGGTGCGGGAGACGAGGAAGCCGAAGGTCAGGCAGAGCAGGCCGCCCACCGCGTCCAGCCAGAAGTGGTTCGCCGTGGAGACGATCACGATCAGGGTGGCCGCAGGGTACAGCAGGCCCAGGATCCTCGCCCAGGGCGCGGACGCGAGCGCGAAGATCGTCAGGCCGCACCAGGTCGACCACCCGATGTGCATCGACGGCATGGCCGCGTACTGGTTCGACATGTTCTTCAGGTCGCCCGAGGCCATCGAGCCCCAGGTGTGGTGCACCAGCACCGTGTCGATGAAGTGGCCGCCGTTCATCAGCCGGGGCGGCGCCAGCGGAAAGAAGTAGTAGCCGACCAGAGCCACGCCCGTCGTCGCGAAGAGCGCGAGGCGGGAGGCCGCGTAACGGCCCGGATGACTACGGAACAACCACACCAGGACACCGATGGTGATGATGAAGTGCAGTGTCGCGTAGTAGTAGTTCATGCCGATGATGAACCATGTCACCGAATCCACGGCGTGGTTGATCGACTGCTCCACCGCGATGCCGAGATGGTGCTCGGCGCTCCAGATCCAGTCGGCGTTCTTGAGCGCCTGCGCCTTCTGTTCGGGCACCGCGTTGCGGATCAGCGAGTACACCCAGTAACTCACCGCGATGAGCAGCACTTCGAACCGGATCCGTGGGCGGCGCGGCAGGCGCAGTCCACGCAACCGGGCCGAAAGTCCCGTTCGTACCGGTTCGGTGGCGGTGGGTGAGGCCGACGGCTCGTTCGGTGGAGCGGCCGTCCGGCCTTCCAGAGTCTTCACGGTCATTTCACCCATAGGGAGAGAGTCTGCCAGATGCACATACCCCCCGCCGATCATCCTCCGGTCGGGTTCGGTCCGCACCTGATACTCCCTGGGGACGAGATTTCCCGACTGACGTCAGGGTCGGCTTAGGGGTTTCGCACCGGAGGTTGAACCCCGTACCACCAGCTCGGGCATGAACACGAACTCGCTGTGCGGGGCCGGAGTGCCCCCGATCTCCTCCAGCAGGGCGCGGACCGCCGCCTGTCCCATCGCCGTCACCGGCTTGCGGATGGTGGTCAGCGGTGGATCGGTGAACGCTATCAGCGGAGAGTCGTCGAAGCCCACCACAGAGACATCACCGGGCACTTCGAGGCCCGCCTGGCGCGCGGCCCTGATCGCGCCGAGCGCCATCATGTCGCTGGCGCAGACCACCGCGGTGCAGCCCTGCGCGATCAGCGCGGAAGCGGCCGCCTGGCCGCCCTCCAGTGTGTACAGCGAGTGCTGGATCAGGCCTTCGGCCTCGTCCGCCGTCAGACCGAGCCGGTCCTGCATCCCGGCCGTGAAGCCCTCGATCTTGCGCAGTACCGGCACGAACCGCTTGGGGCCGACCGCGAGGCCGATCCTGGTGTGGCCGAGCGCGGCGAGGTGGGTGACCGCCAGCCGCATCGCGGCCCGGTCGTCGGGGGAGATGAACGGCGCCCGCACCTTCGGCGAGAAACCGTCCACCAGCACGTACGGAACGCCCTGGGCGCGCAGCTGCTCGTAGCGCTCCATGTCGGCGGTGGTGTCGGCGTGCAGCCCGGAGACAAAGATGATCCCGGAGACGCCCCGGTCCACCAGCATCTCGGTGAGCTCGTCCTCGGTGGATCCGCCGGGTGTCTGGGTGGCGAGCACCGGGGTGTATCCCTGCCGGGTCAGCGACTGGCCGATGACCTGGGCGAGGGCCGGGAAGATCGGGTTTTCCAGTTCCGGAGTTATCAGGCCGACGAGCCCCGCGCTGCGGCGGCGCAGCCGTACCGGTCGTTCGTAGCCCAGCACGTCGAGTGCGGCGAGCACGGATTCGCGGGTGCCGGCGGCCACACCGGGCTTGCCGTTGAGCACGCGGCTGACTGTGGCTTCGCTGACCCCCGCCTGGGCTGCGATGTCGGCTAGCCGTGCGGTCACGGGATGGGACTGTACCGGTCGCACGTCAGATTGCCCACCAGACGGCGGATTCGGCGGGCAGCAGGGCGTTCGTGTCGTCATACTCGACGGCGCCGGTGGTGAGCAACGGCTTTCCCGGGAGCGGGAGTTGGACGGCGCGGTCCAGGGTGTTGAGGGTGCAGACGAAGCCGGGGCGGGTAAAGGAGAGCACCCCCTTCGGTGCCGCGAGCCAGCTCATCGTGCCGTCGCCGAGGCCCGGCAGTTCGCGGCGCAGGGCGAGCGCCGCGCGGTAGAGCTCAAGGGTGGAGTGCGGGTCGCCCGACTGGGAGGCGGCCGAGAGAGCGCGCCAGGATTCGGGCTGCGGCAGCCAGGACGCACCGCTGCCGAATCCGTACGAAGGGCCGTCGGTGGTCCACGGGATCGGGACGCGGCAGCCGTCGCGGAAGCCGTCCTGCCCGGCGGCCCGGTAGAAGGCCGGGTCCTGGCGCACCTCGTCGGGCAGGTCGGTGACCTCCGGCAGGCCGAGCTCCTCGCCCTGGTAGAGGTAGGCGGAGCCGGGCAGCGCCAGCGTGAACAGGGTCGCCGCACGGGCCCGGCGCAGACCCCGCTCGCCGCCGCCGTATCGGGTCACATGGCGTACGACATCGTGGTTGGAGAGCACCCAGGTGGTGGGCGCGCCGACGGCGCCGGCCGCGGCGAGCGAGGCGTCGACCGTGGCGCGCATCTCCTCGGCGTCCCAACGGCACGTCAGGAACTGGAAGTTGAAGGCCTGGTGCAGTTCGTCGGGGCGTACGTACAGGGCGAGGCGCTCGGGCGAGGGGGCCCAGGCCTCGGCGACGGCGATGCGTTCGCCCGGGTAGGAGTCGAGCAGCCGGCGCCAGGCGCGGTGGATCTCATGCACGCCGTCCTGGTCGAAGAAGGGGAGCACCTGGCTGCCGATGAGCTTGGCCTGCTCGCTCGCGCCGATGTCGGGCAGGCCCGCCGCCTTGACCATGCCGTGGGCGACGTCGATGCGGAAGCCGTCGACGCCGAGGTCCAGCCAGAAGCGGAGCACCGATTCGAACTCGGTGCGCACCGCGGGGTGGTCCCAGTCGAGGTCGGGCTGCTCGGGGGCGAACAGATGCAGGTACCAGTCGCCGTCGGGGGCCCGCGTCCAGGCGGGCCCGCCGAACACGGACTCCCAGTCGTTGGGCGGGAGTTGACCGTCCTCGCCCTTGCCGGGGCGGAAGTGGTAGTGCGCGCGCTCGGGGCCGCCGGCCAGCGCCGCGCGGAACCAGGCGTGCTGGTCGGAGGTGTGATTGGGGACGATGTCGACGATGACGCGCAGCCCGAGCCGGTGGGCCTCGCGCACCAGGTCGTCGGCGTCGGGCAGCGACCCGAAGAGCGGGTCCACGGTCCGGTAGTCCGCCACGTCGTAGCCGCCGTCGGCCTGCGGGGAGGCGTAGAAGGGGGTGAGCCAGACCGCGTCCGCGCCCAGCTCCTTCAGGTGGGGCAGCCGGGCCCGGATGCCGGGCAGGTCACCGATGCCGTCGCCGTCACTGTCCGCGAAGGAGCGCACGTACACCTGGTAGATCACGGCGTCGCGCCACCAGCCGGTCCGGGGGCCGGTGTGCCCCTGCTCGGGGGCCGTCGTCGTCAGCTCCTGCGTCATGTGCGGTCCCTCTCGAAAGCCTGCAACCCCTGCGATCGCGCCTACGGGATCAACGCCGATGGCCTCCGAAAGTAACAGGTCTGCAAGGAATTGCGGAAGCCTTGCAGGGGTGTGCCAGGCGGCTATGGACCAGTCGTACCGCCTTTGACAAGGCGCACAACGGCAACCGTGCGGACACGCTGACGTAACGATCACCCGGGCTTGCAGAAATTCTCCGCAAGGTCTTTCGGACTCCTTTCATCCTTGTTACGTTCCTGGCGATCCGGCGCCGTGATGGAACGGCACCCAGTGAAGGAGTTCACATGCGACGTGGCATAGCGGCCACCGCTCTCGCCGCGAGCCTCGCGCTCGCGGCGACGGCCTGTGGTGGCGGCGACAGTGACGGCGGCAAGGCGGACGGCCCCGTCACCATCACCTGGTGGGACACCTCGAACGCGACCAACGAGGCACCCACGTACCAGGCGCTGGTCACGGAGTTCGAGAAGGCGAACCCGACGATCAAGGTGAAGTACGTCAACGTTCCCTTCGACCAGGCGCAGAACAAGTTCGACACCGCCGCCGGCGCCAAGGGTGCCCCGGACGTGCTGCGCGCCGAGGTCGGCTGGACGCCCGCCTTCGCGAAGAAGGGGTACTTCCTTCCCCTTGACGGCACCGAGGCCCTCGCCGACCAGGCCAAGTTCCAGCCCAACCTGATCAAGCAGGCCCAGTACCAGGGCAAGACCTACGGCGCTCCGCTGGTCACCGACACCCTCGCCTTCGTCTACAACAAGGCCCTGTTCGCCAAGGCCGGCATCGCCAAGGCCCCCGCCACCTGGGACGAGCTGAAGGCGGACGCCGCCCTCGTCAAGGAGAAGGCGGGCGTCGACGGCTACTGGGGTTCCACCGCCGGGTACTACGCGCAGCCGTTCCTGTACGGCGAGGGCACCGACACCGTGGACACCGCGAGCAAGAAGGTGACCATCGCAAGTGCCCCCGCCGTCAAGGGACTTGAGACCTGGAAGGGCCTGTTCGACGGTCCGGGCCTGCACAAGGCGGACGTCACCGCCGACGCGTACGCCCACATCCAGGACGCGTTCGTGAACGGCAAGGTCGCCGCGATCATCCAGGGCCCGTGGGAGATCACCAACTTCTACAAGGGCGCCGCGTTCAAGGACAAGGCCAACCTCGGCATCGCCACCGTCCCGGCGGGCTCCGCGGGCAAGGCGGGCGCCCCCACCGGCGGCCACAACCTGTCCGTGTACGCGGGCTCCGACAAGGCGCACGCGGCCGCCGCGCTGAAGTTCGTGAACTTCATGACCTCGGCCAAGAGCCAGGAGACCATCGCGCTCAAGAACTCCACGCTGCCCACCCGCGAGGACGCTTACAGCGCGCAGGTCAAGGCCGACCCGGGCATCGCCGGCTACCAGGGCGTCCTGGCCGCCGCCCAGCCGCGGCCCGAGCTGCCCGAGTACAGCTCGCTGTGGACCCCGATGGACACCACCCTGCCGAAGGTCGCGGACGGCAAGGAGCCCGTCGCCGACGCCACCAAGAGCCTTGAGCAGGACATGGCCAAGCTGGTTCCCGACTTCACCAAGTGAGCCCCGCCGCCGGGCCGTTCCCCCTCGGGGACGGCCCGGCGGTACGCACGTCCGCCGAACTCCCCCGGAAAAGGTGTCGAGATGACCGTTGCCGTCGATGGCGCGGCCCCCACGAACGCGTCCAAGGCGCGCAGGGGGCTGCCGGAGCGCCTCAGGCAGTCCTGGCAGAAGCACTGGTACGCGTACGCGATGGTCGCGCCGATCGTCGTCGTGCTCGGCGTCCTGGTGCTCTATCCGCTCGTCCAGGGCGTCTACTACACGCTCACCGACGCCAACAGCCTCAACTCGGCACGCACCATCGGCGCCAACCACATCGACGCGACCTACGAGTTCGTCGGGCTGCACAACTACGCGGACGTCCTGTGGGGGCCGACCGCCTGGGACCGGTTCTGGTCGCACTTCATCTGGACCGTCGTGTGGACCGTCGCCTGTGTGACCCTGCACTACGTCATCGGGCTCGCGCTCGCCCTGCTGCTTAACCAGAAGCTGCGCGGCCGCACCTTCTACCGGATGATGCTGATCCTGCCCTGGGCGGTCCCCACCTTCGTCACCGTCTTCTCCTGGCGCCTGATGCTCAGCGACTCCGGCATCGTCAACACCGCGCTCGGCACGCTCCACCTGCCGCAGCCCCAGTGGCTGGAGGAGCCGCACTTCCAGCAGCTCGCCGCGATCCTCGTCAACACCTGGGTCGGTGTGCCCTTCATGATGGTGTCGCTGCTCGGCGGGCTCCAGTCGATCTCCGCCGACCTGTACGAGGCCGCCGAGATGGACGGCGCGAGCGCCTGGCAGCGTTTCCGCCACGTCACCCTGCCGGGGCTGCGCCCGGTCAGCGCCACGGTCGTGCTGCTCGGCATCATCTGGACGTTCAACCAGTTCGTGATCATCTTCCTGCTGTTCGGCAACGGCGGCGCCCCCGACGCCCAGATCCTCGTCACCTGGGCCTACCGGCTCGGCTTCGGACAGCAGCCCCGCGACTTCGCGCAGTCCGCCACCTACGGCGTGCTGCTGCTCTCCATCCTGATCGTCTTCACCTCCTTCTACCGTCGCTGGCTGGCCCGCAATGAACAGGTCTGATGCCCCCATGGCTACCAAGGTCGTTTCCCGGGACCACGGCAGGCGCCGCACCGCCGTCCTGTCGCACCTGGCGCTGGGCGTCGCCAGCCTCGTCGCCCTGTTCCCCATCGCGTGGCTGGTCTTCATCTCGCTCGGCCCGGACAAGGACGACTACCTGCACCCCGGCCGCATCTGGTCGAAGATCACCTTCTCCAACTACGCGTTCGTCACCGAGCACACCAGGTTCTTCACCTGGCTCGGCAACACCGCCCTGATCGCCCTCCTCACCTGTGTGATCGGCGTGATGTTCGCGGCGACCACCGGTTACGCGGTCTCCCGGATGCGCTTCCCCGGCTACCGCAAGCTGATGTGGGTGCTGCTCGTCACCCAGATGTTCCCGATCGCCGTGCTGATCGTGCCGATGTACCAGATCCTCGGCGACCTCGGCCTCATCGACACCTACGGCGGCCTGATCCTCGTGTACTGCTCCACCGCGGTGCCGTACTGCGCCTGGATGCTCAAGGGGTACTTCGACTCGATCCCCATCGAGATCGACGAGGCGGGCCGGGTCGACGGACTCACCCCGTTCGGCACCTTCTTCCGCTTGATCCTGCCGCTCGCCCGGCCGGGCCTGGCGGTCGCCGCCTTCTACACCTGCCTCACCGCGTGGGGCGAGGTGGCGTTCGCCTCCACCTTCATGCTCGACGACAGCAAGTACACGCTCGCCGTGGGCCTCTCCAGCTTCGTCAGCCAGCACGACGCCCAGTGGAACTACATGGCCGCCACCGCCGTACTCATCGCGATCCCGGTCTCCGCCGTGTTCTACCTGGTGCAGAAGCACCTGGTCACCGGCATGACCGCGGGCGCCACCAAGGGATGAGCCAGGGCCCCGCCCCGGCCCCCGAACGCACCAGGTTTCTCGGGGGCCCGTGCCCCCCGACCCCGTTAAGGACGACATGACCCAGCACATCGCTGCCCCCCGCCCCCAGACCACCGGCACCCAGTGGTGGCGGGACGCCGTGATCTACCAGGTCTATCCGCGCAGCTTCGCCGACGGGAACGGCGACGGCATGGGCGACCTCGAAGGCGTGCGCAGCCGGCTGCCGCACCTGCGCGACCTCGGGGTCGACGCGGTGTGGCTCTCGCCCTTCTACGCCTCCCCGCAGGCCGACGCCGGCTACGACGTCGCCGACTACCGGGCCATCGACCCGATGTTCGGCACCCTGCTCGACGCCGACGCGCTGATCCGCGACGCCCACGAGCTGGGCCTGCGCATCATCGTGGACCTCGTACCCAACCACTCCTCCGACCAGCACGAGTGGTTCAAGCGCGCCCTCGCGGAGGGGCCGGGCTCCCCGCTGCGAGCCCGCTACCACTTCCGCCCCGGCAAGGGCGAGGACGGTCAACTCCCGCCCAACGACTGGGAGTCCATCTTCGGAGGACCCGCCTGGACGCGGACGGCCGACGGCGAGTGGTACCTGCACCTGTTCGCCCCCGAGCAGCCCGACCTCAACTGGGACCATCCGGCGGTCGCCGACGAGTTCCGCTCCATCCTGCGCTTCTGGCTCGACATGGGCGTCGACGGATTCCGCATCGACGTCGCCCACGGCCTGGTCAAGGCTCCCGGCCTGCCCGACATCGGCGGCGGCGAGCAGCTCAAGCTCCTCGGCAACGACACCATGCCCTTCTTCGACCAGGAGGGCGTCCACGAGATCTACCGCTCCTGGCGCACCATCCTCGACGAGTACGACGGCGAGCGCATCGCCGTCGCCGAGGCATGGACCCCCACGGTCGAGCGGACCGCGCTGTACGTCCGCCCCGACGAACTGCACCAGGCCTTCAACTTCCAGTATCTGGGCGCCCCTTGGGAGGCGGCGGCACTGCGCGAGGTCATCGACGTGTCGCTCGCCGCGATGCGCCCGGTCGGCGCCCCCGCCACCTGGGTCCTGTCCAACCACGATGTCACCCGGCACGCCACCCGGTTCGCCAACCCGCAGGGCCTGGGCACCCAGCTGCGCACCCCGGGCGACCGCGAACTCGGCCTGCGCCGGGCGCGCGCGGCCACCCTCCTGATGCTGGCCCTGCCGGGCTCGGCCTACGTCTACCAGGGCGAGGAGCTGGGGCTCCCCGACGTCACCGACCTGCCCGACGAGGTGCGCCAGGACCCGTCGTTCTTCCGCGCCGCCGGGCAGGACGGCTTCCGCGACGGCTGCCGCGTCCCGATCCCGTGGACCGCCGAGGGCAGCTCGTACGGGTTCGGCAGCGGTGGCAGCTGGCTTCCGCAGCCCGACTCCTGGGGCGCGCTGAGCGTCGAGGCGCAGACCGGCGACCCGGACTCGACCCTGGAGCTGTACCGCCGGGCCATCGCGGCCCGCCGCGCCCACCCGGGCCTGGGCGCCGGGGACGACGTGCGCTGGCTGGACGCACCGCAGGGCGTGCTGGCTTTCGCCCGCGAGGGCTTCGTGTGCACGGTGAACCTGACGGCGGAGCCGGTCCGTCTGGCGGTGCCCGGCCGGTTCATCCTGGCGAGCGGTCACGTCGCACTGGACGGCGACGAGTTCGACCTTCCCTGCGACACGGCCGTGTGGTGGGCGGTGTGAGCCATCCCGGGCAGCCGGGCGGGCCGCGGCTCGCCGAGATCGCGGCGCAGGCCGCGGTCAGCGAGGCCACCGTCAGCCGCGTGCTCAACGCGAAGCCCGGGGTCTCCGACCCCACCCGCCAGCGTGTGCTCGCCGCCCTGGACGTCCTCGGCTGGGAACGCCCGGCCCGGCTGCGCCGACGCAGCGCGGGGCTGATCGGCCTGGTCACCCCGGAGCTGACCAACCCGATCTTCCCCGCGTTCGCGCAGGCGGTGGAGCAGGTCCTCGCGGGCCACGGCTACACCCCCGTCCTGTGCACCCAACTGCCGGGCGGGCCAACCGAGGACGAACTGGTCGAGCAGCTGGAGGAGCGCGGCGTCAACGGCATCGTCTTCCTGTCCGGGCTGCACTCGGACACGTCGAGCGACCCGGCCCGCTACCGGGCGCTGGCCGAACGGGGCGTTCCGTACGTCCTGGTCAACGGCTACAACGAGGCGATCCGCGCACCCTTCGTCTCGCCGGACGACCACGCGGCGATGCGGATGGCGGTGGGTCACCTGGCCGACCTCGGGCACACCCGCGTCGGCCTCGCGCTCGGCCCGCTGCGCTACGTCCCCTCCCGCCGCAAGACGGAGGGGTTCACCATGGCGCTGGGGGAGCGGATGGGGCTGCGGGAGGCGGAGGCCGCGGCGTACGTCCGGCACACGCTGTTCAGCGTGGAGGGCGGCCAGGTGGCCGCGGGCACCCTGCTCGACCAGGGCTGCACGGGCATCGTCTGCGGCAGCGACATGATGGCGCTGGGCGTGGTGCGCGCGGCCCGCGAACGCGGCCTGGACGTACCGGCGGACGTCTCGGTGGTCGGCTTCGACGACTCCCAGCTCATCGCCTTCACCGACCCACCCCTCACCACGGTCCGCCAGCCGGTCCAGGCGATGGCGACGGCGGCGGTGTCGGCCCTGCTGGAGGAAATAGCCGGCACGCCGGTCCAGCAGACGGAGTTCATCTTCCAGCCGGAGCTGGTGGTGCGGGGGTCCACGGCGCGGGCACGGGGCTGAAACCCCGGCCGGTAAGAGCCGTCCGGGTCAGAACGGCTTCGTCGGGAGGTACTTGCCGTCCAGGGTGATCACGGCGCGCTCCCCGCCCTCGGGGTCGGCGACCTTCTTCACGTCCAGCCTGAAGTTGATCGCGCTGATGATGCCGTCCCCGAACTGCTCGTGCACCAGTGCCTTCAGTGTCGTGCCGTACACCTGAAGCATCTCGTAGAAGCGGTAGATCGTCGGGTCGGTGGGGATGCCGCCGGGGATCGATCCGCGGCTCGGGATGGTCTGGAGCAGCAGCGCGGCGTCGTCGTCCAGGCCGAGCAGCGCCGCGACGGCCCGTGCGGACTCGGCGGGCAGCGGGTGCTGGCCGAGCACGGCCGCGGTGACGAAGGCGACCGAGAGGCCCGCCGCGTCGGCGATCTGCTGCCAGGACAGGTCCTTGCGTACCTTCGCCTCTACGGCGCTCGCGGCCAGGGCCTGACGGGCGGTGGTGTCGAACTGGGCGTGGATCATGGCGTAACTCCTGTGGGGTGAAGGGGAGGGTGAGGGTGGCTAGCTGAGTGATTCGTGGTGATTCGTGCTGGTTTAAGGGTTCAGGGGCTCAGGGGTTCGAGCAGGGCTTGATTGGCTTGGGCGGCGGGCCGCTGACCGTCGGTGCCGAGGTCTTCCACCGTCCCCGTCGGGATGTCGTACACCCAGCCGTGCAGCCCGAGCCGGTTCTTTGCCAACGCGCGGGCCACCGACGGGTGGGTGGCCAGGTTCGCCAGCTGAGCCAGGACGTTGGCGCGTACCAGGGCGTCGAGTTCCCCGGTGCCCGCGCGGGCCGGTGCGGCGTCGGCGTGGCGCAGCCAGTCGGCGATCGCGGGCAGGCCCGCGAGGTCGTGCCGCTCGGCCAGCGCGGTCATCGCGCCGCAGGCCGAGTGGCCGCAGACCACGATGTCGCTGACGCCGAGGACGGCGACGGCGTACTCGATGCTGGCCGCGACGCCGTCCGGGCCCGGGGTGTGCGCGGGCACCAGGTTCCCGGCGGTGCGGATGACGAACAGCTCGCCCGGCTCGCTCTGGGTGATCAGCTCCGGGACCACCCGGGCGTCGGAACAGCTGATGAAGAGCGTCGCGGGGGTGTGGGTGGCGGCGAGGTAGGCGAAGAGGTCCGCCTTGGTGGGGAAGACGCCGTGCTGGAAGCGCGCGACGCCCTCGGCGAGGTCTTGCATGGTCTCTCCCTTCGGTGGCTGTCGGCCCCGAGGGGCTGACGGGATCCACCATGCATGAGCTGGAGCTATAGCGTCCAAGTCGTAATTTCGATGTCTGCTATTGGTTACGTCTATGACTCATCTAGGGTGGGTTTCATGGCTCCGGAACTACGTCATCTGCGCTATCTGCTCGCCGTCGCCGAGCAGGGCAGCTTCACCCGCGCCGCCGAAGAGCTGCGCGTCTCCCAGCCCACGCTCTCCCAGCAGGTCAAGCAGCTGGAGCGGGCCGTCGGCGCCCAGCTCCTCGACCGGACCGGACGCTCGGTACGGCTCACCGACGCGGGCGAGACCTACGCGCACTACGCGCGGCGCGCCCTGCGGGACCTGGCCGCCGCCGAGCGTGCCGTCCTCGACGTCGCCGACCTCTCCCGCGGCAGCCTGCGGCTGGCGGTGACCCCGACCTTCACCGCGTACCTCGTCGGCCCCCTCGTCGCGGAGCTGCACGCCCGCCACCCCGCGATCACCCTGGACGTACGGGAGCTGGCGCAGGACCGCATCGAAGCGGCGCTGCTCGCCGACGAACTCGACCTGGGCATCGCCTTCCATGGTCCGCACCTGCCCGGCATCGAGGCCACCGCGCTGTTCACCGAGACCCTCGGACTCGTCGTCGGAGCATCGGACGCGGGCGCCCGGGTGCTGCCGGTTCGTGACCTGGCGGAACATCAACTGGCCCTTCTCAGCGGCGACTTCGCCACCCGCGGGCACATCGACGGCTACCTCGCGCGGCACCGCGTCACCCCGCGCATCGCGATCGAGGCCAACTCCATTCAGGCGCTGACCGAGATCGTCCGGCGCACCCCGCTCGCCACCGTGCTGCCCGACGCCGTCACGCACGACCACCCCCATCTGGTGCCCGTCGCGCTGGAACCGCCCCTGCCCGCCCGCACGGTCGTCCTGCTGCGCCGCGAGAGCGCCTATCGGAGCGCGGCGGCACGGGAGTTCACCCGGCTCACCGCCGAACTGGTCCGCGCCCGCGGCTACGCCCCGGCCTGAGCGGCGCCGGAACCGGTGCGCGGGCGGTGACGCCCCGGCCCGAACACCCCGGGCGCGACCGCAACTCCTTGCAGCAGTGCAATCTCACGCCTCGGATTCTGCCCAAACCGTTGACCAGAGCCTCACCCCCTCCTACGGTCACCTGCTCAGAAGTGCTTTCAGTCTTGCAGCAAGAACATTCAATCCCCGCTGAAACAGCTGAAACACCTCCCCGAGCCGCAGGAGGACCCGCCCCCCATGAAGCCCCTCGTCAAGCCACCGTCCAGAAGCCGCCGCACCGCCGCGGCCCTCGCCTTCGTGACGGCCGCAGTCACGGCCGTCCTCGCGAGCCCCGGCGCCCCCACCGCCGCCGCGTCCGCCCCCGGTGACCGGGACGTCACCGCCGAACTCTTCGAGTGGTCGTACGCCTCCGTCGCCAAGGAGTGCACGAACACCCTCGGCCCGGCCGGGTACGGCTACGTCGAGGTGTCGCCCGCCACCGAGCACATCCAGGGCCCCCAGTGGTGGACCTCGTACCAGCCCGTCAGCTACAAGATCGCCGGACGGCTCGGCGACCGCACGGCCTTCAAGAACATGATCGACACCTGCCACGCGGCCGGCGTCAAGGTCGTCGCGGACGCAGTCATCAACCACATGGCGGCCGGCTCCGGCACCGGCACCGGCGGATCCGCGTACACCAAGTACAACTACCCCGGGACCTACCAGTCCCAGGACATGGACGACTGCACCACCACGATCAACAACTACGCCGACCGCTGGAACGTGCAGCACTGCGAACTCGTCGGGCTCGCCGACCTCGACACCAACGAGCCGTACGTCCGCACCAGGATCGCCCAGTACCTCAACGACCTGCTGTCCCTCGGTGTCGACGGGCTGCGCATCGACGCCGCCAAGCACATCGCCACCGAGGACATAGCCGCCATCAAGGCCCAGCTCGCCAACCCCTCCGCCTATCTCAAGCAGGAGGTCATCTACGGCGCGGGCGAGGCCGTGCAGCCCACCGAGTACCTGCCCAACGGCGACGTCCAGGAGTTCCGGTACGGGCGCGACCTCAAGCGGGTCTTCACCGGCGAGAAGCTCGCCGAGCTGAAGAACTTCGGCGAGGCCTGGGGCTATCTGCCCAGCGGTCAGGCCGCGGTGTTCGTCGACAACTGGGACACCGAGCGCAACGGCTCCACCCTCAACTACAAGGACGGCGCGAACTACACCCTCGCCAACGTCTTCATGCTGGCCTGGCCCTACGGCTCGCCCGACGTCCACTCCGGGTACGAGTTCACCGACAACGACGCGGGCCCGCCCAACGGCGGCACGGTCAACGCCTGTTTCGCGGACGGCTGGAAGTGCCAGCACAAGTGGCCCGAGATCCAGAGCATGGTCGGCTTCCACAACACCGCGAAGGGCCAGTCCGTCACCGACTGGTGGGACAACGGCGGCAACCAGATCGCGTTCGGCCGCGGCTCCAAGGCGTACGTCGCCATCAACCACGAGTCCACCGCGCTGACCCGCACCTTCCAGACCTCGCTGGCCGCCGGTGACTACTGCGACGTGCAGAGCGGGAAGGGCGTGACGGTCAACTCCGCGGGCCAGTTCACCGCCACCCTCGGCGCCAACACCGCCGTGGCCCTCCAGGTCAACGCCCGTACCTGCGCGGCCAGTTCGGCCACCGGGGCCTCCTTCGCCGTGAACGCCACCACGGCCGTCGGCCAGAACGTCTACGTCACCGGCGACCAGGTGGCCCTGGGCAACTGGGACACGGGCAGCGCCCTGAAGCTCGACCCGGCGAGCTACCCGGTGTGGAAACTCGACGTCGCCCTGCCCGCCGGTACGTCGTTCGCGTACAAGTACCTCCGCAAGGACGGCGGCGGCAACGTCACCTGGGAGAGCGGCGCCAACCGCACCGCCACTGTCCCGGCCGGCGGCCAGGTCGCGCTCAACGACACCTGGCGCGACTGACCCTCCCCCCGATCAGGCCGCCCGGCGCCCCACCCGACCCCGCCGGGCGCCGGGCGGCCCCCAATCTTTGTGCGGCCTTCGCCCAGCCCCGCACGACCAAGAACCCCGCACGACGAGGCCCCTGTACGGCAAAGAACCCCGAACGACCAAGAGCCCCGAACCACTAAGAACCCCGTACGACCGAGACCCCCGCTCAACCGAGGAGCACCCGGTGATCCCCCTGCGAAGAACGGCTGTCGCGCTCGTGGCCGCCCTGTGCGCGGCGCTCGTGCCCGCGCTCCCGGCCACGGCCGCGCCGAAGCCGCCCGCGCCGCCCAGTGACGCCAAGCTCGCCGCCGAACCGGCCCGGCACGACGCGCCGCGCGAGCAGTTCTACTTCGTCCTGCCGGACCGGTTCGCCGACGGGGACACCTCCAACGACCGCGGCGGCCTGGTCGGTTCGCGCCTGGAGACCGGGTACGACCCGACCGACAAGGGCTTCTTCCAGGGCGGTGACCTCAAGGGGATCACCCAGAAGCTCGACTACATCAAGGGGCTCGGCACCACGGCGATCTGGCTCGCCCCGATCTTCAAGAACAAGCCCGTGCAGGGCACCGGCAAGGACGCGTCCGCCGGGTACCACGGGTACTGGATCACCGACTTCACCCAGGTCGACCCGCACTTCGGCACCAATGCCGACCTCGCCAAGCTCATCGCGGTGGCGCACGCCAAGGGCATGAAGGTCTTCTTCGACGTCATCACCAACCACACCGCCGACACCGTGGACTACGCGGAGAAGCAGTACGGCTACCGGCCCAAGGGCGCCTACCCCTACCTGGACACCACCGGCCACCCCTTCGACGACCGCACGGGCATGAGGAAGGTCGACGCCAACTCCTTCCCCTACACGCCCGTCGTGACGGAGAAGAAGGTCCCGGCCTGGCTCAACGACCCGACGATGTACCACAACCGGGGCGATTCGACGTTCGCCGGTGAGAGCGCCGAGTACGGCGACTTCTCCGGCCTCGACGACCTGTGGACCGAGCGGCCGGAGGTCGTCTCCGGCATGGAGCAGATCTACGAGAAGTGGGTCCACGACTTCGCCGTGGACGGCTTCCGCATCGACACCGTCAAGAACGTCGACCTGGACTTCTGGACCCAGTGGGCGACCGCGCTCGACGCGTACGCCAAGAAGCGGGGGCGGCCGGACTTCTTCATGTTCGGCGAGACCTACTCCGCCGACCCCGCCGTCACCTCCCCGTACGTCACCCGGGGCCGCCTGGACGCCACGCTCGACTTCCCCTTCCAGGACGCGGCCCGCCAGTACGCCTCCCAGGGCGCCCCCGCCACCAAGCTCGCCGCCCTGTTCGCGGACGACTACCGCTACACCACCGACAAGGCCAACGCCTACGAGCAGGTCACCTTCCTCGGCAACCACGACATGGGCCGCATCGGCAGCTTCCTCAAGCAGGACCACCCGCAGGCGACCGACGCCGAACTGCTCCAGCGCGACAAGCTGGCCAACGAGCTGATGTTCTTCAGCCGGGGCAACCCGGTGGTCTACTACGGCGACGAGCAGGGCTTCACCGGCGCGGGCGGCGACAAGGACGCCCGCCAGACCATGTTCGCCTCCAAGGTCCCCGACTACCTGGCCGACGACGAACTGGGCACCGACCGCACCCACGCCTTCGACGCCTACGACCCCACCCACCCGCTGTACCGCGCCATCGCCGCCCTCTCCGCGCTCACCAAGGCCAACCCGGCCCTGCGCGACGGAATCCAGACGGAGCGCTACGCCAAGGACTCCGTCTACGCCTTCTCGCGCACGGATTCCTCGACGCACACCGAGTACCTCGTGGCCGTGAACAACGCGACCGAGCCGAAGACCGTTTCCGTCCCCGTCGTCTCCGCGGACGCCAACTACACGACGCTGTACGGCGGTTCCGGCCTCCTGCGCAGCGGGTCCGACGGCACGGTCGAGGTGACCGTGCCCGCGCTGTCCTCCCTCGTTCTGAAGGCGGCGGGCCCCGCGGCCGCGCCCGCCACCAAGCCGTCCATCACCCTGAAGGCTCCCGCGCCCGGCGCCACCGGAACCGTCGAGCTGTCGGCCGACGTCAGCGGGGGACAGCTCGACCGGGTCGTCTTCGCCGCGCAGAGCGGCAACGGTAAGTGGCAGACGCTCGGCTCCGCCGACCACGCCCCGTACAAAGTCACCCAGTACATGGACCTGGCCGCCGGAACTCCCGTGCGGTACAAGGCGGTCGTGGTCGACAGCAAGGGACACACCACCAGCGCGCTCGCCGCGACGACGGCCGGACAGGCGCCCGCGCCGGCCAAGCCGACGGCCGTCGAGCGCGACTGGGCCGTCGTCCACTACCAGCGCCCGGCGGGCGACTACGACGGCTGGCAGCTGAAGGCGGGCGACCAGAGCGCCGCCTTCACCGGACGGGACGCCTACGGCGCCTTCGCCTGGGTCAGGATCCCCCAGGGCGCCGCGTCCATCGCGTACACCGTCGTCAAGGGCGACAGCACCGACGGGCCGCAGCGCACCGTGGACCTGGGCCGCACCGGCGAGGTGTGGATCGCCCAGGGCAAGGACGGCCAGTCGGAGCAGGCACCGTCCGGCGCCCACCCGCCGCAGGACACCTCCAAGGTGATCGTGCACTACGCGCGGTCCGACGGCGACTACGACGGCTGGGGCCTGCACACCTGGACCGGCGCCGCCTCGCCCACCGACTGGTCCAAGCCGCTTGGGCCCACCGGACGGGACGCGTACGGGGTGACCTTCGAGGTGCCGCTCGCCAAGGGCGCGACCTCGCTCAGCTACATCCTGCACAAGGGCGACCAGAAGGACCTGCCCAGCGACCAGTCCCTGGATCTCGCGACGTACGGGAACGAGGTGTGGCTGCTCGCCGGAGAGCCCAAGTACCTTCTTCCGCAGGCAAGTTCGACGGCCTCGCTCGACCTCACCAAGGCCGAGGCGCAGTGGATCGACGCGAACACCGTCGTCTGGAAGGTCAAGGCGAGCGCCGCGACAAGTGAGCAGCTCGTGTACGCGCGCGGCGGCGGCATCACCGTCAAGGACGGCGCGCTCTCCGACGAGGGCCAGTGGCTGCGGCTCGCGCCCAGCGCGCTCAGCGACGCGCAGAAGGCCAAGTACCCGCAGCTGAAGGACTATCCGGCGTTCACCGTGGACCCCCGCGACCGCCCGCGCGTCCGCGAGGCCCTCACCGGGCAGCTCATCGCCACCCAGCGGGCCGCGAACGGCGCGCTCCTCGCCGCGACCGGCGTCCAGATCCCCGGCGTGCTCGACGCCCTGTACGACGGGACGAAGGCGGCGCTCGGCCCGGTTTTCGACCACGGCCGGCCCACCCTGTCCCTGTGGGCGCCCACCGCGCAGCAGGTCTCCCTCGACATCGACGGCCGCACCCTCGCGATGCGGCGCGACGACGCCAGCGGGGTGTGGTCGGTGCGCGGACCCGCGTCCTGGTCGGGCAAGCCGTACCTGTACGCCGTGAAGGTGTGGGCGCCGAGCGTGCAGCGGATCGTCACCAACAAGGTCACCGACCCCTACTCGACCGCGCTCACCGCCGACTCGGCCCGCAGCCTGGTGGTGGACCTCTCCGATCCGAAACTGGCCCCCCAGGGCTGGGCCACCCTCAAGAAGCCCGCGGCGGTGCCCCTGCGCGACGCCGAGATCCAGGAGCTCCAGATCCGGGACTTCTCGATCGCGGACCCCACCTCGCACCACCCCGGCCAGTACCTCGCCTTCACCGACACCGCCTCGGACGGCATGAAGCACCTCGCCCAGCTCGCGAAGTCGGGCACCTCCTACGTCCATCTGCTGCCCGCCTTCGACTTCGCCACCGTGCCGGAGAAGGAGTCCGAACAGGCGCTTCCCGCCTGTGACTTGAAGGTGTACGCGCCCGACTCCGAGGAGCAGCAGGCCTGCGTCGCGAAGGCGGCCGCGAAGGACGGATACAACTGGGGCTACGACCCGCTGCACTTCACCGTCCCCGAGGGCTCCTACGCCTCCGACCCCGACGGGACCCGCCGCACCGTCGAGTTCCGGCAGATGGTGCAGGGGCTCAACAAGGCGGGGCTGCGGACCGTCATGGACGTCGTCTACAACCACACCGCGGCGAGCGGTCAGGCCGACAACTCGGTCCTCGACAAGATCGTGCCCGGCTACTACCAGCGGCTGCTCGCCGACGGCAGCGTGGCCAACTCGACCTGCTGCGCCAACACCGCGCCCGAGAACGCGATGATGGGCAAGCTCGTGGTGGATTCGGTGGTGACCTGGGCCCGGCAGTACAAGGTCGACGGGTTCCGCTTCGACCTGATGGGCCACCACCCGAAGGCGAACATCCTCGCCGTGCGCAAGGCGCTGGACGCGCTGACGCCCGCCAAGGACGGCGTGGACGGCAAGAAGATCATCCTGTACGGCGAGGGCTGGAACTTCGGCGAGGTCGCCGACGACGCCCGCTTCGTGCAGGCCACCCAGAAGAACATGGCGGGCACCGGCATCGCCACCTTCTCCGACCGGGCCCGCGACGCGGTGCGCGGCGGCAGCCCCTTCGACGCCGACCCGGGCGTCCAGGGCTTCGCCTCCGGCCTCTACACCGACCCCAATTCCTCCGCGGCCAACGGCACCCCGGCCGAGCAGAAGGCCCGCCTCCTGCACTACCAGGACCTGCTGAAGGTGGGCCTGTCCGGCAGCCTCGCCGCGTACACCTTCACCGACAGTACCGGCCGCACCGTCAAGGGCTCCGACGTCGACTACAACGGCGCCCCGGCCGGATACGCGGCGAACCCCGGCGACGCGCTCGCCTACGCGGACGCCCACGACAACGAGTCGCTGTACGACGCGCTGGCCTTCAAGCTGCCCGCGGGCACCCCGGCCGCGGACCGTTCCCGCATGCAGGTCCTGGCCCTGGCCACCGCGGCGCTCTCGCAGGGGCCCGCGCTGGCCCAGGCCGGCAGTGACCTGCTGCGCTCCAAGTCCCTGGACCGCAACTCCTTCGACAGCGGCGACTGGTTCAACGCCATCCACTGGGACTGCCGCGCGGGCAACGGATTCGGGCGGGGGCTGCCCATGGCCGCCGACAACCAGGCCAAGTGGCTATACGCCAAGCCCCTGTTGACGAACCCGGCACTCGCCCCGGGCTGCGCCGAGATCAACGGGACCTCGGCCGCCTACCGGGACCTGCTCGCGATCCGCGCCGGCGAGCCCGCGTTCGGCCTCGCGACGGCCGGCGCGGTCCAGTCGGCGCTCTCCTTCCCGCTGTCCGGGCCCGACGAGACGCCAGGCGTGATCACGATGCGGCTCGGGGACCTGGTGGTCGTCTTCAACGCGACCCCGCGGTCCCAGGCCCAACTGGTGCCCGCGCTCGCGGGAACGCCGTACGCACTGCACCCCCGCCAGGCGTCCGGCGCCGACCCGGTGGTGAAAACGGCCACGTACGACCAGGGATCGGGACGCTTCACAGTCCCGGCCCGTACCGTTGCGGTCTTCAAGCAGCACTGAACCGGTCGTTCCAGGTCGTTCAACGAGCTATTTCGGTTGTTCCCCGCCCCGGGTTCCGTCGTGTTCCGCACGGTGGTCCAGACTGTGCCCGTGGTGGGGAACCTTCCTGTGGAGAGCACGAGTTTCATCGGGCGGTCGGCCGAGCTGGCCACCCTGGACAGCCTCCTCGAACAGCACCGTCTCGTCACCGTCACGGGGCCCGGGGGAGTCGGCAAATCCCGGCTCGCCCTGCGGACCGCCCGGCGGATCCAGGACCGCTATCCCGACGGGGTCTGGTGGGTGGAGCTGTCGCCGCTGCGGGACCGCGACTTACTCGCCGCCAGCGTCGCAGACGTCTTCGACCTCCCCGACCAGAGCCTGCGCACCGCCTGCGAGGCGCTGTGCGCCCAGCTCGCCGACAAACGATCCCTCCTCGTGCTCGACACCTGCGAACACCTGGTCAGCGCCTGCGGACACCTCATCGGCGAACTGCTCCAGACCTCGCCGGGGCTCACCGTCCTGGCCACCAGCCGACAACCGCTCGGCAGACCGCAGGAGCACGTCTTCGCGCTGGAGCCGCTGGCCGTCGACGGCGAGGGGCTGGCCCTCTTCAAGGAGCGGGCCACCGAGGCCGTGCCGCACCTCGACTTCGACACCCCGGCCCGCGCCGCCGCGGCCGCCGACGTCTGCCGCCGCCTCGACGGCATCCCGCTTGCCCTGGAACTCGCGGGCGCCCGGCTGCGGCTGTGGACCGTCGAGCAGCTCGCCGCCCGGCTCGGCTCCCGCTTCGAGGTGCTCGCCGACACCGGGGTCGCCGCCCTGCCCCGCCACCAGACGATGTGCACCGCCATTGGCTGGAGCCACGAACTGTGCGCACCCCTGGAACGGCTCCTGTGGGCGCGGCTCGCCGTGTTCGCGGGCGGCTTCGACCTCGCCGCCGCCCAGGAGATCGGCGCGGGCGGCCCCCTTCCCGCGGCCCGCGTCGAACAGGTCCTCGCCGCGCTCATCGACAAGTCGGTCGTCCGCGTCCGGCTCGCCGACCGCGGCCGCATGGACTACCACATGCTGGACACCATCCGCGAGTACGGGCTGCGCTGGTTGAACGAACTCGGCGAGGCGACCGAACTGGCCGACCGGCACGCCCGCCGGTTCCTTCGCACCGCCCACGAGGCCGAGGCGGCCTGGCTCGGCCCCGGCCAACTCGGCTGGTACGTACGCCTGGAGGCCGAGCACGCCGATCTGCGCACCGCCCTCGAACACCTCCTGACCACCGATCCCGAGGCCGCGCTCGACATGGCGGGCTCGCTCTGGTTCGTCTGGTTCTGCTGCGGACGGTTGCGCGAGGGCCGCGGTTACCTGGAACGCGCGCTCAAGAGCTGCCCGGAGCCAGGTCCCTACCGCGCCGGCGCCTTGTGGGCGCTCGGCATGACCGCCCTCCTGCAGGGTGACTTCGCCACCTCGTACCGGATCGGCGAGGAGTGCGCCGCCCGCCCCCCGATCGACCCCGAAGAGCGGCTGCGGACCGCCTACTTGTACGGTGCCAGCATTCTGATGCCCGGCGACCCGGAGCGGGCCCTCGGCATCCTCGACGCGGCCCTCGCCCAGGGCACCGACTTCTCGGCGGGCCGCGCGCTGTGCGTGCTCGCCAGGACCTACGCCCTCAACAACCTGGCTCGCCACACCGAAGCCGCCGCCGAAGCCGCCCGGCTGCGCGACGAGTGCGCCGCGCGCGGCGAGCACTGGATGCGGGCGTACGCCGACTACATGCTGGCCGTCAGCGCACTCGCCCTGGGCAGGCCCGCCGAAGCCGCCGCCCACGCCCGCGCCATGCTCGCCGGCAAACGCCTCCTGCACGACAGCTTCGGCATCGCCATCGGACTCGACGTGCTGGCCTGCGCGGTCGCCGCCCAGGGCGACGGCGAGGGGGGCGCGCTGCTCCTCGGCGTCGGTCAGGAGTGCTGGCGCACGGTCGGCAAGGCGCAGATGGGCGCGCCCGAACTCACCGCGGTGCGCGAGGAGTGCGAGAGCCGGGCGCGGGCGGCGCTCGGCGACGGAGCGTACGAGTCGGCCTTCGAGCGGGGGGTGTCCACCAACCTGGACGAAGGGCTCGGGCTCGCGCTCAAAATGGTCGCGCCGCACCGGAGTTGAGGCCTCACCGCAATGCGATGGCCTTCTCCATCAGCGTGACCGCGTAGGGGCTGCCGCCCCCGTCCGTCTTCGCGGGCTGCTCGCCGACCTTCGCGTACCCGGCGCCCTCGTAGTAGCCGCGCAGCCGCTCGTTGTCGGAGCGGCAGTCGAGCCGGCACAGCGCGCGGCCGCTCTCGGCGATCCTGCGCTCGGCGTGCGCGAGCAGCGCCTGCCCCGTGCCGCGCGGCGCCTCGGTACGGTCCACCATCAGGCGGTGCACATAACCGGCCTCCGGACCCCTCGCGCCCCAGGCCGCCTCGTCCTGCCACCACAGTTCGTACGCCCCGACGACCGCGCCCCGGCCGGTGCGGGCCAGCCAGACCTCGCCCTCCTTCATGCGCAGCCGAAAGTGCTCGGCGTCCTTGCCGCCGGGCTGCCACTGGTCGATGCCGTTGTCGAGCATCCAGCGTGCGGCGGCGTCGTACAGCGAGGTCAGCGCGGGCAGGGCGGACTCGTCGGCGAGGGTGAGGATCAGGTCGGAAGTCATGCCGTCGATCATGTACCAGAGGTCAGCCCGCGCGGGGCGCGGGCACCGCGGGCAGCAGGGCGCTCAGCCGGGACACCAGCTCGCCGAACGGCCCGTCGGCGGGCTCCTCGGCGAGCATCCGCAGCAGGATCGCCGCCATCTCCTGGTCGTAGGCGGCGCTCACCGCGGCCAGCGCCGCGAAGTCGTGCACCAGCTGCAACTCCAGCTCGCCGCGCGGAATTTGGCGGCCGTCCAGCCAGATCAGCGCCGTCGACTCGGCGAGCGAAACCCACGACCGGACGACCAACTCCAGCCGTGCGGACGGATGCTGGACGCGCAGATGCGCCAGGATCTGGAGGTAGGCGGCGTTGCGCACCTCGTCGATCATGGCGTTGGCGGTGGACGAACCGACGGCCGGACCGCCCCGCATCAGGGCGGAGAAGCCGGGACCGTGCTCGTCCACGAAGTCGAAGAACCGCCCCATCACCCGCAGCAGCCGGGCGCCGAGCGGCCCCTGGTGCGGCTCCACGAAGCGGCCCGCCAGCTCGTCCGCGGCCCGGCGCAACGCGGCCTCGTACAGGCTCTGCTTGCCGGGGAAGTAGTGATAGACCAGCGGCCGCGAAATCCCGGCGGCCGCCGCTATTTCATCGATGGACACATCGTCGGGCGAGCGGTGGCTGAACAGTTCGAGGGCGACCCCGATCAACTGCTGCCTGCGCTCGTCGACGCCCATCCTGCGCCGTACCCCGGTCGTCATGCGAACAGAGTACCTATACGTTCCGGCGGCCCGGTCACCCGCTAGAGGTCCAGCACCAGCTTCGGGCCCAGGCACCTCGATACGCAGATCAGCATCGAGTCGGCGCGCTCCGCGTCCGTGAGGAGCTCGTCGCGGTGGTCGATCTCGCCTGCCAGGACCCGCTGTTGGCAGGTTCCGCAGAAGCCCTGCTCGCAGGAGTACGAGAGGTTCGGGACCTCCTCGCGCAGGGCGGCGAGCACCGAGGTGTCCGCCGGGACGGCGACCGTGCGGCCCGAGCGGCGCAGCTCCACCTCGAAACCGGCGCCCGCCGTGGCCGCGGCCGGCGCGAACCGCTCCAGATGCGGGGTGCGGCCGTCCCCCAGCGCCCCGGTGACCGCGTCCATCAGCGGCTCGGGGCCGCAGCAGTGAACGGCGGCGTCCGCCGGGGAGCCGGCGAGGAAGGCGGCGAGGTCCGGCACTCCCGACTCGTCCTCGGGGACGACCGTGACAGCGGTGCCGCCCAGCTTCCCGATCTCATCGAGGAACGGCATCGTGGCCCGTGACCGCCCGCAGTACAGCAGCCGCCAGTCGCTTCCGGACGCCTCAACCGCCTGGACCATGGGGAGGATTGGCGTGATTCCGATGCCGCCCGCGATGAACGCGTACGAGGTGGCCGCCGCCAGCGGGAAGCGGTTGCGCGGGCCGCGCACCGACAGCTCGACCGCCTCCTGGAGCTGCTCGTGTACCTCGCGCGAACCGCCCCGGCCGTCCGCGATGAGCCGCGTGGCCACGGTGTACGAGAAGCGGTCGCGGGGGTCGCCGCACAGCGAGTACTGCCGTACCAGGCCGGACGGCAGGATCAGGTCGAGGTGCGCGCCGGGCTCCCACGCGGGCAGCTCGGCGCCGTCCAGGGCCTCCAGGCGCAGCTGTACGACGCCTTCGGCGGGCTCTCTCCGCTCGGTGACGGTCAGCTTCCGCGTCACCGTGGAGCGCCGGGTGCCGCGCCCCGATATGGGCTCCTCCAGGGCGGGCATCGGCCACAGCGGCGAGGCGGCGATGCGGCGGCGCAGCGCGCGCCGGGCCAGCAGCGCGGCCCCGGCGGCCAGGGCGAGGGTGGTGGCGCGTCGCATGTCAGCGGCCTCCGTTGGCACCGGGGGAGGCGGCGAGATAGGCGACGGCCTGGGCCGTGCTGCCCTCCTTGGAGGGGTGGTAGGCGCGGCTGAGGTAGCGGGGGATCGATTTCAGCATGGCGGGGGTGGAGGGCAGCATGCCCGTGCGGCCCGCCCGGTAGAACTGACCCAGGCTCGCCTTGCCTTCCGCCAGCGTCGGGTCGTTCGCCATGAAGAACCTGGCCCCGCGCTGCCAGAGGAAGGCGAGCGCGGCGAACGCGGTCGCCCAGGTGCGCACCCGGCGCCGGTAGCCGCCGTCGACGTGCATGAACAGCTCGAAGGCCACCGAGCGGTGCTCGACCTCCTCGGCGCCGTGCCAGCGCAGCAGGTCGAGCATCATCGGGTCGGCGCCGCGCCGGTCGAGCGTCTCGGCGTTGAGGATCCAGTTGCCGAGGAACGCCGTGTAGTGCTCGATCGCGGCGATCGTGGCGACCCGCTCCATCAGCCACCACTGCCGCGCCCTGCCCGGCGGCAGCGTCCGGTCTCCCAGCAGCTTCTCGAAGAGCCAGTCGACCTGCGCGGTGTACGGCGTCGGGTCGAGGCCGAGCTTCTTGAGATGGGGGAGTACGTCGTCGTGCGCGGCGGAGTGCATGGCCTCCTGGCCGATGAATCCGATGACGTCCTCGCGCAGCCGGTCGGCCGTGATGTACGGCAGGACCTGCTTGTACACGTGCACGAACCAGCGCTCACCGGCGGGCAGCAGCAGGTGCAGCACATTGATGGTGTGGCCGGTGAACGGGTCGCCGGGAATCCAATGGAGCGGGGTGTTCTCCCACTCGAAGGAGACGTTCCGGGCCTTGAGCTCGATGTGCTCCGAGGCCACCGGAGCGAGCTGCGGCGTATTAGACATGGCGTCAATGTACTGACGGGTACGCCGCAGCGACAGGGGTGTGCGCCGGATTGTTGGCCGGGACTCAGTGCAGGGTGGTGATCGGACTCCCGTCCGCGAGCCGCCCGTTGAGCTCGGCCCGCGCCCCCTCCCTGGCCCGGACGGCCAGCAGGTTGCCGTGCTCGCTCCCGGTGACCCCGCCGGACAGGGTGACCGAGGACACCTGCTCGCTGCCCGCCGCCAGTACGAACCAGGTGCCGCCGCGCGACTTCCACAGCACCCCGGCGAGCACCCGCGTCTCGCGCACCCCGCAGGCCGGGGAGTTCTCGGCGCGGGCCGCGATCGCGCCCGGCGACAGCTTCGTGGCGGGGGCCTGGAACTGGGCGAACACCCGGCTGCCCGCGCCCCGCCAGGTCTCGGCCCGGGTACAGATCCAGTCGGCGGTGCCATTGCTCTCGGGCAGCGCCTGCTGGGCGAACCGCCAGTCGTTGACCGTGCGCACCCCGTGCGAGCGGACGGTGGGCAGCAGACAGGCGGTCCGCGCCCAGCCCTCGCGCGCCGAACGGTCGCCGACGTCACGGGTGTCGGAGGGCGGGCCCCAGGTCAGCCGGGCCGGTGCCAGCTCGCCCAGGTCGCTGAAGAGCCGCACCCCGCTGTCGTCGCGGAACTCCAGCGCCTCCCACGACGTACAGGTCCGCGCCTGCGCGGGCGAGACGACCGGCTCGGTCACCCCGTCCCGGTCCCGGTGCAACGGGCGCGCGTCGGCCTGCGGGGTGAGCAGATCGCGTACCGATGCCTGGCGCACCCAGGGCGCGGTGAGGTACCGGACGTTGCCGTCGGTCCGCCCCACCACCAGCGCGCTCGCGGAGGCGGCGTCGGCGGCGTCGATCCGGGCGAAGTCCAGGGCCGCGCCGGACGTCCCGTCGCGCGGCTCGGCGTAGCGGGCCACCCGCAGCCCGTCGTAGAGGAGCACCACCCTGGCCCGGTCGACGTTCCCCGCGAACAGCAACTGCGGCGGCCCCATGGGCGGGCCCGATGGGGTGCCCGGCGTGGCCGACACCTGCACGGACTCGCCCGGCCGCGCCCAGACGGCGAGCGCCCGCCTCAACAGCGCCGAGTCGCCGACGAGAGCGCCCCGGGCCGGCCACACGGAGAAGTCCGTACGCGCCGCACGCGACCAGGCGGTGGGCTCGACCCGCAGCAGCCGGCCGGGGTCCAGTGCCGCCTGGGCGGCGGGGTTCTGCGCGTACGGCGGCGCGGCGGCGCCGTCGGGCTCCCAGCCGTCGCCCGGCAGGCCGATCAGCGCCCCGCACACCACGAGCGCCGCGACGGCGGCCAGTGCGGCCCGGCCGTGCTGGCGGCGGCGCATCAGATCGGTGGGCCGAGCCTGGAGCGAGCAGGCGTCGAACTCGGCGGATTCGAGCAGTCCCGCCTGGCTCTCGACACCGTCGGCCTCGTGGAGCGCCTGCCGTGCCCCGGCGACCCCCGCGGCGTTCAGCTCCGCACACACCTCGTCGTCGCCGAGCCGCTCCAGAGCGCGCAGCACATACGCCGCGCGGGCCGGCCCCGGCAGGGCCGACAGGCGCTGGTCCAGGGCGAGTTCATCGGCGCCGCCCGAGCGGGGGAACAGCCGCAGACCCCAGACCTGCGGCAGCAGTGGCGGAAACTGCGCCCGCTTGGGCCAGGCCCTGCGCCGCAGCGGGAGCCCGGCCTCCAGGGCCTGCCGCACCACCCGCCGCCGCACGTACACATACCCCGGATCGCCACCGCTCCCGGCCCGCCGCGCGCCGGGGATCAGCCCCTCGTCGGCCGCGGCGGCGCGGCGGCGCGGCAGCGAGCGCTGCACGATCGCGTGCGCGGTGAGTACCCGGCGGTTGCGCCCGAGGGAGGGCGGCAGCACAAGGTAGGCGAGCCGCACCAGCCGCGGATAGTGCTCGACGAGCGCGGCCTCGGCCTGCTCGACACCGACGGAGGGGGCGGGTGGGATGAGGATGTCCTGCTCTGGGGCCACGTTCAGCAAAACGAGCGAATGTTGAGATGGTCACCCGGTGCTCAACTGGCGTACGCACACCGTCAGTTGACAGGACAGACCGAGATCAGGCGACAAGACGGGTGCGCAGGTGGGCCACCGCCTCGTCCGGCACCCCGAGCCCCTCGCGCACGTACTTCTCCATCGACCCGTACCGCGTCTCGACCTCGTCGAGCGCCGCCGCCAGGTACTCCGGTACGACGCCGATGACGGCGAGCGCGATCTCGGGGTCGCCGCCCTGCGCCACGAAGCCCTCGATGAGCGGGCCGAAGGCCTGGCGGACCGCCGGGTTGACCGACAGGTACTCGTGCTCGACGGTCGCCTCGTCCGCGCCGAGCAGCGTCAGGATCACCGTCGCCGCCCAGCCCGTGCGGTCCTTGCCCGCAGTGCAGTGGAACAGCAGCGGACCGGCGTCCTGTGCCGCCAGCTCGGTCAGGAGCGCGCGGTAGGCCGAGCGGGCCGAGCCGGAGGAGACCAGCGAACGGTAGGTGTCGGCGAACAGGGCCTGCGCCTTGCCGCCGCCGAGGTGCTGCTCGGCGGCGATCGGGTCGGACAGGATGTGCTTGAGCTGGGCGGCGGCCGGAGCCCCGGACGCCGAGATCCGGTCGGCGAGCGCGTCGGCGACGATCAGCCGGGCCCCGGCCGGCACCCGGTCCGGGTAGTCGGCGCGTTCGGCGTCGGTGCGGAAGTCGACGATCCTGCGCAGCCCGAGCGAGGCCACCGCCGGATCGGCGGCCGCGTCCATACGGTCGAGCTGCCCGGCACGGAAGACCAGGCCGGGCCGGACCGTGCGGCCGCCGGAGAGCGGGGTGGAGCCGAGGTCGCGCAGGTTGGCGACGGTGGTGGCGGGGATCGCGATCATGTGCGGGCGGCTCCTGAGCGGGGTGAAATCTACCGGTTTCGAACCGAACGGTAGTCCACGGCCGCCGACACCCCGAGGCCGAGCCCCAGCGCCGTGAAATGTCCCGCGTCCGTGAAGGTGCGGCCGGGCCGCAGCAGGGGGCGGGCGGCCAGGGCGAGCAACCCGAGCCGGGCGCAGCCCCGCACCGGGCCGCGCGGCAGGGCCGAGGTCAGCGCGCCCAGGACCGCGTAGAAGCCGTAACTGGTGCCGACGTCCAGGGCCGAGCGGGTCGCGGCCGACGGGCGGCCCGCGCGCAGGGCGCCGTACACCAGGAGCGTCGCGCCGGCGTGGCCGAACAGGAACACCCCGGCCGCCCACCAGGCCCCGTGCGCGTACTCCGCGTAGCCGAGCACGGCCAGCAGGAGCAGCGCGTAGGGCAGCTCCATCGGCGACTCGACGAGCAGCGCGCTGGTGGCCAGCGTCGAGTACCGGCCGGCGGCGAGGTTGTCGACGTTGGTGGAGCACGAGCGCAGCAGGTCCTGGCGGGCCCGGTCACCGAGCAGGCGCCGGGTCGCGTACGCGATGAGCTGTACACCGCCGACGTACGACGGCGCGAGGGTGGGGACACGCATGAGTCCATGATCGGGCATCGGTGGTCCGTTCGCTCGGGCGACCCGGGTAAATCTCCAAGTCGCTTTATTTACAAGGGAGTTGAGGGCACGATGGGGCGATGCGAAACGATGCGCGAGTGATCAGGGTGACGCGAGTGGTGCTCGCCGGTGCGGCCGTCGTGGCCCTGGTGGGCGGCTGCGGCGGTTCGTCGCCGCACCCCCCGGCGACCGCGAGCGGAACGCTGGAGCAGCTGGCCGCGCGGGCCGCGTGCAAGCCCGTCGTCTCGACCGACTCGGCCGAACTGCGCCAGGCCAACTGCACGACGAAGGACGGCCGTTATGTGCTGGCCACCTTCGCGACCGACCGCGGTCAGCGGGAGTGGATCAATGAGGCGGAGGACTACGGGGGTGTCTATCTGGTTGGCCGCAAGTGGGTGGCGGTCGGCGAGCAGCCGGTGGTGACGGCACTGCACGGCCGACTCGGCGGCAGTGTCGAGACCGGGACCATGCATTCCGGACACCACTGACCGAGTCGGCCGCGCAGCGGCAGTTGCCTCCTGGGGGCGCCGGCGATCGAGGCCGGCGCCCCCCTCGCGCTCGACGCGCGGATCAGGCGCAGGAGCGCCCCGTATTGATACAGTTCACCGCCTTCCCCATCAGCTGATCGCTGAAGACATCGATGAAGTCACCGTGGTCGGTGACGGGCTTGTGGAGTTGCTCGGGGAACGAGTCCACGGCGAAGGCGCCGGCCTTGGCGGGCAGGTTGTAGACGATGCGCTGCACGAGCTGCGGAATCGCCTTGAATCCGGCGGGACAGGCGCCCTGTTGGTCGGCGAACGCCACATGGGTGCGGTGATTGGCGCTGTCGGTGTTCTTTCCGTCCCAGCAGCTCTGGAACTTGAACGTACGGACCACCTGGCTGCCCTGGGGGCAGAGCGGGTACTTGTCCTTGAGCTGGCGGTTCTCGAATCCGGTGCAGCTCCAGGAGGCATTGGCGTTCGCATTGCCATTGGTGAAGGCCTTGGCATCGCCGGTGATGATCCGCAGGAATCGGGGCATCGCGGTGACCTTGCTCACCGGACTTCCGTCCAGAGCGATGGTCACCTGGGCCGGAGTCTGAATCTTTCCGAGGTTCTTGTCCTTGCCGCCGCCGGCCGCGTTCGCATCCGTGTCGTTCCCGTTGTTGAGAATGCGTACGACGGGCCAGTAATAGGTCGACTTGTCGCCTTGATTGCGACAACTCGTGCCGCCGTTGGCCAGGTCGTTGTCGCTGGAAAAGGCATCAGTCGCCTGATTCCCGACGTAATCGTGCATGTGATGGGCGCCATTGCTCACGCCCGGAGCGACGATGACGTTGTCGGGGTTGCGTTTGCCGTTCTGGTTGCGGCCGCAGTCGCTGGTGAAGGTGCCGGTGGAGGCGCCGCGCCGGGGGGCGGGGGTGCTGACGTTCGGCCGCACCGAGCGGATGTCGACGAAGTCGGCGCGGACCGGACCGGAGGCGTTGTTCTGAGCGGCGGCGACGGCGTTCTGATCGCCGCTCTGGCCGTTGTTCTGGCCGTCGCCCTGAACTCCGCTCTGCTGGTCGGCCCCGCTGCCCTGGTCGGCGACGTCGGCGGCCCGCATGGTGCAGACGGCCAGGCCCTTGTCCTTGAGGTCCGCCTGACCCGTGTCGTTCGCGATCTTCCCGATGGAATCGGCCCGTTGCTGTTTCAGCGGGGCGAGCACCATCGTGTCCGCGAGAGCGGGATCGCGCTGGATGCGGTCCTTGTTGTCGGCGAACTTCGTATACGCGTCGGTGATCTGCGTATCAAGGACGGCGAGCTGGCGGTCGACCCGGGATTTCGCCGCATCGGGCACGGTGGAGAGGGAATTGCCCACATCGGGGCAGTCGATGGTCGACAACATCCGCATCTGCCCCATGCCCTGCGCGGCCGGATCGGACCGCCCCGTATCGCCTTCACTGGCGGAGGCGTAGACATTGACCGCGGCGAGCCCGCCTCCGCCCAGAATGAGTGCGGCGGCGGCGAGCACCATCCGACGGGGGAGTGTCGTCCGTTTTCGTGGAGAGCGTGCTGAGCGTCCCATGGAACTCCTTCGCTTGAAGCGCGCCCTTCCATACGGATGGGAAGGGCGGGGCGTTCAACGGCTCAGGAGACACACGGGAGTTGGGGCCGCACCCGGCGGCTAACGGGTCTGCTTCACCGCGCGCAGCACCACGAACTTCGGGTCCGATGCCACCACTTCACAACTGCCGAACATGCGGCGGAGCTTTTCGTGATAACCGAGGTGGCGGTTGCCGACCACCCACAGTTCGCCACCGTCGCGCAGCGCCGTGCGGGCGTCCAGGAACATGCGCGAGGAGGTGCGGTCCGTGGTCGTCTGGTGGGTGTGGAACGGCGGATTGTTCAGGACCAGATCGGCCGTGCCGGGCGGAAACTCGGCCAGGCCGTCACCGAGGTGGAAATCGGCCTGCCGGGCGGACCCCGCGCACATGCGGAACGTGGCCTCCGCCGACGCCATCGCCGGATGCGACTCGTCCACGAAGGTGACGCGCGCCTCGGGATTGGCGAGCGCCGCCGCCGTACCCACGATGCCGTTGCCGCAGCCCAGGTCCACCACGTGCTCCGGCCCCGTGCGCTCGGGCAGGTGCTGGAGCAGGAAGCGGGTGCCGATGTCGAGGCGGTCGGCGCAGAACACCCCGGCGTGGTTGGTCGTGGCGAGACCGGAGGCGGGCCCGATCCCCAGCTCCAGGGAGTACGTCAGTGGCCAGGGGTTCGCGGGCCGCACCAGGTCCGGCTCGGGGGTGGTGAAGATCAGCCGGGCCTTCTTCTCGGCGAGGGAGGTCTTCGTCGGGCCGAGGATCCGCTCGAACAGGGTCAGCGTGGAGGTGTGGATCTCCTTGACCATGCCGGTGCCGACGACGACCGTGCCCGCGTGCACCGAGGGGGCGATCCGGTGCAGCTGGTCCTCCAGGAGGCCGAGGCTCTTGGGCACCCGCACCAGGAGCACGTCGACGCGCTCGGGCACCTCGTCCCGCGTCGACAGCAGACGGACGGCGTCCGGCGCGGCACCCGCCCGCGCCAGATTGGCCCGGGTCGCCTCCTGGGCCAGGAACGAATCACTGATCTGTACGGGGCCGTGCCCGGCCAGCGCGGTCGCAAGGGCGCCCCAGCGGTCGCCGATGACGACCACGCTGCCCGAGAGGTCCAGCTTCTCGATGTGCCGCAGCAGATAGTCGTCGGCGGCGTCCCAGGCCCGCAGCGGGTCGCGGGCGTCTTCGGGGAATCGGGTCAGGTCGTACTCGCCCCAGGGCGTGAGCATGCGGTTCATTGTTCGCCAGGCTAACCCGAAACGGCCGCGGCGCCCCGCCGCGCTGCCCGGCCGGGTGCCGCGGGGCGGCGCCCGGCACCCAAGGCGCCGCCTCAGCCGCGGTCGAGATGGGCGAGCACCGCGAGCACCCGCCGGTTGTCGTCGTCCGAGACCGGCAGACCCAGCTTCACGAAGATGTTGGAGGTGTGTTTGGCGATGGCTCGCTCGGTGACCACCAGGCGCTCGGCGATCGCCGCGTTGGAGCGGCCCTGCGCCATCAGCTCCATCACCTCCAGCTCGCGCGGGGTCAGCCCGCCGAGCGGCTTGTCCTGGGCCCGGCGCGACAGGAGCTGCTGGATGACCTGCGGGTCCATCGCGGTGCCGCCGGCCGCCACCCGGCGTACCGCGTCGATGAACTGCTCCGCGTCGAACACCCGGTCCTTGAGGAGGTAGCCGACCCCGCCGGTACCGTCGGCCAGGAGCTCGCGCGCGTACAGCTGCTCCACGTGCTGGGACAGCACCAGGACCGGCAGGCCGGGCCGGGCGCGCCGGGCGGCGAGCGCGCACTGGAGGCCCTCGTCGGTGTGGGACGGCGGAAGCCGGACGTCGACGATGGCGACGTCCGGCTCCAGCTCGGCCAGTGCCCGGCTCAGCTCCGGGCCGCTCTCCACCGCGGCGAGGATCTCGAAGTCGTACGCCTCCAGCATCCTGACCAGACCGTCTCTGAGCAGGAACAGGTCTTCGGCTAGGACAACTCGCAAGGGATCTCCATGGTCACCAGAGTGGGACCGCCCGCTGGGCTGCTGACGGCCAGGATGCCGTCGAATGTACCGAGCCGGCGTTCTATGCCGCTCAGCCCGCCGCCCGCTCGGGCCGTGGCGCCGCCCCTGCCGTTGTCGCCGACCGAGATGCGCAGCGCGCCCGCGTCGTGCGTCAGGTCGACCCAAATGCTGTCCGCCGAGGCGTGCTTGACCGCGTTGGTGAGGACCTCGCTGACCGCGAAGTACGCCGCCGACTCGACCGGGGCCTCGGCGCGGGCCCGCGCCGGGAGTTCCACCGACACCTCGGTCGCCACCGGCAGGCGCAGCGCCAACGCCCGGATGGCGTCGGCGAGTCCGCGCTCGGCGAGCACCGGCGGATGGATGCCGCGCACCAGGTCGCGCAGCTCGGTGAGCGCCTCGGCCGACGACTCGCGGGCCATCGCGAGGAGTTGCTTCGCCTTCGCCGGATCCTTCTCCACGAGCGCCTCGATGGTGCCCAGGTTCATGCCCATGGCGACCAGGCGGGCCTGCGCCCCGTCGTGCAAGTCCCGCTCGATGCGCCGCAGTTCGGCCGCCGAGCTGTCCAGGGCGTCGTGCCGGGTCTCGGTCAGGCGATCCACGCGCTGCTCAAGCCGGGCCTCGCGGGACGGGGTGAGCAGGGCCCGGGTGAGCAGGAAGTGGCCGCGCAGCAGGGCCGGGTTGACGAACAGGCCGAGCACGAACATCGCGGTGCCGAGGGCCGCGGCCTCGTACGCGCTCTGCCGGCTGATGATGTGGACGAACAGGAACCAGTCGCCGCCCGCGTCCGCGATGGGCCGCCACACGCCGAGCGCCAGGACCCAGCCGTACGCGATGTACAGGAGCAGGGTGGGCGGCAGGATCGCGGTGGCGAACCCGGCCGTCATGTCGACCAGGAGCCAGCGCAGGTCCTGCCAGGTCGCCGGGTCGCGCAGCACCGCCGTACACCGCTCGACCCATCCCGCGAGCCCCGGGCGCCTGGGCACCTGCCGGTACGCCGAGGGGATCGGGAGACCGCACCAGCGGACGGACAAATGGCGCCGGAAGTCGGCGTGCACGCGCATCCGGTCCACGAGCAGCGGGGTGGTGAGCACCCCGAGACCGATGGGGATGAGGGCGATCGAGACGACGGTCAGCGTGAACAGAGTGATCGACCCCACCATCGAGATCAGCGTCAGTGCGAAGCCGCGCACGCCCGCCAGGAGCGCGTCCCGTGCCTTGGTCGCCTTCATCGTTTCCCCGTCTCCTTCGTGCCGGTCGGGCCGGCCTCAAGTGTCGCCGAGCCGCCCGCCCCGGTCACGGGGCTGCGCCCCCGTCCCGGGGTGTACCTGGCAACACCCCCCTGACCTCGCATTTCGCCCCGTCGGCAGGGGGCTTCGACGGCTGGGGCGGCAACGCCGTGCTCCCTAGCGTCGAAGGCGGCGGATCAAAGCGGTCCACGGCCCGACTCTGGGGGACACGATGCGGAACAATCTGGCGGCGCGGCTCGGTGTGTGGAGCGCACACCACCGCAGGGCAGCGATCCTGGGCTGGCTGCTCCTGGTGGTGCTCGCCACGGTGATCGGCGGCTCGTCCGGGCTGCGGGAGATGTCGGACTCCGAGCGGGGCGCGGGCGACTCCGCGCGGGCCCAGAAGATCCTGGACGACGCGGGCCTTGGCACTCCGGCCGGCGAACTGGTCATGGTCAGCGGCCACACCGAGGGCGGCTGGCGCCAGGCCGCCGCGGACCTCGGCGGAGCGCTCGAACGGACCGGCCTGGTCCAGAACGTCCAGCCGCCGCTGCCCTCCGCCGCCGGCACCGACGCACTGGTCCGCTTCGAGCTCAAGGGCGACGCGAACACCGCGGGCGACCGGGTGCGGCCGGTCCTGGACGCGGTACGCGACACCGGGCGCGCGCACAGCGAGGTGCGGCTGTACGAGTTCGGACGGGCGAGCGCCGACCACGAGTTGAGCGGGCTGCTCGGCGACGACTTCAAGAAGGCCGAGTTCACCGCGGTGCCCCTCGCGCTCGGCATCCTGCTCGTCGTGTTCGGCGCGGCGGTGGCGGCGCTGCTCCCGGTGGTGCTCGCCTTCACCGCCTGCATGGCCGCGTTCGGGCTGCTGACCCTGGCCAGCCACCAACTGCACCTGTTCCAGACGACGTACTCGGTGATGTTCCTGATGGGGCTCGCGGTCGGCGTCGACTACTGCCTCTTCTACCTGCGGCGCGAGCGCGACGAACGGGCCGCCGGGCACGACGCGGACACCGCGCTGCGGATCGCCGCCGCGACCAGCGGGCGGGCGGTCCTGGTCTCCGGCATCACCGTGATGGTCGCGATGGCCGGGATGTTCTTCTCGGGCCTGATGCTCTTCGAGGGCTTCGCCGTCGCCACGATCATCGTGGTGTGCATCGCGATGCTCGGCTCGGTGACGGTACTGCCCGCGCTGCTCGCCTGGCTCGGCGACCGCACCGACGCCGGCCGGATCCCGTTCCTGGGCCGGCGCCGCGGGCGCGGGTCGCGCGAGAGCGGCGTACTGGCGGGCGCGGTGCTGCGGCCGGTCCTCGCGCGGCCCAAGCTGTTCGCGGGCGCGGCCCTCGCGGCGCTGCTCGTGCTGGCCGCCCCGGCGCTCGGCATGAAGACCCAGGAGCTGGGCCTGCAACAGCAGTTCGGCTCCGACGCCCCGCTGTCGGTGGCGTACCAGAAGATCAGCGCCACCTTCCCCGACGGGCCGGCGCCGGCCCTCGTGGTGGCGAAGGGGGATCTGTCGGCGGCGTCGACGACGAACGCGATCGACGAGCTGAAGCGGCGCGCGCCGGGAGCACGGGTCACCCTCCACCCGGCGCGGAACATCGCGGAGATCGAGGTCCCGATGGCGGACTCGAAGCAGGCGCTGGCCGAACTGCGCGAGCACACCGTCCCCCAGACGCTGGGCCGCGCCCCCGGGGTGCGGGCCTACGTCGGCGGTGAACTGGCCGGCTCGGTCGACTTCAACGACCAGCTGAAGAGCGGCATCGTGCCGGTGTTCCTCTTCATCGCCGCCGTGACCTTCCTCCTCATGCTGCTCTGCTTCCGCTCGTACGTCATCGCGCTGACCTCGATCGCCCTCAACCTCCTGTCCGTGGCCGCCACTTACGGGGTGATGACGGCCGTCTTCCAGCACGGCTGGGGCGCGGGCCTCATCGGTTCCGAGCGGGTCGGCGCGATCGAGAGCTGGCTGCCGCTGTTCGTCCTCGTGGTCCTGTTCGGCCTGTCGATGGACTACCACGTGTTCGTGGTCTCCCGGATCCGCGAGGCGCACGAGGGCGGCCTTGGCACCCGGGCCGCGATCGGCGAGGGTATCCGCCGCACCGCGGGCGCGGTGACCGGCGCCGCCGCGATCATGGTGGCGGTGTTCGCGGTCTTCGCCACCCTGTCCATGCAGGACATGCAGCAGATGGGCGTCGGCCTCGCGGTCGCGGTGCTGCTGGACGCGACCGTCGTACGGATGGTGCTGCTGCCCTCGGTGATGGCGCTGCTCGGCGACCGCAACTGGGGCGCCCCGCGCCGGACGGCGGGGCACCGCGCGGCGCCCCGCCCCCAACGGGCCGATCAGGGCGCGTACTTGTAGCCCACGCGGCGCACGGTCTGGATGGCGTGGCGGCGCTCGGCACCCAGCTTGCGGCGCAGCCGCGCCACATGGACGTCGACGGTGCGGCCGTCGCCGACGTGCCCGTAGCCCCACACGGTGGTCACCAGCTGATCGCGGGTGTGCACCCGGTGCGGATGCGCCACCAGATGGGCGAGCAGCTCGAACTCCAGGTAGGTGAGGTCGAGTTGCTCGCCGTCCACCTCGGCGGTCCGGCGCACGGAGTCGATCCGTACGAGGGCGTCCCCGCCCGCCGGCCCGGTGGCGGCCGGCGGCTCGGGGGCCGCGGCGAGCGGGGGCTGCTGGTCGGCCGGGACGAGCACGAGATAGCCGATCATCGCGGGGCGGCCCGGCAGTTCGGGCAGGGTGTGCTGCGGCGCGGGCAGCCAAGTGGCGCCCGGCGGAAGGAAGTCGGTGAGGTGACTCGGGGCCGGCTGGGCCACCTCGTCGCGGTCCACGGCTCGCAGTCGGTGCCGGCCCAGTGGCAGGGGAGCGTGGGCGTCGGCGGTCGCGGCGGAGGTCGAGAAGGTGCGGGTGTTCGCCATGAGGGGTCAGCTCTTTCGCGCGGAGAGTCGTCGGCAGGGGACGTACGTCTTGCGCGTCGGCCGAAGGCCTGGAAGGGATCGAGGCGTTAGAGGGCCGGCGCGTTCATCGCGCGGCGACACACCCGGTCGAAGTCGTGGTCCTGACGGGACGGCCAGAACGGTTCGAGGTCGCTGCGACCTGTCACGGAATTCTGGGTGCTGGACATGCCGCCATTCAACCAGACGATCCGCGCCGAGCAGCAGCCCCCTCCCACCCACTGATACGGAACCTTGGCGCAGCGTGACCGGAACCCGTCCGTCCGCGGGCGGTTGGCGGCCACGCGGAAGGACGCCCACCGCGGCAGCGGTGGACGCCCTTCACGACGATGGGACGGCTCAGACCTGGCCGGCCTTCTCCAGGCCGGTGCAGCAGGTGTCGACGATGAGGCGGGTCACCACGTACGGGTCGACGTTGGCGTTGGGACGCCGGTCCTCGATGTAGCCCTTGCGGTCCACCTCGACCTGCCAGGGGATGCGGACCGAGGCGCCGCGGTCGGAGACGCCGTACTTGTACTGGTCCCACGGGGCCGTCTCGTGCAGACCGGTCAGGCGGTCGTCGATGCCGGCGCCGTAGTTCTTGACGTGGTCCATCGGCTTGGAGCCCTCGCCGAGCGCCTCGCACGCGGTGATGATCGCGTCGTAACCCTCGCGCATCGCCTTGGTCGAGAAGTTGGTGTGCGCGCCCGCGCCGTTCCAGTCGCCCTTGACCGGCTTGGGGTCCAGGGTGGCGGAGACGTTGAAGTCCTCGGCGGTGCGGTAGAGCAGCCAGCGCGCGATCCACAGCTGGTCGGAGACCTCAAGGGGGCCGACCGGGCCGACCTGGAACTCCCACTGGCCCGGCATGACCTCGGCGTTGATGCCGGAGATGCTCAGCCCCGCGGCGAGGCAGTGGTCGAGGTGCTTCTCGACGATCTCGCGGCCGAAGATCTCGTCCGCGCCGACACCGCAGTAGTAGCCGCCCTGCGCGGCCGGGAAGCCGTTGACCGGGAAGCCGAGCGGGCGGGCGCCGTCGAAGAAGGTGTACTCCTGCTCGATGCCGAAGATCGGCTCCTGCGCGGCGAACTGCTCGGCGAAGGGACGCAGCAGCGCCCGCGTGTTGGACTCGTGCGGGGTGCCGTCGATGTCGAAGACCTCACACAGGACCAGGATGTTCGCGCCGCCGCGGATCGGGTCCGGGCAGGAGAACACCGGCTTCAGCACGCGGTCCGAGGCGTGGCCCTCGGCCTGGTTGGTGCTGGACCCGTCGAAGCCCCAGATGGGCAGCTCGGCGACGGCGCCGGGCGAACCGGCCATGATCTTCGTCTTGGAACGGAGCTTGGCGGTCGGCTCGGTGCCGTCGATCCAGATGTACTCGGCCTTGAACGTCACGAAAAGCCATCCTTTGCAGGTGCTGCGGGGTGCTGCGCGCTGCCACGCTGCGGCGCTGCGTCTATGACGGCAGCCTCACACCCCGGGATTTCCCGTCCGTTGCCCGTATGTGAACCCGGTGTTACCTGGGGGGTCGCGGCGGCGCCGAGAGGCCCCCGCCTTGTGGTTCCTCCGAGAGTGGTGTCCAAAGGCTCGGCGGTTCGTACCAGGAGGCCGTGCGGAACCGGCCCGATCGCGGGGCGCCGCCGTGCGGTCCGGCTCGTATACCGCGGGTGCTGGGCCGTCCCTCTCGTCCCGGCAAGTCGGCCGGGGCAGACTGTTCCCCATGAACCACAGCACCGTCACCACCCGCATAGGCCTCCTCGGCACCGGCCCCTGGGCCGTCGCCACGCACGCGCCGGCGCTCGCCGCGCACCCCGGGGTCGACTTCGCCGGGGTGTGGGGGCGGCGGCCCGAGGCGGCTCAGGCGCTTGCGCGCGAGCACGGGGTGGCGGTGTACGAGGACGCCGACGCGCTGTTCGCGGACTGTGACGCCGTCGCCTTCGCGCTGCCGCCGGACGTCCAGGCGCCGCTGGCGGTGCGGGCCGCGGCGGCGGGCTGTCATCTGCTCCTGGACAAGCCGGTCGCGACGAGCGTCGAGGGCGCCCGCGCGGTGGCCGAAGCGGCCGAGCGCGCGGGTGTGGCCTCCGTCGTCTTCTTCACGCTGCGGTTCGCCACGGAGACCGCCGGGTGGATCACCCAACAGGCCGCCCTGGACGGCTGGTTCAGCGGCCGCGCCCAGTGGTACGGCTCGCTGTTCACACCGAGTGCCGGGCGCAGCCCCTACGCCGCCTCCCCCTGGCGCGGCGAGAAGGGCGCGCTCTGGGACGTCGGCCCGCACGCGCTGGCCGTGCTGGCCGGGGTGCTCGGCGAGGTGACCGCCCTGACCGCGGCCGCCGGCCCCGGCGACACCGCGCACCTGATCCTGCGGCACGTCTCCGGCGCCTCCAGCACCGCCGACCTGAGCTTCAGCGCGCCGCCGGCCGCCGCGGGCGTCGAGGTGTCGCTGCTGGGGGAGGCGGGCGCGGCGGTGATGCCAGGCTGGGGCGGCGCGCTCGACGCGTTCGGCGCGGCGGTCGACGCCCTGCTGGACGCGGCCCGCACCGGGGTGGCGCACCCGTGCGACGCCCGGTTCGGGGCGCGGATCACCGAACTGCTCGCCGACGCCGAGGCCCAGCTCGGGCGGAGCGACCGCTAGCGGGACAGGACGTCGCGTACGGCGTCGTCGGTGCGGGCGACCACCGCGGTGCCGTCGTCCGCCGTGATGATCGGGCGCTGGATCAGCTTGGGGTGCTCGGCGAGCGCGGTCACCCAGCGCTCGCGCGCGCCCTCGTCACGCGGCCAGTCCTTGAGGCCGAGCTCCCTGGCGGCGGGCTCCTGGGTGCGCGTGATGTCCCACGGTTCGAGGCCGAGCCGGCCGAGCACGGCCCGGATCTCCTCCTTCGACGGCACGTCTTCGAGGTAGCGGCGCACCGTGTAGTCGGCGCCCTCCGCGTCCAGCAGGGTCACCGCGCTGCGGCACTTCGAACAGGCCGGGTTGATCCAGATCTCCATGCCGCCAGGCTACCCGCGATGCGCCCCCAAAGCCTGCCTGGCCAGCGCCGATTGTCAGTGCCTCCCAGTAAAATTGAGGCAGTAAGTGAGGGTTCCCGACCGCCCAGGAGGATGCCCATGACCGCTGCCGTACTCACCTCGCACGCCCCGAAACAGCTGTCCCTCCAGCCCCTTCACAAGGCCCCGCTGCCCGCCGGGCGCCCGCGCGTGTGGTACGAGTCCCACAACCGGCGCCTGAAGGCCATGCGTCTGGCGATCGCCCTGCTCGACACGGGCGTCTACCGGCCCGAACAGGCGCCGGACCGCACGATACGAACCGTGGCCGCGCTCATCGGAGTGCGTCCGCCGTCGGAGACGACCTGCCGGATGGTGCGTGCGCTGATCTACGACGGGCGCTGACGCGCGAAGGGTGCCCTGATGCGTCAACTCCCTTGATGTGTCAGGGGAGTTGACGCGCCTTACGTAACGAGCGGTGTCGAAGTACCGCCCGGGTCACGGCTTCGGGAAGCCGAAGGCGTGGTCCGGGTCGGCTCAACCGGGTACGTCCGCGCCGTACGCGTCGAGCAGACGTGCCGTCGCCCCGTCCACCAACCGGTAGCGCACCACCCGCCCCTCCTTCTCCCCGGCGACCGCACCGGCGGCCCGCAGCAGCCGCAGGGCCTGCGAGACGGCCGGGTCGCGCATGCCGGTCGCCACCGCCAGATCGGAGACGGCGAGCGGACCCGCCCGGTGCAGGGCGAGCAGCAGCGCGAGCCGGTTGGGGTCGGCGAGCAGGGAGAACCGGCTCGCCCAGGCCCGCACCCGGTCCGGGTCACCGATGGCCGCGACGGCGTCGCAGACCCGGTGGCCGTCGATGGTGCGGTGGCCGGCGCGCTCGGCGGGTACGAGATGCATGCCCGCATCCTCGCAGGGCCGCGGCCCGCAGCCCCGTGTGATCTTCGATACCTGCACAGGTGTGCAGCTGTGCAGGCGAGTTGGCAGCGTCTAGGGTGACCTGGCCGTGGTGTTCGGGAAGCCGGTGCGAAACCGGAGCGGCCCTCGCCACTGTGATCGGGTTCCCCAGAGGTCTTGGGGAGCGTCCGTCCCCCCGTGCGCCACTGGCCAGCATCCACCTGGCTGGGAAGGCCGGGACGGTCGCGCGTGTCCCGTCAGCCAGGAGACCGGCCGCGGCATCTCACGAAGTGATCCACGAGGTGCTGGAGCGTGACCGCATGACCCTGTCCACCCGCACGCCCCCCGAGGCGGGCGCCGCCCCGCCGTCCTTCCACTGGCGCCGCGAGGACACCGTTCGCACCGGCATCCTGCTCGCGGTCATAGCCGCGCTCCATGTCGTCGCATTCGGCGTCCTGTTCCTGCTCGTGGCCCCCGCGCACTACGCCGTCGGCACCAAGACCTTCGGCGTCGGCCTCGGCCTCACCGCGTACACCCTCGGCATGCGGCACGCGTTCGACGCCGACCACATCGCGGCGATCGACAACACCACCCGCAAGCTGATGGCCGACGGCAAGCGGCCGGTGTCCGTCGGGTTCTGGTTCGCGCTCGGTCACTCCAGCGTGGTCGTGGTCCTGACCGCCCTGGTGGCCGGCGGCGCACACCTCGCGGGCACCCTCATGAACGAGGACTCCAGCGCCCACCAGGTACTCGGCGTCGTCGGAACCACCGCCTCCGGCTCCTTCCTCTACCTCATCGCCGCGCTCAACCTGGTCGCCCTGTTCGGCATCCTGAAGGTGTTCCGCGCGATGCGCGAGGGCGCGTACGACGAGCAGGAGCTCGAAGCGCACCTGGACTCGCGGGGGTTCATGAACCGTCTTCTGGGCCGCTTCACCAAGTCCGTCTCGCGGCCCGGCCAGATGTTCCCGCTGGGCTTCCTGTTCGGCCTGGGCTTCGACACCGCGACCGAGGTCACGCTGATGGTGATGGCCGGCTCGGGCGCCGCCGCCGGACTGCCCTGGTACGCGATCCTCTGCCTGCCGCTGCTGTTCGCCGCCGGGATGAGCCTGTTCGACACGCTGGACGGCACGTTCATGAACTTCGCCTACCAGTGGGCGTTCTCGAACCCGGTGCGCAAGGTCTACTACAACCTCACCATCACCGGTCTCTCGATCGCGGTGGCGTTCTTCATCGGCACCATCGAACTGGTCGGTGTCCTGCACGAGAAGCTCGGCCTGGACGACCCGGTGAGCGGCTGGGTCGCCTCCCTGAACATGGACAACGTGGGCTTCGTGATCGTCGGCCTGTTCGTGGTGGTGTGGGCGGCGGCGCTGGCGTACTGGCGGCTGGCGAAGGTGGAACAGAAGTGGGTGCGGCGGGCGGAGGGCTGAGGGTGGGGCGGAGCGGGAGGTGAGGGCGGGGCGCGCTCTCGCTGCTGGGCGCGGGCCGAGTGCGGGACCATCCCGCCCGCACCGCCGAGCGCGCCCTTACCACCGAGTGCGGGACCATCCCGCCCCGCGCCGCTGGGTGCGGGGCGTCACGCGCCCTCACCGCTGGGCGGGGCCCGCTCACCCGCCCCCGGCCCCGCCCTGGCGCGGTCCCGGTACTCCGCGGTCGTTCTGGAGCCGCCACAACTCCCTGAACAGGCCGTCCTGCGCGACGAGTTCGGCGAACGTGCCCGCCTGGACGACCCGTCCCCGATCGAGTACGACGATGCGGTCGGCGACCGCGACGTTCGCGAGCCGGTGGGTGACCAGGACCACTGCCCGGTCCCGGGCCACCCGCCGAAGCCCGGTGAAGATGCGGTGCTCGGCCCGCGCGTCCAGCGCGCTCGTCGGCTCGTCCATCACGAGCAGCCCGGCCGGGCGGTGGAAGGCCCGCGCGATCGCGATCCGCTGCCACTGGCCGCCGGACAGCTCCACGCCGCCGAACCACTCCCGGGCGAGCAGCGTGTCGAGCCCGCTCCGCAGTCCGTCCACGACCTCGGCGGCGCCGGAGTGGGTGGCGGCCCGGCGTACCGCCTCGTCACCCCCGTGCGGCTGCCCCAGCGTGATGTTGTCGCGCGCCGACATCGGCCAGTGCGCGAAGTCCTGCGGCACGACGGCGGTCTGCCGCCACAGGGCGAGCGGATCACATTGGTCCAGCGCCACCCCGTCCCAGGTCACCGCCCCTTCGCTCGGCAGATAGAGCCCGGTGAGCAGCTTGCTGAGCGTGGTCTTGCCGGAGCCGTTCTCGCCGACCAGCGCGAGCACCTCGCCCTTGCGCACCTCCAGGGTCACCTTCTCCAGGGCGGGCTGCTCGCTGCCCGGATAGCGGAACGTCAGCGACTCGGCCCGTACGACGTCCGGCGCGGGCGGCTCCAGCGGGCCCCGCTCCATCCGGTGCCCGCCGGCCTCCTCGATGAACTCCGCCCAGTCGTCCAGATAGAGCCCGGTCCGGAACAGCCGCGTCCCGTAGCCGACCACACCCCGCAGCGAGGAGCCGACCGTGCGCAGGGCGAACACCGCGGTGCCCGCCGACGCCACCGACATCCGCCCGGAGGCGAGCAGCCAGGCCAGCGCGCCCCACACCACCCCGGCCGCGACCCCGCCCGCGAGCGCCCCGAGCACCGAGTAACGGGCGCCCTGGTGGACGGCCTTGTCGGTCGCCGCGTCCACCCGCTGCCCGATCGCCCGGTACCGGTCGAGCAGGAACTGCGCCATCGTGCAGGACCGCAGCTGGTCGGCGGTGTCCTTGTCGATCACGAACCACCGCAGCAGACTCAGCGTGCGCCGCTCCGCGCTCATCGCCCGCGACGCCTCGTAGTGCACCCGCGCGGCCTTGACCCCGGCGATGCCCTGCGGCAGCGCGGCAAGCAGCAAGAGGGGGAGCAGCGCGGGATGCAGCACGGTGACGACCCCCGCCGCCGCGACCAGCGAGGCCACACAGGCCATCAGGTCCTGCGAGTCGGTCAGCAGCTGCTGCGCGACCTCGGCGCCCCGGTCGGCCGCCTCCCGCTTGTCGTTGAACCCCGGCTGGTCGTACGCCGACAACTCGGCCCGTACGGCGGCCGCGAGCATCTGCATCTCGGCCTCGCGGGAGATCCGCGGCGAGAGCCGGCCCGAGATGTTGACCACCACGATCCCGAGCAGCGCCCGCAGCCCGGCCGCCGCCGCGAGCACCGCGACCGACGGCAGCGCCTCGCGCACCCGCTCGGTGATGTCGCCGCTCGCGATCAGCGCGGTGATCGTACGCGTCGTCGCGAGCAGCCCGAACGCCTCGAAGAACCCCGACACCGCCTGGCAGCACAGCAGCAGGAGCACCGCCCGCCGGTCCACCCGCCAAGCCAGCGCCAGCGCCCTGCGCACCAGCTGGGGCAGACGCCGCGCCATGCTCCTGGTGGTCACGGGATTCCGCTGCAACACCTCCAACGACCCCGACCGGTAGCGCAGTTCCTCATCGGCCTGCCGCTCTTCCACGTCCTCCACCACGCAGCCCCCTCCACTGGGAATCCGCCCACTTTCCCGCACAAAGCCCCCAACTGGCCCTGTTTGTAGGGTGATCCACCCGATAGGGGCCAGTGGAAAGCGGCGAGCCCGGCAGGGGGAGCGGAGCCCGAAATGCGGCGAGCCCCGCCGCCCGGGAGGGGCAGCGGGGCTCGGGCACGGAACCCGTGGGGCCTAGATGTCGAAGTACAGCTCGAACTCGTGCGGGTGCGGGCGCAGCTGGATCGGGGCGATCTCGTGCGTGCGCTTGTAGTCGATCCACGTCTCGATCAGGTCGGAGGTGAAGACACCGCCGGCCTGGAGGTACTCGTTGTCCGCCTCAAGGGCCTCCAGGACGGCCGGCAGCGAGGTCGGGACCTGCTGCACGTTGGCGTGCTCCTCGGGGGCCAGCTCGTAGAGGTCCTTGTCGATCGGCTCGGCCGGCTCGATCTTGTTCTTGATGCCGTCCAGGCCCGCGAGCAGCAGCGCGGAGAAGGCGAGGTACGGGTTGGACGACGGGTCCGGGGCGCGGAACTCGACGCGCTTGGCCTTCGGGTTCGAGCCCGTGATCGGGATGCGCATCGCGGCGGAGCGGTTGCGCTGCGAGTACACCATGTTGACCGGCGCCTCGAAGCCTGGGACCAGGCGGTGGTAGGAGTTCACCGTCGGGTTCGTGAAGGCGAGCAGCGAGGGGGCGTGCTTGAGGATGCCGCCGATGTAGTAGCGGGCGGTGTCCGAGAGGCCCGCGTAGCCCTGCTCGTCGTAGAACAGCGGGTCGCCGCCGGCCCACAGGGACTGGTGGACGTGCATGCCCGAGCCGTTGTCGCCGAAGATCGGCTTCGGCATGAAGGTCGCGGTCTTGCCGTTGCGCCAGGCGACGTTCTTCACGATGTACTTGAAGAGCATCAGGTCGTCGGCCGCGGCGAGCAGCGTGTTGAACTTGTAGTTGATCTCGGCCTGGCCGGCCGTGCCGACCTCGTGGTGCTGGCGCTCGACCTGGAGGCCGGAGTTCTCCAGCTCCAGGGAGATCTCGGCACGCAGGTCGGCGAAGTGGTCGACCGGCGGGGCCGGGAAGTAGCCGCCCTTGTAACGGACCTTGTAGCCGCGGTTGTTCTCCTCCGAACCGGTGTTCCAGGCGCCGGCCTCGGAGTCGATGTGGTAGAACGCCTGGTTCGCGGAGGTCTCGAAACGCACCGAGTCGAAGACGTAGAACTCGGCCTCGGGGCCGAAGTACGCGGTGTCCGCGATGCCGGTCGAGGCGAGGTAGGCCTCGGCCTTCTTGGCGATGTTGCGCGGGTCGCGGCTGTACTGCTCGCCCGTGATCGGGTCGTGGATGAAGAAGTTGATGTTGACCGTCTTGTCCTTGCGGAACGGGTCGACGCGCGCCGTCGACAGGTCCGCGCGGAGCGCCATGTCCGACTCGTGGATCGCCTGGAATCCACGGATCGAGGAGCCGTCGAAGGCCAGCTCCTCGGTCGGGTCGAACGCCTTCGCAGGGATCGTGAAGTGCTGCATCACGCCCGGCAGGTCGCAGAACCGGACGTCGACGAACTTCACGTCGTTGTCCGCGATGAACTTCTTCGCGTCGTCGGCGTTCTGGAACATCCAACTCCTCCTACTCCCACCCGGGAGGGGCGGGGTTGCAGCTCGATGGTGCGGCCAGTGCGGTGGCACACGCTGGACCCGACCATAGGCAGGCGGGATTTCTCAAGCGTGACCCGTTTGTTTCACCCACGTTAACCGGGCTGGTGGCGGCCACGCCAAGACTGACCCGGGCCGAAGTGATCGAAAACGGGCGCAGTACCGTTGAGCCGTGGACAACAGGCAAGCAATCGGATCGTGGCTCTCGGGGCCCCGCGCGGCCGCCGAGGAGATGGGCGTCGACTTCGGCTACCGGGGCGAGCGGCTCGGTCTGCCCAAGGACGGGCCCGGCTCGGTGGCGCCGCTCGGCCGGCGCTTCGGCGCCATCTTCATCGACTGGGGCCTGTGCGCCCTGATCGCGTACCAGCTGATCGCGCACGGCAACACGCAGGCCGCCAACAACTGGGCCCTGATCTTGTTCCTCACGCTGAGCGTGCTGACGGTGGGGACCCTCGGCTTCACCCCGGGCAAGCGGCTCCTGGGTCTGCGGGTTGTCGCCGAGGAGGGCGGCCGGCTCGGCATCGTCCGGGTGGCCGTCCGCAGCGTGCTGCTGTGCCTCGCGATCCCCGCGCTGATCTGGGACCGCGACGGCCGCGGCCTGCACGACCGCCTCGCCCGCGCGGTCCAGGTCAGGATCTGAGCCCGAAGCCGGCACGAACGTCGGAAGGCGGCCCGGACCGATGTGGTCCGGGCCGCCTTCGTATGCGTACGAGCAGGAGGTGCGAGCAGGAGGGTCAGCGGGTCTTTCCGCCGCGCGGCATCCGCATGCCCTTGGGCATCGGACCCTTCGGCAGCGGCATGTTGCTCATCAGGTCGCCCATGGCGCGCAGCCGGTCGTTGGCCGCGGTCACCTGCGGTCCCGACAGCACGCGGGGCAGCTTGAGGAGGGTGGTGCGCACCTTCTTCAGCGGCACCTGGCCCTCGCCGTCGCCGACGATCACGTCGTGGACGGGGACGTCCACCACGATGCGCGCCATCTTCTTCTTCTCGGCGGCCAGCAGGGACTTCACCCGGTTCGGGTTGCCCTCGGCCACCAGGACGACGCCGGCCCGGCCGACGGCGCGGTGCACGACGTCCTGGCTGCGGTTCATCGCCACGGCCGGAGTGGTGGTCCAGCCTCGCCCGATGTTCTGGAGCACGGCCGCGGCCGCACCCGGCTGGCCCTCCATCTGACCGAAGGCCGCCCGCTCGGCACGCCGTCCGAAAACGATCGCCATCGCGAGCAGGGCCGCCAAGAGGCCCAGAATGCCCAGGTACACCGGGTGCCCGAGCAAGAAACCGATCGCGAGGAAGACACCGATGGTGACGATTCCCACGCCCGCGATGACAAGTCCGATCTTGGAATCGGCCTTGCGGGTCATCTTGTAGGTGAGGGCGATCTGCTTCAGTCGCCCCGGATTCGCGTCGTTCGCAGCGCTCTCTGCGGTTGCCTTCCTCGCCATACCAGGAAGTTTACGTGGCCTAGGAGGGGCGGGTGGCCACGGCCTCCAGTACGTGCTGTGCCTCGACCCGGTCCTTGGCCCGCCGCCGGTCCTCCAGGACCGCGGTCCAGGCGTTGCGGCGGGCGGTGCGCTGGCCGGAGCCCATGATGAGCGACTCCATGGCGCGCAGGGCGCCGGTGACGGTCGGAAGCGTGTTGGCTCGCACGGTCTGCGGTGTCGTTGCGACCTGCATCGTCGTGGTCCCCCCTCGGGACGGGAAGTCAGGGAACGGGCGGTGGGCGTGGGGGCATGCGCGGTGCGTAAAGCCATCGTCACTGATTGGTGTTACCAGGGCGTGTCCGAGCGGTCAAACGCCAATGAAACATTGATACGTACGGGCAAAAGACTGACGCGGCCCGTACGCGCCCCCGACCTGCGGGGGAGGTACGAGCCGCGTCATATCGGCCATTACTGATCAGTAGCCGCTTGTGAGCGGATTCACGCGCGCTGTCGCCTCACGCGGTGGCGGCGCTCCGGGCTTCCATCGCCTGCTGGTACAGCCGGCCCGCACGGTAGGAGGAGCGGACCAGCGGGCCCGACATCACACCGGAGAATCCGATCTCGTCGGCCTCCTCCTTCAGCTCCACGAACTCCTGCGGCTTCACCCAGCGCTCGACGGGGTGGTGGCGCACGGAGGGACGCAGGTACTGGGTGATCGTGATGAGCTCGCAACCCGCGTCGTGCAGGTGCTGGAGCGCCTCGCTGACCTCCTCGCGGGTCTCGCCCATGCCGAGGATCAGGTTCGACTTGGTGATCAGGCCGTAGTCGCGGGCCTTGGTGATCACGTCGAGGGAGCGCTCGTAACGGAAACCGGGGCGGATCCGCTTGAAGATCCGCGGCACCGTCTCGACGTTGTGCGCGAAGACCTCCGGGCGGGCGGAGAAGACCTCTTCCAGCTGCTCGGGGACCGCGTTGAAGTCGGGGGCCAGGAGCTCGACCTTGGTGCGGCCCTCGGCGCGGTCCGCCGTCTGCGCGTGGATCTGGCGCACGGTCTCCGCGTACAGCCAGGCACCGCCGTCCGAGAGGTCGTCGCGGGCGACGCCGGTGATGGTCGCGTAGTTCAGGTCCATCGTGACGACCGACTCGCCGACGCGGCGGGGCTCGTCGCGGTCGAGCGCCTCGGGCTTGCCCGTGTCGATCTGGCAGAAGTCGCAGCGCCGGGTGCACTGGTCGCCGCCGATGAGGAAGGTCGCCTCACGGTCTTCCCAGCACTCGAAGATGTTGGGACAGCCCGCCTCCTGGCAGACCGTGTGCAGTCCCTCGCTCTTGACGAGTTTCTGCAGCTGGTTGTACTCGGGACCCATCTTCGCCCGGGTCTTGATCCACTCGGGCTTGCGCTCGATGGGGGTCTGGCTGTTCCGGACCTCCAGGCGCAGCATCTTGCGTCCGTCGGGTGCGACTGCGGACACGTCCGGCTCCCTATGACTTCGATTCTTCGGCGAACACCAGGGTACGCCCGTTAATTACTGGGTGAGGTGCGGCTCCCGCCAGGGGCAACCCGGCTGGGCCGCGGGGCATTCCCTCAGGCCGAGGCCCGCTCGATCTCCCGCGGCGCGAGTTCGGCGTTCTCCAGGACGTCGCGCAGGTGCTTCTCGGCCACCGGCAGCACCTCGGCGATGGTCACCTCGCGGCCCAGCTCGTACGAGAGCGAGGTCACACCGGCGTCGCGGATCCCGCACGGGACGATCCGGTCGAACCAGGTGTTGTCCGGGTTCACGTTCAACGAGAAGCCGTGCATCGTGACGCCCTTGGCGACGCGGATGCCGATCGCCGCCAGCTTGCGGTCCTCGCGGCGCTGGCCGGCGTTGGAGGGCGCGTACTCGGGGCCGTTGAGCCGGGCGTCGAACTCGTCGTCGTTCAGCCGCGGGTCGAAGTCCAGCGAGAGCCCGCCGAGCCTCGGGCGCTGCTCCACCGGGTCGCCGAGCACCCACACGCCGCTGCGGCCCTCGACGCGGGTGGTCTCCAGGCCGAAGTCGGCGGCGGTGCGGATCAGGGCCTCTTCGAGACGGCGCACGTGCGCGACGACGTCCACCGGGCGGGGCAGCTTCTGGATCGGGTAGCCGACGAGCTGGCCCGGACCGTGCCAGGTGATCTTGCCGCCGCGGTCGACGTCGATGACCGGAGTGCCGTCCAGGGGGCGCTCGCTGTCCGCGGTGCGTCGGCCGGCCGTGTAGACCGGGGGGTGCTCGACCAGCAGGCAGGTGTCCGGAATCTCGTCGGTGAACCGGGCCGCGTGCACCCGGCGCTGCTCGTCCCAGGCCTCCTGGTAGTCGACCGCGTCCTCGCCGAATCCCAGCCGGACAAATCGCAGCTCGTTCACGCCAGCTCCCCTGTCGAACTTCCCGTACGCAATCAGGTGCGCGCCCTCCCTCACTGTACGACCCTGTTCGACCGCCCCGGCACGCCCCCGGAGCCGGCAGAAACGGCACGTCACCACACGATCGGATGAATGCGGGGCGAAGGTGGCGGCACCGGCCGTATTGACCGCTAAATTCTCGCCGTTCCATGAGGGCTGCAAGCTTGGCCCGGAAGGCAGGAGAACGCAGAGCTGATGACGGAACGACCCTCGCAGCGCACCCCCAACCGCCAGCTCGCCGCACTCATCGCAGAAGCCGGGTTCTCCAATGCCGGGCTGGCCCGCCGCGTTGACCAGCTCGGTCTTGAGCACGGCCTGGACCTGCGCTACGACAAGACGTCGGTGACCCGGTGGCTGCGCGGGCAGCAACCGCGCGGCACCACGCCCGCACTGATCGCCGAGGTGTTCACCCGGCGCCTGGGACGCCGGCTCTCCGCACAGGACCTCGGGCTGGACGCGTGCGCCCCGGTGTACGCGGGGCTTGAATTCGCGGCGACACCGGAGGAGGCCGTCGACATCGTCAGCGGCCTGTGGCGCAAGGACTCGGGCAGCCACGCCGAACTGCGCAAGATCGCGTTCACCCCGGCAGGCCTGGTCGTCCCCAGCCGGGACTGGCTGATCGGGCGCCCCGACGACCGCGTGGGGCGGGGAGATCCCACCCCGCAGGGCAACGTGACGCGCATTCCGGCCCAGGGCCGCCCGTCCGTACCCCGCCAGCGGACCACCGATCGCGGCCCCGGCCAGCGCGTGACCGGCGGCGACATCGCGGCGCTGCGCTCGGTCGCCGAACTGTTCCGCACCCTGGACCACGCCTACGGCGGCGGGCACGCCCGGCAGGCGCTGGTGCGCTATCTGGAACACGAGGCCGAGCCGATGCTGCGCGGCACCTACGGCGAGAACGTGGGACGCAGGCTCTTCGCGGCCGCCGCGGACCTGACCAGACTGGCCGGCTGGACCTCGTACGACATCGCCGCCCACGGGCTCGCCCAGCGGTACTTCGTGCAGGCGCTGCGGCTGTCCCAGGCGGCGGGCGACCGGGCCTACGGCTCTTACGTGCTGGTCACGATGAGCCGGCAGGCCGTCTACCTCGGGCACGGGAGGGAGGCGGTCCAGCTGGCCCGGGTCGCCCAGCAGGGGGTCGGGGCCGCGGCGCCGCCCGTGGTGCAGTCGCTGCTCAACGCGGTGGAGGCGCGCGGGCACGGGGTGCTCGGGGAGGTGCGGGCGTGCACCGCCTCGCTGGTGCGGGCCGAACGGGCGCTGGAGAGCGCCAGGCCCGGCGACGACGTGCCGCACTGGGCGCGCTTCTTCGACGAGGCGCAGCTGGCCGACGAGTTCGGCCACGCCCACCGCGACCTCCAGCAGTACCGCGCGTCCGCCCAGCACGCCGAGCGCTCGCTGCAACTGCGTGCCCCCGGCTACGCCCGCTCCCGGCTGTTCTGCCGGGTCGTGCTCGCCACGGCCCGGCTCGGCCTCGGCGAGCTCGACCAGGCGTGCGCGCTGGGTGCGGAGGCGGCCCAGCAGGCCAGCGAGATGCGGTCGGCCCGCGCGGTGGAGTACGTACGCGACTTCGAGCGTCGCCTGGAGCCGTACCGGGACGCGGCCGCGGTGCGCAACTACCGGGACCGGGTGGCCGCGTTGGGCTGAGGAGGCGACCGGTCAGGCCGCCTTGTGGATCACCTCCGGTGCCGCGTGCCAGTCCTGTACGCCTAGGTCGGTGAGGATCGCCTCGGCGGCGCGGCGGCCCGAGTACAGGGCGCCCTGGACGGTGCTGGTGTCCCGGTGGTCGCCGCACACGTACAGGCCCGCGAGCAGGCGGACCGGGCGGCGCAGATCGTGCGGGGCGGCCATCGAGGGCACGGCCTGCGGGGTGTGGTGCACGGCGAGCAGCTCCCAGTCGGCGGTGGACGTCGCGTACAGGCGCGCCAGTTGGCGGCGTACCGCGTCCGCGACGTCGTCGGGCGGAGTGCCGAGCACGGTCGAGGTGATCAGGGCGCGGCCGCGCGGCGCCCGGCTCGGGTCGACCTCGCTCATCACCGAGCTGTACGCCACCGGCCCGCTGCGGTCCGCGTCCAGGAGCAGCGCCGGGTCGGCCAGCGGGGACTCGGGGGCGGTGTGGTGCAGCACGGTGAGCGGGTGGAAGGCGGGCACCCGCAGGCCGGGCAGGAGCTCGGCGGCCGCGGGCGCGTCGGTGGCCAGGAGCAGCGAGCGGCAGCCGAGCACGCCGTGGTCGGCGGTGGTGACCGAGGTGGTGGCGACGGACGTGACCTTCACGCCGGTACGTACGGTGCCGGGCGGCAGGGCGTTCGCGAGGAGTTCGGGCAGCGTGGCCGCGCCGCCCGCCGGAACGCACAGCCGCCCGCGGGCGAAGCCACGCAGCGCGAGGTCGGCGCACCGGCTCGACGTGGTCAGGTCCGGGTCGCAGAGCAGCGCGGACAGCAACGGGCGGACGAAGCCGTCCAGCGTCCGGACGGGCAGGCCCCGGCCCAACAGGGCCTGTCCGATGGGGAGTTCGGGCCGGGCGGTGATCCGCTCGACGGAGGTCGCTGCCAGCCGGGCCAGCGCCTTGCCGAGCCGGGCCTGATCCAGGGCGCCGCCGAGCGGGGTGACCGTGCCCCGGGGGGCGCTCGCTCGGGCGCGCGCGGCGGCCAGCGCGCCCCTTGCGCTCCCTGTCGCGCCTGCCCGGTAGTGCCGGCCCTCGCTGTGCACGAGGACGCCCGGTGCGAACGGTCGCAGCGGCAGGTCCTCCAGGCCGGGGGTGCGGGTCAGTTCCGGGTACGAGGTCGAGAGCAGCTGCCCGATCCGGTCGAGCCGGAAGCCGTCGACGGAGCCGGTCGACATGCGGCCGCCCACGGAAGGGGCCGCCTCCAGAACGCTGACCGTGACTCCCGCGCCGGTCAGCCGATGGGCGGCTGACAGGCCCGCGAGCCCGGCCCCCACGATGAGTACGTCCGCATGGTGTGCGGTGCTGAGCACGTGGCCCTCCCCGAGGTAGGCGCGGCAGGTGGAGGCCTCATGCCCCCAACTGGCCCACGGAATGCCGGAGTTCGAGGAGAGAGTAGGGATGCCGGGCGGGGGCGGGGGGTCCGCGCATGGGGGCATACGGGCGCACGGTGGCCCTCCGGGGAGGGTGTTCGCCCACCCGCCCGTGCGCCGCTCGCCGCGCGAGGTGGCACGGCCCGGCTCCGCCCCGGGCCCCTACCGCGCCGCCGCCCCAATCGCCTCGTCCACCCCCGGGAACGCGAACCTGAAACCCGCCGACAGCAGTTGGCGGGGTACGACGCGTTGGCTCGACAGGACGTCCTGTGCGAGCTCGCCGAGCGCCAGCCGGATCGCGGGGGCCGGGACGGGCAGCAGGGCCGGGCGGTGCAGGACCCGGGACATCGCCGCCGTCACCTCGCGGTTGGTCACCGGCTCGGGGGCGGTCAGGTTCACCGGGCCGGAGATCGACTCCGTATCGATCACGAACCGCAGCGCCGCCACCTCGTCGTGGAGGGCGATGAAGGACCAGTACTGGCTGCCGTCGCCCAGGCGGCCTCCCAGGCCTGCCCGGAACAGCGGGAACAGCCTGGCCCAGGCGCCGCCCTGGCGGGCCACCACCAGCCCCGTCCGGGCGAACGCCGTGCGGATGCCCGCCTCCGCCGCCGGCGCGGCGGCTTCCTCCCACTGCACGCACAGCGACGCGAGGAAGCCGTCGCCCGGCGGCGCCGACTCGTCCACCGCGCGGTCGCCGGTGTCGCCGTAGTAGCCGATCGCCGAGCCGGACACGAGCACCCGCGGCGGGCTGTCGAGCGAGGCCACCGCCTCCGCGATCGCGGCCGTGCCGAGCACCCTGCTGTCCCGCAGTTCCTTCTTGTACGCCTCGGTCCAGCGATGATCGCCGATGCCCGCCCCGGCCAGATGCACCACCGCCTCGCAGCCGACGAGCCCCGCCGTGTCCACGTGCTGGCGTACGGGATCCCATGCGATCTCGTCCGGCGCGGCCGGACGGTGGCGTACCAGACGTACCACCTCGTGCCCGTCCGAGCGCAGCGAGCGCACCAGCGCCGTACCGATCAGTCCTGTCGAGCCCGTCACCGCGATCTTCATGGAAACCATCCTTGCGCCTCGCGGCCCCCGTGGCACAGTGGCTCCATGTCCGAGTCGTACGCCCAGCCCACCGCCGTGCCCGCTCTCCTCATACGCACCGCCCTGCCCGCCGACGACGACGCGCTCAGTGTGCTCACCCGCGAGGTCTGGTCGCCGCTGCACGCCGTGGCGCCGCGCCCGGTGCCGCCGTACGAGCCCTTCTTCGACGACCGGCACCAGCCCGCCGACTTCCTCGTCGCCGAGGTCGACGGTGCGGTAGCGGGGTACATCCGGGTGGCTGCGCCCACCCCACTCGCCTGCAACCGGCACGTACGGCAGGTCCAGGGCCTTGAAGTGGCCGAATCCACGCGCGGCCGGGGCGTCGGGCGCGCGCTGCTGCGCGGTGCGTACGAGGCCTGCCGCCGCCAGGGCGCGACCCGCATCACCCTGCGCGTCCTCGGCCACAACGCCCCGGCACGCGCCCTGTACGAATCGGAGGGCTTCGCCGTCGAGGGCGTACTGCCCGGCGAGTTCCTCCTCGACGGCGCGTACGTCGACGACGTCCTCATGGGGCGTTCGCTGCTCGACTGAGAAGTCTCGGTGGGGCGCTCCCCGCTCGGTCGACCTGGAAACCGTTCCGCATCCGAAAGGTGGGCAGCGTGCCCGAGTACACGGCATCGGCCAAGGCGGCCGCGGAGGCCGCCACGACCGCACTGCGGGGGCTCGACGCCATCCGCGACGATCTCGCCGCCCTCTACCGCGATCTCCACGCCCACCCCGAGCTCTCCTTCGCCGAGCACCGTACGGCGGCCGAAGTCGCCTGCAGGGCAGGGGAGTTGGGGTACGACGTGACCACCGGCGTCGGGCGCACGGGCGTCGTGGCCGTCCTCGCCAACGGGCCCGGACCCACCGTGCTGCTGCGGGCCGACTTCGACGCGCTGCCGGTGCGCGAGCGGACCGGACTCGACTACGCCTCCACCGCCGAAGGCGTCATGCACGCGTGCGGCCACGACATGCACGTCACCTGCCTGCTCGGCGCGCTCGGGCTGCTCGCCGAGGCCCGCTCGCTGTGGAGCGGCACGGTCCTCGGGGTGTTCCAGCCGGCCGAGGAGATCGGGCAGGGCGCGCGGGCCATGCTCGACGACGGGTTCTACGAGCGGTTCGGCACCCCGGACATCGTGCTCGGCCAGCACGTGGCGCCGTTCCCCGCCGGAATGATCGGCGCGCACGCGGGACCCGCCTTCGCCGCCACCGACGCGCTCAAGGTCGTCATGTACGGGAGGGGCGCGCACGGTTCGCGGCCCGAGGCCTCCGTCGACCCGGTGGTGATGGCCGCGTCGACCGTGCTGCGGCTCCAGACGGTCGTGTCCCGGGAGGTCCCGGCCGGTGAGACGGCCGTGGTCACGGTCGGCGCGCTGAACGCCGGAACCAAGGACAACATCATCCCGGACGAGGCCGAGCTGAAGCTCAACATCCGTACGTACAAGGACGAGGTGCGCACCAAGGTGCTCGGCGCCGTCGAGCGGATCGTGCGCGGTGAGGCGGTCGTCGCCGGGGCCGAGCGCGAGCCCGACATCACGGAGATCGACTCCTTCCCGGTGCTCGTCAACGACGCGGACGCCCTCGCGCGGACGATGGCCGCCGTCGGCGCGGTCATCGGTGCCGACAAGGTGATCGATCCGGGTCCCGTGACCGGCAGCGAGGACGTCGGCCTGTTCGGCACCGAGGCCCAAGTCCCGGTCTGCTACTGGCTGTTCGGGGGAGTGGAGGCCGAGGAGTTCGGTGCCGCGTTCGCCGCGGGCACCCGTGACCGGGACATCCCGTCCAACCACTCGCCCTTCTTCGCCCCGCTGGTGGAACCCACCCTGACCACCGGCGTCACCGCCCTGACCACGGCGGCGCTCGCCTGGCTCGACGCGTAAGCGCGTACGCGGGCGGCCTCAACGGGCCAACAGGCGCATGCCGCCGGTGAGTTCGCGCAGGCAGCGCACGGCGAGTTCGGCGGGGGAGCCCGGCCCCGAGGCGGGCGCGTCGGTGCCGGCCCACGCCTCCAGGGCCACCCGGATGGCGTCGGTGGCCGCGGCCGCGGCGAGGCGCACCTCCAGGGGGTCGGCGCCCGGCCCGGCCAGGCGGGCGAGCACGGGCAGCAGGCGCTCCTCGGAGTCCTGGTTCACCCGGTACCAGACCGCGCGCAGCGCCGGGTCGTGCCCGGCCGCGCGCAGCAGCCCGCGGGTCCAGGTGAACTGCTCGGCGGTGGCGGCGTCGGGCACCGAGAGCGCCTGGCCGACCGCGACTTCCAGGGTCTTGGCCAGTTTGCCCGGTTCGGCGGCTTCGAGCAGCGCCCGCCAGCGCTCGGCGCCGCCGGAGAGCAGCGGGCCCACCGCGTCCTGTTTGGAGCGGAAGTACCGGTAGAAGGTGCGCAGCGCGACCCCGGCGTGCCGGGCGATGGCCTCGGCGGTGGTGCCGTCGGGCCCGTGCTCGGCGAAGAGCGCGGCGGCGGCGCGGGCGATGTCGAGCTGGGTCGCGGCCTTGCGGCGCTCGGTCAGGGAGGGCGGGTTTGCGGCAGGCCGGCTCGGGGGCTGAGTCACTTCGCCAGCGTACGCCCGCGACCTCGGTGGCTGCACGCAATGACGCTATGGCAAATCGTGCCACTCGGGCGTACCGTGTACGTCGTCGCCGTCGTCGTCTTCCTGGGCCTCCTCCCCTCGACGTCGTCCGCACCCAGTCCGCACCGAACAAGTCCGGACCGAAGAAATCCACCACGAAGAAAGCTGGACCGCGATGAGCGCGATCACCCTCACCCAACGCTACGAAGGCCGCCGTGCCCTGATCACCGGCGGCGGCTCGGGCATCGGGCAGGCCACCGTGCTGCGGCTGCTCGCCGAGGGCGGCCACGTGGTCGCCGCGGACGTCAGCGAGGCGGGTCTGAAGGACACCGCGGACAAGGCCGGAGCCGGCCTCGGGCGGCTCACCACCCTCGTCCTCGACATAGCGGACGAGGACTCGGTGCGCGCGGGCGTCGCCGCCGCCGTCGGCGCGCTCGGCGGACTGGACGTGCTGGTCAACGCGGCCGGCATCCTGCGCTCCTCGCACACCCACGAGACGAGCCTCGCCGACTTCAACAAGATCATCGCGGTCAATCTGACCGGCACCTTCCTGATGATCCGCGAGGCGATCCCGGCGCTGCTCGAAGGCGACGGCGCGGCAGTCGTCAACTTCAGCTCCACCTCCGCCGCGTTCGCCCACCCGTACATGGCGGCCTACGCGGCCAGCAAGGGCGGCATCCAGTCGATGACGCACGCGCTCGCCGCCGAGTACGCCAAGCAGGGCATCCGCTTCACCGCCGTGCAGCCCGGCTCGATCTCCTCCGGCATGACCGACGGCACCGGCGCCTCCCGCTCCAGCGTGGGCCCCGGCCTGCCCGCGGACGCCGACATGTCGCTCTTCATGAAGCTCGCCCCCGCCATCGGCCAGGGCTTCGCGGGCCCGGAGACGGTGGCGTCGGTGGTCGCGATGCTGGCCTGCGACGACGGCCGCTTCATCACCGGCACCGAGATCCGCGTCGACGGCGGCACGCACTTCTGACCCCCCGGCCGCACGCGCGGTGCGCTCACCCCGTCCCGAAGCGCTCCCACAGCCGGGGGAAGCGGGACGCGAGCGCGGACTCGTCCTCGAAGTCCAGCGGGGTCCCGTGCGGCTCCGGGGGCTGTGGCGGGATGCCGAGATCCGGCGCCACGACACCGGTGAGCTGCTCGTACGCCTCGTCCGCCGCGTAGCCGAGCTCCTCCCCGTCGCCGTCGATCTCCTCGTCGAACTCGCCGAGGAGATCGGCCAGCGCGTCCGGGTCGTGGATCGCGCCCTCGAAGACCTCGCGGCCCTGGCCGATGAGCCAGCAGCGGAAGTAGTCGAAGGCGTCGTCGCTGGCCCCGCCGAGCAGCACGGCCGCCGCGCCCCACAGGTCCCAGTGGTAGGCGCGGTTGTAGCGCGCCTCGAAGTGGCGCGCGAAGTCGAGCACGGAGTCGGGGTCGAGCTGGAGCAGCCGCTCCACGAGCAGCTCGGCCTGCTCCTCGGGGTCGCCGTCGGCGGCCTCGCGAGTGCTGTCTACGATCTCCCAGAACTCCGTCTCGTCCATCACGGAACCAGCATCGTGGGTGGGGGAGTGCGGCGCACGTGGAGCGGCGCATTTCGTCCGGTTGCCGCTCCTGACTCACCCCTGGCACACCTGTCGCCATACCGCTGGCACGCCAAATCGCGCGCTAGTCGTCGAGGAGCCGCAGCGGCTGCGCCACCATGTCCCAGCGGGAGTTGAACCAGGCCTGCACCTGCTGGAACTCCGCGCGCTCCAGAGACCGGGCGCCGTTCCCCTCCAGGGCCGCCGGGAACAGGGTGTCGCTGTGCAGCTCCAGTACCTCTATGGAGGCGTCGTCGACCAGGATGCGGGTCGTGCGCAGCGAGTAGTAGCCGGTCAGCATCTGTGTGCCGTTGATGAGGTACCGCTTCTCGCCGGGCACCGTCGGCAGCCCCCGGATCTCCACCGAGACCGAGGCGACCTTGCCTTCCTCGGCCAGCTGGGTGAGCGAGTGGTGCAGCGCCTCCGCGTACATCCGCACGACTCGGCGCAGCCGCCGCAGCGGGCGCAGGTCAAGGGGGTCCTCGACGTGGCGCGGGTAGGGGTGGTGGGTGTCGAGGTCCGGTACGAGGACCCGTACCCGGATCGACTGCGGGGCGGGCCGGTCGCCGAGCCGGATCAGCTCGGCCTGCTCCTGGACGACCCGGGACAGCTCCTCGGTGTGCAGCGACCAGACGTCGAGCGAGACGTGGGGCGCCTCGAAGGCGCGGGACACGTAGTGGACCAATGGCCGCCCGATGGCAGCCTGGCGGGCCACTCGGGCGCCCCGGCCCGACACCCCGGCCTCCAGGAGGCCCTCCTCGCGCAGCAGCTGGAGCGCCGTCTGCACGGTGCCGCGGCTACAGCCGAACCGGCGCATGAGCTGCTGCTGGGTGGGCAGCGCCTCGCCGGGCGCCGGCACCCCGTTCTGGATGTCCTGGCGCAGTGCGTCGGCGACCAACCGGTAGCGGGGGTTCTCCCCGGCCTGGCCCCGGTCGGCCCCTGAGGTGTGGATCGTCACCCGGCGAGGCTACAACTCCCGGTCAGGACACGACAGATGGCTGCAAGGACCGGTCAACTACCCGAGTTGCTCAGTTGGTTGGACCTGATGGTCGATCAACTCCCCATTGGTATAGATGTGTTGACGGATATACAGCCGGTTGACCATAGATGGCTGCCATTCAGTCCGGGTAGAAAGGAGGGACAGAATCGCCGGCCAATGAGGGTGCCAATCATCAGTCAGTACGGTGCGGTCCGCGGCGGCGACAACCGGAGGAGGTGTTCCATGGGACTGGAGACCCGAGTGCAGATCGTCCTCGAACTGCTGACGAACGCGGGCGTACTGATGCCCCTGCTCGGCCCGTCCGGGCTGCTGGTGCTGGTACTGGGTGTGCTGCTGGCGAAGGGCGGCGCGCGCCGCGAGCCGGCGCGGCCGGTGCCGTCCGCGCCGCGCACCAACCTGGTGTGCGTGGCGGCCGTGCTCCTGGTGTTCCTGCTGATCGCCGCGGCCTGACCCCGCGGAACGCGCCCGGGTCCATGGGTCCGCTCAGTTGGGATCCATGGGGCGGGCGATGGTGTTCCACAACGAGTCGAACCACTGCTGGGTCTGCTCGACGTAGGTGCGGGTCACCTGGTCGTCGTCCACCACGGCGTGGCGGAAGAGCATGCCCTCCACGCCGAGCATGTCGTAGATCTCGATCGGGCTCCGGTCGAGGTCCACCGTCCGCTCCGTCACCTGGTAGTGGCCGGCCAGGACCTCGCGGCCATTGAGGATGTAGACCTTCTGGGTCGGGGTGATCGACACCTTGCGGGCCTCGACGGTCACGTCCGGGACCAGGTCGCGGACCTTGAGCATGCGCAGCGAATGGCGCAGCGAGCCGTAGATGTGGTTGCTGGTGATCCGCAGCCGCTCGCGCGGCCGGGCGTTACTCGGGTCGCCGATCACCTGGGGGAGGGCCAGCGAGTCCTCCGCGGCGGGCAGCAGGATGCGGACGGCCACCCGGCGCGGGCCCGAGCCCTCGGCCTGTATGGCGACCAGCGGCCCCGCGAGCGCGGAGGCCAGCGTCTCACCGTTGAGGCAGTACGCGTCGATGGTCACCTCGTCCTGGCGGAAGCACTGCGCCACCCGCTCGCCGAGGAAGAGCCCCGCCGGCCGCGGCGAATGGCGGCGCGGCTCGGGCACGGGGCGCCCGGTCGCCGGCGTCGGCACAGTCGCGGGGTGGGCGACCGTCGGCGGGGTGCCCTGCTGGGCCCGCCTGATCAGGCCTTCCCGCTCCAGGAGTTCAACGGCGCCGCGGACCGCGCCGCGCGGCACGGCGAACCGCCTGCCGAGTTCCGCCTGGGTCGGGATCCGCTCGCCGACGCGTAATTCCCCGCCGGAGATGAGAGCGCGGAGGCCGTCCGCGACCACATCCCGCGGACGACGCTGTCCATCGGTCGAAGCGCTGTTTCCAGGCACGCCCCAACTCTACAACGGCCTGCCAATGAGCGGGAGTTGTGTGCCAGAACCTGCCAATGCGGGCCCGGACGGTGCGGGCGCCGCCCCGCAGCCCCGCCTCAAAGGCCGGAGGGGCTGGGACCACTCAGGGCGATCACCGAGAACAGGCCGCCCTGCGGGTCGCTCAGCAGGGCGAAGCGGCCCGGGGGGATCGTCGTGGGGGGTACGTGGACCGAGCCGCCCAGTTCCTTCGCCTTCGCCGCCGCCGCGTCGCAGTCCTCGACCTGGACGTACACCATCCAGTGCGGCGGCACCTCCGGCGGGAAGTCGTCGCTCATCCGCATCATGCCGCTGAAGCTCTCCCCCTCCAGCTGCCACTCCGTGTACTCGGAGCCGCCGTAGGGCTCCGAGTCCGCGACCCAGCCGAAGACCGTCCGGTAGAACGTCTTCGCCCGGTCGGAGTCGCGCACCATCAGCTCGAACCAGCACATGCTGTCCGGCCGGGCGACGACGCCGAAGCCCTGGTGCTGCTTGGGCTGCCAGACGCCGAAGACCGCACCCTCGGGGTCGGCGAACACCGCGAGCCTGCCGGACTCGAAGACGTCCATGGGGCCGGCGACGATCGATCCGCCGTTGCCCGTCACCGCCGCGGCCGTCGCGTCCGCGGACTCGACCTGGAAGTACGCCAGCCAGGCCACCGGCTGCCCCGGCGCCATGCACGGCCCGTACCCGCCGACGTACCTGTCGCCGAGCAGGAACATCCCGTATCCGCCCGCCTCCTTCATCGGCACGTCCGCGCCCTGCCAGCCGAAGAGCCCGCCGTAGAAGGTCTTGGCGGCGGCTACGTCGGTCGTCGACAGGTCGGCCCAGGTGGGCGCGGACGGGCGGTTGTAGATCTTCATGCGGTGCTCCCGGAGTGGTGGCGCCCCCGGTCGACCATTCACGCACGCGTGCCCCGCCCCGGCAATCGGGACGGGGCACGCGTGCGTGGACCGGGTGGGCCTACAGGCCGTAGCGCTCGCGCGCTTCCTTCACGGCCGTGACCGGGACCTCGCCGCGCCGGGCGAGCTGGGCCAGCGCCGCGACGACGATCGACTGGGCGTCGACGCCGAAGTGGCGGCGGGCCGCCTCACGGGTGTCGGAGAGGCCGAAGCCGTCCGCGCCGAGCGAGGACCAGTCCTGCTGGACCCACTGCGCGATCTGGTCCGGGACCTGGCGCATGTAGTCGGAGACCGCGAGGACGGGGGAGTCCACACCCTCAAGTGCCTTCTGCACGAAGGGAATTCGCTCCTCGCCGCGCAGCAGGGCCGCATCGGCTTCGAGGGCGTCGCGGCGCAGCTCGGTCCAGGAGGTGGCGGACCACACGTCGGCTGCCACGCCCCACTCCTCGGCGAGCAGCTTCTGTGCCTGAAGCGCCCAGTGGATCGCGGTGCCAGAGCCGAGCAACTGGATGCGGGGGGCGTTGGCCAGTGCCGTGTGGCCTGCCGTTTCCGCCGTGTTGAAGCGGTACAGGCCCTTGACGATGCCCTCGTCGATGCCCGCGGGCTTCGCCGGCTGAGGCATCGGCTCGTTGTAGACGGTGAGGTAGTAGAAGACGTCCCGGTCCTCGCCCGGGGCCGCCTCGCCGTACATCCGGCGCAGACCGTCCTTGACGATGGCCGCGACCTCGTAGGCGAAGGCCGGGTCGTAGGACATGGCCGCCGGGTTGGTCGCCGCGATCACCGGGGAGTGACCGTCCGCGTGCTGGAGACCCTCACCGGTCAGCGTCGTACGACCGGCGGTGGCTCCCACCAGGAAGCCGCGGCCGAGCTGGTCGCCGAGCTGCCACATCTGGTCGGCCGTGCGCTGCCAGCCGAACATCGAGTAGAAGATGTAGAAGGGGATCATCGCTTCGCCGTGCGTGGAGTACGCGCTGGACGCGGCGATGAAGTCGGCCATCGAGCCGGCCTCGGTGATGCCCTCGTTGAGGATCTGGCCGTCCTTGGCCTCGCGGTAGTACATCAGCTGGTCGCGGTCGACCGGCTCATACGTCTGGCCCTTGGGCGAGTAGATGCCGAGCGAGGGGAACAGCGACTCCATGCCGAAGGTGCGGGCCTCGTCCGGGACGATCGGGACCCAGCGCTTGCCGGTCGTCTTGTCGCGGATCAGGTCCTTCATCAGCCGGACGAACGCCATGGTGGTGGCCATGGACTGGCTGCCGGAGCCCTTGTCGAACGCCGCGAACGACTTGTCGGCCGGGGCCGGCAGCGGGGCGATCGCGTGGCTGCGGCGGGCCGGGGCCGGACCGCCGAGCGCGGCGCGGCGCTCCTGGAGGTAGCGGACCTCGGGGGAGTCGGCGCCGGGGTGGCCGTAGGGGACCTGACCGTCCACGAACTGGTCGTCGGAGATGGGGAGTTCAAGAAGGTCACGCATGTTCTTGAACTCGTCGTTGGTGAGCTTCTTCATCTGGTGGTTCGCGTTCTTGGACGCGAAGCCCTCACCGAGGGTGAAGCCCTTGACCGTCTGGGCCAGGATGACGGTCGGCGCACCCTTGTGGGACAGGGCGGCCTTGTAGGCGGCGTACACCTTGCGCGGCTCGTGGCCACCGCGCGAGAGGTGGAAGCACTCAAGGATCTTGTCGTCGGAGAGCAGCTTCGCCATCTCGACGAGCGCCGGGTCCTTGCCGAAGAAGTCCTCGCGGATGTAGGCCGCGTCGCGCGTCTGGTACGTCTGCACCTGGGCGTCGGGGACCTCGCGCAGGCGGCGGACCAGGGCGCCGGTGGTGTCGAGCTGGAAGAGCTCGTCCCAGGCGCCGCCCCACAGCGACTTCACGACGTTCCAGCCGGCGCCGCGGAACTGGGCCTCCAGCTCCTGCACGATCTTGAAGTTGGCGCGGACCGGGCCGTCCAGGCGCTGGAGGTTGCAGTTGATGACGAAGGTCAGGTTGTCCAGACCCTCGCGGGCGGCGAGCGCGAGGGCCGCCGTCGACTCGGGCTCGTCCATCTCGCCGTCACCGAGGAACGCCCACACGTGGGAGTTCGAGACGTCCTTGATGTTCCGGTTGGTGAGGTACCGGTTGAAGCGCGCCTGGTAGATCGCGGAGAGCGGGCCCAGTCCCATGGAGACGGTCGGGAACTCCCACAGCCAGGGCAGGCGGCGCGGGTGCGGGTAGGACGGCAGGCCGTCGCCGGCGGACTCCTGGCGGAACTTGTCGAGGTGCGCCTCGGTCAGGCGGCCGTCGAGGAAGGCGCGGGCGTAGATGCCGGGCGAGGCGTGACCCTGGATGTAGAGCTGGTCACCGGAGCCGTCGCCCTCCTTCCCGCGGAAGAAGTGGTTGAAGCCGGTCTCGTACAGCCAGGCCGCGGACGCGAAGGTCGCGATGTGGCCGCCGACGCCGTACTTCGAGCCCCGGGTCACCATGGCCGCCGCGTTCCAGCGGTTCCACGCGGTGATCCGGCGCTCCATCTCCTCGTCGCCGTCGATGACGGGCTCCGCGGAGGACGGAATGGTGTTGACGTAGTCCGTCTCCAGCAGCTTCGGCAGGGCCAGGCCCGCGCCTTCGGCGTGCTGAAGCGTGCGGCGCATCAGATACGCGGCCCGATGCGGGCCAGCGGCCTTGGCGACGGCATCGAGGGAGGCCGCCCACTCGGCGGTCTCCTCGGTGTCACGGTCCGGGAGCTGGTCGAGCTCGCTCGGAAACTTGGCTACGGGGTCGATCATGATCGCCGCCTTCCGGACAGGAGGGGGGTGGAGAAAAAGGGGCCTTTGTCTGGCAGGACGGGGCCTTGGACTGGTGAGTCCGCCGTTGACTGTAAGCCGACGATCGATGATCGATCAAAGCGTTGAGCCAAAAACTTCTTCGAATCGCGAAAGTCGGCACAGGGTGCCGCCCATCAGGGCACGCGGTGCCTTGGATTTCCAGGTGGTCGGGAAGGCGCCGCGCAGGTCAGGCGCTGCGCGGCGCGCACCCCAGGACATGGGCCTTCACCAGCGTGCCGATGGCCGGATCCCGCCGCCGGAACGCCGCGACGAGGTCCGCGTGCTCTTCGGCGTACGACTTCTGCACGGTGCCGAGCCACCGGATCGACAGGGCGGTGAACACCTCGATGCCGAGGCCCTCCCATGTGTGCAACAGCACACTGTTGTTGGCCGCCCGCACCAGTTCCCGGTGGAAACCGACGGTGTGCCGCACCTGGGCGGTGCCGTCGGCCGCCCGGTCCGCCTCGTACAGCGCCGCCACGTGCGGCTCCAGGGCCGAGCAGTCCTCGGCGAGCCGCTCGGCCGCCAGCTCGGCCGCGATCTGCTCAAGACCGGCCCGCACCGGATAGCTCTCCTCCAGGTCGGCCGCGCTCAGATTCCGCACCCGGACGCCCTTGTTGGGCGCCGACTCGATGAGACGCAGGCTCTCCAGCTCACGCAGGGCCTCCCGTACGGGGGTCTGACTGACCTGGAGCTCCACCGCGATGCGCCGCTCCACGATCCGCTCGCCGGGCTTCCAGCGGCCGCTGACGATCCCCTCCACGATGTGCTCGCGGATCTGCTCGCGCAGCGAGTGGACGACGGGCACGGTCATGGGGGCTCCTTAAGGCGAGCGGTGACCTCCAAACAATACGGCCGCGCCCCCGCCCGGAAGAGCCCCGGGCGAGGGCGCGGCCGCTGGTGAGACGAGTCTTACAACCGCCTCGGCGTGCCTTGTGAGCCTTACAGGCCGAGCTCGACCTCGAACTCGCCGGCCTCCAGGATCGCCTTGACAGCCGTCAGGTAGCGGGCCGCGTCGGCGCCGTCCACCAGACGGTGGTCGTAGGAGAGCGCCAGGTACGTCATGTCACGGACGCCGATGACGGTGCCCTCGGCGGTCTCGATGACCGCCGGACGCTTGACGGTGGCGCCGATGCCCAGGATGGCGACCTGGTTCGGGGGCACGATGACCGTGTCGAACAGCGCACCGCGCGAACCGGTGTTGCTGATCGTGAAGGTCGCGCCGGACAGCTCGTCCGGGGTGATCTTGTTGCCGCGGACCTTGCCGGCCAGCTCGGCCGTGGCCTTGGAGATGCCGGCCAGGTTGAGGTCGCCCGCACCCTTGATGACCGGGGTCATCAGACCCTTCTCGGAGTCCACGGCGATGCCGATGTTCTCCGAGTCGAAGTACGTGATGGTGCCCTCGTCCTCGTTGATCCGGGCGTTGACGACCGGGTGGGCCTTCAGCGCCTGGGCCGCCGCCTTCACGAAGAACGGCATCGGGGACAGCTTGACGCCCTCACGCGCGGCGAAGGAGTCCTTCGCCTGGTTGCGCAGCTTCATCAGCTTCGTGATGTCGACCTCGACGACCGTGGTCAGCTGGGCCTGCGTGTGCAGCGCCTTCATCATGTTGTCGCCGATGACCTTGCGCATGCGGGTCATCTTGACCGTCTGACCGCGCAGCGGGGACGCCTCGACGGACGGGGCGGCCTTCTTCGCGGCGGGAGCGGCGGCCGGGGCGGGAGCCTTGGCGGCCTCCGCGGCGGCGATGACGTCCTGCTTGCGGATGCGGCCGCCGACGCCGGTGCCCTTGACCGCGCCCAGGTCCACACCGGACTCGGAGGCGAGCTTGCGGACCAGCGGCGTGACGTACGCGCCGTCGTCACCGGCGGTGGCGACCGGAGCCGGTGCCTGAGCCACCGGAGCCGGAGCGGCAGCGGGAGCCGGAGCCTGGGCGACCGGAGCCGGAGCGGCCGGGGCGGCGGTCGGAGCCGGTGCCGGAGCGGCCGGAGCCGGGGCGGCAACGGGGGCCGGAGCCGGGGCCGGGGCCGGGGCGGGCGCGGCGGCCGGAGCCGGAGCGGCCGGGGCCGGGGCCGGGGCGGCGGCCGGAGCCGCGCCCGGGGCGCCGATGACGGCCAGCTTGGCGCCGACCTCGGCGGTCTCGTCCTCGCCGACCACGATCTCCAGCAGGACACCGGCGACGGGCGCCGGGATCTCGGTGTCGACCTTGTCGGTGGAGACCTCGAGCAGCGGCTCGTCCTCGGCCACCTCCTCGCCGACCTCCTTGAGCCAGCGCGTGACGGTGCCCTCGGTGACGCTCTCGCCGAGCGCGGGGAGGACGACGTCGGTGCCCTCGGCGGAGCCACCGCCGGAAGCGGCCTGGGCCGTGGGGGCCGGCGCGGGGGCGGCGGCCTCGGTGGAGGGCGTCGCCTGCGGGGCCGGGGCGGCCGGGGCCGCGGCCTGGGCCGGTGCCGGGGCGGCAGCCGGAGCACCGGTGCCGTCGTCGATGATGGCGAGCTCCGCGCCGACCTCGACGGTCTCGTCCTCGGCCACCTTGATGGAGGCGAGGATGCCGGAGGCGGGGGCGGGGATCTCGGTGTCGACCTTGTCGGTCGAGACCTCGAGCAGCGGCTCGTCGGCCTCGACGCGCTCGCCCTCGGCCTTCAGCCAGCGGGTGACGGTGCCCTCGGTGACGCTCTCGCCGAGCGCCGGAAGGGTTACGGAAACCGACATGGTTTCTGTTGCTCCTTACGAATTTGCGGAAGTGGTCGTCGCGCCCGAGGGCAATTAGTCGTGGGAGTGCAGCGGCTTGCCGGCCAGCGCCAGGTGAGCCTCGCCGAGCGCCTCGTTCTGCGTCGGGTGCGCGTGGATGAGCTGCGCGACCTCGGCCGGAAGCGCCTCCCAGTTGTAGATCAGCTGGGCTTCGCCGACTTGCTCGCCCATACGGTCACCGACCATGTGGACGCCGACCACGGCGCCGTCCTTGACCTGGACGAGCTTGATCTCGCCCGCGGTCTTGAGGATCTTGCTCTTGCCGTTGCCCGCGAGGTTGTACTTCAGAGCGACGACCTTGTCCGCACCGTAGATCTCCTTGGCCTTGGCCTCGGTGATGCCCACGGAGGCGACCTCGGGGTGGCAGTACGTCACCCGCGGCACGCCGTCGTAGTCGATCGGGACGGTCTTGAGACCGGCCAGACGCTCCGCCACCAGGATGCCCTCGGCGAAGCCGACGTGCGCGAGCTGGAGCGTCGGGACGAGGTCGCCGACGGCGGAGATGGTGGGCACGTTGGTACGCATGTACTCGTCGACCAGGACGTAGCCGCGGTCCATCGCGACGCCCTGCTCCTCGTAACCGAGGCCCTGGGAGACCGGACCGCGGCCGATGGCGACGAGGAGGACCTCGGCCTCGAACTCCTTGCCGTCGGCCAGCGTGACCTTCACACCGTTGGCGGTGTACTCGGCCTTCTGGAAGAAGGTGCCCAGGTTGAACTTGATGCCGCGCTTGCGGAACGCACGCTCAAGGATCTTGGAGCTGTTCTCGTCCTCGACCGGGACGAGGTGCTTGAGGCCCTCGATGACGGTGACATCGGTGCCGAAGGACTTCCACGCCGAGGCGAACTCGACGCCGATGACGCCGCCGCCCAGGATGATCGCGGACTGCGGGACGCGGTCCAGGGTCAGCGCGTGGTCCGAGGAGATGATGCGGTTGCCGTCGATCTCCAGACCCGGCAGCGACTTCGGCACGGAGCCGGTCGCCAGCAGGACGTGGCGGCCCTGGATGCGCTGGCCGTTGACGTCCACGGAGGTCGCGGAGGACAGCCGTCCCTCGCCCTCGATGTAGGTCACCTTGCGCGAGGCGACCAGGCCCTGGAGACCCTTGTACAGGCCCGAGATGACCTCGTCCTTGTACGCGTGCACGGCGTTGATGTCGATGCCCTCGAAGGTGGCCTTGACACCGAACTGGCCGGCCTCGCGTGCCTGGTCGGCGATCTCGCCGGCGTGCAGCAGGGCCTTCGTCGGGATGCAGCCGTTGTGCAGGCAGGTGCCGCCGAGCTTGCTCTTCTCGATCAGTGCGACGTCCAGGCCCAGCTGAGCTCCGCGCAGGGCCGCGGCGTAGCCGCCACTGCCACCGCCGAGGATCACTAGGTCGAAAACGGTGCTGGCGTCGTTCGCCACGTCACGTCCTCCATGCATGTGCGCCGGGCGCGGTCGTCGATGACCGGCGGCGGCTGGTATTCGGCCGCTTGTCTTCGGCCCTGTGGTGGGGGCCCTGTCCTGCCGAGAACCCATCTTCGCACTTGTTGACGGAAGGCGGGACGCGGGGCCGGGGTATGAGACCGCTGATCGTCCGGCTCGGCGGGTCTCGGGGGTGGGTCCGCCGCCGCGCGCGACGTACGGATTTCACCGCGAGTTTCATCGACAGCGAAATCCGGTCGAGCCCGGAGAGTACGGAGCGTCAACGCGGGCGGCCCCGGACATATGCCCGGGACCGCCCTGTGCGTCGGCGTGGTACGGGGCGGTCAGCCGAGGTCGCCCGCGGCGGTGCGCTCCGTGAGCTTGAGCAGGGTGCGCACCGAGGAGCCGGTGCCGCCCTTGGGGGTGTAGCCGTGCGGGCCGCCCTCGTTGTAGGCGGGACCCGCGATGTCGAGGTGGGCCCAGGTGATGCCCTCGCCCACGAACTCCTTCAGGAACAGACCGGCGATCAGGCCGCCGCCCATCCGCACGCCCATGTTGGCGAGGTCCGCGGTGGGGGAGTCCATGGTCTTGCGCAGGTTGGCCGGGAGCGGCATCGGCCAGGACTGCTCGCCGACCTCCTCCGCGATCTCGTGGATCGCGGTGCGGAAGGCGTCGTCGTTGGCCATGATCCCGAAGGTGTGGTCGCCGAGGGCCAGCACCATCGCGCCGGTCAGCGTGGCGACGTCCACGATGGCGTCCGGCTTCTCCTCGGAGGCCTTGGTGATCGCGTCGGCCAGGACCAGGCGGCCCTCGGCGTCGGTGTTCAGGACCTCGACGGTCTTGCCGCCGTACATGCGCAGCACGTCGCCAGGGCGGGTGGCCGAGCCCGACGGCATGTTCTCGGCGAGCGCCAGCCAGCCGGTGACGTTCGCCTCGACGCCCAGGCGGGCGGCCGCGACGACGGCGGCGAACACCGCGGCGGCGCCGCTCATGTCGCACTTCATCGTCTCGTTGTGGCCGGCCGGCTTGAGCGAGATGCCGCCCGAGTCGTAGGTGATGCCCTTGCCGACGAACGCGAGGTGCTTGGCGTTCTTGGCGTGCGTGTACGAGATCTTCACCAGGCGGGGCGGGTTGGCCGAGCCGACGCCGACGCCGAGGATGCCGCCGAAGCCGCCCTTCTCCAGCGCCTTCTCGTCGAGCACCTGCACCTTGAGGCCGTGCTCCTTGCCGGCCGCCGAGACGACCGCGGCGAAGGCCTCGGGGGTGAGGTCGTTGGGCGGGGTGTTGATCAGGTCGCGGGCGCGGTTGATCTCCTCGGTCAGCGCGAGGGTGCGCTCGACGGCCGCCTTGTGGGCCTTGTCGCGCGGCTTGCCGCCGAGCAGCGCCACCTCGGCGAGCGGGCCCTTGGCGTCGGGGCCGCGGTCCTGGTAGGCGGTGAAGGCGTACGCGCCCAGGAGCGCGCCCTCGCCGATCGCCTCGATGTCCTCGGCGGCCTCGATCGGCAGCGCGAAGGCGGCCTTCTTGATGCCGTGCAGGGCGCGGGCGGCGTTGCCCGCGGCGGTGCGCAGCACCTCGGAGGTGTACGACTCGTCGTCGGCGGGGGCGGCGCCGAGGCCGACCGCGAGGACGAAGGGGGCCTTCAGGCCGGAGGGGGACACGGCCTTGGTCACTTCACCCTCGGCACCACTGGCGCCGAGGACCTCCAGGACGGCGGCGAGCTTGCCGCCGAACGCCTTGTCCACGGCCTCGGCGCCGGGTGCGACGACCAGTCCGCCCTTGGGACCGGCGGCCTTGGCGACGCCGACGACGAGGGCGTCGGCGCGCAGCGTTGCCGCACCGGCAGTGCTGAGAGTCAGAGCAGTCACGGTGGTGAGATCTCTCTTCCTTGAGAATCCTGGCGGATGTTCGACCGTCGGGTGGGCCGGTCGGCGCCCGGTGCATCGTATTTCGGGCGGAGCGCGCACCGACCACGAGCCTACGCTCGGTGATGACGTTCGAGAGCGGTGGCCGCAATTCACTCATCCGTGGTGTCTCTTTCACGTTTGGCCCGCAGGCTCCATGAGAGCTACGTCACACTCACCCCAATCGGGCGCAGAGGACACGGTGCCCCTTTGCATCATCACCACAGGTCCTCCATGCGCGCTCCGCGAGTGGAGGGGTTCCATGAGGGGGGACATATGAAGGCGAAGGCCTTGAAATTGGGCAGAACCCGGCTTGCGCTCACGGCGCTGATGGCCGCTGGACTGCTCAGCACGGCCATTCCGGCCGCGAACGCGGCGGCCACGGCGTCGCCGCGCATCGATCTGAAGGTGCTGGTCCTCGACGACGGCGGCAGCGCGGTCGGAGCCATCGTCGCCGAGCTGAAGAACACCGGGGTGCCGTACCAGACGATCGAGTTGAACGCTGCCGGCCGCCCGACGATCGACGCGGCCTTCCTCAGCGACACCGTGAGCGGCCGTCCGCGCGCCAAGTTCCAGGGCGTGGTCACGCCCAACGAGATCCCGTTCGGCTCCGCGGCCGCCCCCGAGCAGGCCGCCCTCGCCGCGTACGAGACGACCTTCGGGATCCGCCAGGTCGACGCGTACACCTGGGCCCACCCCGAGGTCGGGATCGATTACACCGACCAGAACGGCGGCTGGTCCGGCGTCCTGGACGGCGCCAAGTCCCAGGTCACCGCAGCCGGCAAGGCAGGCCCCTTCGGCTATCTCGACGGGCCCCTCACCTTCGAGGACAACGACCCCTCGGTCCCCGAGAGTTACGGCTACGCGGGCCACCCCAGGGACGGATTCACCAGCTACCTCGACGCGCCGACCGGCGGCACCCTGCTCGGCCAGTACACCCACGACAACCGCAGCGAACTCGTCATCACCTTCGCCTACAACCAGTACCAGGAGCAGTTCCAGGTGCTGGCCAAGGGCATCGTGGAATGGCTGACCCAGGGCATCCATCTCGGGCAGAGCCGCAACTACTTCACGGTGCACGTGGATGACGTGTTCGCGCCCGACTCCCGTTGGGACACGGTCAACAACTGCACCCCGGGCGACTTCGACTGCCCCGCCGGAGGCTCCGCGAGCACCGACATCCGGATGACGGCGGCCGACGCCCAGTACGCCGCGCAGTGGGAGCAGACCAACGGCTTCACCTTCGACATGGTCTTCAACGCGGGCTCCGGGGAGGAGTGGAAGACCGAGAACGGCGGCACCGACGCGCTGGCCGCCCAACTGCTCGCCGACAAGGCCAAGTTCCGCTGGGTGAACCACACCTACACGCATGAGTTCCTCGGCTGCGTCCAGGACAACACCGTCGTGCCGTGGCAGTGCAAGAAGAACGCCGACGGCTCCACGCAGTGGATGAGCCGGGCCGACATCTCCGCGCAGATCTCGCAGAACAACACCTGGGCCGCCCAGAAGGGCCTCCCGGTCGACAAGAGCGAACTCGTCACCGGTGAGCACTCCGGCATGAAGGTCCTGCCGCAGCAGCCCGACGACAACCCGAACCTGGCGGGCGCGCTCGCCGACAATGGCGTCAAGTGGACCGGCAGCGACGCCTCGCGCGAACCGGACCAGCGGGCGGTCGGCGCCGCCATGACCGTGCCCCGGCACCCGATGAACGTGTACTACAACGTCGGCAAGGCCGCCGAGATGACCGACGAGTACAACTGGCTCTACACCTCGAAGGCCAACGGCGGCAGCGGCGTCTGCGAGAACAACCCGGCCTCCACCTGCATGCCCGCACCGCTGGACACCGCCACCGGCTACCAGACGTACATCGTGCCCAGGGAGGCCAAGACCGCGCTGTCGCACGTCCTGTGGAACGACCCGCGGCCGCACTACGTCCACCAGTCGAACCTGGCCGAGGAGCGCATCCTCTACCCGGTCCTGGACAAGGTGCTCGCCGACTACAAGGCGCTCTACGCGGACAGCGCGCCGATCGTCAACCTGCGCGAGAAGGACGCGGGAACCGAGTTCAGCCGCCGTGCGTCCTGGGACAAGGCACTGGCCGCCGGTTCGGTGACCGCCTACCGGATCGGGGACACTGTCACCGTGCAGGGCCCCAAGGGCGTGGCCGCACCGATCACGGCACCGGAGGGCACTCGCAAGCAACTGCTCCTCGGTACCACCGCGTTCGGGACGCCGTACGCCGGTCAGCGCTCCGACTGGTCCTCGCCCGAGCTGCTCCAGTCGGCGATCACGCTGAAGCTGCCGGCCTGACCGGTCGCCTGATCGCACGTCACGCACGACCGCTTGTCCTGGGGGGACATCCATGCCGAGCAGTGGCCGTCATGTCACCATGCTCACGGAAGGCACATATCCGCATATTCACGGGGGTGTGAGCACCTGGTGCGACCAGCTCGTACGCGGCATGCCGGAGGTCGACTTCAATGTCGTCGCCCTCACCGGCAGCGGCCGCGAGCCGGTCACCTGGGAGCTTCCGGCCAACGTCTACCGGCACACGGCCTTCCCCCTGTGGGGGCCGCAGCCCGGCAGGCGCCGGCCGCTCCTCGGCAAGGAGAGGCGCCGGTTCACCGACACCTACGAGCGCTTCCTGCTCGCCATGCTCGACCCGGACTCCGGCTGCGACTTCGCCTCGGCGCTGTACGGCCTGGCGGAACTGGCGCGGGCCGGGCGGCTCTCGGCGGCGCTCCGCTCCGAAGCGGCGCTGAAGTCGCTGATGTGGATCTGGACGATGCCGCACCTGGCACTGTCCAGGGCGAAACCGACCGTGCACGACGCCCTGACGGCGACCGACCTCCTGGAACACGCGCTGCGCCCGCTGTCCGCCCGCATTCCGGCGGACAGCGTGGCGCACGCGGTCAGCAGCGGCCTCGCCACCCTGCCCGCGCTCGCCGCCCAGCACTTCGACGGGGTGCCGTTCCTGCTCACCGAGCACGGCATCTACCTGCGCGAGCGCTACCTCGGCTACCGCACCGGCGAGCAGAACTGGCCGGTGAAATCGGTGATCCTGAGCTTCTACCGGGAGCTCAACTCGCTGGGCTACCGCCGGGCAGACCTCATCACCCCGTGCAACCAGTACAACCGCCGCTGGGAGGAGCGCGGCGGCGCCCCCTCGGAGCGGATCCGCACCGTCTACAACGGCGTCGACCCCGACCTCTTCCCGCACGCCGGACCCGATCCGGCCGTCCCCACCCTGAGCTGGTGCGGACGCATCGACCCCATCAAGGACCTGGAGACCCTGATCCGCTCGTACGCCATCGTGCGCGCCGAACTCCCCGACACCCGGCTGCGGTTGTACGGGGGCGTGCCGGCCGGTGGCGAGGACTACAAGACCCGCCTGGAGAAGCTGGCCGCCGAACTCGGCGTCGCCGACGGCATCTCCTACGAGGGCCGGGTCAGCGACGTGGCGAGCGCGTACGCGTCCGGCAGTGTGGTGATGCTCTCCAGCATCAGCGAGGGCTTCCCGTTCTCGCTGATCGAAGCGATGTCCTGCGGCCGGGCCACCGTGTCCACGGACGTCGGCGGCGTACGCGAGGCGGCGGGGGAGGCGGGGCTCGTCGTGCCGCCCCGGGAACCCGCCGTGATGGCCGAGGCGACCGTCGGGCTGCTCCGTGACCACGAACGGCGGGCACGGCTGGGCGCCGCCGCCCGCCAGCGGGTGATCGACAAGTTCACCCTGCACCGCTCGGTGGACGGCTTCCGCCGCATCTACCTCGAACTCGCCGGACACCCCGAACCCCAGCCGCTCCAGGCCGAGTTCACCCCCGGAGACGAGTGGACCCTGCACCTGACGGACCCGTGGTACCGCGAGCTGTCCAGCGAGGCGCAGCCCAGCTCGCTCGGCGGGTCGCCCTGGTGAGCGGCTCGCTGTGGATCGGCCGGGACGAAGGGCAGGACACCCTGCCCTTCATCCCGCGCCAGCGCCCGTCCTGGGCCGCCGCGATCGACCCCCTCAACGAACTCACCCTCCGCCTTGAGGACTTGATAGCCGCCGCCGTCCACCCGGACGAGATAGCGGCGATCATCGAGTCCGACGGAATGACCGACGCGCAGATAAGCGCCGTCTACGGGCACCCGGACTCCTTCTCGCTGGCCGAGGAGCTCTACGGCCGGGTCGAGCGCCGATACCCCTCGGCGCCGGTCCCGGCCGCCGAACCCTGGCACGCCCACCTCGCCTCCTGTCTGCTGCGCGGCCTCGTCTTCGCGCTGCCCGGACTGGCCTACGTCCTGGGCGCGCCGCTTCTGGGCGGTCCCCGCGGCACCCTCGGGCTGCCCGCAGGAACGATGTGCCTGCTCGCCGGGGCGGTCACCGGCTGGGTGTGGAACCAGTCGCTCTCGCACCGCGCCCACTCCTGGCTCAGCCTCGCCGACCGCCCCGCCGCGGTCCGCGCCCTGCGCCGGGGCGCCCCGCTCGGCGCCGCCCTCGGCGCGCTGGCCGCCCTCGCGGCGGCCGGGCCCGGTGAGCTGAGCGCCGCCGCGTTCGCCGCCGGTCAGTCCTGCTATCTGGCCGCCGCCACCGTCCTGCTGGTCCTCGGCCGTGAACGCCCGCTGTTCTTCGCCCTGCTGCCCATGACGATCGGCGCCGTACCGGGGCTCCCGGCCGCCACCGGGCCGGTACTGCTGCTCGTCTCGCTGGCGGCGGCCGTGACGCTGGCCGTGCGCGCGCTGCGCGGTCCGGCCGCCACGGCTCCGGCACGCGGCGCCGTCTCGCCCCGGCTCACCACCTCGCTCCCGTACGGCTTGTTCGGGCTCGGCGCGGGCGTGCTGGTGCTGTACGCGGCTCTCGGTGATGTCTTCCGGCACGGCTCGGCGGGCTCGGTGGCCGGTCCCTCGGCCATAGCGCTCACTCTCAGCATGGGTCCCGCCGAATGGCTGCTCCACCGCTTCCGTGCCAAGAGCGTGGCCGGGCTGCGGAGCACCTGGAGCGCGTGGGGGTTTCGCGGCTCGGTCGTCGCCACCGTGGCCGTCTGCCTCGGTGTCTACCTGGTGGTCCTCGCCGCGCTCGCCGCCCTCGGCGCCCGCCTGTGGCCGGGCACCCCGCCGCTGGGCGGCTCGCGCCTCGCGACGCTGCTGCTCATCGGCGCGGTGCTGTGGACCGGGCTGCTGCTCCAGTCGTTCGGGGCGGCGCCGGGCGCGGCCCTCGTGTGCTGCACGGCGGCGGTCGCCCAGACCCTGGCGCTGCTCGTCGGGGCGCCGCCGGTGACCGGTCTGGTGGTGTCGGGGACGACGGCCGCCCTGCTGGCCGTCCTGGTCTGTGTCCTACTGGGACGAGCCACCGCCCACCGCCCATGAGCCCGTCGAGAGGGAGCACATTGCGAGGACGTACATGAGCAAACTGCTTGTGCCCTACTACGAGCATCCGGCCGAGCGCCCGGACGCCTGGGAGGCGCTGATCGCCGCCGCGCCCTCGCTGTACGGGGTCGTCCTCAACCCGGCCAGCGGCGCGGGGAGTTCACCCGACGAGGCCTTCGCGGCGGTGGCCGCGCGACTGTGCTCGGCGGGCGTGCGCGTGCTCGGCTACGTGGACACCGCCTACGGGCGGCGCCCACCACAGGACGTGGTGCGCGAGGCGGCCCGCCACCGCGCCTGGTACGGCGTACACGGAGTCTTCCTGGACCAGGTGGCCACCTCCGCCGACCAACTGCCGTACTACGCCGACCTGCGGGCCGCGTTCTTCGCCACGTACGACACCTACGTGACCGTCGTCCTCAACCACGGCGCCCAGCCGCACCCCGGCTACGCTCGGATCGGCGACCTCCTGGTCACCTTCGAGGGGCCCTGGTCCGCCTACCCGCCCACCGGCCCCGCCGGTCCCGACACCTGTCACCTGGTCTACGGCGCCCCACCGGACGCGGTCGCCCAGGCGCCGGTGCACTGCCTCGTCCCCGGTCAACTGCCGCACCCCTGGGGCACGTTGCCGCACCGCTTGGAGCCCGTTTCGTGAGACGCGCACTCTGGCTGCTGGTCCCGCTGCTCCTGCTCGCGGCCTGCACCAGCTCACCGTCCGGCCCCGACGACGGGGACGGCGAGGACACCGGGCCGCCGCCCGCACCCTCGGGCCCGCACTGGCAGCCCAGGCCGGGGCTGAGCTGGCAGTGGCAGCTCAAGGGCAAGCTCGATGCGACCGTCGACGTCCAGGTGTACGACATCGACGCCTTCGACCAGGACGCGGCGGCCGTCGCCGATCTGCACCGCAGGGGCCGCAAGGTCATCTGCTACACCTCGACGGGTGCCTGGGAGGACTGGCGGCCGGACGCCAAACAGTTCCCCAAGTCCGTGCTCGGCAAGGGCAACGGCTGGGACGGCGAGCGCTGGCTCGACATCCGCCGCACCGACGTGCTCGAACCGCTCATCGCCAAGCGCTTCGACCTGTGCAGGGCCAAGGGCTTCGACGCGGTCGAGCCGGACAACATGGACGGTTACGCCAACGACACCGGCTTCCCGCTCAAGGCCGCCGACCAGCTCAAGTACAACGAGCTCATCGCCAAGCTGGCCCACGACCGCGGTCTGGCGGTCGGCCTGAAGAACGACCTCGACCAGATCCCGCGGCTGCTCGCCCACTTCGACTTCGCGGTCAACGAGCAGTGCGCCCAGTACGGCGAGTGCGACAAGCTCACGCCGTTCGTGCGGGCAGGCAAGGCCGTCTTCCACGTCGAGTACGAACTTCCGCCGGCCCGCTTCTGCGCCGAGTCCAAGCAGCTGGGGTTCAGCTCGATGGAGAAGAAGTACGACTTGAAGGAGTGGCGCCAGGCCTGCTGAAAGCCGTCTCTCAGGCCCGCAGGCTCTCAGCCGAGGCCGAGGGCGAGCGCGACCAGTGTCACCGTGGCCGCGGTCTCCGCGACCGCCCCGAACACATCGCCCGTCACCCCGCCGAACCGGCGCACGCAGCGCCGCAGCAGCACCTGCGCGACGGCGAGCCCGGCCGGCACAGCGATCGCGCAGTGCAGCGCCGACCGGGGTCCAAGGAGCAGGCCGGAGGCCGCCGCCGCCGCGGTGACCAGCGCGGCCACCGTGAACGCGCGCCGCGCCGCCACCGTGCCCGCCACCACCGCACCGAGCCCGTCCGGGCGGGCCGCCGGGATGCCGCGCCGGGAGGCGAGGGTGAGCGCGGTGCGGGCGGCCACGGCCGAGATGACGACGGCCCCGGCGCCCCGGGCCCAGCCGTCCTCGTACAGCCGCGACAGCGCGGCGGTCTGGGCCAGCAGGAAGAACAGCAGGGACACGACGCCGAAGGGGCCGATGTCGGAGCGCTTCATGATGCGCAGCGCGTCCTCGGCGGGCTTGGCGCTGCCCAGGCCGTCGGCGACGTCCGCCAGGCCGTCCAGATGCAGACCCCGGGTGAGCAGGGCGGGCGCCGCCGTGCTCACGACCGCCGCGAGCAGTGGCCCCGAACCCAGCACCCAGAACCCGGCGCCCGCGGCCGCCGCGCACAGCCCGACGGCGAGCCCGGCCAGCGGGGCGAGCGTCATCCCGGCGCGGGCGGTCGCGCGGTCCCAGCGCGTGATGCGGGCGGGGAAGACGGTGAGGGTGCCGAAGGCGAAACGTACGCCGTGCAGGGCCTTACTGGGGTTCACCCGGCGCAGGGTATCCCGAGCGGACCGGCCCTCAGCGGCGGTAAATTGCGCATATCAGCGCAAACAGGAGCGGGTGGGATGGGTCACTGGTTCTACCGCAACATCACCGAGCCGGGCAAACTCCCCATGCTGCTCGCCCTGGCCGCCTTCGTCCTGACGTTCGTGATCACCCGCTCGATCACCCGGCTGATCCGGGCCGGGCGCGGACCCTTCCGTAACATCCGGCCCGGCGGGCTGCACATTCACCACGTGGTGCCCGGGGTCGTCCTCACCATGATCGGCGGTTTCGGGGCGGTCGGCAGCGGACGGCACGGGATCGCGGCGTCCTTGTTCGCCGTGGTGTTCGGGACGGGCGCCGGCCTGGTCCTGGACGAGTTCGCGCTGATCCTGCACCTGGACGACGTGTACTGGAGCGAGAACGGGCGCAAGAGCGTCGAGGTCGTGGTGATGGCCGCTGCCCTGATGATGCTCGTGCTCGCCGGATTCTCACCGCTCGGCGTCAACGACGTGAGCGCCGGTGAACGCCAGGACCGGGCGTCCTTCATCGCCACGCTCGCGGTCAACTTCTGCTTCGTGCTGATCGCGCTGGTCAAGGGCAAGGTGCGGCTCGCGATGATCGGTACGTTCGTACCGTTCGTGGCGCTGTTCGGCGCGATCCGGCTGGCCCGGCCGGGGTCCCCGTGGGCGCGGCGCTTCTACCGGAACCGGCCGCGCGCCAGGGCCAGGGCCGGGCTCAGGGCCTACCGTCACGACCAGCGCTGGTCGCGGCGGCGCCGGCGCTTTCAGGACTGGATCGGCGGCGCACCCGACAGGCGTCCGGTGGGCCGCCCCTGATCACACCGGCGGCGGCGCCTCTTGCGCCGTCGCCAGGTGATCCCGCAGAGCACGGCCACCGCGACGAGCGCCGCGATGTGCTCCTTGCCCGCGAGGTTGTTCTTCAGGACCACCTCGATGGCCATCGCCAGCACCACGGCGCCGGCCGTCCAGTACGCCCGGTAGCGCCAGCACACGTACACCGCGAGGGCGACCACCGCCGCCGAGGGGCCGGTGTCGACCATCCGCGCGGCCGCCTTGGGCAGCCCGAGGACGCTGTCCGGACCGATCGCGATGGCGACCCGCGCGTACATGGTCCCGGCCAGCGTCGCCGCGTACGCGATGAGCAGCATCCGGGCCCGGCCGATGCAGATCTCCGCGATGCCGAACACCACCAACACCTGGCCGAGCGCACCCCACACCGGCAGGTCGAGGGCCGGCACGAAGAGCGAGAACGGGGTGCGCAGCAGCGAGATCCACAGCGGGTACTCGGCCTTCACCGAGCCGATGACCTGGATCGGCCGAAAGCCCCAGGACTGGTTCTGCACGATCTGGCAGACCGAGGTCAGCAGGACCGCCGAGAGGGTGAGGGGGATGGCCCGCCAGCGCTGGGTGCGCAGCGCGTACTTGACGGTTTTGAACAGCGGGCCCCACTCCCGCCCGGCGAACCGGCGCACCGCCCCCGTGGCGCCGTTCACCTCTGCGACTCCAGGTGTCTGCGGTGCAGCCACTTGGGCAGGCCGGGGGCTTCCAGGAATCCTTCGGCGCGCGCGGATGCGATGGCGATCCGTGGCAGGTCTGCGCTCTTCTCGAACAAGGTGAACCGCGGCTCCCAGATAGGCCGGTACTTGGCGTTGGACCGGTACAGCGACTCGATCTGCCACCAGCGGGAGAAGAAGCTGAGGAGCGAGCGCCACAGCCTCAGCACGGGTCCTGCCCCGAGCTTCGAGCCGCGCTCGAAGACGGAACGGAACATCGCGAAGTTCAGCGAGACCTGAGTGATCTTGATCTCTTCGGCGCGCTGGAGGAGTTCGATCACCATGAACTCGATCAGGCCGTTCTCGGAGTCGCGGTCACGGCGCATCAGGTCGAGGGAGACTCCGTTGGGGCCCCAGGGCACGAAGCTGAGCAGCGCCCTCAACTCGCCCTCGCCGTCGAAGCATTCGAGCATCATGCACTGGCCGTCGGCGGGGTCGCCGAGCCGGCCGAGCGCCATGGAGAAGCCGCGCTCGGTGGCGCCGTCGCGCCAGTCGTCGGCCTTGCGCAGGAGTTCGGCCATCTCCTCGGCGGGGATGTCCGCGTGGCGGCGGATCCGCACCTCGTAGCCGGCCCGCTTCACGCGGTTGTAGGCCTGGCGCACGGTCCGCATCGCGCGGCCCTCCAGGGTGAACTCGGAGGTCTCCACGATCGCTTCGTCGCCCATCTCCAGGGCGTCCAGGCCGTGCCGGGCGTAGATCTGCCCGGCCTCCTCGCTGGCGCCGGTCACGGCCGGGATCCAGCCGTGCGCGCGGGCCTCGGCGAGCCACGGCTCGATCGCGCCCGGCCAGGCCTCGGGGTCGCCGATCGGGTCGCCGGAGGCCAGCGAGACGCTGTTGATCACGCGATAGGTGACGGCGGCCTTGCCGGTCGGGGACCAGATGACGGCCTTCTCGCGGCGCAGCGCGAAGTAGCCGAGCGAGTCGCGCTCGCCCTGCTTGTCCAGGAGCGCGCGCAGCTTCTCCTCGTCCTCGACGGTGAGCGGGTCGACCGCCTTGCGGTTGCGGAAGGCCGCGTAGATGACCGCGATCAGGAGCAGGGTGGCCAGGACGTTGATGGTGACGTTGACCCAGCCCGGGGTGGTGATGCCCTGGGTGTGCCGGTCGTCGGGGACCAGGAACACAAGCCGCATCACGCCGTAGCGCCAGCGCTCCAGGAAGGTGGAGTGGTCGGCGCCGTCGTAGGTGTTGGTGGCGCTGACCAGGACGGCCGCGCACAGCGATGCGACGAGCAGGCCGCCGACCGCGGTCGCGACCGCCGCCAGTGGATTGGAGCGGTCGCCCTTGGCGTAGAACTCCCTGCGGCCGAGCAGCAGCGCGAGGACGAAGGCCGCGGTCAGTGCGAGGGAGATCCAGTTCTGCGCGTAGCGGTGGATCTCCGGGAAGGCCATGGCGAACGCGAAGAGCAGGAAGAAGAGCCCGCCGAGCACCATGTTGAGGATCCAGGCGGCCCGCTTGCGCCGCCGCATGGTGACGGCGAGGAAGAGCGTGACGACACCGGAGGTGAAGCCGGCTTCGAGCAGGTACGGCGTGAAATAGTCGTCCGTGTTGTGCCGCCGAAGCCCCTGGCCGAGGGTGACCCACACGGCGCTCAGGAAATTGATGAACGTCACGACGCGCAGGTACCACACGGCGAACGCCATGCTGCGTCGCGACCGGGCGGTGCTCGGGTTCGTTCCTTCGGTGGTACTCAAGCGGACTTCTCCCATGAAACGCGATGATATGGGGGCAAAGCGCTTCACAGCGGACGCGGGTGGAGCCGGGGGAAGCCCCCGGCCCTACCGCGGCTCACTCGTCGCTGCTCTCCTCTGGGCTCTCCGTGCGCCGGTCGGTGCGCTCGGGCAGCTCCGCGGCCAAGGCGGCCGCGGCTTGTACGAGGGGAAGAGCGAGCAGTGCCCCGGTTCCTTCGCCCACTGTGACGCCATGATCGAGCAGAGGGTTGAGCGCCAGCCGGTCCAGCGCCTTCGCCTGGCCCGGCTCGCCGCTCAACTGGCCCGCGAGCCACCATTCCGGAGCCCGGAAGGCCGCCCGCTGAGCCACCAGCGCGCAGGCTGACGCGACGACCCCGTCCAGGATCACCGGCAGTCTGCGCACCGCACACTGCAGCAGGAAACCGGTGGTCGCGGCAAGGTCCGCGCCGCCCACCGCGGCCAGAAGTTCCAGCTGGTCGCCGAGAACCGGCCGGGCCCGGCGCAGCGCGTCCCGGATCGCCGCGCACTTGCGCATCCACGCCAGATCGTCGATCCCGGCGCCGCCGCGCCCGGTGACCACCGAGGCGTCCGTCCCGCACAGCGCCGCGATGAGCACCGCGGCGGGGGTGGTGCCGCCGACGCTGACGTCGCCGAGCACCACGAGATCGGTGCCGGAGTCGGCCTCCTCGTCGGCGATCCGCACCCCGAGCCGCACGGCCGCCTCCGCCTCCTCGACGGTCAGCGCGTCCTCGACGTCGATGCGCCCGCTGCCGCGCCGCACCCGGTGGCGTACGACGTCCTCGGGCAGCAGCGCGGGATCGCAGTCAAGACCCGCGTCGACGACGCGGACCGGCACGCGCCGGCCCCGGGCGAGCACCGCGACCGGGCTCGCGCCGTCCAGGATCGCGCGTACGAGTGTGTGCGCGGAGCCCGCCGGGCGGGCGGAGACGCCAAGGTCGGCCACGCCGTGGTCGCCCGCGAACAGGACCACGCGGGGCCGCTCGACGGACCGGACCGGGCTGGCGCCCTGAGCCGCCGAGAGCCAGGTGGCCAGTTCGTCGAGCCGGCCGAGCGCGCCGGGCGGCACGGTCAGCCGCTCCCGGCGTTCCTCGGCGTCCCGGCGCACACCGTTGTCGGGGCGTTCGATCAGATCGGAGAAGTCGTCCAGGTTCAGCCTGCTCATCTGCCGAACAGTACCGGCAGCCCGCCGCGGTCAGCCGCGCAGCGTGAGCGCCTGCCCGGCGACCACGAGGAGCACCTGCTCGCACTCGGCGGCGAACACCGCGTTCAGGCGCCCCAGTTCGTCCCGGAAGCGCCGTCCCGAGGAGGTGGCCGGCACCACGCCCGACCCCACCTCGTTGCTCACCACCACCAGCGTGCGCGAGGTGGCGCGGACCGCGGCGACCAGTTCGGCCGTACGTTCCCTCAGCGCCCGCTCGCCGCCCGCCGCCCACTTCTCGTCGTCCCAGGCGCCGACCCGGTCCATCGCGTCGGTCAGCCACAGCGCCAGGCAGTCGATCAGCAGTGGCGGCCCCGACTCCTTGAGGAGCGGCGCCAGTTCGCAGGTCTCCTCGGTGCGCCACGAGGAGGGCCGGCGCTCGCGGTGCAGTCCGACCCGCGCCGCCCACTCCGCGTCCCCGCTCCGCGAGCCGCTCGTCGCGACGTACACGACCTGCGGAAAGCCCTCCAGACGCCGCTCGGCCTCCACCGACTTCCCCGACCGCGCGCCGCCCAGGACCAGCGTGCGGCGTGGCAGATCGGGCACCGCGTGGTACTCGCCGACCACCAGCGTCGTCCCGTCCGGCACCGCGCGGGCGCCGAGCGCCGCGAGCCGGCGCGTCAACTCCCGGCCGGGCGGCACATCGTGGTCGAGGTGCACGGCGATCACATCGGTGGCCGGCCCGATGCCGCCCGCCGCCCGCAGCCGCGCCAGCGCGTCGGGCCGCCCCGCCACATCGGCCACCACCATGTCGTACGGACGCACCTCGGCCGGGCCCGAGGGCGCGCCGCCCGGCGGCAGGTACAGCAGCCGGTCGCCCTCCGGGGACGTCACCTCGTATCCCGTACCCGGCGAGTCGAGGGGGACCGCAAGCACCCGGTGGCCGCTGATCAGCGTCAGCCTGCGGCCGTCCGGCACCCGTCCGGCCGCGGGCAGCCCGGCGGGCAGTTCCATGGCGGGCCCGTCGTGCGGATGGGTGAGCAGCACCTGCCGCACGCCCGCCAGCGAGTGCCCGGCGCGGGCGGCGGCGAGCGCCGCGCCCGGGGTGAGGTCGAGCAGCAGCGCGCCGTCGACGAGCAGGGCGGTCGCGGCGCGCACCCCGCTGCCGCGGGCGACGGCGCACGCGGCGCAGGGACAGTCGGGGCGCGGCAGCCCGGCGGGGGCCCCGGTGCCGAGGAGAGTCAGTTCCACGGCACGATCCTCCCGCGTCACCGGCCCTCTTGCGCGCCCGGTTACGCTGCGGGCAGCAACGTGACCCAGGAGGCGGACATGGCGTGGACGTGGCGTTTCGAGAAGTCGGACGGTTCGGAGGTCGAGCCGGCGGTGGCGCCGGAGGACTTCACTACCCAGGGCGATGCGGAGTCCTGGATCGGCGAGGTGTGGAAGGACCTGCTCGAAGGCGGCGCCGACCAGGTCTTCCTCTTCGAGGACAGCACACAGATCTACGGGCCGATGAGCCTGCACGCCGAACAGGTCTGACCCCGGCGCGGCCGGGGCGCCGCGCGCCCCCGGCCGCGCTCACACCTCGCCCAGCGTGACCTCGGCGGTCTTCCTGACCCCGTCACGCAGGTACGTCACCTCGATCTTCTGTCCGGGCTTGTGCGCGGCCAGCGCCTCCGTCAGCGAGGTGATCGTCGTGATGTCGGTGCCACCGGCCTTGACGACGATGTCGCCCGGTTTCAGGCCCGCCTTGGCCGCGGCGCCGTCCGCCTTGGCGTCCACGATCGCGACGCCCGCGGGCTGGTAGCCGCTGTCCACCACGGTGCGTCCGGTGATGCCGAGCGCGGGCCGCCCCGAGTCGGTGACCTTGCCGCTCTTGATGATCTGGTCGGCGACCGTCCGCACCATCGACACCGGGATCGCGAAGCCGATGCCGGGTGCCGCGCTGCCGCCCATGTCCGGATCGGTGGCGGCGAGGGTGGGGATGCCGATGACCTCGCTGTCGAGGTTGACCAGCGCGCCGCCGCTGTTGCCGGGGTTGATCGCGGCCGAGGTCTGCACCATGTTGGCGATGGTCGCCCCGGTACCGCCGCCGCCCTGGCCCTCCGAGACGGTGCGGCCGGTCGCGGAGACGATGCCCTGGGTGACGCTGGAGGACAGGCCGAGCGGCGAACCCATCGCCAGGACGATCTGCCCCATCTCGACCTTGGCCGAGTCGCCGAACCTGGCCGGCTTCAGCCCGCTCGGCACGGAGTCGAGCTTGATCACGGCGAGATCCTGCTCGGGATAGGCCGCCACCAGCCGCGCGGTGATCGCCGAACTGCTGCCGGAGGTCCAGACCTTGAAGGTCCGCCCGTTGCCCACGACATGGGCGTTGGTGACGACGTGCCCCTGACCGTCGTAGACGATCCCCGAACCGAGACTGTTGGACGCGTCGATCTGCACGACCGACGGCAGCACGTTCTTGATCACCCGCTGGTAGTCGCTCTGCAGGCTGTCGGTGACGGATCCGCTGCTGCGGGAGGTCGACGCCGAGGGGCTCGACGGCTCCCTCGGCGCGGCGGAGCCGGACTGCGAACACCCGCCGAGGAGCCCGGAGATGGCGACGACGGCGGTCACGATCGGCACGGTACGGCGCACCCGGCTGCGGCGAAGAGATGCATCCATGGCAGGAGTATCCCTTTTGCCCGATATGGCGTCCTGTCGATGGGACCGATCAGGTACCGGAGCCCCGGGCGGGGCCCACTCGGCGGATACCCCTGCCTCAGCCCCGTACGCCGAACAGGTGCAGCAGCGCCGCGACCTGGCGATAGGGGTCGGTGCGAGCGGCCCGGTCCTCGGCCGCGAGCAGCCGCTCCAGCTCGTCGGCGGCCGGCAGCTGCGCGTCGTCGGGCGCGTTGTCGGTGAACACCCGCACCCCGTACCAGGCGTGCAGCGGCGCCGCGATCCCGTCGAGCGTGCGGGTCAGCACGGCCAGACGGTCGGCGCGCACCGCCAGACCCAGGCGGTTGGTGTACGAATCCGTGTCGAAGGCCGACAGGGCGCCCGGCCAGTCCCCGGCGAGCCCCGAGCGCATGGCCAGCGCGTCCGCGTTGCGCACGAGCAGCGAGAGCAGCCCGCCCGGGGCGAGCATCCGGGCCAGCCCCGCGAGCATCGCGTCCGGGTCCTGGACGTACATCAGCACCCCGTGGCAGAGCACCACGTCGAAGGAGCCCGGCAGGAAGTGCACGCCGGTCTCGCGACCGTCGCCCTCGATCAGCCGGACCCGCTCGCGGATACCCTCGGGCTCGGTGGCCAGCGCCTCGCGCGCCACCTTCAGCATCTGCGCGTCGGACTCCAGGCCCGTCACCGAGTGCCCGGCGCGGGCCAGGCGCAGGGCCTGGGTGCCCTGGCCCATGCCGACGTCCAGGACCCGCAGGCGCTGGCCCACCGGGAAGCGGGCGGCTATCTGCTCGTCCAGCTGACGGGCCACGAGTTCCTGGCGGACGACGTTGCGCAGCCCGCCGAGGCCCTTCAGCCAGGCACCGGAGGCGCCGGCGAACCCGGACGCATCCGGACTCAGGGCCGCTCTCCGCGCTTGACCTGCGGCTTCGGCAGCCGCAGCCGGCGCATCTGGAGCGTGCGCATCAGACCGTAGGCGACGGCGCCCTTCTTCGGCTCGTCCGGGAAGCGGGCGGCCAGCGCCCTCTTCAGACGGAAGGCGAGCCCGATCGAGTCGACGACGATCAGCACGATCACGACGAGCCACAGCAGCAGCGAGAGGTTCTGCAGGCTGCCAATGCGGATCATCGAGAGGACCAGGATGATCACCGCGAGCGGCAGGAACATCTCGGCGACCGAGAACCGGGAGTCGACGAAGTCGCGGACGAACTTGCGCACCGGCCCCTTGTCGCGGGCCGGGAGGTAGCGCTGGTCGCCGTTGGCGAGCGCCTCGCGCTGCTTTGCCATGTCGATCCGGCGCGCCTCGCGCTGGCGCTTGGCGGCCTCCTTGCGGTCGGTCGGCACGGTCGAGGCCCGGCGTCGCTGAGTCTGCGCCTCACTCCGCTTGGGAGTGGGGCGCCCCTTGGGGGCCTCGGGGTCGCGGGGCTGCTTGGAGAGGTCCGCCGTCACCTTGGTGGTGGGGGCCTTCTCTTCATTGGAACGGCTACGGAACACAATCCCCAAGGGTACGGGGTGCGCGGCATGGACCCCAGGCCGGTGGGGAACGATCCGGCAACGCCTTGCGTCTGTACGGTCGCGAGCGACCGTGCGCAATGCCCGGTTTCCCAACGGTTTCCCAGGGGTCACCTACTCCTTGCGCCTGATCGGCGCGGAGCGTAGTCGTCCTTGGGGATGAGCGCATCGTTGCCCGAACAGTGCGGTAATGGATGCAGGGCCCGTACTGTGGGTTCTGTTGCAGCAGCTGGAGCTGGAGTCCGTCAGAAGGGGGCGCGCGAAGCCCATGAGCGGTGTCATGAAGCGTATGGGGATGATCTTCCGCGCGAAGGCGAACAAGGCCCTTGACCGGGCCGAGGACCCTCGCGAGACCCTCGATTACTCGTACCAGAAGCAGCTGGAGCTGCTCCAGAAGGTACGCCGGGGCGTCGCCGACGTGGCGACCTCCCGCAAGCGTCTGGAGCTGCAGCTCAACCAGCTCCAGAGCCAGTCCTCCAAGCTGGAGGACCAGGGCCGCAAGGCCCTCTCGCTCGGCCGTGAGGACCTGGCCCGCGAGGCCCTGTCCCGCCGTGCCTCGCTCCAGCAGCAGGTCACCGACCTGGAGACGCAGCACCAGACCCTCCAGGGCGAGGAGGAGAAGCTCACCCTTGCGGCCCAGCGTCTCCAGGCCAAGGTCGACGCCTTCCGTACGAAGAAGGAAACGATCAAGGCCACCTACACGGCGGCCCAGGCGCAGACCCGGATCGCCGAGTCCTTCTCCGGCATCTCCGAGGAGATGAGCGACGTCGGCCTCGCCATCCAGCGGGCCGAGGACAAGACCGCGCAGCTCCAGGCGCGGGCCGGCGCGATCGACGAACTGCTTGCCTCCGGCGCCCTCGACGACCAGTCGGGGCTCGCCAAGGACGACATCCAGACCGAGCTGGACCGGCTGTCCGGTGGTACGGATGTAGAGCTGGAACTGCAGCGGATGAAGGCCGAGCTGATGGGTGGCGGAGCAAGCGGCCAGCAGGCCATCGAGGGCGGCGCCGCAGCTCCCCAGGACAAGGCCCCGCAGCAGAGCCCGCGCTTCGACAAGCAGTGACGAGCGGCAGGAGACGTTCATGATCGTCCGGATCATGGGGGAGGGGCAGGTGAAGCTGGTGGACAGCCACTTCGCCGAGCTCAACAAACTCGACGACGACCTCCTCAATCATATGGAGGCCGGTGACGAGGAGGGCTTCCGCACCACCCTCGGTGCGCTCCTCGACGCCGTCCGCCGCCTGGGCGAGCCGCTGCCCGACGAGGCGCTGGAGCCGTCCGAGCTGATCCTGCCCGCCGCGGACGCCACCCTGGACGAGGTCAAGGACATGCTTGGCGACGACGGCTTGATCCCGGGCTGATCCGGGCCTGAGACGGGCCCGTTCCGGGGTGATCCGGGGCCCAGCCGGGCCCGTTCGCGGGCTGGGCGGGCCGCGGGCTTCGGCGCGTTCTACGGTAGGTGACCGTGACCCTCGTCGACCGTGCCCGTCCCTGGCTCAAGGCGCACCCCCTGGCCCTCGATGCCGCACTCGCCTTCGGCGTACTGCTCTGCATGGTCGTCAGCTCCTTCGCCGACCCGCACGGGCCGAACGGGCCCACCTTCGGCACCCGTACGCCGGGGCTCCGCTCACTCGTCCTGATGACACTGGCCGCGGCCGCCCTCGTCCTGCGGCGGCGCCGGCCCATGCCGGTGCTCGCCTGCACCGGGGCGCTCGCCACGGTCGAGCTGTGCCTGGGCGCGCCGCCCGCGCCCGTCGCGATGAGCGCCGTCGTCGCGCTCTACACGGTCGCCGCCCACACCGACCGCCCCACCACCTACCGGGTCGGCGTGCTCACCATCGTCGTCCTCACCGGTACGGCGATGCTCTTCGGCGCCCCGCCCTGGTACTCCCAGGAGCACCTGGGGGTCTTCGCCTGGACCGGCCTCGCCGCGGCCGTCGGCGACGCGGTGCGCAGCCGGCGCGCCTTCATCGACGCCATCCGCGAGCGCGCCGAGCGCGCCGAACACGGCCGCGAGGAGGAGGCCCGCCGCCGGGTCGCCGAGGAACGGCTGCGGATCGCCCGCGACCTCCACGACGTCGTGGCCCACCACATCGCCCTCGTCAACGTGCAGGCCGGCGTCGCCGCCCACGTCATGGACAAGCGGCCCGACCAGGCCAAGGAGGCCCTCGCCCACGTCCGCGAGGCGAGCCGCTCCGCATTGGGTGAACTCCGCGCCACCGTCGGCCTGTTGCGCCAGTCCGGCGACCCTGCAGCGCCCACCGAACCGGCCCCGGGCCTTGCGGTCCTCGACGACCTGCTCCGCGGCTTCCGGCGCGCGGGGCTGCCCGTCGAGCTGGCCCGTACCGACCACTCCCCGCTGCCCGCGTCCGTCGACCTCGCCGCGTACCGGGTGATCCAGGAGGCCCTCACCAATGTGCGCAAGCACGCGGGGCCCGGAGCCAGGGCCGAGGTGAGCGTCGTGCGGGTCGGCCCCAACGCCGAGATCACCGTCATCGACAACGGCGCCGGCGGCGCCGAGAGCGACGGCGGCGGCCACGGTCTGCTCGGCATGCGCGAGCGCGTCACCGCGCTCGGCGGCAGGTGCACCGCGGGGCCCCGCTACGGCGGCGGCTTCCGCGTGCAGGCGATACTTCCGGTCGAGGCCGCGGGGAGCGAGGCCCAGGGGGAAGGCAGTTCATGACGATCAAGGTGGTACTCGCCGACGACCAGGCACTGCTGCGTTCGGCGTTCCGCGTCCTGGTGGACTCCGAACCCGACATGAAGGTCGTGGGGGAGGCGGCCGACGGCGCGGAGGTCGTGGACGTGGTCCACGCGACGATGCCGGACGTCGTCCTGATGGACATCCGGATGCCCGGGACCGACGGCCTTGCCGCGACCCGGGCCATCACCGCCGACCCCGCGCTCGCCGCCGTCCACGTGGTCATGCTGACGACCTTCGAGGTTGACGAGTACGTCGTGCAGTCGCTGCGCGCCGGCGCCTCGGGCTTCCTCGGCAAGGGCGCCGAGCCCGAGGAGCTGCTCGGCGCGATCCGGATCGCGGCGGCCGGCGAGGCGCTCCTTTCGCCGGCCGCGACCAAGGGCCTCATCACCACTTTCCTTGCGCAGGGCGGCAGTTGGGACGGCAGCGGCCAGGACCCGCGGCGACACGGCGAACGGCTTGCCGCGCTCACGGTCCGCGAGCGGGAGGTACTCGTCCAGGTCGCGGGCGGCCACTCCAACGACGAGATCGCCGAACGCCTCGCCGTCAGCCCGCTCACCGTCAAGACCCACGTCAACCGCGCGATGGCCAAACTGGGCGCCCGCGACCGTGCCCAGTTGGTGGTCATCGCCTACGAATCGGGACTGGTCCGCCCACGGGTGGACTGAGGGGTGGAGCGCGGCGTACTGCGGCTGCGGTATGCGCGGCATAAGGAAAGGCACCTGGGAGCGACGAACCGGGGCCGTCCTATGGCCGAGGGTGGTAAGCGGGGGCCGGGACTTCCCGGGTGATGTGCCGCCGGGCACGGTCCGGCCCGTCTGCCCTCCTGCTGGGTATCGCCGCTCGCACGCCACAGAAGAGAGACCCCACCCATGTCCTGGCTGTCCAGATTCAGCCTCGCGCAACGGGCCCTGATAGGCCTGACGTCGATCGTCGCGATCGTCTTCGGGGCGATCGCCATTCCGCAGCTGAAGCAGCAATTGCTGCCCACCATCGAACTGCCGATGGTGTCGGTGCTCGCCCCCTACCAGGGCGCGTCCCCCGACGTGGTCGAGAAGCAGGTCGTCGAGCCGCTCGAAAAGAACATCAAGGCCGTCAGCGGAGTCAAGGGCATCACGTCCACGGCGTCCGAGGGCAACGCCGTGATCATGGCGACCTTCGAGTACGGCACCGGTACCAAGCAGCTCGTCGCCGACATCCAGCAGGCCGTCAACCGGTCCCGCAACCAGCTGCCGTCGGAGGTCGACCCGCAGGTCGTGGCCGGCTCCACCGACGACATGCCGGCCGTCGTGCTGGCGGTGACCTCCGACAAGGACCAGCAGGCGCTCGCCGACCAGCTCGACCGCACGGTCGTCCCGGTCCTCGAAGACATCCAGGGCGTCGGCCGGGTCAGCGTCAACGGCGTCCAGGACCTCCAGGTCAACGTCACGCCCGACGCCAAGAAGCTCGCCGCGGCCGGCCTCGACACCATGGCGCTCGCCGACGCCCTGAAGGCGGGCGGCGCGACCGTCCCCGGCGGCTCGTTCGCCGAGGACGGCAAGAGCCGTACGGTCCAGGTGGGCAGCCCGTACACCTCCGTGAAGCAGATCCAGGACCTGCGGATCAAGCCGCACCAGGGTGGTGCGGTTCGCCTCGGCGACATCGCCACCGTCCAGCAGGAGCCCTCCAAGCGGGTCTCCATCACGCGGACCAACGGCAGGCCCAGCCTCGCGGTGATGGCCACCATGGACCACGACGGCAGCGCCGTCGCCATCTCCCAGGCCGTCAAGGACAAGCTGCCCGGCCTGAAGAAGGACCTTGGCTCGGGGGCGGAGCTCACCGTCGTCTCGGACCAGGGCCCGCAGGTCTCCAAGGCCATCTCCGGCCTGACCACCGAGGGCGCGCTCGGCCTGCTCTTCGCGGTGATCGTGATCCTGCTCTTCCTGGCCTCGGTCCGCTCCACCCTGGTCACCGCGGTCTCCATCCCGCTGTCCGTGGTCCTCGCGCTGGTCGTGCTGTGGATCGGGGACTACTCGCTCAACATGCTCACCCTGGGCGCGCTGACGATCGCGATCGGCCGGGTCGTCGACGACTCGATCGTGGTCCTGGAGAACATCAAGCGGCACCTCGGCTACGGCGAGGAGCGCCACTCGGCGATCCTCGCCGCGGTCAAGGAGGTCGCCGGGGCGGTCACGTCCTCCACCCTGACCACGGTCGCGGTGTTCCTGCCGATCGGTCTGGTCGGCGGCATGGTCGGTGAGCTCTTCGGGTCCTTCAGTGTGACGGTCACCGCGGCCCTGCTCGCCTCGCTGCTCGTCTCGTTGACCGTGGTCCCGGTCCTGTCGTACTGGTTCCTGCGCGCGCCGAAGGCGATCGCGGGCATCGACCCGGGCGAGGCGCGCCGCACGGCGGAGGAGAAGGAGACCAGGTCCCGCCTTCAGCGGACGTACGTCCCGGTGCTCCGCTTCGCGACCCGCCGCCGCCTCACCAGCGTGCTGCTGGCGGCCGTCGTCCTGATCGGTACGTTCGCGATGGCCGGCCTGCTGAAGACCAACTTCTTCGACCAGGGCAAGCAGGACACCCTCTCGATCAAGCAGGAGCTGGCCCCCGGTACCAGCCTGGACGCGGCGGACGCGGCGTCCAAGAAGGTCGAGCAGATCCTCGCCGCCGACCCGGCGGTCAAGAGCTACCAGGTCACCGTCGGTTCCTCCGGCTTCATGGCGGCCTTCGGCGGCGGCACCGGCGCCAACCAGGCCTCGTACACCGTGACGCTCAAGAACGCGGACGACTACGACAAGGCGCACGACCGTCTCGAAGCGGCCCTCAAGGGCCAGCCGGGCGACCCGGCCATCTCGACCGGCGGCGGCTTCGGCAGCCAGGACCTGAGCGTCGTCGTCAAGGCGGCCGACGCGGACGTCCTGAAGAACGCCTCGGAGCAGGTCCGCCAAGCGGTCGCGAGCCTCAAGGACGTCAGCGACGTCCAGAGCGACCTGGCGCAGAGCGTGCCCCGGGTCTCGGTGCAGCCCAACGACAAGGCGACCGACGCGGGCTTCAACCAGGCCACGCTCGGCGCGGCCGTCGCCCAGCAGGTGCGCGGCACGCAGGTCGCCAAGGCGGTCATGGGCGACTCCGAGCGGGACGTCTACATCACCTCGGCCAACCCGGCCACCACCGTCGACCAGCTCAAGAACCTTGTCCTCGGCCCGGTCAAGCTCGGTGACATCGCCGACGTGAAGCTGGTTCCGGGGCCGGTCTCGATGACCCGGATCGACGGCGCCCGCTCCGCGACCATCACCGCCAAGCCGGTCGGCGACAACACCGGCAAGGTCAGCGCCGACCTCCAGGCCAAGATCAAGGATCTGAAGCTGCCGGCCGGCGCCACCGCCTCCATCGGCGGGGTCTCCTCCGACCAGTCGGACGCGTTCAAGAACCTGGGCCTGGCGATGCTGGCGGCGATCGCGATCGTCTTCATGCTCCTGGTCGCGACGTTCAAGTCGCTGATCCAGCCGCTGATCCTGCTGGTCTCCATCCCGTTCGCGGCGACCGGCGCGATCGGTCTGCTGATAGCCACCGGCACCCCGATGGGCGTCCCGGCGATGATCGGGATGCTGATGCTGATCGGCATCGTGGTGACCAACGCGATCGTCCTGATCGACCTGATCAACCAGTACCGCGGGCAGGGCCTCGGGGTGGTCGAGGCGGTCGTCGAGGGCGGCCGCCACCGCCTGCGCCCGATCCTGATGACGGCGCTCGCGACCATCTTCGCGCTGCTCCCGATGGCGCTCGGCATCACCGGCGAGGGCGGCTTCATCGCCCAGCCGCTCGCGGTCGTGGTGATCGGCGGTCTGGTGACGTCGACGCTGCTCACCCTGCTCCTGGTCCCGACCCTCTACGCGATGGTCGAGCTCCGCAAGGAGCGCAAGGCCACGAAGAAGGCCGCCAAGCGCGCCAGGAAGTCCGGGGGTTCGGCCCCCGCCGACTCCGACCACCTGGAGCCGGCCAACGCCTGACCGGCGCCCGTACGACGAAGGCCGCCCCCACCGGTGGGGGCGGCCTTCCGTCGTTCTGTGGGCCAGAGCCAGGGCCAGGGCCAAAGCCAGGGCCAGAGGCTACGGCAGCGCCAGCATCCGCTCCAGGGCCAGCTTCGCGAAGCTCTCGGTCTCCTTGTCGACCTGGATCTGGTTGATCAGCTTGCCCTCGGCGAGCGACTCCAGCGTCCACACCAGGTGGGGGAGGTCGATGCGGTTCATGGTCGAGCAGAAGCAGACCGTCTTGTCGAGGAAGACGATCTCCTTGTCCTCGGCGGCGAAGCGGTTGGCCAGGCGCCGCACCAGGTTCAGCTCGGTGCCGATCGCCCACTTCGAGCCGCGCGGCGCGGCCTCCAGCGCCTTGATGATGTACTCGGTGGAGCCAACGTAGTCCGCGGCGGCCACCACCTCGTGCTTGCACTCGGGGTGCACCAGGACGTTCACGCCCGGGATCCGCTCGCGCACGTCGTTCACCGAGTCCAGCGAGAAGCGGCCGTGCACCGAGCAGTGCCCGCGCCACAGGATCATCTTGGCGCCCCGCAGCTCCTCGACGGTGAGCCCGCCGTTCGGCTTGTGCGGGTTGTAGAGCACGCAGTCCTCCAGCGACATGCCGAGGTCGCGCACCGCGGTGTTGCGGCCCAGGTGCTGGTCCGGCAGGAACAGCACCTTCGCCGAATCGGGCTCTCCCTGCTCGAAGGCCCAGTTCAGGGCGCGCTCGGCGTTGGAGGAGGTGCAGATCGTGCCGCCGTGCTTGCCGGTGAACGCCTTGATGTCGGCCGAGGAGTTCATGTAGGAGACGGGCACGACCTGATCGGCTATGCCGGCCTCGGTCAGTACGTCCCAGCACTCGGCGACCTGCTCGGCGGTGGCCATGTCGGCCATCGAGCAGCCCGCCGCGAGGTCGGGAAGGACGACCTTCTGGTCGTCACCGGTCAGGATGTCCGCCGACTCGGCCATGAAGTGCACACCGCAGAACACGATGTACTCGGCCTCGGGCTTGGCGGCCGCGTCCTTGGCCAGCTTGAACGAATCGCCGGTCACGTCGGCGAACTCGATGACCTCGTCGCGCTGGTAGTGGTGGCCGAGGATGAAGACCTTGTCCCCGAGCTTCGCCTTCGCGGCGCGGGCGCGCTCCACGAGGTCCGGGTCGGAGGGGGAGGGAAGGTCGCCGGGACACTCCACCCCGCGCTCGCTCTTGGGGTCGGCCTCGCGGCCGAGCAGCAGCAGGGCGAGCGGCGTCGGCTGGACATCCAGTTCGACGCGGTCCTGACGGGGCTGGGCGGTGGTCACGTCACGCACCCTTTCTTTTCTGCAGCGAGCCGGGGACAGGTCTTTTCGTCTAAATGACGCTATCTATCATAACCGCTTCACGTCACTTTGACGATGGCCATAGTGTCGATGTGACGCATCCGCTCCGTGTTCGCTCCGGCCCCGCCTCCCGGCCGCTTCTCCGCCCACTCCCGGCGTGAGCCGGCCAACAGGTTGTCCACAGCCCTTTCCCTGCCTGCCTCCCGGTGTGCGAGCATGAAAGGGAAGAGCACGAAGACGGAACGGAAAGACAAGCGCCGCCCCGGAATGAATCCGGGGCCCCTGCGGTTGCAACCGTCGGCAAGCAGTCTCCGTACAACCCGGGAGAGAAGCAGATGTCCGTATCGGACGAGACCACCACCGTGAGCGACGGCATCCTCCTGTCCGACGCCGCCGCCGCCAAGGTCAAGGGCCTCCTTGAGCAGGAAGGCCGGGACGACCTGGCGCTGCGTGTCGCCGTTCAGCCCGGCGGCTGCTCCGGCCTGCGCTACCAGCTGTTCTTCGACGAGCGTTCGCTCGACGGCGATGTCGTCAAGGACTTCGACGGCGTCAAGGTCGTCACCGACCGCATGAGCGCTCCCTACCTGGGCGGTGCGTCGATCGACTTCGTGGACACCATCGAGAAGCAGGGCTTCACGATCGACAACCCGAACGCGACGGGCTCCTGCGCCTGCGGCGACTCCTTCAGCTAGACCTCGCGCGGCCGGCCGCCATGCGGCCCGGCGGCAGACGCAAGGCGGGCGCTCCCGGTCAAGGGGGCGCCCGCCTTCGTCATGCCCGGCGCCGCTTCGCGGGCAGCGCCCGCCTTCGCCGGACCGAGGTGTTCCGCGCTACTTCTTGGGCAGTTCCTTGCCGGTGTCCGCGTCCACCACCTGGCGTGCCCCGAGCGGCTGGTTCAGCTCGACCGTGACCGTCTGCTGCTTGGCAAGGGCGACGCACATCTTCTTCGGGTCGCGGACCTTGCCGGTCACCGTGACCCGCACCCCGCCGCCGCTCTCGTCGGCGCTCGCCCGGTACGCACTGCACACCCCGCCCCAGAACGTCACGGTCAGGGTGTGTCCGTCCGGGGTGACCGCGTACGACTCCAGGGCCGGGGCGTGACCGCCCAAGGTCGAGCCCGACGGCGACGGCACGGGAGCCCCGGGCGGCGCCGGGGGCTTGACCAGGTACTGCGGGGCCACCGCCGGGGCGGTGATCGTGAACACCTGCCCACCGTCCGCCGGCTTCACCTGGAACAGCCACGACGGCACGAGTGTCTGGGTGCCGTCCACGAACTGGGCGGCGAGACCGAAGGTGGCCCCCTCGATGGTCACCGTCGAGGGCGTGGGCCGCTTGCACGGCTGCCCGGCGCCCTGGTCCGCGGTCAGCGGCACCGGACCGGTGCAGTCCTTGCTCCCCGGCTGCTCACCCGGGTGGCTGTTCAGCTGCTTCAGTGTCTCGTCCGCACTGATCACCGGGTACGTGGCGCCCTTCTCCGGCGCCTTCAACTGCCCGCTGCCGCCGATCACTTGACTGTCCGGGCCGACCCGGATCCCGGTCGTCCAGCCGTAGGTGGGAAGGCCGTCGATGACCGGATCGGCGTTCACCACCCGGGCCGAGACCAGGACTTGCCCGGCATCCAGCTTGGCGTCGTCCTGGCCCAGTGCCTTGAGGACCGGAGCCGCCGCCGCCTTCGCCTCCTGCTCGCTCACCGGGGCGGGGGTGCCGGGATCCGCTCCCGTGCTGTGCATCGGACACATCTTGCCCTTGGGGCAGTTGTCCGAGCCGCCGCTGCCGTAGCGTGCGAACGTCCAGGCGCCCGGCGCATTCTGATTGACCGTCAGAGAGGGCCCCGAGCTGTCCTTGGTCACTCCGGCCTTCCAGGTGGTGCCTTCGAGCCGCACCGCGCCGTCGATCCCGAGCGCCCGCGCCAGCCGGGTCACCTCCGCCTCGCCGACCGTGCCGCGCGGCCGGTAGACGGCTGCCTTGCCGGGGCCCGAGGGCAGCGGGCCCGAGGCCTTGTAGACCACGCCGTTCGGGTCGGGCTCTCCCGGCGCGATCCCCCTCGGCCCGCCGGTGCCCCCGCCGCCGGGCGCACTGTCCAGGGCGAGCGGCGGCGGCGCGCCGTCCGCTCCGGGCGACGTGCTGCCACCGCCGGAGGACGCCGTCGATGCCCAGTACGCCCCGCCGCCGCCCGCGGCCAGTACGGCCACGGCGACCCCGGCGAGGATCAAGGGAGACCGCCGCGAACGCCGCTGTCGGGGTTCGTCCTGCGTGTGCTCGCTGCTCACCAGATCGCTCCTGTCCAGTCGTATCCCGCATCCCCTTTACGAGGGACGCCACTTGGACGGAGTGGGGGAGCGCACGGTTCCCTCCGTGCGCCGCACCCGTGAGATCAGGCCGTTTCAGTCCCCGTATTCGGACATGTCCGCGATCAGGCGTACCGACGAGGACGGAACCGTCACACCGTGGATCAGAGACGGCCTCACGGGCGCCGGAGCGGCCTTCGTCGGAACGACCCAGTGCGGAGCCATCCGCGCGCAGTCGCCGCGCAGCTCCTCCAGACCCGGATCGGCCGTCCCGACAGCTCCACTGTTCATCGTGGTTTCCATGCTTCGCACCGTACGCACCGGAAGCATGCGCAGAAAGACCTACTATTGGGTAGTTTCTTCCCGTCGGCCGCGCATTCCCGACCCGGTAGCGTGAACTGTCAACGCCGTCCCTTCCCAGGAGCGCCCCCGCCGTGCGTATCGCAGTCACCGGCTCCATCGCCACCGACCACCTCATGACCTTCCCCGGCCGATTCACCGACCAGCTGGTCGCCGATCAGCTGCACACGGTCTCCCTCTCCTTCCTGGTCGACAACCTCGACGTGCGCCGTGGCGGTGTCGGTCCCAACATCTGCTTCGGCATGGGCCAGCTCGGCGGCAACCCGATCCTGGTCGGCGCGGCAGGTTCCGACTTCGACGAGTACCGCGCCTGGCTCGACCGCCACGGCGTCGACACCGGGTCGGTGCGGATCTCCGAGGTCCTGCACACCGCCCGCTTCGTGTGCACCACCGACGCCGACCACAACCAGATCGGCTCCTTCTACACGGGCGCGATGAGCGAGGCCCGCCAGATCGAACTGAAAGCGGTCGCCGACCGCGTGGGCGGCCTCGACCTCGTGCTGATCAGCGCGGACGACCCCGAGGCGATGCTCCGCCACACCGAGGAGTGCAAGGCGCGGAGCATCCCCTTCGCGGCCGACTTCTCGCAGCAGATCGTCCGCATGTCCGGCGACGACATCCGCACCCTGCTCGAAGGCGCGACGTACCTCTTCTCCAACGAGTACGAGAAGGGGCTCATCGAGAACAAGACCGGGTGGAGCGACGAGGAGATCCTCGCCAAGGTCGGCCACCGGGTCACCACCCTCGGCTCGCGCGGGGTGCGCATCGAGAAGGCCGGCGCCGAGCCGATCGTCGTGGGCGTCCCCGAGGAGGAGGCCAAGGTCGACCCGACGGGCGTGGGCGACGGGTTCCGCGCCGGGTTCCTCACGGGTCTGTCCTGGGGCGTCGGACACGAGCGCGCCGCCCAGCTCGGCTGCATGGTGGCCACCCTGGTCATCGAGACGCTGGGCACCCAGGAGTACACGCTGCGCCGCGCCCACTTCATGGACCGGTTCACCAAGGCGTACGGCGAGGAGGCCGCCGCCGAGGTGCGGGCCCACCTCCAGTAGTACTCAGCTCGTACGGCGCACCCGGTAGGCGGTTCCACCCGCCACCGGGTGCTCCCCGGCGTACTCCTGCCCCCGCATCTCGCACCACGCCGGGATGTCGAGCCGGGCCGCCTCGTCGTCGGCGAGGACCGTCACGACGCCGCCCACCGGTACGTTCCCGATCGCCTTCGCGAGCTCGATCACCGGGATCGGGCAGAGCTTGCCGAGCGAGTCCACCACGAACTCCTGCGCGTCGGCGGCCCCGGCGGACGCGACCGGTGCGCCCAGTCTGGTCCGCACGGACGCGACCACCTCCGGCAGCACCCCCAGAAAACGGTCGACCTCCTGCTCCGGCGTGCCGGTGGGAAGCGACACCCGGACGTTTCCCTCGCTCAGCACCCCCATCGCGCGCAGCACATGGCTGGGCGTCAGGGTGCTGCTGGTGCAGGACGAACCGGATGAAACGGAGAATTCAGCCCGGTCGAGCTCGTGCAGCAGGGTCTCTCCGTCGACATAGAGACAGGAGAAGGTGACCAGATGCGGCAGCCGCCGCAGCGGATCGCCGACCACCTCCACATCCGGCACCAGCTCCGCGACCCGGGCGCGGATCCGGTCCACCAGCCCCCGCAGCCGCTCCGCCTCGGCCGCGGCCCCGGCCCGTACGGCGCGCAGCGAAGCGGCCGCCGCCACGATCGCCGGAATGTTCTCGAAGCCGGCCGCGCGCCCCGACTCCCGCTCGTCCGCGGGCCCTTGAGGGGAGAACCGGACGCCTTTGCGCACCGCGAGAAGCCCGACTCCGGCCGGTCCGCCCCATTTGTGCGCGCTCGCCACGAGCATCGACCAGGTGCCCTCGACCCGCCCCCAGGCCAGCGACTGCGCCGCGTCCACGAGCAGCGGCACCCCGGCCGCCCGGCACGCCTCGGCCACTTCGGCCACCGGCTGGAGCGTGCCCACCTCGTGGTTGGCGGACTGGAGGCAGGCGAGCGCGGTGTCGGGGCGCAGGGCCGCGGCATACGTCTCGGGGGAGACCCGGCCGGTACGGTCCACCGGCACCTCGGTCACCGAACCACCGGCCGCCTCATGGGCGGCCGCGGCATGCAGGACCGAGGAGTGCTCGACCGCCGACACCGCCAGATGCCGCCCGACACGCCGACGCCCGGACAAGGATCCGTAAATTCCGGTGTGCACCGCGCTGGTCCCCGAACTGGTGAAGCTGAGCTCGTCCGGACGGCAGCCGACGGCGTCCGCGGCGGCCTCCCGCGCCGCGTCGAGCAGCAGCCTGGCCCGCCGTCCCTCCCGGTAGAGCCGGGCCGGATCGGCCCAGCCCTCGTCCAGGGAGGCTTGCAGGGCCTGGCGGGCGACGGGGTGCAGGGGTGCGGAGGAGGCCGCGTCGAAGTAGGGCACCGGGCCACGCTAACCCCGGCCGGCCGGGCACGGCCCGAGGGCCGGGGCGAGGGGTCGTCAGATGGCGCCCGGAGGCCGGGATTCCACCGGCACCCCACCCCTTCGGGGACTCGGACGGCGCGTTGGGCACCCTCCCCGCGCGACCCCAAATAGCGTCCAGTAGGGTTTGGTCCGCATAAACATCCAAACCCCTGCCCGCGTGCCAGGGCGGCGACCGACCAGCGAGACGGCCGTAGCCGACCAGCGCGGGCGAGACTCTCGGGAAGGCGCTACGTGAGTCCCAACGGCTCCGACCGCTCGTCGCGGCGCCCGATGCGGCGGAAGCTGCCGCAGGTGCTGACTGCGGGCCTGGTCCTGGCGACAGCATCCGGTTGCTCGTACAACTGGAAAGACTTCCCTCGACTTGGTATGCCCACTCCGGTGACGGAAGAGGGTCCCAGGATTCTGTCCCTCTGGCAGGGCTCGTGGGCGGCAGCGCTCGCCACGGGCGTGCTGGTCTGGGGCCTGATCCTGTGGAGCGTCATCTTCCACCGGCGCAGCCGCACCAAGGTCGAGGTACCCCCGCAGACCCGGTACAACATGCCCATCGAGGCGCTGTACACCGTGGTACCGCTCATCATCGTTTCGGTGCTCTTCTACTTCACCGCACGCGACGAGTCGAAGCTCCTTGAGCTCACCCCGAAGCCCCCCCACACCATCAACGTGGTCGGCTATCAGTGGAGCTGGGGCTTCAACTACATCGAGGACGTGCCCGGTGTTAAGGGTGACGCCAAGACGGACAAGAACCTGGCCGGGATCGCGGATCGCTTCAAGACGGCTTTCCCGGCGAACGCGGGCGGTGTCTACGACGTCGGTATCCCCGGCATGCGTAACCCGCAGACCAACAACCCGGGCCCGACCCTGTGGCTGCCGATCGGCGAGAAGGTCCGCTTCGTGCTGACCTCGCGCGACGTCATCCACGACTTCTGGGTGGTGCCGTTCCTCATGAAGATGGACGTCATCCCGGGGCACACCAACTCCTTCGAGGTCACGCCGAACCAGGAAGGCACCTTCCTGGGCAAGTGCGCCGAGCTCTGCGGCGTCGACCACTCGCGCATGCTCTTCAACGTGAAGGTCGTCTCCCCCGAGCGCTACCAGCAGCACCTCAAGGAGCTGGCGGCGAAGGGCCAGACCGGCTACGTGCCGGCGGGCATCGCTCAGACCGACCCCGCCAAGAACGCGGAGACGAACAAACTGTGAGCATCCTCAACGAATCTCAGGGTGCCGCGGCAGCAGACGACTCGTACGAGAACGAGCTGCCGGTCCGGCGCAAGCAGCCGGGAAACGTCGTCATCAAGTGGTTGACCACCACTGATCACAAGACGATCGGCACGATGTACCTGGTCACGTCGTTCGCGTTCTTCTGCATCGGCGGCATCATGGCGCTCTTCATGCGCGCCGAACTCGCCCGTCCCGGCACGCAGATCATGTCGAACGAGCAGTTCAACCAGGCGTTCACGATGCACGGCACGATCATGCTGCTGATGTTCGCGACGCCGCTGTTCGCCGGATTCGCGAACTGGATCATGCCGCTGCAGATCGGCGCGCCCGACGTGGCGTTCCCGCGGCTGAACATGTTCGCCTACTGGCTCTACCTGTTCGGCTCGACCATCGCGGTCGGTGGCTTCCTCACCCCGCAGGGCGCGGCGGACTTCGGCTGGTTCGCCTACAGCCCGCTGTCGGACGCGGTCCGCTCGCCGGGTATCGGCGCCGATATGTGGATCATGGGTCTGGCCTTCTCCGGCTTCGGCACGATCCTCGGCTCGGTCAACTTCATCACCACGATCATCTGCATGCGCGCCCCTGGCATGACGATGTTCCGGATGCCGATCTTCGTGTGGAACGTCCTGCTGACCGGTGTGCTGGTCCTGCTGGCCTTCCCGGTCCTGGCGGCCGCGCTGTTCGCCCTGGAGGCGGACCGCAAGTTCGGTGCGCATGTCTTTGACTCCAGTAACGGCGGCGCGCTCCTGTGGCAACACCTCTTCTGGTTCTTCGGCCATCCAGAGGTGTACATCATCGCGTTGCCATTCTTCGGAATCATTTCCGAAGTGATCCCAGTGTTCTCGAGAAAGCCGATGTTCGGCTACTCGGGCCTGATCGGCGCGACCATCGCGATCGCGGGTCTGTCCGTGACCGTGTGGGCGCACCACATGTACGTCACCGGTGGCGTGCTCCTGCCGTTCTTCTCCTTCATGACGTTCCTCATCGCCGTGCCAACGGGTGTGAAGTTCTTCAACTGGATCGGCACGATGTGGAAGGGCTCACTGTCCTTCGAGACGCCCATGCTGTGGGCCGTCGGCTTCCTGATCACCTTCACCTTCGGTGGTCTGACCGGCGTCATCCTGGCCTCGCCGCCGATGGACTTCCACGTCTCCGACTCGTACTTCGTCGTCGCGCACTTCCACTACGTCATCTTCGGCACCGTGGTCTTCGCGATGTTCTCCGGATTCCACTTCTGGTGGCCGAAGTTCACCGGAAAGATGCTGGACGAGCGACTCGGCAAGATCACCTTCTGGACGCTGTTCGTGGGCTTCCACGGCACGTTCCTGGTGCAGCACTGGCTGGGTGTCGAGGGCATGCCGCGTCGTTACGCCGACTACCTGGCGGCGGACGGCTTCACCGCCCTGAACACCATCTCGACGATCTCCTCGTTCCTGCTCGGTCTGTCGATCCTGCCGTTCTTCTACAACGTCTGGAAGACCGCCAAGTACGGCAAGAAGATCGAGGTCGACGACCCGTGGGGCTACGGCCGTTCGCTGGAGTGGGCGACCTCCTGCCCGCCGCCGCGGCACAACTTCCTCACGATGCCGCGCATTCGCTCCGAATCGCCGGCCTTCGACCTGCACCACCCGGAGATCGCGGCTCTCGACCAGCTCGAGAACCACGGCGACGTCCACGGTGACAAGATGCTCGCCGGTGGCAAGGAGGCCGGGAAGTGAAGATCCAGGGCAAGATGTTCCTGTGGCTGTCCGCCTTCATCCTGATCATGGCCGTCGTGTACGGCGTGTGGTCGAAGGAAGCGGCCGGAACCACCGCGCTCGTCATGGCCTTCGGCCTGAGCGTCATGATCGGCTTCTACCTGGCCTTCACGGCCCGGCGGGTCGACGTGGGTGCCCAGGACGACAAGGAGGCCGACGTCGCGGACGACGCCGGTGAGGTCGGCTTCTTCTCGCCGCACTCCTGGCAGCCGCTCTCGCTCGCCATCGGCGGCGCCCTGGCCTTCCTCGCGATCGCGATGGGCTGGTGGCTGCTGTACTTCTCGGCACCGCTGATCCTGATCGGTCTCTACGGCTGGGTGTTCGAGTACTACCGCGGCGAGAACCAGAACCAGTAGGTTTCGCCCGCCGCACCGCGCCAAGAGGGGCCCGCCATCTCACGTACGAGATGGCGGGCCCCTCTTTTGCAGTCACCCCGCGCGCCGGAACTGACGAATCTTCATACCGTGTGGTCATGAGCCACGCACCGCGTATCCGCACCGTACTGAGCTGCACCCTGCTGGTCCTGTCCCTCGGTGTGGGGGCGACGGGGTGCGGCGGGCCAACCACCAACCCGCTCTCCGCCAAGCCTTACGACGCGGCCGGGCAGGTTGCCTACAACGGCCCCGCGGGCAGTCAGAAGGCGGATCCGGGCAAGCCGTTGGAGGTCACTGCCACGGGCAAGGACAGCCGCCTGACCGACGTCACGGCCGTCGACGGCAACGGACGCTTCCTGGCGGGCGAACTGGCCGCCGACGGCAGCCGCTGGCACTCCACCGCCCCGCTGGTCGCCGGCGCGCACTACACGGTCAAGGTCTCCACGGAAAACGAGGACGGCTCTCCTGGGCTGCGCACCCTGACGTTCGACACAGCGGCGGTCAAGGACGCCGTGGAGGTCGAATTCGGCCCGGACGCGGGCCAGTACGGCGTCGGTCAGCCCATCACCGCGGAACTCAGCAAGCCGGTCAAGGACAAGAAGGCCCGCGCGATCGTCGAACACGCCCTGATCGTCGAGTCCACGCCCAAGGTGGAGGGCCAGTGGTACTGGGTGGGCGACAAGGTCCTGCACTACCGCCCCAAGGAGTACTGGCCCACCCACGCCACCATCAACGTCCACTCCAACCTGGAGGGCGTGAAGATCGCCGACAAGCTGTACGGCGGCCCCGGCAAGCCCCTGAAGATCACCACCGGCGACCGCGTCGAAGCCATCACGGATGCGGCCGGTCACTACATGACGGTCAAGCGCAACGGAGAAGTGATCAACACCATTCCGGTCACCACCGGAAAGCCCGGATACTCCACCCGCAACGGCGTCAAGGTCGTCCTGGGCAAGCAGTACTTCGTACGTATGCGCGGGGAGACCGTGGGCATCTCGTCGAGCAGCTCGGACGGCTATGACCTGCCCGTCTACTACGCGACGCGGGTCACCTGGAGCGGCGAGTACGTGCACGCCGCGCCCTGGTCGGTCGGCTCGCAGGGCTCGGCGAACGTCAGCCACGGCTGTACGGGCATGAGCACGGGCAACGCGGCGTGGTTCTTCGAGAACATCAACGAGGGCGACATCGTCAAGGTCGTCAACAGCATCGGCGAGGACATGACGCCCTTCGACAACGGCTTCGGCGACTGGAACCTGTCGTGGGACGAGTGGCGCGAGGGCAGCGTCCTGCAGGACGACATCAAGGCCGGGCAGAAGCGAGTGAACTCCGCCCGGCTGCGGCCCGGAGTGTGAGCTCAGGCACCCACGGCAAGCCGCTTGCGCAGCAGGGAGGTCAGCGTCTCGGCGAATTCGACGGGTTCGACCGGAAGTGTCACCGCGGCGTCCGCGCGGCTCCAGGTGGCCAGCCAGGCGTCCTGCGGGCGGCCCATGAGGAGCAGCACCGGAGGACACTGGAAGATCTCGTCCTTGAGCTGCCGGCACACCCCCATGCCGCCCGCCGGCACCGCCTCGCCGTCCAGGACGCAGACGTCGATGCCGCCGCGGTCCAGCTCCTTGAGGACCGCCGGCAGCGTCGCGCACTCCAGGAACTCGACCGGCGGCACGTCCGAGGCGGGCCTGCGCCCGGCCGCGAGCCGCACCTGGGCCCGGGTGTTCGCGTCGTCGCTGTAGACCAGAACGGTGGCGCTCGACTGCATGGATCCTCCGAAGGTCCGGCGGGTCGGCCGGCGTTGGGTCATGAACCGATGCGCGGATGCTACTCCGTCCGACTGCCCGTCAACACCGGTTCGGACAGCCCTTCGATGGGCCGTTCGGGCCCTGCATACGCGGCTGACACACCGAACGGCACCCCCCGGAGTGAGGGCGGGATAAGCGACCGACATAATGTCGGTCGTGGCGACAGCAACGACAGTAGAAACCGGGCACGCGCACCCGTCGGTCAATCGGCCGAACCTCACCAGCGTCGGAACCATCATCTGGTTGAGTTCCGAGCTGATGTTCTTCGCGGCCCTCTTCGCGATGTACTTCACTCTGCGATCGGTAACGGGTGCCGCGCATTGGTCAGAGATGGCCTCGTCCCTGAACCTTCCGTTCTCGGCGACCAACACCACGATCCTGGTGCTCTCCTCCCTCACCTGCCAGCTCGGCGTCTTCGCCGCAGAGCGGGGCGATGTGAAGAAGCTCCGCACCTGGTTCATCATCACGTTCGTGATGGGCGCGATCTTCATCGGCGGCCAGGTCTTCGAGTACACCGAGCTGGTCAAGAAGGACGGCCTCTCGCTGTCCTCCGATCCGTACGGCTCGGTGTTCTATCTGACGACCGGCTTCCACGGCATGCATGTGACGGGCGGTCTGATCGCCTTCCTGCTGGTTCTCGGCAGGACGTACGCGGCCAAGAGGTTCACCCATGAGCAGGCGACAGCCGCCATCGTCGTGTCCTATTACTGGCACTTCGTCGATGTCGTCTGGATCGGCCTCTTCGCCACGATCTACCTGATCCAGTAACCCGGGCCCGTAGGTCCGCACCACATCCAGCATCGACGCAGAAGATCCTGACACCGGGGTAATCCGTGAAAAAGCTCTCCGCACGACGACGCCATCCGCTGGCGGCGGTCGTCGTCCTACTCCTCGCGCTGGCGGCCACCGGGGGGCTGTACGCCGCGTTCGCGCCCGCGGGCAAGGCACAGGCTGACGAAACCGCCCAGTCCCTCGCCATCGACGAGGGCAAGAAGCTCTACTCCGTCGGCTGCGCCAGCTGCCACGGAACCGGCGGCCAGGGCACCTCTGACGGCCCGTCCCTCGTCGGCGTCGGCTCGGCCGCCGTGGACTTCCAGGTCGGCACCGGCCGCATGCCGGCGCAGCAGCCCGGCGCGCAGGTGCCGAAGAAGAAGGTCATCTACTCGCAGAGCGAGATCGACCAGCTCTCGGCGTACGTCGCCTCGCTCGGCGCCGGCCCCATCGCGCCGACCAAGGAGCAGTACAACCCGAACGGAGCGGACATCGCCAAGGGTGGCGAGCTGTTCCGCACCAACTGCTCCCAGTGCCACAACGTCACGGGTGAGGGCGGTGCCCTGACCAACGGCAAGTTCGCCCCCAGCCTGGCGGACGTGGACCCCAAGCACATCTACGAGGCCATGCAGACCGGCCCGCAGAACATGCCGTCCTTCCCGGACACGACGATGCCGCAGAAGCAGAAGCAGGACATCATCGCCTACCTGCACGCGGTCAACAGCGACGAGACCCCGAGCCCGGGTGGGCTCAAGCTGGGCGGGCTCGGCCCGGTCAGTGAGGGTCTGTTCGGCTGGATCTTCGGTCTGGGTGCCCTCATCGCAGTAGCCATCTGGGTCGCGGCCCACACCGCTAAGGCCAAGAAGTCATGAGTAGCCAAGAGAATTCCGAGAACCTGCCCGAAGCGCAGGCATCCGCGCACGGCGCGGTAGAGACGGCGCAGGACCCGTTCGCCGACCCGGGACTGCCGGCCCACAAGCCGCGCATCCAGGACATCGACGAGCGGGCGGCCAAGCGTTCCGAGCGCGCGGTCGCGTTCATGTTCCTCCTGTCGATGCTCGCGACGGTCGCCTTCATCGCCTCGTACGTGACGTTCCCGTCCGACAAGATCATCTACGTCTTCCCGATCGGGCACGTCAGCGCGCTGAACTTCTCCCTGGGTCTGACCCTGGGCGTCGCGCTGTTCTGCATCGGCGCGGGCGCGGTCCACTGGGCCCGCACCCTGATGTCGGACGTCGAGATGCCGGCCGAGCGTCACGAGATCGCGGCCCCGCCGGAGGTCAAGGCGCAGGTCCTGGCCGACTTCCGACAGGGCGCGGCCGAGTCCGGTTTCGGACGGCGCAAGCTGATCCGCAACACCATGTTCGGTGCGCTGGCCATGGTTCCGCTCTCCGGTGTGATGCTGCTGCGCGACCTGGGCACGCTGCCCGAGGACAAGCTGCGGCACACCATGTGGACCAAGGGCAAGGCCCTGATCAACATGAACACCAACGAGCCGCTGCGTCCTGAGGACCTGACGATCGGTTCGCTCACCTTCGCCAAGCCCGAGGGCCTGGAGGAGAGCGCGCACGACTTCCAGACGCAGATCGCCAAGGCCGCCCTGATGCTCGTCCGGATCAAGCCGGAGGACATCAAGGACAAGCGCGAGCTCGAATGGTCGCACCAGGGCATCGTCGCGTACTCGAAGATCTGCACCCACGTCGGTTGCCCGATCTCCCTATACGAGCAGCAGACGCACCACGTGCTCTGCCCGTGCCACCAGTCCACCTTCGACCTCTCCGACGGCGCCCGCGTCATCTTCGGCCCGGCCGGTCACGCCCTTCCGCAGCTGCGGATCGGTGTGAATGACGAGGGTTACCTCGAAGCGCTCGGCGACTTCGAAGAGCCCGTCGGTCCTGCCTTCTGGGAGCGCGGATGAGCACCACGACAGACGCACGGCGCGAAGCGCCCGCCGGTGAGCGGATCGCGGACTGGGCGGACGGCCGGCTCGGGATCTACTCCCTGGCCAAGGCCAACATGCGCAAGATCTTCCCGGACCACTGGTCCTTCATGCTCGGCGAGATCTGCATGTACAGCTTCATCATCATCATCCTCACGGGTGTGTATCTGACGCTGTTCTTCCACCCGAGCATGAACGAGGTCGTCTACGACGGCTCGTACGTACCGCTCCAGGGCATGAGCATGTCCGAGGCGTTCAACTCGACCATGCACATCAGCTTCGATGTGCGCGGTGGTCTGCTGATCCGGCAGATCCACCACTGGGCGGCGCTGATCTTCCTCGCCGGCATGTTCGTGCACATGATGCGCGTGTTCTTCACGGGTGCTTTCCGCAAGCCGCGTGAGGTCAACTGGCTGTTCGGCTTCCTGCTGTTCGTCCTGGGCATGTTCACCGGCTTCACCGGTTACTCGCTCCCGGACGACCTGCTCTCCGGCACCGGTGTCCGGTTCATGGAGGGCGCGATCCTCTCCATGCCGGTCGTCGGCACGTACATCTCGTTCTTCCTGTTCGGTGGCGAGTTCCCCGGCGGGGACTTCGTGGCCCGGTTCTACTCGATCCACATCCTGCTGCTGCCGGGCATCATGCTCGGCCTGATGGTGGCTCACCTGATCCTGGTCTTCTACCACAAGCACACCCAGTTCGCGGGCCCGGGACGTACGAACAAGAACGTCGTCGGCATGCCGCTGCTCCCGGTGTACATGGCCAAGGCCGGAGGCTTCTTCTTCCTGGTCTTCGGTGTCATCGCGGCCGTCGCGGCGATCGCCACGATCAACCCGATCTGGGCGATCGGCCCCTACCGTCCGGACCAGGTGTCCACCGGTGCACAGCCCGACTGGTACATGGGCTTCTCCGAAGGCCTGATCCGTGTCATGCCGGGCTGGGAGATCAACGTGTGGGGCCACACGCTGGTCCTGGGTGTGTTCATCCCGCTGATGATCTTCCCGCTGGTCCTGGCGACCATCGCGGTCTACCCGTTCATCGAGTCCTGGATCACCGGGGACAAGCGCGAGCACCACATCGCGGACCGGCCGCGCAACGCTCCGACGCGTACCGCGTTCGGCGTCGCGTGGATCACCTGGTACATGGTGCTGCTCGTGGGTGGTGGAAACGACCTCTGGGCGACCCACTTCCACCTGTCGATCAACGTCATCACCTGGTTCGTCCGGATCTCGTTCTTCGTCGCACCGGTCCTCGCGTTCATCGCCACCAAGCGGATCTGCCTGGGTCTGCAGCGGCGCGACGCGGAGAAGGTGCTGCACGGACGCGAGTCCGGCATCATCAAGCGGCTGCCGCACGGTGAGTTCATCGAGGTCCACGAGCCGCTGGACGCCGGTGCGCGCTACAAGCTCACCGCGCACGAGCAGTACAAGCCGGCCGAGATCGGTCCTGCGGTCGACGAGAACGGTGTCGCCCGCAAGATCTCGCGGACGCAGAAGCTGCGCGCCAAGCTCAGCAAGGGCTACTACGGCGAGGGGAACCAGATCCCCAAGCCGACGGCCCAGGAGTACGAAGAGATCACGAGCGGCCACGGCCACCACTGATCCCTGCTTGACCTGACGGTCGCCACAACCGAGGCTCCGGCCCGGCCCCTTCGCGGGGGCCGGGCCGGAGTCTTTTCCGTGTCCGCACTGCGGGCACGGGCACGGACCGCCGCACGCCTGTCGATAGGCTGGCGGACGGTATCCCGTCCTTTTGACCACCAGGAGCGAGCATGAGCGCTGTTACCCCCACCGGAGGCGACACCGTGGCGGCCTACTCCTGGCCGGGTGTCCTGGACTCGCTGCTGAGCGGCGCCGACCAGAGCGAGGACGCGACGGCCTGGGCGATGGACCAGATCATGGCCGGCGAGGCGACGAACGCCCAGATCGCGGGTTTCATGGTCGCGCTGCGCGCCAAGGGCGAGACGGTCGCCGAGATCACCGGTCTGGTCCGCACCATGTACGCGCACGCCCATCTGATCGAGGTGCCGGGCCCCACCGTCGACATCGTCGGCACGGGCGGCGACGGCGCCAAGACCGTCAACATCTCCACCATGTCGGCGATCGTGGTCGCCGGGACCGGCGCCAAGGTCGTCAAGCACGGCAACCGCGCCGCCTCCTCCTCCAGCGGCGCCTCCGACGTCCTGGAGAAGCTCGGGGTCAATCTGCGGCTCTCGCCGAAGCGGGTGGCCCAGGTGGCCGAGGAGGCTGGGATCACCATGTGCTTCGCGGTGACCTTCCACCCCGCGCTGCGGTACGTGGCCGCCGCCCGCAAGGAGTTGGGCATCCGCACCACCTTCAACGTGCTGGGCCCGCTCACCAATCCGGCGAAGGTACGCGCCCAGGCGACCGGGGTCGCCGACCCGAGGATGGCACCCGTCGTGGCGGGCGTGCTCGCCGAGCGCGGTTCGTCCGCGCTGGTCTTCCGCGGCGACGACGGTCTGGACGAGCTCACCACCACCGCCACCTCCCGGGTGTGGGTGGTGCGCGACGGCGCCGTCCGCGAGGAGCGGTTCGACCCGCGCGACGTCGGCATCGAGATCACGTCCATCGAAGCGCTGCGCGGCGGGGACCCCTCGCACAACGCGGAGATCGTCCGCCGGCTCCTCGCCGGTGAGCAGGGGCCGGTGCGGGACTCGGTGCTGCTGAACTCGGCGGCCGCGCTGGTCGCCCTGGAACCGGGCGAGGGCCCACTCGCCGGACAGCTCGGCGCCGCGATGACGAGGGCCGCCGAGTCCATCGACTCCGGGGCGGCCCGCCTCGCGCTGGAGCGGTGGGTCGCGGCCAGCAACGCGTGAACCGCGGGCGACGTGACACAGGGCGCAGTCCGGATCGCGGACTGCGCCTTGCGCACGTCGGCAGGTGTGGCAGGATGCTCTTCAAGGTCATGAGTGACAGCGATTTAGGCCCCGGCTCGCTGTCCGGCAACCCTCCGTCCGTGGCGGGGTGCCCCGGGTGAAGACCAGGTCGTAGGCAGCAAGGCCTACGGCAAGCGCGGACCCCTGGACATCATCGGATGTCACAGCCCTGGGGTCCTGGTCCTCAAGGGAGCAGTCTCGTGAGCAAGCGAATGCGATAGGGCGTACCGCCCCTTCTTCACAGCCTCCGTGCCGCCCTTCTTCGGGTTGCGCGTTCGAGGCCAACACCCGTACACGGCAAGGCAGTTGAGCCCTCTCACCCGATGCAGGGCCATGCCGCCGTGCCCGGGGTCCGAAGTCAACTCGCCTTGTCCTGCCGGGAGATACCGCCATGTCCGCACGCCCCGCCGCTTCCGCCACCACCCTCGCCACCGCCGTCGACGAGTCCGCCGACCCCTGCTGTGCCGCGCCGCTGCCGGTGCTCGGCCGCGATGTCACCGTGCCGCTGGTCACCGGCGGCGAGGTGACCTACGCCGCCCTCGACTACGCGGCGAGCGCGCCCGCCCTCCAGCGGGTCTGGGACGACGTCGCCGCGTACGCCCCTTACTACGGCAGTGTGCACCGCGGGGCCGGCTACCTCTCGCAGCTCTCCACCGACCTGTTCGAGAACAGCCGCGCGACGGTCGCGGAGTTCCTCGACTGCCGCCCCGGCGACCAGGTGGTCTTCACCCGCTCCACCACGGACTCGCTCAATCTGCTCGCCCAGGCGCTCCCGGCCGACTGCCAGGTCTTCGTCTTCGAGACCGAGCACCACGCCTCGCTGCTGCCCTGGCGGGACGCCCGGGTCACCTATCTCGACGCGCCGCGCACCCCGCGGCAGGCGGTCGAGACGCTGGAGCGCGCGCTGGCCGACCGCGACTCTTCCCCGAGCTCTCAACTTCGTTCGGGTGGGGATGGCTCCAACAGTCCCGCACTGGTCTGCGTGACCGGTGCATCCAACGTCACCGGTGAGCTGTGGCCGGTGAAGGAACTCGCCGCCGCGGCCCACGCGCACGGCGCCCGCATCGTCCTGGACGCCGCCCAGCTGGCGCCCCACCACCCCGTATCCGTAAGGGAGTTGGACGTCGACTGGATCGCCTTCTCCGGGCACAAGCTGTACGCGCCGTTCGGCTCGGGCGTGCTCGCGGGCCGCGCCGACTGGCTCCAGGACGCCGAGCCGTACCTCGCGGGCGGCGGCGCCTCGAAGAAGGTCGCGCGGCGCGCCGACGGCGGCGTGGACGTCGAGTGGCACACGACGGCGGCCCGCCACGAGGCCGGGTCGCCCAACGTCATCGGCGTCTACGCCATCGCCTCCGCCTGCAAGGCGCTGACCGAGGCGGGCTTCGACGCGCTTGTCGAGCGGGAGCGGCACCTGATCGCGACGGTGCGCGAGGGCCTCGCGGCGGTGCCGGAGGTCAAGGTCCTCTCGCTGTTCGGCGACGACGCGCCCCGGGTCGGCGTCATCTCGTTCGTCGTCAAGGGCTGGAACAGCTCGCACTTCGCGGCGGCGCTCTCGGCGGAGTACGGGATCGGGGTGCGCGACGGCCTCTTCTGCGCCCACCCGCTGGTGCGCACGCTGCTCGGTAGCGACCCGCAGGAGCCGGGCGAGTGCGGTGCGCCGGAGGCCGAGCCGGGCGAGCGGTCGCTGAACGCGATCCGGGTGAGCTTCGGGGCGGGGACGCCGGACGAGCACGTGGCCCGCTTCGTGGGGGCGGTGCGGGAGCTGGTTACGCAGGGAGCGAAGTGGGAGTACCGCACCGAGGATGGCCGCTGCGTCCCGGCAGTGTGACCCCGCCGGGCCACGCTTCCCGGGGGCTCCCCGCCCCCGGCCCCGCTCGTGGCTTCGCCCCGGGCCCCGCTTTCGGGTGGGTGCGGGTTGTGTGGGGCTGGTCGCGCAGTTCCCCGCGCCCCTTGGTGGGGGCTTCGGCCCCCCAGTCAAGATGCGTGGGGGCGGGCGGTTTGGGCGCGTGCTGTCAGGGGCGCGGGGAACTGCGCGGGCGGCCGACCGTGGTCCGCGGCCGAAAGGCGCGGGGGGCGGGGGCGGAGCCCCCGAGGGGGTGGGTCAGGAGTCCAGGCCGATGGCGAACGCGGCTTCCAGGTCGTGCTGGGAGTACGTGCGGAACGCGACATGCGTATCCGTGCCCTCGACCCCGGGAATCTTGCTGATGCTGCCGGGGATGATGTCCGCCAGGTCGTCGTGGCGGGCCACCCGGACCAGCGCGATCAGGTCGTAGGTACCCGTCACCGAGTACACCTCGCTGACGCTTTCGAGCGCCGCGATCGATTCCGCGATCTCGGGAATCCGGTCCACGCTGGTCTTGATGAGCACGATCGCGGTGATCACGGCTGGCTTTCTCCCTCGGTGGCGGCCGCACCCGCGGGTCCCACGGGCCTTCGGCGTTTCACTCTATCCGTCCGGCGGAATCGGGCCCATGCGTAGAGGAAGCCGAGGCCGAAGCCGACGAGGTGGGCGAGGTAGGCCACGCCGGGCCCGGCCGCCTGACTGCGGATCGCCAGCCACTGCAGGGCGAACCAGAAGACGAGGACGACCCAGGCGGGCAGGCGCAGCGGCAGGAACAGCAGGAACGGGAAGATGCTCGTCACCCGGGCCCGGGGGAAGAGGCAGAGGAAGGCGCCCAGGACGGCCGAGATGGCCCCGGACGCTCCCACCAGGGTCTGCTGCGAGCCCGCGTGCGCCGCCGCGTACGCGAAGAGGGCCAGATAGCCGCTTGCCAGGTAGAACAGTGCGAACTCCACCCGGCCCATGCGTTCCTCGGTCATCACGCCGAAGACGTAAAGGAACAGCATGTTGCCGAGCAGGTGCAGCCAGCTGCCGTGCACGAACAGGGCGGTCAGCGGGGTGAGCAGGGCGGGTGGCCGGCCCGCGAGGAGTTCGCTGGGGATCACGCCCCAGCGGGCGAAGTAGTCGCTCTGGGAGCTGAGGATCGCGTCGCCGGTTCCGTATGCCGGGTTGAGGCCGGACGCCGGGCTGACGACGAAGAGCAGACAGCAGGCGGCGATCAGCGCGTACGTCACCGCCGGACCCCGCACCGCACCCTTGAGGATCGCCGCCCCCCGCCACTTGACCATGGGGAGAGAATGGCCCAAAAGGGGCTATCGGTACAGACTGCCTCGCCGTGTCCCCGGGTGGCGGGTAGGCCGTAGGGTTACGGGCAGACTCCCGCAGTTCGACGGCGCACCGCGAGATCCCGGACCATGGAAGTGGAAAGAGGACGGCACTATATGACCACCGTTCCCCAGCCGACCGCCGACACCCGGTGGCGCTGCACGCTCTGCGGAAACCTCACCCGTTTCGATGTCACCCGCTCGTCGAAAGTGGTCGAGTACGTCCATCTGGACCTCGCTGGAGAGCCCAAGGTGGAGGAACGCGAGGTGGTCAGTGAGACCATCGAGTCGGTTCGCTGCCGGTGGTGCAACGCGGTGGATCAGATCGAGCTGGTGGACCGGCCGGGTACCGACTCGGCGAGCGCCTCCTGAGGGGTGCTCCGTACGCGGCACGGATGACAGTTGGGGTGACGGATTGTGGAGCGTGCAAGCGGTGCTGAACCGGCCGCTTCGGCCGGCGACGGCCCCGTCGAGGTGCTCGACCGCCCGCTGCCCGAAGGAGTGCGGCGCCGGGTCGTCGCCTTCGTCTCGGAGGCGTTCGGCGGCCTGACCGTCGCCGAACTGCCCGGACAATTGCGGCAGTACGCCCGTTTCACCCCGACTCGGCGCGCCAAGTTCGCCGGCAACGCGATGGCCGCCGCCCTGGAGAGCGACCCGGTGTTCCGCCAGCGGATCGGCGAGCGGCTCAAGGAGTCCCAGCCCGAGCTCGCGGGAGCCGTCCAGGCGGGTTCGCCGCCCGCGGCCGCCGACCCCGTGGACGTGGCGGCCGCCGCCTATGTGTTGCGCCCCACCGGCTGGGTGAAGCTGGTGGCCGCGGCCGGCGAGGAGGCCCAGCGCGCGGACGCCGAGCGGGCCGACGAGGAGGGCCGGCGTGAACTGGAGCGGCTGCGCGAGGAACTCGCCGAGGCGCGCGCCCAGATCAAGTCCGAGAACGAACAGTTGCGGACGGAACTGCTCGCGGCGCGCAAGGAAGCCGAAACGCTCCAGCGCAAGCTGCGCAGCGCCCTGAGCGATGTGAAGCGCGGCGAGGCCGCCCTGCGCAAGACCACCTCGGAGATCGACGGCATCCGGGCCGAGGCCGCCGCCCAGGTGGCGGCCGCCGAGAGCGAGGCCCGGCGGCTCAAGACCCGTCTCGGCGAGGCCGAGTCGGGCCTGGAGGCGAGTCGGCGCGCGGTGCGCGAGGGGCGCTCCGTCGAGGACATGCGGCTGCGGCTGCTGCTCGACACCGTCCTGGAGGGCGCCCAGGGCCTGCGCCGCGAACTCGCCCTGCCGCCCGCCTCGGTGCGCCCCGCCGACACCGTGGACGCGGTCGCGCCGGGCACCATGACGCCCAAGGACATCGCGGCGCGTGCGCTCTCCGAGACCGACCCGGCGCTGCTCGACCAGCTCCTCGCGCTGCCCCAGGTGCACCTGGTGGTGGACGGCTACAACGTCACCAAGACCGGCTATCCCACGATGCCGCTGGAGAAGCAGCGGCTGCGGCTGCTCGGCGGGCTCTCGGTGCTCGCCGCGCAGACCGGCGCCGAGGTCACCTGTGTCTTCGACGGCGCGGAACTGGCGGCTCCGGTGCTGCTCGCACCGCCCAGGGGCGTCCGGGTGCTGTTCTCCAAGCCCGGGGTGACCGCGGACGAGCTGATCCGCCAGCTGGTGCGGGCCGAGCCCTCGGGGCGGCCCGTGGTGGTCGTGTCGACGGACCGGGAAGTCGCCGACGGCGTCGCGAAGGCGGGCGCGCGACCGGTCGCCTCCCTGTTGCTCCTGAAGCGCCTGTCGCGCGTCTGACGCATTCGTGCCCTGCCGACCGTTCTGGCCGGTCTGCCAACTCATGTGCCTGATGCCCGAATTCGGGTGATCGCTGCGGAGCACTCCGTCAAGCGCCCGCTACTACGCGTGGGATGACGGTAAAGAATGCTCTGGGTGACTGTATTTTTTCCGATCAGGATTTGAACTGATCACAGGAGGGTCACTAGGGTCTGGCCTCGTACCTTCACGTGGTTGATCACTCGCCCGGGGTGTCCGTGAAGGTCCCGCCGAGTCAGCAGAGTTCGGCGGCTGAGGAAGAAGGAGCTCGCCTTCGTGGCGTCCCACCGTCGACCCAAGCCCGCGAGCCGCACCCGCGTGACCGTTCTCACCGCGACCGCCGCCGCCGCCGTTGCCCTCACCTCGCAGGCCGCCCACGCGGACCCGAAACCGTCCAAGGACGAGGTCAAGAGCAAGGTCGACAAGCTCTACGACGAGGCCGAGAAGGCGACCGAGGCGTACGACGGCGCCAAGGAGAAGCAGAGCCAGCTGGAGCAGCAGGTCAGCCAGATCCAGGACAAGGTCGCGCGCGGACAGCAGGAGCTCAACACCCTGCGCGACGGCCTCGGTTCGATGGCCGCGGCGCAGTACCGCTCCGGCGGCATCGACCCCTCGCTCGCGCTCTTCCTCTCCTCCAACCCGGACGACTTCCTCGACAAGGCCAGCTCCCTCGACCAGTTGAGCGCCACTCAGGCCGAGGCGCTCCAGAAGATCCAGGGTCAGCAGCGCTCCCTCGCACAGGAGCGCCAGGAGGCCCAGAACAAGCTGAAGGACCTCGCCGACACCCGCAAGGTGCTCGGCGACAAGAAGCAGGAAGTCCAGGGCAAGCTCAGCGACGCGCAGAACCTGCTCAACTCGCTGACCGCACAGGAGAAGGCCTCGCTCGCCGCCGACGACGCGCGCGCCAACCGCTCCAACCAGCGCGCGGACCTCGGCAACGAGGCGCCCGCCTCCCAGCGCGGCGCCGCCGCCCTCGCCGCGGCCCAGACCATGATCGGCAGGCCGTACGTGTACGGCGCCACCGGCACCGCCTCCTTCGACTGCTCGGGCCTGACCTCCTGGGCCTACCGCCAGGCCGGCATAGACATCCCGAGGACCTCGGAGGAGCAGGCGAACGCCGGCACCCAGATCGGCCGCAGTCAGCTCAAGCCCGGCGACCTGGTGTTGTTCTTCGGAGACCTGCACCACGTCGCCCTGTACGCGGGCAACAACATGGTCCTGCACGCGCCCAAGCCGGGCGCGGTGGTGCGCTACGAGTCGATGGACGACATGCCGTTCCAGTTCGGCGTCCGCGTCAGCTGAACCGCCTTTCCTTCCGTCAGCCTCCGACACCGCCCGAACGGGCGAATTTCGACAGCTCGGGCTGACGCCACGCCCCGCCGGTGACCTGTGATCTCCGGCGGGGCGTCACTTTGTGTGGCCGCCGGGGTCGTTGGCCCGCGGGTATGCCCCCGGTTACTGTCCGGCGTGCGGTTCCCCGGTGGCTCGCCGCCCACCCGGGCGGCAGGGGGCCGCACGCAGTGCAAGGGAGTGCGGCATCCGTGGCGTCCCATCGCCGGTCCTCGCAGTCCGGCCTCACCCAGAGCGCCCGCGTCACCGTTCTTTCGGCCGCGGCCGCGGCGGCGGCGGCAGCCCTCGCGGCACCCTCGGCGAGCGCCGACCCGCACCCGTCGGGCGCCTCGGGCCAGGCCAAGGTCGACCAGCTCTTCCAGGAGGCCGAGCAGGCCACCGAGCAGTACGACAAGGCCGATGAGCGGGCCGACCGGCTGCGCGACGAGGTGAAGCACGCCGAGGACGCCGTCGCGCGTGGCCAGGAGCGGATCAACCGCATGCGGGGCGCGCTCGGCGCGATCGCCGGCGCGCAGTACCGCTCCGGCGGCATCGACCCCTCGCTCGCGCTGCTCCTCTCCGCCGACCCGGCCTCCTATCTCGACAAGGCCGCGGCCCTCGACCGGCTGAGCGAGCACCAGAGCGGCGCGCTCCAGGACCTTCAGCGGGAGCAGCGCCGCCTGGCGCAGCAGCGGGCCGACGCGCGCCGCAAACTGGCCGAGCTCGAGCGCAGCCGCAGCGAGGTCGCCCGGCACAAGCGGACCGTGGAGTCGAAGCTGGCGCAGGCGCGCCGCATGCTGAACGCGCTGCCGACCGCCGACCGGGCCGCCTTCGACCGGGCCTCCCGCTCGGGCCGCACCGAACTGCCTGAGCTGTCCGACGCCCAGCCCGCCTCCGATCGGGCCGCGGCGGCCGTCATGGCGGCCCGCTCGGCGATCGGCAGACCGTACATCTGGGGTTCCAACGGGCCCTCGGGGTTCGACTGCTCGGGCCTGATGCAGTGGTCGTACGCCCAGGCCGGCATCGGTCTGCCGCGCACCTCGCAGGAGCAGCGGTACGCGGGCCACCAGGTGCCGCTCTCCGAGGCGAAGCCGGGCGACCTGGTGGCCTACCGCCACGACGCCAGCCACATCGCGATGTACATGGGAAACGGCCAGGTGGTGCACGCCCCGTACCCGGGCGCGCCGGTGCGCTACGACCCGGTGGGGATGATGCCGGTCTCCTCGGTCACCCGCGTCTGACCGTACGATCGGGCGCGTGGCAGGTCAGGGTCGTGGACGACGGGTGTGGCGCGGGCGCGCGGCGGGCTGCGCCCTCGCCGCGCTGCTGCTCGCCGCGGGCTGCTCGGCGCCCGGGTCGGCGCCGGACGCGACCAGGGGCCAGGTGCAGCGGGTACTGGACCGGCGGGCGGCCGCGGTCCTGGGGCACGACGAGGGCGGCTATCTGGCGGCGGTCGACCCCGCGGCGACCGGGCTGCGCGCGGCGCAGCGCGCCGAGTTCGACAACCTCGCGCAGGTGCCACTGGCGTCCTGGACATACACGGTCGACTCGGTGGCCCGGCAGGGCGGGACGGTCACCGCGAAGGTGGACCTGCGCTACCGGATCGAGGGGTACGACAGCGCCCCCGTGAGCGCGGCCCGCTCCCTCACCCTCGATCAGCGCGACGGCCACTGGTACGTCGCGGGCGACCAGCCCGCCAAGGGCGCCGCCCAGATGCTGTGGCAGCAGGGCCCGGTCACCGCGGTACGCGGCGGGCACAGCCTGGTGCTCGGGGTGGGCCAGGACGCGGCGCGGCTGCACCAGATCGCGGACACCGCGGACGCGGCCGTGCCCCAGGTGTCGGCGGCCTGGCCCGGAAAGTGGGCGGGCCGCGTGGTCGTCCTCGTACCCGCCTCGCTGGACGGGATGGCCGCGCTGCTCGGGGCGCCCGCCGCCTCCTACCGGGGGATAGCGGCGGTGACCACCGGCGAGGCGGGCGGCTCGACGGCGGCTCCGGCGGACCGGGTGATCGTCAACCCGGAGGCGTACTCGGTCCTCGGCGACCTGGGCCGCCGGGTCGTCCTCACCCACGAGACCACCCATGTCGCCACCCGTGCGCACACCTCGCCCGCCACCCCGATGTGGCTCTCGGAGGGGTACGCGGACTGGGTCGGCTACCGCGGCACCGGCCGCACCGCGGCGCAGGCCGCCCCCGAACTCCAGCAGGCGGTCCGCGCCGGCGACCTCCCCGCCGCCCTGCCGGACGACGCGGACTTCGGCTTCGACGGCGGCGCGGACCGCCTCGCCCGCGCGTACGAGGGCGGCTGGCTGGCCTGCCGCCTGATCGCGTCCCACTGGAGCGAGGCGACGCTGGCCCGCTTCTACACCAAGGTGGGCGACCAGCCCCACCGCGAGGGCGCGGTGGAAAAGGCGATGTCCGATGAACTCGGCCTGTCCCCAGGGGAGTTCACCACGATGTGGCGAGAGTACGTACGCGACCAACTGGCCTGAGCACCCCGCCGCCAGCCGCCCGATCGCCTCGGCGAGCCACCTCTTCTCCTCGACCGCCGTCGCCCGCGCGATCCGCAGCATCCCCTCCCGAAACCGGGGGGTCTGCCTGGGGATGGCGGTGGCCGCGGGCGGTCAGTGTGTCGCCGTCGCGGGGTTTTGGCGGGGTGTGGGGGGTCAGCGGCTGCTGGACGACTCGGTCGTGCGGGTCGGCTGAACGGGCAGGGTTAGCGGGTTGCGGGTGGGGGACGCCGACTGCCACAGGCGGTGGCAGGACACGAGGGACGCGGTGAGCAGGAGGGCGTTGCGGACGGCGAGGAGCAGGATGCCGAGCCGGTCGCCGGCCACCACGTGGGAGAACCAGATCGGGAACTCCAGGAGCGTCACGCCGGTCGCGGCCAGGACCAGTTGGCCGGGGAGGACCATGGGGCTGCGGCGGAAGACGAGGCACACTGCGCCCAGACCGACCAGCCACAGCAGGTACTGCGGGCTGATGACGCGGCTGGTGGTGGTGAAGAGCAGCACCGCGGTGAAGGCCGCGTCCGCCAGGGTGCTCGGCCGCACCGGGCCACGGGCCCTGATCCGCCACAGCAGCAGCCACCCGAGGGCGAGCGCGCTCAGCGCCAGCGCCAGCGTGGATACCAGTGGGACGTACGGGCCGAGGAACTCCACCGAGCCGTAGTTCAGCTGCACCCGCCCCGGCCAGCCGGAGTGCCGGGCCACCTGGAAGACCAGCGCCCCCAGCGACTCCACCTCGGTACCCCGCTCCCGCTGGAAGGTGAGGAAGGCGAACGCCCCCGGCGCCGCCGCCGCGCACGCCAGCGACAGCCCGGCCGCCGTGACGGCGGCGGTCGTCCAGGCCCGGCGCGGGGCGCGCACGAGCAGCAGGACCGGCCACACCTTGAGCAGCGCCCCGAAAGCCGCCAGCGCACCGAGGACCCGGGGGTGGCGGGCGCCCGCGAGCAGCGCCGTGACGGCGACCGCGGTCACCATCAGGTCGTAGCGGGCGTACGCGGTCGGGCCGAGCAGCGGCACCCCCAGCGCCCACATCCAGGCGCCGCCGCGGGACTTGCCGGGCCGCCCGGCCGCGTACATCAGCAGGCCGAAGACCAGCGCGTCGGCGAGGAAGGCGAGCACGAAGAAGGCCGAGGCGTAGTCCAGGAAGGGGAGCGCCGCGGGGGAGAGGATCGCGAGCGCGGCAGCCGGCGGGTACTGCCAGGTCACGTCGTCCAGCGGGTACGTGCCGGTCTGGAGGACCTGCGACCAGCCCTGGTAGATGACGTGGACATCGCTGGTGACGTCCGGACCCGGCAGCACCAGAACCCTGAAGACGCAGAGCAGCAGCAGACAGCGGGTCGCGGCCCAGGTGGCCGTCACGGCGAGGGTGCGCCGGGGAACGCTCATGATGACGGTGCCCGTCTCATCCTGGTTTCGGGGGGTCGGAGTCAGCCATCATGCCGGGTGCGGCCGCGCGCCGACCAAGAGGCGGGGCCGCATGCCGCGGCCTCGCGAGATTCCGGCTCGCCCCTGGCCGGGGGCGTCCGGATCCGCGGCCGCGCCACGGGCCGGCTTTCGGTTCCGTGCGCCGTCTTCGGTACTGTCGGCGGCGATGCACAAGACCCTGATCGTGACCAATGACTTCCCGCCGCGCCCCGGCGGGATCCAGGCGTTCCTGCACAACATGGCGCTGCGCCTGGACCCCGAGCAGATCGTCGTCTACGCCTCGACCTGGAAGCGGAGCCGGGAGGGCATCGAGGCGACCGCCGCGTTCGATGCCGAGCAGCCGTTCACCGTCGTACGCGACCGCACCACGATGCTGCTGCCGACGCCCCGGGCCACCCGGCGCGCCGTCTCCCTGCTGCGTGAACACGGCTGCTCCTCCGTGTGGTTCGGGGCGGCGGCGCCGCTCGGCCTCATGGGGCCCGCGCTGCGCAGGGCCGGCGCCGAACGCCTGGTGGCGACCACCCATGGGCACGAGGCGGGGTGGGCCCAGTTGCCCGCCGCGCGGCAGTTGCTCCGGCGGATCGGCGAGGGTACGGACACGATCACCTATCTGGGTGAGTACACCCGGTCCCGGATCGCGGACGCGCTGACCCAGCAGGCCGCGGCCCGCATGGTCCAACTCCCGCCCGGCGTCGACGAGAAGACCTTCCACCCCGGCTCCGGCGGCGACGTCGTACGCGAACGCCTCGGGCTCGCCGACCGGCCCGTCGTGGTCTGCGTGTCACGGCTCGTGTCGCGCAAGGGGCAGGACACGCTGATCCTGGCCATGCCCGCGATCCTGGCGCAGGTGCCGGAGACGGTCCTGCTCATCGTCGGCGGCGGGCCGTACGAGGCCGGCCTGCGCAAACTGGCGCTGGACACCGGGGTCTCGGCCGCCGTCCGCTTCACCGGCGCGGTGCCCTGGGAGGAACTGCCGGCGCACTACGGGGCGGGCGACGTGTTCGCGATGCCGTGCCGCACCCGGCGCGGCGGCCTGGACGTCGAGGGGCTCGGCATCGTGTACCTGGAGGCGTCGGCGACCGGCCTGCCCGTGGTCGCGGGCGACTCCGGCGGTGCGCCCGACGCGGTTCTCGACGGCGAGACGGGCTGGGTGGTGCGCGGCGGCGCCCCCGAGGACTCGGCGGACCGCATCGTCACGCTCCTCCAGGACGCGGAACTGCGGCGCAGCATGGGGGAGCGGGGGCGGGAGTGGGTGGAGGAGAAGTGGCGCTGGGACCTCTTGGCGGAGAAGCTCAAGGGCCTGCTTTAGCCACACGGCTCCGCTCCACGGGGGCGGGCATGTGGCTCGGCGGGCCGTGCGTGGCTGGTTGCGTGGTTGCGTGGTTGCCCCGCGCCCCTGAACTCGCCTTCGGCCGCGGGCCGTGCGTGGCTGGTCGCGCAGTTCCCCGCGCCCCTAGCAGGGTTGGTCCGAAGTCCGTCCGGTCTGTTGGGCCGGGTTGGTCCCAAGCCTGTCCGGCCTCTTGGGCGCCGCCCACGCAGGCATCCCCAGCCTGTCCGGCGATTGAGGACGAGCGCCCTTCAGGCGCGAAACGGCCCGGGGCCGCCCGGCCGCGCACCATGGCCGGAGAAGGGGCCCGGGGCCGCCCGGCCGCGCGCAATGGGCCGCAGCAGTGGCCCGGCCGCGCGCCGGGGGCCAAAGGAGGGGGTCGGGGGCGGCAGCCCCCGAGACCCTGGGCCCGCTGCGGCTCAGCGGGTGTAGATCGCCTCGATCTCGTCCGCGAAGTCCTTCGCCACGACGTTCCGCTTGAGCTTCAGCGAAGGCGTGATGTGCCCCGCCTCCTCGGTGAACTGGGCCCCGAGGACCCGGAACTTGCGTACCGACTCCGCCTTGGAGACCGCCGCGTTGCCGTCGTCCACCGCCCGCTGCACCTCGGCGAGCAGATCCGCGTCGTCGCGCAACGTGGCCGCGGTCACCCCCGCGGGCTTGCCGTGCTCCTCGGCCCAGCGGCCAAGGAACTCCTCGTCGAGCGTGACGAGCGCGCCGACGAACGGCCGCCCGTCGCCGACCACCATGCACTCCGCGACCAGCGCGTGCGCGCGGATGCGGTCCTCGATCACCGCGGGGGCGACGTTCTTGCCGCCCGCTGTGACGATGATCTCCTTCTTGCGGCCGGTGATCGCGAGGTAGCCGTCCTCGTCGAGGGTGCCGATGTCACCGGTGTGGAACCAGCCGTCGGCCAGCGCCTCGGCGGTCGCGGCGGCGTTGTTCCAGTAGCCCTGGAACAGGTGCTCGCCGTGCAGCAGCACCTCGCCGTCGTCCGCGATCCGTACGACCGAACCCGGCAGCGGCTGCCCGACCGTGCCGATCTTCGGGCGGTCCCAGGGGTTGAACGCGGTCGCGGCACAGGACTCGGTCAGGCCGTAGCCCTCCAGGACCGTGAAGCCGATGCCGCGGAAGAAGTGGCCGAGCCGCTCGCCGAGCGGCGCGCCGCCGGAGATCGCGTACTCGCCGCGCCCGCCGAGCACCGCCCGCAGCTTGCTGTAGACGAGCTTGTCGAAGACCTTGTGCTTGATCTTCAGACCGACCGAAGGCCCCGCCGGGGTGCTGAGCGCCTTGCTGTACGCGATCGCCGTGTGCGCGGCCTTGTCGAAGACCGCGCCCTTGCCGTCGGCCTGCGCCTTGGCGCGCGCCGAGTTGTAGACCTTCTCGAAGACGCGCGGCACGCCGAGGATCAACGTCGGCCGGAACGAGGCGAGTTCATCGGTCAGGTTCTTGATGTCCGGTACGCAGCCGAGCTTGATCGGCGCCATCACCGAGGCCACCTCGACGAGCCGCCCGAAGACGTGCGCCGCGGGCAGGAACAGGAGAACCGAGCACTCGCCGGTACGGAACAGGGGCTTGAGGCGCTCGACCACGTTGCCGCACTCGGCGAAGAAGGCGCGGTGGGTCAGCACACAGCCCTTGGGGCGGCCGGTGGTGCCCGAGGTGTAGACGATGGTGGCGGGGTCGTCGGCGTGCGCCGAGGACATCCGCTGGTCGAGCAGTTCCTCGGAGACGTCCGCGCCGAGGGCGGTGAGCCGGCCCACCGCGTCCTTGTCGATCTGCCAGATGCCCTTGAGGGCGGGCAGACCGCCCTGGACCGCGGCCACGGACGCCTGGTGCGCCTCGGACTCGACGATGGCGACCGTCGCGCCGGAGTCGCCCAGGATCCACTGGATCTGCTCGGGCGAACTGGTCTCGTACACCGGGACGGTGACCGCGCCCGCGCTCCAGATCGCGAAGTCGAGCAGCACCCACTCGTATCGCGTCCGCGAGAGCAGGGCCACCCGGTCGCCGGCGTCGACGCCGGCGGCGATCAGGCCCTTGGCGACGGCGCGCACCTCGGCGAGGAACTGGCGGGCGGTGACATCGGCCCAAGCGCCCGCGATCTTGCGGCCCATGACCGCGACATCGGGGTGCTGAGCGGCATTGCGGCGGATCAGATCCGTCAGGTTGCCGTCCGAAGGGACCTCGTACAGGGCCGGAAGGCTGAACTCGCGCAAGACTGCTGCTCCTCATCGGGCGCCGGTGCCACGGCTCTGTGTGACGCACCGGCTGCGGTCCAAGATCGGGCAGGTGCCCGGAGGTTTCCGTGGGGGGCGGAACTCCGAGCACGACTGGACTGCCCGGACGTTACCCATGGGTAGTGGGTTCCCGATAGGGGGTTCTGGCCAGATGTTCTGTGCGTCACACATGTTTGACACTGCTTCGCGCACAGTAGTCCACACCTTTTGGGACTCGGAAGTAACCGCAGGTCCGACGGCCTAGGGTTGCCCCCATGCGAGTTCATGTGGTCAGTGACGTGCACGGGAACGCCGAGGGCCTCGCCAAGGCGGGCGACGGGGCGGACGCGCTCATCTGCCTGGGTGACCTGGTCCTCTTCCTCGACTACGCCGACCACTCGCGCGGCATCTTCCCCGACCTCTTCGGCGTCGACAACGCAGACAAGATCGTCGCCCTGCGCACCGCCCGGCGCTTCGACGAGGCCCGTGAGCTGGGGCGTTCGCTGTGGGCCGGACTCGACCGGGAGGCCGCGATCGAGGCCGCGGTCCGGCGCCAGTACGCCGAGCTGTTCGCCGCCTTCCCCGACCCGACGTACGCCACCTACGGCAACGTCGACATGCCGGACCTCTGGCCGCAGTACGCGGGGCCGGGCACCACCGTCCTGGACGGCCAGCGGATCGAGATAGCCGGCCGCGTCTTCGGCTTCGTGGGCGGCGGCCTGCGGACCTCGATGCGAACGCCCTATGAAATCTCCGACGAGGAGTACGCCGCGAAGGTCGAGGCGCTCGGCGAGGTCGACGTGCTCTGCTCGCACATCCCGCCCGAGGTCCCCGAGCTCGTGTACGACACCGTGGCGCGCCGCTTCGAGCGCGGCTCGCGCGCCCTGCTCGCCGCGATCCACAGGACCCGGCCCCGCTACTCCCTGTTCGGCCACGTCCACCAGCCGTTGGTCCGGCGGATGCGCGTCGGCGGCACCGAGTGCATCAACGTCGGCCACTTCGCGGCCACCTCCCGGCCGTTCGCCCTGGAGTGGTGATCCGGCCACTGGACCGGCGTCCGGCCCGTACGCGATAGCCTGCACACACCTCCCCGCGCTCCCGGCCAAGGCCGAGCCGGGGACTCCGACCCACCGGACCGCGCACTGGAGGAGCCACGACGATGGCGGAACACACCAGCTCGTCTATCACCATCGAGGCGGCCCCCGCCGACGTCATGCAAGTGATCGCGGACTTCGCCCGCTATCCCGAGTGGACCGGCGAGGTGAAGGAGGCCGAGGTGCTCTCCACCGACGCCGCCGGTCACGCCGAGAAGGTGCGGCTGCTGCTCGACGCGGGCGCCATCAAGGACGACCACACCCTCGCCTACTCCTGGAACGGCAACCAGGTCAGCTGGACCCTGGTCAAGTCCCAGATGCTGCGTTCCCTCGACGGCTCCTACACCCTGGCCGACGCCCCCGGCGGCGCGACCGAGGTCACCTACCAGCTGACCGTCGACGTCAAGATCCCGATGCTCGGCATGATCAAGCGCAAGGCGGAGAAGGTCATCATCGACCGCGCGCTCGCCGGTCTGAAGAAGCGCGTCGAGAGCGGCCCCGCGGACTCCGCGGCCTGATGCGTACGGTCCTCGTCACCGGCCCCGGCGGCGCGGGCCGCACCACCGTCGCGGCGGCGACCGCACTCGCCGCCGCCCGCCGGGGCACCCGAGTCACGCTGCTGACCCCGGACCGCGTGCCCGGCGAACTCGGCGGCGTCACCGTCCGCCGGATCGACTCGGCCGCGCACTTCCGCGCCGAACTCCTCGCCTTCCAGGACCGCGCGGGCGTCGCCCTCGACCTGCTCGGCGCCTCCCGCCTGGATGCCGAGGAACTCACCGAACTCCCCGGCGCCGAACAGCTCGCCCTGCTCAGCGCCCTGCGCGAGGCCGCGGCCGGAGAGCCCGACCTGCTGGTCGTCGACCTTCCGCCGACCGACCGCGCGCTGGCCGCCCTCGCCCTGCCCGAGCAGCTGCGCCGCTACCTGCGCCGGCTCCTGCCGCCCGAGCGCCAGGCCGCCCGCTCGCTGCGCCCGGTCCTCGCCCAGCTCGCCGGGGTGCCCATGCCCGCGCAGTGGCTGTACGAGACCGCGGCCCGCTGGGACCTCGAACTGGCCGCCGTCCAAGCCGTGATCGAGGACCCGGGCACGACGGTGCGGCTCGTCGTGGAACCCGGGCCCGCCGCGGCCGACGCCCTGCGCACCGCCCGGCTCGGCATCGCCCTGCACCGGCTCGCCCTCGACGTGGTGGTCGCCAACCGGCTGCTGCCCGCCGAGACCCCCGACCCCTGGCTCGCCGGGCTCGTCGCCCAGCAGCGCAAGCACCTGGACGAGCTGACCGGCGAGTTCACCGCCGTGCACGAGGTGGCGCACCTCGGGCGCGACCCGCGCGGTGACGACGACCTGGAGCTGCTCGGGTGCCGGGCGCCCGCGGAGGCGGCCGGCGCCCCGGCGTGGACCATCGAGGACCGCATCGCCGAGGACGACGTCCTGGTGTGGCGCCTCGCGCTGCCCGGCGCCGTCAAGGACGGGCTGGCCCTGGTGCGGCGCGGCGACGAACTCCTGCTCACCGTCGGCCCGTTCCGCCGCATCGTCCCGCTGCCCTCCGCGCTGCGCCGCTGCACCGTCACCGGCGCCGGGCTGAACGACGGCGTCCTGGACATCCGGTTCACACCCGATCCCGAGCTGTGGCCGCGCGGCCGCTGAACGGTATACCCCCGTTCGGGTAACGTCGAAGGAAACAGATCCGTAGGAAAACCAGTCGCTGGAGTCCGCCATGAGCGAAGCCACTGAGCACCCCGCCCCCGACGCGGATGCCTGGGCCGACGCCTGCGCCGAGGACCTCGCCGCCGAGAAGGCGCGCCGCCGCGCCGAGTACGGCACCCCGCCGGGATCCGCCGCCGAGGAACTGCGCAAGCTGCTCGACGCGGTCTCCGACAAGGTCGCCGGCGTCCTGGGGGTCCAGCCCTCGCTGCCCGGCATGGCCGCGTCGAGCGCCGTGCAACAGCTGATCAGCCAGGCGAAGTCCGCCGTCGAGCCCGTCATCGAGCGCAACCCCGAGGTCTTCGACCACCTCGCCGCCGCCGGCAACGAACTGCTCGCCGCCTACCGCTCCGCGGTCGAGGGCCACGAACGCCGATGGACGTCCGCGGACGACGCGAAGCGCGACGAGGGACCCGGCAGCACCGAGCACATCGATCTCGACTGAGTCCGCGGCCGGGGCCGGGACCTGCGCTCACCGCCGGGTGAACGCGGACTCGGCACGCTGAGCGCCACCCCGGCTCGGGTACGGTTGGCCGTAGCGGGGCTCGACCGAACTGAGGGATTCATGGGACTCACCATCGGTGTCGATATCGGCGGCACGAAGATCGCGGCGGGCGTGGTCGACGAGGACGGCAACATCCTCTCCACCCACAAGGTGCCGACTCCCGGCACGCCCGATGCCATCGTGGACGCGATCGCCTCGGCCGTCGACGGCGCACGCGCCGGACACGAGATCGTGGGCGTGGGCATCGGGGCCGCCGGTTACGTCAACCGCCAGCGCTCCACCGTCTACTTCGCGCCCAATATCGACTGGCGCCAGGAACCGCTGAAGGAGAAGGTCGAGCACCGCGTCGGCCTCCCGGTGGTCGTGGAGAACGATGCCAACGCGGCCGCCTGGGGCGAGTACCGCTTCGGGGCGGGCAAGGGTCACCGCAACGTCATCTGCATCACGCTCGGCACGGGCCTGGGCGGCGGCATCATCATCGGCAACAAGCTGCGCCGCGGCCACTTCGGCGTGGCCGCCGAGTTCGGCCACATCCGGATGGTGCCGGACGGCCTGCTGTGCGGCTGCGGCAGCCAGGGCTGCTGGGAGCAGTACGCCTCCGGCCGCGCCCTGGTCCGCTACGCCAAGCAGCGCGCCAACGCCACCCCCGAGCGGGCCGAGATCCTGCTCGCGCTGGGCAACGGCACCCCCGACGGCATCGAGGGCAAGCACATCTCGATGGCCGCGCGCCAGGGCGACCCGGTGGCGGTCGACTCGTACCGCGAACTGGCCCGCTGGGCCGGTGCGGGCCTCGCCGACCTGGCCTCGCTGTTCGACCCGTCCGCGTTCATCGTGGGCGGCGGACTCTCGGACGAGGGCGAGCTGGTGCTCGACCCGATCCGCAAGTCCTACAAGCGCTGGCTGGTCGGCGGGAACTGGCGGCCGGTCGCCGATGTGATCGCGGCCCAACTGGGCAACAAGGCCGGTCTGGTCGGCGCGGCCGACCTCGCCAGGCAGCCCGACCCCATCATGTGACACCCCTGCCAAGGCAGCGCCCGCCCGGTCCGGTCCCGGACCCGGCGGGCGCTGTCATACGTTGTGGGCCATGACCACACCTGCCGACGGCCTGCCCGCGTCCGCGACGGAGAACGGCTCGGCCGTGATCCGCGTGCTCAGCTACAACATCCGCTCGATGCGCGACGACAACGCGGCCCTCGCCCGGGTGATCCGCGCCTGCGCACCCGACCTCGTACTCATCCAGGAAGCGCCCCGCTTCTTCCGCTGGCGCAAGGCCGCGGCACGCCTCGCCGCGGCGAGCGATCTGGTGGTCCTCAGCGGCGGCGCCACCGCCGCGGGCCCGATGCTGCTCTGCTCGCTGCGCGCCACCGTGGAACGCACCGAGGACGTGCTGCTCCCGCTCACCCCCGGCCTGCACCGGCGCGGTTTCGCGACCGCGGTGGTACGCGTCGGCGGGGCCAGGATCGGCGTCCTGAGCGCCCACCTCAGCCTTCAGGAGGCCGAGCGGTACGAGCAGACGGGGGCGCTCCTCGACCGGCTGGCCGGGATGGGGGTGGAGCACGCGATCGCCGGCGGCGATCTGAACGAACGGCCCGGGGGGCGCGGCTTCGCCCGGCTGGCCGGGGCGCTCCAGGACTGCTGGGAAGTGGCGCCCTGGGGTGGGGAGTTCACGTCCACACCGGATGATCCGCATCAGCGGATCGACGCGGTGTTCGCCACCCGGGGAGTCGAAGTGCTGGGGTGCGGCGTGCCGTTGGGGCTGGTTTCGCGGGACGACCTGACCGCCGCCACGGATCACCTTCCGGTGCTGGCGGCGCTGCGGGTACCGACGGGGTGACCGGGGGCTCCGCCCCCAGACCCCGCTGCTTGACCGCCGGAGGACTTGAGGTGGCGGAGCCCGATCGTGGTTCGAGGTTCAGACCACCGCGCCGCGGCCCGGATCGTCGTCGTCCTCGTCGTGTTGCATACGGGCGAACAGGGTGGCGATGCCGCCCAGGAAGCCGCCCACGCCCAGGAAGGTGAGCCACCACGTCATGTCCCAGCCGAAGACCGCCGCGAGCAGGAGCAGCAGCGGGCCGCCCAGCACGCCCAGCCAGGCGAACTTCGCCGTGACGTCGGCCTCCGGCAGCGGCGGTGGCTCCGGCGGTACGAAGTGGCCCTCGTCCGAGGCGTCCGCATCGTCGTCGGACGCCTCGGACGCCTCGGACGGCTCGGACGGCTCGAAGTCGCGGGGGCCGCCCACGCCGGGTGCGAACACCACCGAGCTGCCGAGCGCCGGTCTCTCCTGGTCCTTGTCGGCACCGGCGTCCGGCTTCGGCTCCGGGCTCTCGGCGACCTCGGGCTCGTCCTCGATCAGGGCGAGGTCCTCCACCGATCTGAACGGTCTGGCGCCCGGCGGGTCGGCCGGTTCCTCGCCGTACCCCGCCACGATCGCCGCCCAGGCAGCCTCTTCGTCGATCGGCTGCGGTTCGCGGTCCGCGTCGTGCTCAGCCACCGGTCGTGCTCCCCTTCTTCGCGACGTCAGGAGCGAGGCGGCCGATGAACGAGTAGCTCTCCTCGAAGATCCGCTCCGCATCGTGGTCCAACGTCGCCACGTGGTAGCTCTGTTCCAGCAGGATCTCCTGGACGTCCGTGGAGGACACCCGGCTGAGGACCCGAGCCGAGTCGGCCGGCGGCACCACATGGTCCTGCGGGCTGTGCAGAACCACCAACGGCTGGGTCACCTGCGGCAGTTCACCGTCCACGATCTTGAAGAAGTTGCGCAGCGAGTGCGCCGCGTGCAGCGGCACCCGGTCGTAGCCGATCTCCTCGGAGCCTTCGAGGGCGATGTCGCTGGCGATGCCCTTGGTCGAGCGGACGAAGTGGCGGACCACCGGCAGCGCGTGGGCGGCCGCGCCGTGCACCTTGTTGCCCGGGTTGACGAGGACCAGGCCGCTGATCTCGTCGCCGTGCTTCGCGGCGAGCCGCAGCGCCAGCGCGCCGCCCATCGAGAGGCCGAAGACGAAGACCCGCGTGCAGCGCTCACGGAGCTCGCGCAGGGCGCGGTCCACCTCCGCGTACCAGTCCTGCCAGCCGGTGAGCTGCATGTCCTGCCAGCGGGTGCCGTGTCCGGGCAGCAGGGGGAGCGAGACCGTGAGGCCGCGCTCCGCCAGATATTCGGCCCAGGGGCGCAGCGACTGCGGGGAACCGGTGAAACCGTGACAGAGGAGGACGCCGACCTCTCCGCCCTCGTGGCGGAACGGCTCGGCTCCAGGGAGGACCGGCACCAGGGGTCTCCTGTTCATGAGCAGGGGCGGGGGTTGTGCGGGGGAGTCGTACTTCACGGTACGCGACCGGACTGACACCGACCAGAGCCGTCACGCGGGAGGGCCGGGCCCGGCACGGGTTAAGGTCTGTTCGACAAGCACAGGAAGGCATCCGAGTTGATCTACGGCGCAATGAAGTTCTCCATCGGCGGGTCGCTGAAGCTCGCCTTCAGGCCGTGGGTGGAGGGCCTGGAGAACATTCCCGCCGAGGGTCCGGCGATCCTCGCGAGCAACCACCTCTCCTTCTCGGACTCCTTCTTCCTGCCGGCCGTGCTGGACCGCAAGGTCACCTTCATCGCCAAGGCCGAGTACTTCACCTCCCCCGGGGTCAAGGGAAAGCTGACGGCGGCCTTCTTCAAGGGCGTCGGCCAGCTCCCGGTGGACCGCTCGGGCGCCCGCGGCGCCGGTGAGGCGGCGATCAACGCGGGTATCGACGTCATCAAGAACGGCGGCCTGTTCGGCATCTATCCGGAAGGCACGCGCTCGCCCGACGGCCGCCTCTACCGCGGCAAGCCCGGCGGTCTCGCCCGGGTGGCGCTGGCCACCGGCGCGCCCGTCATCCCGGTCGCGATGATCGACACCGAGAAGATCCAGCCCCCGGGGAAGGTCGTCCCCAAGCTGATGCGTCCCGGCATCCGGATCGGCAAGCCGCTCGACTTCAGCCGGTACCAGGGCATGGAGGGCGACCGCTTCATCCTGCGCTCGGTGACCGACGAGGTCATGTACGAGATCATGAAGCTCTCCGGCCAGGAGTACGTCGACATCTACGCGACCGCCGCCAAGCGCCAGATCGCCGATGAGGCCAAGCGCGTCGCCGACGAGCACAAGGCCGTCGAGAAGGCGGAGCGGGTCCGCGAGGCGGAGCAGGCCAAGCAGGCGGAACGCCCCGGCGACTAGCCGGTCGTCCGTCCGGGGTGGGGGGAAGATGGCGAAGCGCGAACGGGTCGTGGGGATGTCGGTGGAGCTGCCGCTGTGGCGGGCGCTGACCGGCTACCGGGTCCTCACCACGCTCTACGCGGTGGTGATCTTCGCCACGGGATACGGGAAGTTCGAGCGGCCCTGGGTCGGCATCGGCTACCTCTCGGTGCTCACCGGGTGGAACTTCGCCACGCTGCCCAGGGTGGCCAACGCGGCCGCCTGCACCAAGCGGTTCCTCTCCCTCGACCTCGCCGTGGTGCTCGTCGGCATCCTGCTGACGCCGGTCGCCGACGTCAACGCCCAGCAGGTCGACGGTCCGACGCTGCCGACCATCGCGGCGGCCGGATCGGTCCTCGCCTTCGCCATCAAGGGCGGCTGGCGCTGGGCCGGATTCGCCTCCTCACTGGTGGCCGTCGCCAACATCGTGGAACGCGGCACCCCCACCCGGGACACCTTCCACAACGTCATCCTGGTGTGGATCGCCTCGATCGCGGTCGGCTACATAGTCGAGGTGGCCCGCGCCAGTGAGGCGACCCTCGCGCGCGCCCTGGAGATCGAGGCGGCCACCCGCGAACGCGAGCGCCTCGCCCGCGGCATCCACGACAGCGTGCTCCAGGTGCTCGCCATGGTGCAGCGCCGGGGCAGCGCCCTGGGCGGCGAGGCCGCCGAGCTCGGCCGGATGGCCGGCGAGCAGGAAGTGGCCCTGCGCACCCTGGTCTCCAGCGGACTGGTGCCGCCCAGGCGGGCCTCCGAGGACGCCGCGAACGGCGCCGTGGTCCGCGCCGTGGAGGTCGACGACGAACCCGACGACGTCGCCGGGACCGATCTGCGCCTGCTGCTGGCCCCGCACGCCGGATCGCGGGTCTCCTTCGCGGAACCGGGCGCTGCGGTGCTGCTCCCGGCCCCGGCGGCCGGGGAGCTGGCGGCCGCTGTCAGTGCCGCGTTGGACAATGTCCGCAGACACGCGGGGGAGTCGGCCCAGGCCTGGATCCTGGTCGAGGACTGGGGGGACGAGGTGGTCGTGACGGTGCGGGACGACGGCCCCGGCATCCCGGCGGGCCGGCTGGAGGCGGCCGAGGGGGAGGGGCGCATGGGCGTCGCCCTCTCGATCCGGGGCCGGCTGCGGGACCTCGGCGGTACGGCGGAGCTGATCTCCGTGCCGGGCCAGGGCACGGAAGTTGAACTGAAGGTCCCACGGGGGAAGGCAGGACGGCACGGATGACGGAGCAGTACACGGTGCGGGCGGACGCGACGGTGCGGGTGATGGTGGTCGACGACCACCCGATGTGGCGTGACGCGGTGGCCCGCGACCTCGCGGCCGCCGGCTTCGACGTCGTCGCCACGGCCGGCGACGGGCCGCAGGCGGTGCGCAGGGCCCAGGCCGTCGAGCCCGACGTCCTGGTCCTCGATCTCAATCTGCCGGGCATGCCCGGAGCCCAGGTCTGCAAGGAACTGGTCGCCGCCGACCCGGCGTTGAGGGTGCTGGTCCTGTCCGCGTCGGGCGAGCACGCCGACGTCCTGGAAGCGGTGAAGTCCGGCGCGCTCGGCTACCTCCTCAAGTCCGCCAGCACCGAGGAGCTGACCGACGCCGTCCGTCGCACGGCCGTCGGCGACCCGGTGTTCACCCCGGGCCTGGCCGGCCTCGTCCTCGGCGAGTACCGCAGGCTCGCCCGGGACCCGGCGCCCGCCACCGCCGACGAGCCCAAGGCCCCACAGCTCACCGAGCGCGAGACCGAGGTGCTGCGCCTGGTCGCCAAGGGCCTGAGCTACAAGCAGATCGCCGAGCGTCTGGTCATCTCGCACCGCACGGTGCAGAACCACGTGCAGAACACTCTGGGCAAGCTCCAGCTCCACAACAGGGTGGAGCTCGTGCGGTACGCGATAGAGCGCGGCCTCGACAGCGTGGACGGCGCTTGACCGGGGCGTCCCCCGTGCGGGTGAACGACGGTCCGTCAACTCCCTTGTGGATCAAGCGAATTGACCTTTCGCCCCATCCCGCAGTGACGTACGTCACCACTAGCGTGGACCGCGTACGTCACTCCCAGGCGAAGGGACCATTCCATGCGGGTCGGAGTACTGACCGGAGGCGGTGACTGCCCCGGACTCAACGCGGTCATCCGGGGCGTCGTCCGTAAGGGTGTGCAGGAGTACGGATACGAGTTCACCGGGTTCAAGGACGGCTGGCGCGGCCCGCTGGAGGGCGCCACCGTCCAGCTGGACATCCCGGCGGTGCGCGGCATCCTGCCGCGCGGCGGCACCATCCTCGGCTCCTCGCGCACCAACCCCCTGAAGGCCGAGGACGGCGTCCGCCGCATCAAGGAGAACCTCGCCAAGTACGAGATCGACGCCGTGATCGCGATCGGCGGCGAGGACACCCTGGGGGTGGCGGCCCGGCTGAGCGACGAGTACGGCATCAAGTGCGTCGGGGTGCCCAAGACGATCGACAACGACCTGTCGGCCACCGACTACACCTTCGGCTTCGACACCGCCGTCGGCATCGCGACCGAGGCCATCGACCGCCTGCACACCACGGCCGAGTCGCACATGCGGGTGCTCGTCGTGGAGGTCATGGGCCGGCACGCGGGCTGGATCGCCCTGCACTCCGGTCTGGCCGGCGGTGCCAACGTCATCCTCATCCCCGAGCAGCGCTTCGACGTCGACCAGGTCTGCGGCTGGATCACCTCCCGCTTCAAGGCCTCGTACGCGCCGATCGTCGTCATCGCCGAAGGCGCCATGCCGAAGGACGGCGAACTGGTGCTCAAGGACGGCACCCTCGACTCCTTCGGGCACGTCCGGCTCTCCGGCGTCGGCGAGTGGCTGGCCAAGGAGATCGAGAAGCGCACCGGCAAGGAGGCCAGGACCACCGTCCTCGGCCACGTCCAGCGCGGCGGCACTCCGAGCGCCTTCGACCGGTGGCTCGCCACCCGCTTCGGACTGCACGCCATCGAGGCGGTGCGCGACGGCGACTTCGGCAAGATGGTCGCGCTGCGCGGCACCGACATCGTGCGGGTGCCGATCGCCGAGGCGACCTCGAAGCTGAAGACCGTGGACCCCGCGCTCTACGCCGAGGTGGGCGTCTTCTTCGGCTGATTTGGCCGGGGTCGGCGAAGTGGCCGGGGGCTCTGCCCCGGAGGCCCCGGCCTTCAAACACCGGACGGGCTGGAGGCCGGGCTTGAGGGGGGGGCCGGGGGAGGCCGGGCTTGAGGGGGGCCGGGGGCCCGCGGCCCCCGTGCCCCCGCTCAGCCGGATCAGCCCACCGTCACCCCCGCCAGCAGGTCCCGGATCAGTTCCGGGCCGCGCAGGGTCAGTACCGACTCGGGGTGGAACTGGATGCCCGCGTAACCCGGCCCGCGCAGTGCGTGGACCTCGCCCGTCGACGCGTCCCGGGCCACCTCCACACCCGGTACGTCCCCTTCGCACCGCGCCACGAAGCTGTTGTAGAAGCCCACCGTCTCCGGCCGGCCGAACAGGTCGATCCGCACCTGAGCCCCCTGATGCGGCACCTGCTTGCGCACGATCTCAAGCCCCAGCTCCGCCGCGATCAGCTCATGCCCGAGGCACACCCCGAGCAGCCCGTGCCGGTGCGAGCGCAGGAGTTCCGCCGCCAGCGGGCGCAGCAGCCGCATCTTCGGGTCGGCCGTCTTCGAGGGGTCGCCTGGACCGGGCCCGAGGATCACCGGCCCCTCGTGGCCGAGCGCCCGCTCGCGCAGCTGTGGGGCGTCGTAGCGGAGCACCGAGACCGAGAGCCCCGCTGAGCGCAGCACATGCGCCAGCATCGCCGTGAAGGTGTCCTCGCCGTCGATGACCAGCGCCGAGCCGGCCGGTTCGGCGGGCCGGTCCTGCATCCGCAGCCAGAACGGCGCGAGGTCGGCCCGCCGGGCGTCCAGCGCGGCCCGCACCCGGGGATCCTCCGCGAGCCGGGGCCGTACGGCATCGGTGTGCGGGCGTGCGGGCCGCACCCCGAGCGCCGCCAGGACGCCCGCCGCCTTGGCATGGGTCTCGGCGACCTCGCCCGCCGGGTCCGAGTGGCGTACCAGCGTGGCCCCGACCGGCACCTTGAGCCGCCCGTCCGGGGAGATGTCCGCCGTGCGGATCAGGATGGGGGAGTCCAGCGTCTGGGCGCCGCCCGCGTCCCGGCCGAGCAGGGCGAGCGCGCCCGCGTAATAGCCGCGCCCACCGGGCTCGTACCGCTCGATGACCCGGCACGCGTTCTGCACCGGCGACCCGGTGACCGTCGCCGCGAACATCGTCTCGCGCAGCACGTCGCGCACATCGAGCGACGAGCGGCCCCTCAACTCGTACTCGGTGTGCGCGAGATGGGCCATCTCCTTCAGGCGGGGGCCGATCACGACCCCGCCCATGTCGCCGACCGTGCACATCATCTTGAGCTCCTCGTCGACCACCATCGACAGCTCGTCGGTCTCCTTGCGGTCGGCGAGGAAGGCCAGCAGGCCCTCGGGGGTGGGACCGCCCGCCGGGTAGCGGTAGGTCCCGCTGATCGGGTTCATGACGACCGTGCCGCCGGACATCCGCACATGCACCTCGGGACTCGCCCCGACCAGCGTGCGGTCCGGGGTGTGCACCACGAACGTCCAGTACGCGCCCCGCTCGCCGGTCAGCAGGCGCCGGAACAGGGCCAGGGCGTCGGACCGGCCGAAGCCGGGGATCTCGCCGGTGAAGGTGCGCCGGATGACGAAGTTCGCGCCCTCGCCGCGGCCGATCTCGTCGTCGATCACCCGCCGGACGATCTCGGCGTACGCGTCGTCGCTGACGTCGAACCCGCCGCCCTCGACCCGCACGTCGTGCGCGGGCAGCTCGGCGAGCACGTCCGCGAGCGGCAGTTCGTAGGTCTCGTCCGCGACGAGCACCGAGAGCGGGGTGTTGTCGTCGCGGACGTCGAAGCCGCGCTCCCTGATCTGCCGGAACGGCACCAGGGCGAGGGCGGGCCGGTTGCCGACGGGGAGGTCGGCGAGGTGCTCGGCCTCGTGGACCGCGCCGATCAACAGCTCCACGGTGTCGTGGTCGCGGCCCGGGGTGCGCCTGCGCAGCAGGGCGAACGGCGGGCAGGAGTCGTCCAACAGCCTCTGGATGAGCATGAGTTGGTTCCTTCCGGTGGTGAGCGGGAGGAACAGCCCGGAAAACACTGAAGGCCGCCCCTCGGGGCGGCCTTCGCGAGTCTGTGTACGCGCAGAGATCAGCGGGCCGCCGGATGAGCGGTCCACCACCAGTTCTGGGTCGAGTGCGCGAACATGCCGGGGACTCTACCCGATGGCCCCGCGCGCCGGCAGGGCCATCGGGGCCGGGATCAGAGCAGCGTGTTGTAGATGTTCCAGCCGCTGCCGATCTGGCGGCGGTCGCCGAACGGCTGCACCGTGCCGCCGTTGCCCGGGTAGAACCAGAGCTGGCCATCGGCGTCGCGGCCGGTCAGGTCCGGCTTGCCGTCGCCGTTCAGATCGCCCGAGCTGACGATCGCGTTGTAGATGTTCCAGCCCGAGCCGATCTGGTGGCGGTCGCCGAACGGCTGGATGGAGCTGCCGGTGCCCGGGTAGAACCACAGCTTCCCGGACGGCTCGCGCGCGATGAAGTCGCCCTTGCCGTCGCCGTCGAGATCGCCGGTGCTCAGGATCGCGTCGTAGATCTGCCAGCTGCTGCCGATCTGCGTGCGCTGACCGAAGGCGGGGCCGCCCGTGCCCGGGTAGAACCAGAGCTTGCCGTCGCCGTCCCGGGCGATCAGGTCGGCCTGGCCGTCGCCGGTCAGATCGCCCGCGCCCACCAGCGCGTTGAACACGCCCCAGCCCGCGCCGAGCTTGACCCGGTCGCCGAACGGGGCGGCCGGGTTGCCGCTGCCCTTGTAGTACCAGGCCACACCGGAGGTGTCCCGGGCGATCAGGTCGCCGCGGCCATCGGCACGGAAGTCCGACAGGTCGGTCATGGCGTTGTAGACGCCCCAGCCGCTACCGATCTTGAACCGGGTCAGAAAGGGCTGTGTGATGTCGCCCGAACCCTGGTACTGCCACAGGCCACCGTTGGCGTCCCGCGCCAGCAGGTCGTAGCGGTTGTCCGCGCGGATCGGGCCGGCCGGGGTGACCTGCTGGACGTCGGCCGTGCGCACCCAGGCGATCCGGTGGTTGTAGCGGATCGGGTAGAAGGTCTGGGTGCCCTTCACCAGGGTGCCGAGCGTGGTGCCGCCGTAGTAGTAGTCACCCGCGACCGGCGCACCGGCGGCGACGTAGGCCTGGTCGGCCGGGATGGTGTACTTCGTCAGCGAGGCCGAGTTGCTGCCCTGCACCGGGACGCCGGTGCCCGCGTACGCCGCGTCCTCGGGGTAGGAGCGCCCGTAGACCGCGACCGCGGCCGTGCCCTTCGCCTTCAGGACGACCGGGCCCGAGGGATCGACCACCGCCGTGTACTGGCCGCCCGGGTTGTAGAACCAGGCCTTCTGCCCGCCGTACCAGATCGCCGTCCAGTCGCCCTGCCAGTCCGCGACGACGTAGGAGCCGCCGGCGACGACCTTGTTGGCCCAGTTGGGGCCCTCCGTGGCGACCTGCGTACCCAGGTACGGGTCGGTCAGCGGGTCGCCCGTGGTCGACGGGGTCGTGTACAGGAAGCCGAAGTTGACCGGCTCGTTGAACGTGGAGCGGACCTTGGTGACGGGGTCGAGGTACGTCGTGGTCTGGGCGCTGAACGGCGGCACGACCTTGACGACCTGGCCGGCCGCGAGCGGCTGGCCCGCGCCGCCGTCGCCGGTCGGGGCGCCGAGCAGGGACATGTAGTGGTTCCAGTCCCAGAACGGGCCCGGGTCCCAGTGCTGCCCGGCGACGTACCCGTCCAGCGGACCCGGCACCTCGTCGTGGCCGATGATGTGCTCGCGGTCCAGCGGGATGTTGAAGCGCTCGGCCAGGTACTTCACCAGCGTGGCGGAGGAGTCGTACAGCGGCTCGCCGTACCAGCTGCCCGCCTTCATCGCGAAGCCCACGTGCTCCACGCCGAGGGCGTGCATGTTCATGGTCTTGTTGCCCGCGTGGTACGACTCGTCCTTCGTCGCCACCAGTTGCGTGACGAGGCTGCCGTCGTCCTTGACGATGTAGTGCGCGCTGGCGCTGCTCGTCGGGTTCTGGAACGTGTTGACGGCGGTCTGGTAGTCGGTCTCCGTGTCGTGGATCACGATCTGCCGGATGTCGAAGCCGTTGTCCGGCCGCGTCGCCACGTTGTAGTTGTTCGGGTCGGCCGGCTTGAAGTCGCAGGCCAGGCCCACCGGGCACTCGGGCACCACCGCGTCCGCCGCCGCCTTCGAGGACGTGGCCGCCAGCGGCGCCTTCGAGGCCGTGACGGTCTTGACCGGCTTGACGGTGCTGTCCGCGGGCAGCGTCAGGCGCTGGCCGTCGGTGGTCACGCGACTCTCGCCGGAACGCACCGAGTCGAAGACGCGCCGCGCGAAGAGGTCGGCGCCCTTGGCGTCGGAGGCCTCGCTGTAGCGGGCCACCGCCGGGTACCAGGCGCCCGCCTCGCCCGGCAGCGAGCCGGTGGCCGCGCGCTGGTACTGGGCGAGCAGCGCGGCGCCCGCCCGGATGCTCTGCCCGGCGTCGTCGCGTACCGCGGCCACCGGCTTGCCGATCAGCGCCGCGGCGGTGTCCAGCGTGTGCAGCCGGGGGTCGTTGGTGTCGACGGCGGGCGCGGCGGTGGCCAGTGCCTTCTTGGGGTCGAACTTCTTCATGACCGACGGGTCGCCGCTCATGTCCAGGTGGGCGAGCCGCTCCTGGTCGCTGGGCCGCTCCAGGTCGGCGGGCGTGACCCGGGTCAGCCCCATGACGTTGTACGCGCCCGACGTGCTGGGCCTGCCGTCGTGGTCCTCCCAGAGCGTCTGGCGGTAGGAGACCGCCATCAGGACGCTCTGCGGAACCTTGAACTCCTTGGCCGCGTCCGCGAATTGGGACTGCAGGCTCCCCCCGGCACCCGGGCCCCGGCCGTCCGCCGGTGACGCCACTGCGCCCGGCGCCGCCACGGCCACCGTGCCGAGCGCGGTCGCGACGACCGCCCCGGCCACCCCATAGGCGAAAAGTCTCTTCTTCGCGTCTCGCTGCTGCCGTCTGCTCACGCTTCGGCTCACACCCACCCCTGGTCGCTTTGCCCGCTATTCAACAAGTGGCGTGAGATTAACAGGGGGCGCGGGCGCGAGAGGGACGGCCCTGGCGCGCGGCCCGTCCGCGTGCGGGTGGCCGCCGTCTCATTTAGTGGTCGCCGGGCGTGGACGGCCAGGCCGACCCCGTAATGTGGGTCCGGTGACCGTGAACGTAAACACCTGGCGTGACCTTCCCGCGGCGCAGCAGCCCGAGTACCCCGATGCCGAGGCTCTGCGCGATGTGATCGCGGACCTCGAGTCGTATCCGCCGCTCGTCTTCGCGGGCGAGTGCGACCAGCTGCGCGCCCGTCTGGGAGCCGTCGCCAAGGGCGAGGCGTTCCTGCTCCAGGGCGGCGACTGTGCCGAGGCCTTCGACGGGGTGTCGGCAGACCACATCCGGGCCAAGCTCAAGACCCTCCTCCAGATGAGCGCCGTCCTCACCTACGCGGCCTCCGTGCCCGTGGTGAAGGTCGGCCGCATCGCCGGCCAGTACTCCAAGCCCCGCTCCAAGGGCACCGAGACCCGCGACGGCGTGACCCTGCCGACCTACCGCGGTGACTCCGTGAACGGCTTCGCCTTCACGGAGAAGGACCGCGTCCCGGACCCCGAGCGCCTGAAGCGGATGTACAACGCGTCCGCCTCCACGCTCAACCTGGTGCGCGCCTTCACCACCGGCGGTTACGCGGACCTGCGCCAGGTGCACGCCTGGAACCAGGACTTCGTGAAGTCGTCCCCCTCCGGCCAGCGCTACGAGCAGCTCGCCCGCGAGATCGACAACGCGCTGAACTTCATGAAGGCCTGCGGCACCGACCCGGCCGAGTTCAAGGCCGTCGAGTTCTACGCCTCGCACGAGGCGCTGCTGCTCGACTACGAGTCGGCGCTGACCCGCGTGGACTCCCGCACCGGCAGCCTGTACGACACCTCGGGCCACATGGTGTGGATCGGTGAGCGCACCCGGCAGCTGGACGGCGCGCACATCGAGTTCGCCTCCAAGATCCGCAACCCGATCGGGATCAAGCTGGGCCCGACGACGACGGTGGACGAGGCGCTCACCTACGTCGACCGCCTGGACCCCGACCGCGAGCCCGGCCGGCTGACCTTCGTGGTCCGCATGGGCGCCGACAAGGTCCGCGACAAGCTCCCCGAGCTGGTCGAGAAGGTCACCGCCTCCGGGGCGGTCGTCGCCTGGGTCACCGACCCGATGCACGGCAACACCTTCGAGGCGGCCTCCGGCCACAAGACCCGCCGCTTCGACGACGTCCTGGACGAGGTCAAGGGCTTCTTCGAGGTCCACAAGGCGCTGGGCACCCACCCGGGCGGCATCCACGTCGAGCTCACCGGTGACGACGTCACCGAGTGCGTGGGCGGCGGCGACGAGATCTTCGTCGACGATCTGCACCAGCGCTACGAGACGGCCTGCGACCCGCGGCTCAACCGCAGCCAGTCCCTGGACCTGGCGTTCCTGGTCGCCGAGATGTACCGCGACCAGTAGGTCTCGGCCGTACGCACGAGTGGGGCGCGGATCGATGTGATCCGCGCCCCACTGGCGTATCAGGGGCTGTCGCCCGCCGGGAGCGCCAGGTAAGGTTAGGTTAGCCTCACCGATCAATCGGGATGGCCGTGACCTGTCGATCCCGCTCTGATCGCTCCGGGAGGTGAACCGCGTGTACGTATGCAACTGCTTCGGCGTCACCGAGGAGCAGGTCAAGAAGCACGCGGAGGGCGGTGCCTGCACCCCCCGCCAGATCGCTTCCGCCTGCAAGGCCGGCACCGACTGCGGTTCGTGCGTCCGCCGGATACAGTCGCTGCTCGGCCGCGGCGCCTGCCCCCGGCGGGAGCTGGTGGAGCAGGGCGAGCCCGCGCTCACCGCGATGGCCCCGGAGCTCGCCCCCGCCCTCGACGAGGCGGCCTAGGCTCCCGTCCGGCCCTAGCTCTCCGGCTGCTCGATGAGCTGTGCGATGTAGAGCGGCTCGCCGAGCTTCTCGACCAGCTCCAGCTGAGTGTCGAGGTAGTCGATGTGGTGCTCCTCGTCGGCCAGGATCGACTCGAAGATGTTCGCGGACGTGATGTCGCCCTTGGCGCGCATCACCTCGATGCCCCGCTTGAGACGATCGATCGCCTCGACCTCGATCTGCCGGTCTGCCTGGAACATCTCGGTGACCGTCTGCCCGATCCGCACGTGGAAGAGGCGCTGGAAGTTCGGCAGGCCGTCCAGGAAGAGGATCCGGTCGGTCAGCACCTCCGCGTGCTTCATCTCGTCGATCGACTCGTGACGCGTGTACTTGGCCAGCTTCGTCCAGCCGAAGTTGGCCTGCATCGCGCTGTGCAGCCAGTACTGGTTGATCGCCGTCAGCTCGGCACTCAGCTGCTCGTTGAGGAATTCGATGACCTCGGGGTCGCCCTGCATCGCAGAGGCTCCTTCCAAGCGGTAACTGGGCAGGTTCCGCGCATCCTCGCACCGTGATCAGAGACCGTCCAGTAAGTGCATGCTTAGTACGAGTTGCCCGAATAGAGACGGCCCTGGTCATCACCACCCCTCCAGGTCTGTCACCATGGAGTCATGGGTCAGCCGGAGAGCCGGGAACGGCGGGAAGAAGCGGAATCGGAGCTTCCTCCGGGGCAGCGGCTTCAGCGCGGCTGGCCGGTCACCCACTACGGACCGGTGCCCAAGTTCAAGCCGGAGCGCTGGGAGTTCCGGGTCTTCGGGGCCACCGCCGACGGCGACAAGCACTGCTGGAACCACGAGGACTTCTCGGCGCTTCCGTTCGCGACCGTGGTCGCCGACCTGCACTGCGTCACCAAGTTCTCGATGCTGGGTGCCGAATGGGGCGGGGTGATGGCCCGCACGATCGCCGAACTCGCGCCGCCCGCACCCGAGGTCACCCATGTGATGGTCTGGGCCGAGTACGGCTTCAGCTCCAACCTGCGCCTGGCGGACTTCCTCTCCGACCGCACCGTCTTCGCCACCCACAACGGCGGCGAGCTGCTCACCGCCGAACACGGCTTCCCGCTGCGCCTGGTCGTACCGCACCTCTACGCCTGGAAGGGCCCCAAGTGGGTCCGCGGCATCGAGTACATGACCGCGGACCGCCGGGGCTTCTGGGAGGAGCGGGGCTACCACAACATCGGCGACCCCTGGCGCGAACAGCGCTACTCCTACCAGGAGGAGCCCGGGGACGGCCCCGAGCTCTGAGAGCCGGCCCCCCCCGCCAGCCGGATCTACGCGCGGAGCGACTTCAGCCGCGCCACGTCCGCCGCATGTCCTTCCTGGCCGCCCGGCGTCTCGATGATCAGCGGTACGCCGGCGGTCGCCGGGTGGGCGAGCAGCTCGCGGAACGGTTCGGCGCCGATGTGCCCGGAGCCGATGTTCTCGTGCCGGTCCTTGTGCGCGCCGACCACGTCCTTGGAGTCATTGGCGTGGATCAGCTTCAGGCGGCCCGCGCCGACCGTGTCCACCAGCAGGTCCAGGGTCTGCTTCATCCCGCCGGGTCCGGCGAGGTCGTGCCCGGCCGCGTAGATGTGGCAGGTGTCCAGGCAGACGCCCAGCTTGGGGTGGGCGTCCAGGGCCTCGAAGTAGGGACCGAAGTCCCAGGTGCGCGAGCACAGGGAGAAGCCCTGTCCGGCGGTCGACTCCAGGAGCAGGAACGGGTCGTCGTCATGGGTCAGTTCGTCGAGCAGCGGCAGCAGACGCGTCCGGACCTGCGCCAGAGCCTCGGCGCGCGGGCGTCCGCCGGTCGCCGAGCCGGTGTGCACGACCACGCCGAGCGCGCCGATCTCGCGGCCCCTGCGCAGCGAGTGCCGCAGCGACTCCACCGACTTCTCGGCCGTCGCCTCGGTGTGCGAGCCGAAGTTGATCAGGTAGGGGGCGTGGACGTACGCCGGGATCGAGGCCTCGGCGCACTCGGCCCGGAACCGCTCGTCCTGGGCCGGGTTCCCGCTGGGGGTGGCCCAGCCGCGCGGGTTGGCGGCGAAGACCTGCACGGTCTCGGCGCCGATGTCGCGCGCGTAGGCGAGGCCGGTCGTGGCTAGGCCGCCGGCCACGGGGACGTGGCCGCCGATGGGGTTGCGCATGGGGTGGCTACCTACAGTCCCTTGGTGGTGATGGTGATCGTGGAGCCCTCCGGGGCCTGGGCGCCGCCGTTGACGGACTGGCCGGAGACCTCGTCGCTGAGGAACGGGAAGCTGCGGTCGACCTTCACCTTGAATCCGGCGCCCTCCAGTGCCTTCTGGGCGTCGGCGGCCTTCTCGCCGGTCACCGTGGGCACGGTGATCATCCGGGGGCCCTTGGAGACGGTCAGGGTCACCGTGTCGCCCTGCGCGAGCTGGGCGTGCTCGGCGGCGGACTGCGCGGCCACCTTGCCCGCGTCCTGCGGCGAGTTGACCTGATCGGGCGCGACGACGACCTTGAGCCCGGCGCCCTGGAGCGCGGAGGTCGCCGCGTCCACGGTGTCGCCGACCACGCTCGGCACGTCGATGGGCGCGCCCTTGCTGACGACCAGCGCGACGGCGGTGTCCGTGTGGCGCTTGACGCCGGCCGCCGGGCTGGTGCGGATCACCGAGCCCTGGGCGACCGAAGCGTTGAACTCGGCGCTGGTGTCGCCCGGTGCGAAGCCCGCCTTGTGCAGCTCGCTCTTCGCCTGGTCGAGCGGCATCCCGTCCAGCTTGGGCACCTGCGCCGTCTCCGGGCCGCGCGAGACCACCAGCGTCACCGAGCCGTTGCCGCGGATGCGGGCGCCGGTGGCCGGGTCGGTCCCGATGACCTGGCCGCGCTCGACGGTGTCGCTGAACTGCCCCTCGACCTTCTTCACGCCGAGCCCGGCGTTCGACAGCTTCTTCTTCGCCGCGTCCTCGCTCTGGCCGATGAGGGCCGGAACGTGGGTGAACTGGCCGGAGTTGATGTACCAGACGCCCGCGCCGACACCCAGGATCATGACGAGCGCGGCCACCACGGCGATCAGAGCGCGCCGGTTGGCGCCCCGCCGCCGGGGAGCGCGCGGCGCGGGCTCCGGCTCCTCCTCGATGCGCTGCGGCATGATCAGCCGGCTGGTGCGGTTGAGGGGCGCCTCGTGCGCGTGCTCGGGCGGCAGCGGGGTGGCCGCCGGACCGGTCGGCGTCGCCACCGCCCGCGGGATCACACTCGTACGGTCCTCCGAGCCGGGCCCCGAGGTCGCGGGGGCGGTGCGCGCGCCCGGCGGCACCGCGTCCAGCTGCTCGTCGGCGAGGGCCGCGCGGGCCGTACGGGTCTGCGCGAGCAGGGCCACCGCGTCGTGCGGGCGGACCTCGGGGTTGCGGGCGGTCGCCGAGGCGACCAGCTCGTCCAGCTCCAGCGCGAGGCCGGGCACGGCCGCGGAGGGGGCGGGAACCCCCTCGTGGAGGTGGGCGTAGAGGATCTGGGCGGGGGTGTCCCCGCTGTGCGGCTTGGTGCCGGTGAGCATCTCGTACAGGACGACACCGCACGCGTACACGTCGGCGCGGGTGTCGCAGGTGCCGTGCTCGATCTGCTCGGGGGCCAGGTAGGAGACCGTGCCGAGTACCGAGCCGGTCGTGCTGGTCACCGAATCGACGGCCCTGACCAGGCCGAAGTCGGCGACCTTGACCCGGCCGTCGTCGCCGATCAGGACGTTCTCGGGCTTCATGTCCCGGTGGACGAATCCGGCCCGGTGCGCGGCGCCGAGGGCCGCGAGCACGGGCTCCAGGATGTCGAGGGCCGCGCGCGGCTGGAGCGCGCCGCGCTCGCGCAGCACGTCGCGCAGGGTGCAGCCCGCGACGTACTCCATCGCGAGGTAGACGTACTGGCCCTGCGCGCCCTGGTCGAAGACGCCGACCACATTGGGGTGCGCGAGCCGGGCCACCGACTTGGCCTCGCGGATGAAGCGCTCCACGAAGGAGACGTCGGCGGCGAGGCTCGGGTGCATCACCTTGAGGGCGAGCACCCGGTCGAGGCGGGTGTCGACGGCCCGGTAGACCGTGGCCATACCGCCGACGGCGATGCGCGCGTCGACGCGGTAGCGGCCGTCGAGCACCTGCCCGACGAGGGGGTCATGAAGGGTCGTATCCACGGGGGAGAGTTTACGAGCGGCTCGCGACCCCGTTCACGCCGCGTGCCCCGTGGGGCCCGTACTGAAGCCGACCTGTGACGCGGACCGGCTAGAACGCGGGCCGCTCCGGGTCCAGCGCCGCCCGGCCCGCCATCGTGGAGGACGCCTCGGCGAAGTGGCGGCGCGGGATTCGGCCCGCTCGGTGGGCGAGCCGGCCCGCCACCACCGCATGCCGCATCGCCTCCGCCATGAGCACCGGCTCCTGCGCCCGGGTCACCGCCGAGGCCAGCATCACCGCCGAGCAGCCGAGCTCCATCGCGAGCGCGGCGTCGGAGGCGGTGCCCGCGCCCGCGTCGAGGATCACCGGGACGCCCGCCCGGTCCACGATCAGCTCGAAGTTGTGCGGGTTGCGGATGCCGAGGCCGGAACCGATGGGGGAGCCCAGCGGCATGATCGCCGCGCAGCCCACGTCCTCCAGCTTCCGTGCGAGCACCGGGTCGTCGTTGGTGTAGGGCAGCACGGTGAACCCGTCGTCGACCAACACCTCGGCGGCGTCGAGCAGTTCGACCGGATCGGGCAGCAGGGTGCGTTCGTCGGCGACGACCTCCAGCTTCACCCAGTGCGTGCCGAGCGCCTCGCGGGCCAGGCGCGCGGTGAGCACGGCCTCACCCGCGGTGAAGCAGCCCGCGGTGTTGGGCAGCACCGTGATGCCCAGCCTGTTCAGTACGGACAGGACCGAGCCCTGCACGGTGGGATCGAGGCGGCGCATCGCGACCGTGGTCAGTTCGGTGCCGGACGCGACGAGCGCGCGTTCCAGGGTGTCGAGGCTGGGCGCCCCGCCCGTACCCATGATCAGGCGCGAGTCGAAGGCGGTGTCGGCGATGGTCAGCACGTCGTCGGCCATGGCTCAGCCTCCCTGCACGGCGGTGAGGACCTCGACGCGGTCGCCGTCGCCGAGTGTGGTCATGGGCCAGGCGCTGCGCGGCACGACCGCCTCGTTGACGGCGGCGGCGACCCCGGAGCGGCTCGGGGTGAGGGTGGCGACGAGGGCGTCGAGGGTGGTCCCGGAGGCGAGCGCGCGGGGCTCGCCGTTGACGGAGATGGTCATGCGGTCGTCAGCTCCCAAGGTGCGCGGGTGAAGCGTCGGGGGGTGAACGGGCGTGCCTCGTCGGGCAGTTCACCGGAGGTCAGGACGTGCGCCATGACGTCGCCGGTGACCGCGGTGAGCAGCACGCCGTTGCGGTAGTGCCCGGTGGCCAGGTGCAGACCGGGCAGCGCGGTGGGACCGAGCAGGGGCGCGTTGTCGGGGGAGGCGGGACGGAGCCCCGCCCGGGTCTCGGTGAGCGGCAGCTCGGTGATCCCCGGCACCAGCTCGTGCGCGTCGCGCAGCAGCTCGTAGACCCCGCCGGCGGTGACCGTGGTGTCCCAGCCCAGCTCCTCGCTGGTGGCGCCGACCACGAGCTCGCCGTTCTCGCGCGGTACGAGGTAGACGTCGCCGCCCCGCACCACCGCCCGCACGGTCCGGGACAGGAAGGGCGCGTACGCGGGCGGCACGGTCAGCCGCAGGACCTGGCCCTTCACGGGACGTACCGGCGGAAGCAGTTCCTCCGGTACGCCCTTGAGCCTGCCGCTGAGGCTGCCCGCGGCGAGCACGACCTGATCGGCGGCGAGATGGGTGCCGTCCGCCAGGACGACGCCGGCGGCCCGCTCCCGTACGACGCGAAGCCGCTCGGCCCAGCCGTGGACGAACCGCACGCCGGCCCGCGTACAGGCGGCGACCAGCGCCTTGGCCAGCCGCCGCGGGTCGATCTGGTGGTCACCGTCGACCCGGAGCCCGCCGCGCACCCCGGGGGCCAGCATGGGTTCCAGACGGCGGCAGTCGCGCCCGGACAGCCACTCGGACTCCAGGCCGCTGCGGACCTGGAGCGCGTGCAGGTCGCGCAGGTGGGCGCGGTCGTCGGAGTTGAGCGCCACGGCGAGCGTGCCGCAGGCGCGGTAGCCGGTGTCCAGGCCCGTGACCTCGCTCAGCTCGGCCGCGAAGGCCGGGTAGCGGCGGGCGGACTCGACGTTGAGGGCGAGCAGGGTCTGCTCGCCGTAGTGCAGCTCGGTGACGGCGGCGAGCATTCCGGCCGCGACCTGGGCGGCCCCGCCACCCGGTTCGGGGTCGGCGAGCACGACGGTGAGGCCGCGCTGGGCGGCCCGCCAAGCGGTGGCGAGCCCGATGATGCCGCCCCCGACCACGAGGACGTCGGACCCGTTCCCGGGCCCGTTTCGTGAAGAACGCATGGGCGTCCAGCCCCTCCCTTCGCCGGCATGACCCGGATCAGGTTCGTACGGTCGGAGGCCGCCCAGCCTCCCTCTCAGCCCGGTGCGTCCGGGCTCCCGCGAGTGCTTTACGCCTGCCACCATAGCCCGAGCGGCCAACCCGCAGTAAGGGAGCGTGCGGGTGCCCCGGGAGCGCGCGGCAGGCCGCGGCCCCTTACCTGACTAATCGTCAGATGTTTATGGTGATCGGGTGAGCGAACAGCAGAGGCATTTGGAAGCGCGGCACGTGGTCGTCGTCGGCGCGGGCATGGCCGGCGTGCAGACCGCGGTGGCCCTGCGCGAACAGGGCTTCCCCGGAGCCATCACCCTCATCGGCGCCGAACCCCACCAGCCCTACGACCGGCCCCCGCTCTCCAAGGCGGTGCTGCTCGGCAAGGCCGAGGGCTCGGCCTTCGAGGTGGACTTCGAGGCGCTCGACGTGGAGTTGCGGCTCGGGCTCGAAGTCACCGGGGTGCGCCCCGCCGAGCACCGCGTGGTGACGGAGGCGGGCGAGGTCGCCTACGACACCCTGGTCATCGCCACCGGCGCCGAACCCCTGACCCTGCCCGGCAGCGGAGGCGTCCCCGGCGTCCACCTGCTGCGCACGCTGGACGACGCGCGCCGGTTGCGCCCGGTCCTCGATCAGCGGCACCGGATCGTCGTCGTGGGCGCCGGGTGGATCGGTGCGGAGTTCGCGACCGCCGCGCGTGAGGCGGGCTGCGCGGTCACCGTCGTGGAGGCCGCCGACCGCCCCCTGGCCGGGGTGCTCCCCGCCGAGGTCGCCGCGCCCATGGCCGTCTGGTACACCGACGCCGGGGCCGAACTCCTGACCGGCGCCCGGGTCCGGGCGGTCATGCCGGGCGAGGTCCTGCTCGCCGACGGCCGCAGGCTGCCGGCCGACGCGGTGGTCATCGGCATCGGCGCCCGCCCCGCGACCGGCTGGCTGGCCGGCTCGGACATCGCGCTCGGCCCCGAGGGCGCGATCACCGCGGACGCCCGGCTGCGCACCTCGCTGCCCGATGTGTACGCGGTGGGCGACTGCGCCTCGTTCCCCTCGGCCCGCTTCGGCGAGCGGCTGCTCGTCCACCACTGGGACAACGCGTTGCAGGGCCCGCGCACGGTCGCCGCCGACATCGTGGGCGAGGCGCCCGCCGACTACGACCCGGTCCCGTACTTCTGGTCCGAGCAGTTCGGCCGCTTCGTCCAGTACGCGGGCCACCACACCGACACCGACGACCTGGTCTGGCGCGGTGACCCGGCAACGGCCCCGTGGTCGGTCTGCTGGCTCCGGGACGGGGCCCTGGTGGCCGTCCTGGCGGTGGGCCGCCCGAGGGACCTGGCCCAGGGCCGCAAGTTGATCGAGTCGGCGGAGCCGCTGGACCGGACGAAGGTGTCGGACCCGTCGGTGCCGTTGAAATCGGCGACCCGGGGGTAGCGGGGGCCCGGGGGCGGCGCGCCCCCGCAGGCAAAGGGCGGACGGGAGTCACCCGGAGGGACCGGGCACGGCCCCCGAGGGACCACCCCGGTACCGACTGTCAGTGGGAGGTGGCACGCTTGGACCGTGACCGAGATTGACGCAAAGATTGATGCTCTCGTCCCCGCCTGGCTCCACCTCCCCGACATCGCGGAGATGCTGGACGTGGAGGTGACGCGTGTACGGCAGCTGGTCAAGGAGGGCCAGCTCATCGCCGTACGCCGCGGTGAGAACCGCACGCTCCAGGTGCCGGCCGCCTTCATCGACACCGACAAGGTGGTCAAGGGCCTCACCGGCACCCTGACCCTCCTGCGGGACGACGGCTTCTCCGACGAAGAAATGCTGGAGTGGCTCTTCACCCCCGACCCGACCCTGCCCGGCACCCCCGCGCAGGCGCTCAGTGAGAATCGCGGCACGGAGGTGAAGCGCCGCGCCCAGGCGCTCGCCCTCTGATCCGAACGAGCCCACCGAACAGCCTCGACGAGCCGCGGTGTACGGTCCGGTTCCGAACCGGGCCGTCACCGCACCGCGGCCGAACACGAACACAACGGGGGACCTTCCATGCCCACGGCCCGTGAGCAGCTCGCCGACGCCCGGCTCTACCTGTGCGTGGACGCGCGCAAGCGCCAGGGTGACCTGCCCGAGTTCCTGGACGCCGTCCTCGCCTCCGGCGTGGACATCGTGCAGCTGCGGGACAAGGGCATGGAGGCCGCCGAGGAGCTGGACCATCTGGCCGTCTTCGCGGAGGCCTGCCGACGGCACGGCAAGCTGCTCGCCGTGAACGACCGGGCCGACGTGGCGCACGCCGTCGGCGCGGACGTGCTGCACCTGGGCCAGGGCGATCTGCCGGTGCCCGCCGCGCGGGCGATCCTGGGCGAGCAGGTGCTGATCGGCCGCTCCACGCACGCCGAGTCGGAGGCCGCCGCGGCCGCCGCCGAGCCCGGCGTGGACTACTTCTGCACGGGCCCCTGCTGGCCCACCCCCACCAAGCCGGGCCGCCACGCGCCGGGTCTCGACCTGGTGCGTCACACCGCGTCGCTCGGCACCGACCGGCCCTGGTTCGCGATCGGCGGGATCGACGCGGGCAACCTGGAGGAGGTCCTGGACGCGGGCGCCGACCGGGTCGTCGTCGTCCGGGCGATCACCGAGGCCGCCGACCCCGCCGCGGCCGCCGCCGACCTCGCCAAGCGCGTCAGGGAGCGGCTCGCCTAGGCAGCTCCGGGCTCGACCGGGGGACCCGCCACGCGGATGTATCCGGAAGATGTCCGAGGGATGGACAAGAATCCGACAATACGGACTTTTTCCTCGGTTTGGTTGGGGGACCGGACACCCCTGGCTAACCTGCGAGTATGGCCCTTGGCACAGCTTCCACCAGGACGGATCGCGCACGCACCGTGCGCGACATGCTCGCGACCGGCGAGACCACGTACTCCTTCGAGTTCTACGCGCCCAAGACGGAGAAGGGTGAGCGGAACCTCTGGAACGCGTTGCGCCGGGTGGAAGCGGTCGCCCCCGACTTCGTCTCCGTGACCTACGGCGCCGGCGGATCCACCCGCACCGGCACCGTGGAGGCCACCCAGCAGATCACCGAGGACACCACCCTCACCCCGGTCGCCCACCTCACCGCCGTCGGGCACTCGGTGGCCGAACTGCGCCACACCGTCGGCCAGTACGCCGACGCCGGAATCCGCAACATCCTCGCGGTGCGCGGCGACCCCAAGGGCGACCCGATGGGCGAGTGGGTCAAACACCCCCAGGGCGTGACGTACGCGGCCGAACTCGTCGCGCTCATCAGGGAGTCCGGCGACTTCTGCGTCGGCGTCGCGGCCTTTCCCGAGATGCATCCGCGGTCACAGGACTGGGATTCCGACATCCGGCACTTCGTGGACAAGTGCCGTGCGGGCGCGGACTATGCCATCACGCAGATGTTCTTCGAGCCCGAGAACTATTCGCGGCTGCGCGACCGGGTCTCGGCGGCCGGCTGCGAGACCCCGATCATCCCCGAAGTCATGCCCGTGACCAGCGTGAAGCAACTGGAACGACTGCCCCAACTCAGCACCGCGGCCTTCCCCGAGACGCTGCGGGACCGGATGCTGGCAGTCAAGGACGATCCGGCCGCTGTACGCTCCATTGGAATCGAGTTCGCCACGGAGTTCTGTTCGCGGCTGCTCGCCGATGGCGTTCCCGGGTTGCACTTCATTACCCTCAACAACTCCACGGCGACGCTCGAAATCTACGAGAATCTCGGTCTGCACCAGCGGGCGTAGTCGGCAAGCGGTACCCGGCCAGGGGACAGCCGCAACCGGGTCAGGGGAAGAGGGACGTACATGGGCTGGACGGTCCTCTACATCGCGTTCGGAATCGTCGCGCTGTGGCTGCTCGGTGAGGTGCTGCTCCAGTACAAGGCGCGGCTGCGCTGGCGGGTACTGGCCTTCACCGGATTCCTCGGCGTGGTGATCGGCGTGCTCATCCCGTCGATCGTCGTGATCATCCTGGGTGCGATCGCCTTCGCCGTGGGGCAGGTGTACGTCACCCTCTCCTTCCGGCGCGGCTTCTCCACCGGCTGGGCACTGGGCGGCAGGCCGGGCGCGAGCCGCCGCCGCAGGTCGGGCCGGAAGTCGGCACCCGCCCCGGAGCCGGTCCTCGAAGTCTCGGGCCTCCAGTACGAGGACGCCGCCGCGGCCGGTACCCCGGACCCGAACGGCGAGACCCTGCACGGCGCCCCCCTGGATCACGGCGACCACGCCGCCTACGGCGACTCCGTGTACGAGCCGCAGCCGCTGCCCGACGACACCGGCCAGTACGGCGTCTACAGCCCCACGGCGCAGGCAGAGGCACAGCCCCAGTACGCCGCGTACGACCCGCATCAGCCGTACGCCGACCCCTACGCCCCGCAGTACGACACGGGCGCCGGGCAGCAGCAGTACGCCGCCTACTCCGACCCGTACATCGGCAACAGCGGCCAGGTGTACGGCACGTACAACTCCTACGACAGCTTCGGCGGCCAGCAGTCCTACCCGGACCCGCTCACCGCGCAGTACGGGACGGACACCCCGCCCGGCGGGGTGTGGGTGCCCCAGCAGCGCGACGGGGCGCAGCTGTACTCCCCGTACGAGCAGCAACAGCAGGTCCAGCAGCCGTACGACCCGAACCAGCCGAACCACCCGAACCACACCGACCTGCCCAACTACCCCGAGCAACAGCCCTACCGCTACTGACCGCCGCGCGGGTCCGGCAGCCGGGCCCGGTGTCGGCCCGGGGGCTCACTGCGAGCCCCGGAAGTCCTCTCCCTCCACGATCAGCCCGGCCACCAGCGCGCCCGACATCCCGCAATGCGCGAGCCCGCCGCCGGGGTGCGCCCAGCCGCCCGCCAGATGGAGACCCGGCAGGCCCGTGGTGTTGGACGGGTGCAGGAACCGGGCCCCGGCTCCGGCCAGCGAGGGCGCGGGCACCGAGCCGCCCTGGGCGCCGGTCGCCCGCGCGAGGTGCGCCGGGGTGCGCGCCTCGCGCCACAGCAGCCGCTCCCGCAGGTCCGGTACGGCCCGTGCGGCGGCCGTGATCAGATCCTCCGTGTACCGCCTGACCAGAGTCTCCTGGCTCCAGTCGACCGGCCCGTGCGGTGCGACCGTCGCGGTCAGCGTCACCGCCTCGTGATCGTCGTCGGGCCGCACCGCCGGATCGTCGGGACGCAGCACCGTGACCGTGGGGGTTCCGGTGTGCGATCCGGCGAACGCGGCGTGCGCCCCCGCGGCATCCGGGGAGTGGACCACCGTGCGGTGCACGGCGTCCGCCGGGCGGTGGCCGCGCAGCGCGAGCAGCACCGTGAACCGGCTCGGCGCGCCCCCGGCAGAGGGCCGCACCCGCTCCGCGCCCCACAACTCCCGGCCGGGCAGCATCGGTTCGAGGGCACGCGGGTCCACCCCGCACACCACGTGGTCGGCCGCCACGACGGTGCCGTCGGCGAGCTCAAGACCCGCGGCCCGGCCGTCCTTCTCCCGTACGCCCGTCACCTCGGCGTCGAAGACGAACTCGACCCTGCGGGCCACACAGCGCTCGTACATCGCGCGCGCCAGCTCGCGCATGCCACCGCTGACGTACCAACTGCCGAAGGTCTGCTCCATGTAGGGCAGCACGGCCGCGGAGGCCGGGGCCGTGCGCGGATCCAGGCCGTACTCCAGCGCGTAGCTCTCCAGGAGCGTGCCGAGCCGGCCCCCTCCCAGCTCCCACGCGGCGACCTCGCCGAGCGTGTCCGCCCGGCGGGGCGCACGCAGCAACCTGCGGTGTTTCAGCGCCGGATAGGGATCGCGGGCGAGTACCTGCCAGTCGGGCCACAGCGGCTCCTCCAGGAGGGGCCGGCGGGTGCGGTCCCAGGCCTCTCTGGCCCGGCCGAGGAACTCGCCCCACCGCTCGCCCGCCCCCGCCCCCAGGGCCGCGTCCAGCGCGGAAACCACGCCCGCGCGCGAGGCGTTGGGAAGGGACACGTCCGTACCGTCGGCGAAGAGGTGGCGCGAGGCCGGGTCCACCGGGGCGAGCCGCACACAGCTCTCCAGCGGCTCCTTGCCGGTCTTCACGAACAGGTCGCGGTAGACCGCGGGCAGCCGCAGCAGACCGGGGCCGGTGTCGAAGACGAACCCGTCCCGCTCATACCGCCCCAGCGCGCCGCCGTAGGTCGACGAGCGCTCGTACACCACCACCCGGTGGCCTGCCACGGCCAGCCGGGCAGCAGCCGCCATGGCGCCCGCACCGGCGCCGATCACCGCAATCCGTGCCATGTCCGCGACTGTATCCGCCGCCACTGACAACTCAGTCCGGCGGCCGGGACACCCCCGTCGCGGCCGGCCGCCTCTCCTCCAGCCGCCTCTCCTCCAGCCGCTTGTCCTCCCGGCGCTGCGCCCTGCGGCGCCGGAAGCGGCGGATCTTCCGCCACAGGACGACCAGCGTCAGGATGCCGACGGCCAGCAGCGTGCCCGCGATCACGGCTGCCGCCAGCGGGTGGAAGATGGCGAAACTCATGATCCCGGCGACGCCCAGGTCCTCCGCCACGCTCAGCGCGATGTTGCTGAACGGCTCGGGCGAGGTGTTCACCGCCATCCGCGTCCCGGCCTTCACGAGATGGCTCATCAGCGCGGTCGAGCCGCCCAGCGCCCCGGCCGCCAGGTGCGGCAGCGAACCGTTCTGCCCGGCGAGCAGGGCCCCGACCACCGCGCCCGCGAGCGGCCGGATCACCGTGTGGACCGAGTCCCAGACCGAGTCGACGTACGGGATCTTGTCCGCGACGGCCTCGCAGAGGAACAGGACGCCGGCGACGATCAGGACATCGGGCCGCTGGAGCGCCGTGGGCACGTCGTCGGTGAGACCGGTGGCGCCGAAGAGGCCGAGCAGCAGGACCACCGCGTACGCGTTGATCCCGCTCGCCCAGCCGCTGGTGAACACGAGGGGGAGTACGGACACGGACGCGATCGTAACCAGCCCGGACCGGTTCCGGCTGAGGTTGAGCGCGGGCGTCTGAGTATCCGTACCTAGCAGGCGAGATGAGTAGGTACGCGGATGGGTCGCGGCCTGCGCGGAGGCGAGAGTGGAGGCCGCGGAAGGGGCGCGGTGCCGGCACCGCCGACACGGGGCGGCGGAACCGGTGCGGCTCCCCCGACGTGAGGAGTACGGGGGGAGCGCCGGGGCGGTGCGACTCTGGGGGATCGAGCCGCACCGCCCCGGCGTGCTGCGTGCACCGTTGCTGAGCTGTTGAAGGGGCGCGGGGGTGTGCCGTTGGGCGGCTCCGCCGCGATGGCCCGCGGTCGGCGAACGCCCCTGTCCGCCGGGCGCTCAGCGCCCGCTGACCCGGCCGTGCAACAGCCTTGACAGCGCCGCGTGGACGTCGTCAAGAGAGCGCTCGCTCTGGAAGGCCTGCCAGTCCAGCGCGGCCACCAGGACCATCCCGACCAGCGCCGCCGCCGTCAGCGGAATGTCGATCTCCTCGCTGAGTTCACCCGCCGCCACCGCGTCCCGCAACACCGTCTCGACCACGGCCACCGCCTCCCGGCGCACCACCAGAAGGGTCGACTGCCAGGCGCGGTTGGTGCGCCACAGCTCGGCGACGTACAGCTGGGTGAAGGCCGGGTAGCGGTGGATGAAGCCCAGGCCCGCCCGGATCATCGCGTCGAGGGCCTCGACCTTGGTGCCACCCCGCTCGGCGGTTTCGTCCGCGGCCGCCTGCAAAGAGGCGGTCAGCAGGCCCACGCCGTGCCGCAGCAGCTCCTCGAAGAGCTCGGTCTTGCTCTTGAAGTTGTAGTAGACCGTGCCCTTCGCGACGCCGGCGCGCTCCGCGATCTCGTCCACCGTGGTGGCCGAGAACCCCTGCTCGGCGATGAGCGTCACGGCCGCTTCGTAGAGCTTCTGCCGGGTCGCCTGCCGTCTGGTGCTGCTGCTGTCCATGGCGTCGATTCTCACAGGCTCAGCTCGGGGTGCAGCCGGTCCAGGGACCACACCTGCTTCTGCCGGGCGGACAGCGCGGTGAGCGCGAGGGCGCCCACGGTGAAGGCCGCCAGGACGGCGCACCCCTGCCAGACCACGCCCAGGTCGCCGCCGGTGATCAGCCTGCGCAGCCCGTCGACGACGTAACTCATCGGCAGGTAGGGGTGGATGGCGTTGAAGAACGCCGGGCTCGTCTGGACCGGGTAGGTGCCGCCCGCCGACGTCAGCTGGAGCATCAGTGCGGCGAGCACCAGGATGCGTCCGGCCGCTCCGAACTTGGCGTTCAGCCACTGCACGATCGCCGCGAAGCAGCAGGAGGTCAGGGCCAGATAGCCGAGCGTCCCCGCGGTCCGCTGCATTTCGAGCCCGAGCCCGAAGTGCAGGACCGACATCAGCGCCGCGATCTGGAGCACCCCGACGGCCGCCACCGGCAGCCAGCCCGCGAAGGCGATGCGCCAGGCGGACGCGCCGGCGGCCAGTGCCCGACGGTTGAGCGGCTGGATCAGCATGTACGCGACCATCGCGCCCACCCACAGGGAGAGCGGGATGAAGTACGGGGCGAAACCGGTGCCGTAGTTGGGCGCCTTGTGGACCGCCTGCGAGGCCAGCTTGACCGGGTCGGACATGACGTCGGTGCGCTGGTCGCGGGCCCGCTTGTCGTAGTCGGGGATCTGCCCGACGCCGTCGTGCAGGCCGGTCGCGAGCTGGACGGAGCCGTCGGACAGCTTGAGGATCCCGCCGTCCAGGGCGCCCGCGCCCTTCTTCAGCTTGCCGACACCCTTGTCGAGGTCGGTGGAACCCGTGCTGGCGGTACCCAGGCCCGCGTGGATGTCGGCCGCGCCCTTGGCGACGTCGTGCGCGCCCTTGTTGAGCTTGTTGATGTCGGCGATCTTCTTCTCCAGGTCGCCGGAGAGGGACGGCGCCTTCGCGGCCAGGTCCCGGGCCTGGGTCTGGAGGTCTCCGAGGCTCTTGTTGAGCTTCTTGAAATCACCACCCTGGTCCTTGACGAGGTTGTTGACGTCCTCGGTAAGGGTCGCGCCGGTGGCCATCGCCTTCTTGGCCTCGTTCAGCTTCGGGCAGACCGCCCCCGGAGTGAGCGTGTCCACGCAGAGCTGCTGGTAGAGGGCGTCCAGGTCCTTCGAGGCCTGGCGTGTACCGGCCGTGGCGGCCGGGGCCAGCCTGATGATCTCGGCGAGGTTGTCGCGCACCGGCTGGATCGAGTCGGCGAGGAGCTTCGCCGAGTCCGCGACGGTCTTGCCGTTGTCCTTCAGGTACGGACGCGCCTTGCCGGCCACTCCGTTGGCCTCGTCCGCGATCTGCTGGGTGCCGTCGGCGACCTGCTGGGCGCCGCTCGCCAGGGTGCCCGCACCGGTGTCGAGCGCCGAGATGCCGCCGGCCAGCTTGCCGCTGCCGTCCTTGGCGTCCTTGAGCCCGTCGGCCAGGCTCTTGGAGCCGTCCTTGGCCTTGCCAAGGCCGTCCTTCAGGTCGCCCGCGCCCTTGGCGGCCTTCTCGGTCGCGTCGTGGAGGTCGGCGAACGAGATGAAGATCTTGTCGAGGAACGACCGCGACGCCTTGGTGGAGGCGGCGGCGCGCACCTCGGAGAACACCGTCCGCGAGATCGAACCCACGATGTAGTTGTTCGCGTCGTTGGTCCGCACCTGGAGCGCGCCCGTCTCGGGGGAGTCACCGGAGCTGGACGCGATCCTCTTGCTGAAGTCGGCGGGCATCGTCAACGACAGGTAGTACTTGCCGTCCTCAAGGCCCTTGCCCGCCTCGGCGGCACCGACCTCGTGCCACTCGAAGGTCTTGCTGTCGAGCAGCTTCTTGCTGATCTCGTCGCCCGCGTGGAGCTGCTGCCCGGCGGCGCTCGCCCCCTTGTCCTCGTTGACCAGCGCCACCGGGATCCGGTCCAGGCGGCTGTACGGGTCCCAGAACGAGCACAGGTAGAGCGCTCCGTACAGCAGCGGCAGCAGGAGCAGCGCGACGAGTGCGGCCCGCGGCAGCTTCCCCCTGCCGAACCGCTTCAGCTCAAGCGCTGCCAGTCGTGGCGAACGCATCCGCCGCCCCCTCCTCGTTCGTGGCCCCGTCCCCGGTGGCCGCCTCTGTCGTCCGTACGGTGATGTCGGCCTTGGCGGGCGCCTCGCTGCACACCGCGAGGACGGTGGTGCCCGCGTTGGCGACCGAGCGCAGCAGCGCCCAGGCCGCGACGCGTTCGGCGTCCGACAGCTTCAGGTCGGCGTCGTCGACCGCCAGCAGCCGGGGCTGCCCGATGAGGGCCAGCGCCACCGAGAGCCGCAGCGCCTCAAGGCGTTCCAGATCGCGTACCGAGGTGTGCTCGCGCTTGGGCAGCGAGGCGAGGTCGAGCCCCGCCGAGGCCAGCGCGTCGGCGATACGGGACCTGCTCTCGGCCCGGCGCTCGGCGGGCGAACGCAGCAGCGCCCGCACCGAACCGTCGTAGCGACGCAGCAGCATCACCCGCTCGCGCAGGTGCTCGGCGACGGTGAACGCCGGGTCGAGCTCGCTGACGCCGGGCACGTGGCCGAGCGCGCTGACGCGCCGCACGGCCGCCATCTTCCGGGGCAGCGGGAAACCGGCGACCTCGGCGAGCCCCTCGGCCGGCTTCATCCGGCCGGTGAGCGCGAGCAGCAGGGAGGTCCGGCCGGAGCCGGACGGTCCCGCGACCGCGACGAGCGAGCCGGGTGCCGCGTCGATGGCGACCCCCCGGAACGCCCAGCCGCGCGGCCCCTTGAGTCCGAAGCCGTCCGTGCGTATCGCCGCGCCGGTCGCGTCCGCGTGCGGGCTGTCCACATTCCCCCCTGCTCTGCGCGTCCCCCGGGGCCGGAACTCGGCCCCACTTTATTGAACTGACTGGTCAGTACAAAAGATAACCCGAACCTGAATGCGAGGCAAAGGAGCAGGTCAGGGGGCAATCCGGATCGATTGTCAGTGGTGGCCCTCACGATGGACACATACGGCCACAGTGCCGTCACACGACGACAGGAGGTTCGTCATGGCCAGCTCCCACGCAGCAGCCGCATCCCGGCGCCGCGCCAGCAGCCCTGCCCCCTCACTGAACGGTCCGGCGGGCGGTCCCGCGAACGACGTCCATCCCGTGCTGCGCCGTGCGGGCGCACCGCCGGCGGCCCTCGATCTGCTCGCCCAGGCCCGCGGCGGGCTGGACGAGGCGGCCGTCCTCGACACCCCCAACGAGCGCTACGCGACGGCCCACCTGGCCGCCCTGCGCACCGCGGCCGCCGTCCTCGCCGCGCGCGGCCGCCCCGAAACCAGTCCGCGCCGCCGCCAGCGCATCCGCAGCGCCTGGGAAGTGCTGCCGGAAATAGCCCCCGAGCTGACCGAGTGGAGCGCCCTGTTCGCCTCGGGGGCGCACCGGCGGGCCCGCGCCGAGGCCGGCATCCAGGGCGCGGCCACCACCCGGGACGCCGACGACCTGCTCCGTGACGCGGCGATGTTCCTGCGCCTGGTCGAGCGGATGCTGGTCCTCCAGCCGGTGCTGCCCCAGCCCAGGCCCCGCGAGCCGGAGGCGGAACGGGGGACCGGCTGACGGCGGCGGCCCGGCCGGGGTGGCCCGCGGCTGATCGGCAGCGGCCCGGGGAGGCAATAGGGTGGACGGGTCTTCACCCTTTCCACGCCTTCCACGCCGCCGTCCGCGGCGGCACCGCGCCGAGGAGTCAACTGCCGTGTCGGACCCCATGCGCCCCCGCGCCTCCCTCCGTACCGCCGTGGTCTGGGAGGTCCTCAAGGAAGCGCTCGACCGTCAGGTCAAGGCGACCGGGCGGGAGGCCCTGGACGTCCTGGACACCGGCGGCGGCTCCGGCAACTTCGCGGTGCCGCTGGCCGCCCTCGGACACCGGGTCACGGTGGTCGACCCCAGCCCCAACGCGCTCTTCGCACTGGAGCGCAGGGCCGCAGAGGCGGGCGCCGCCGAGCGGGTGCAGGGCGTTCAGGGCGACATCCTCGGCCTCTTCGACGTGGTCGAGCGCGGCGGCTACGACGCGGTGCTGTGCCATGGCGTCCTTGAGTACGTCGAGGACCCGGCCGAGGGCGTGCGCAACGCGGTCGACGCGCTGCGGCCCGAGGGTGCGCTCAGCCTGCTCGCCGCCGGGATCGGCGGCGCGGTGCTCTCCCGGGCGCTGGCCGGGCACTTCACCGAGGCGCGCCACGCGCTCCGCGACCCGGCCGGCCGCTGGGGAGCCGGCGACCCGGTGCCGCACCGGTTCACCGCCGAGCAGCTCATCGAGCTCGTCGGCGCGGCCGGGGCCACGGCCGGGGCGGTGCACGGAGTGCGGGTCTTCGCCGACCTGGTTCCCGGCGTCCTGGTGGACACCGAGCCCGGCGCCTTGGACGCGCTCCTCAAGCTGGAGGCGGCGGCCGCCGAACTGCCCGCCTTCCATGCGGTGGCCACCCAGCTGCACGTGCTGGGCGAGAAGCGCGGCTGACCCCCTTCACACGGCCGTGGGCGGGCTGATCAGCGACGCTGTGCCGCATGGAGTACGCCACAGGCCCCCCGATCGGCGGCTTCGCCCCGTATGATCGGTGGACACCGTCCGGCATGACGGCTCGGCCCATGGGGAATTGAATCTCCACAACCGAACCGCCGTGGCGGCCCGGCTGGTGAATTGGCGTAGAGGGCGGGTTTCACGGGGGCGATTCCCTGCCTATCCTGAAGGGGCCGCATCCGGTCGCCCCCCGCGACCGACGAGTAGGAGGACTCCGTGCCGCTCTCGGAGCACGAGCAGCGCATGCTCGAGCAGATGGAGCGAGCGCTGTACGCCGAAGATCCCAAGTTCGCGACAGCGCTTGAGGGAAGCGGGCTGCGTACGTACACCCGGCGACGGGTCTACCAGGCGGTCGCGGGCTTTCTGGTGGGTATCGCGCTCCTCATGGCAGGAATGGTCGCCCAGCAGATCTGGATCAGCGTGGTGGGGTTCCTCGTCATGCTCGGATGTGCGGTGCTCGCGGTCACCGGTTGGCGCAAGGCGCCGCGTCCCGGTGAACAGGCGCGTGCGGGTGGTTCCGCCGGGCCACAGCAGGCCCGGCAGCGGCGCTCGGTGATGGACCGGATCGAGCAGCGCTGGCAGCGGCGCCGCGATGAGGGGCGCTAGCCCCGCCCTCTTTGACCTGAACCGAGGGGCGGTCACCTTGATGAGGTGACCGCCCCTCAGGCATGTCCGGACCCGGGTCGGCTTGTCCGGTGCCGGGCCGGGGGCCCTGCCCCGGGTGGCAGTCAGTGGCCCAGGGCCGCCGGCTCCCACCCCGACCCGGGTGCGTCGGTGGCGCGGGATCACGGGAGCTCCGCCCCCGGACCCCGCTCCTCAAACGCCGGAGGGGCTGGACTTGGCTCGGTCGGGGCTCGCCTTTCGGCGGGGGCGCAGGCGCTCTCCCCACACTCGGGCCCGTTCCGATCCGCGGATCTTCAGGGACTCCCAGCGGAGCGAAAGGGCCCAGATCACTCGGACAGCTGAGCGCGGGGCGAGAATCGCGCGCAGGCTGGTCCAGCGGCCCGCCTGGGTGCGCAGGCCCTCTGCCACGCGGGCCACGTCCTCCGCGAGGCCCGCCGTCGGCTCGGGGTGTGGCGCGTACAGCACCTGCTCCACCGCCCCCGCCACACGGTGAACGGATGTGGCCGCCGCGCCGTCGAGGCGGCCAAGACGCACCACGCGCGCCGCCGCCTTGCGGGGCGTCTGCGACTCGTCCGGCGGGATGCCGTGGTCCCAGGCCGTGTCGGTGATCTCCTGCCAGGCGGCGAGCGTACGGGCCACCGCGTCGGCCGGGGTCCGGCCGCCGGAGCCGAGACGTCGGGCCCTGACCCGCCTGCGCCACAGCAACGGCAGCAGCGGCAGCACCAACAGCGCCGCCACGGCGAGGACCGTACCGATCAGGGTCGATGCCGAGGGCCCGCTGTCCGTCGGGCCCGCCGGGGTGGCCGCCGCCGTGGGGCCGCAGTCCCCGAGGCGGCGTGCGCCGGGCGGGCAGGAGTCCGCGGCGGACGGCGCGGCCGACGGCTGGGCGGAGGCGCTGTGGGTCGGCTGGGCCGGGCTGCTCGGGTTGCCCGCCGGGGCCTGCTGCCGGGTGTAGTCGGGGATGCTGCCGCGCGTAGGCGTCGGCTCGAAGCGGGTCCAGCCCACTCCCTGGAAGTACAGCTCGGGCCAGGCGTGCGCGTCGCGCAGGCCCACCGACATCGTGCCGTCCGCGAGCGGGGCGCCCGGCGTGAAGCCGACGGCGACCCGCGCCGGGATGCCCAGCGTCCGAGCCATCGCGGCCATCGAGAAGGAGAAGTGGACGCAGAAGCCCTCCTTCTCCTTCAGGAAGTTGGCGATGGCCTCGGTGCCGCTGCCCGACTGGACCTGGGTGTTGTACGTGAAGCCGCCGCTGGTGGAGAACCAGTCCTGGAGCTTGACGGCCTTCTCGTAGTTGTTCGGGGCGCCGTGGGTGACCTGCCGAGCGGTCGTGCCCACCACGGAGGGCAGCGAATCCGGGACCTGGGTGTACTCCTTCAGCAGGTCCGCCGGCGGCGCCGGGGCGTTCGCCAGCTGGGCCGCCGTCGGCTGCACCAGCAGGCTGGCGACCGTGTACTGCGCACCCTGGGTCGTCTGCTTGCGGTCGCCGACCAGAGTCCGCCCGACCGGCTCGAACCGCCAGTCACCCTTGATCTTGACCTGGGTCGCGGGGAACGGCATCGGCAGCCAGCTCTGCGCGTACCAGCCCGCCGCCGAGATGCTCGTCTGCACCTCGGTGGTGTTCACGGACGGGCTCAGCCCGTCCGGCCTCGGCAGCGGATCGGGCACGTCCTTGATGCGGCGCTCCGAGGACTTCCAGGACGCCCCGTCGAACTCGTCGAGCGCGACGATCCGCAGGTACATCCCCTTGGTGTCCTGGGCGTTGGTGTTGTAGCGCAGCACCTCGCGGTCCTGGGGCTGGTTCAGGCTGTTCTGCAGTGAGACCAGCGGATTGACCGCGGAGATGGTGCCGCCGGTCCCGTCGCCGTTCCCGGTGCCGCCGCCGGGGCCCAGCAGCCCGCCGTCCAGCGCGGGCAGCATCGCCGGGATCACCAGCGCGATCCCGAGCGCCAGCACCCCGATGCGCCGCCCGGTACGGACCGGGGCCAGCGGTGTCGCACTCTCGAACACGCCCTGCGGGGGCCGACCGGGCGCCCGCGCGGTGCCGCCGAAGACGCGGCCCCACTGCGAGAGCCGGTCGCGGCTCTCGGCCAGCAGGAGCAGCAGATAGCCCGCGGCCGCGAGCAAGAACCAGAGCCAGCTCGCGCCGCCCTGCGACAACCCCGCGGCCACCGAGTACAGCGCGAGCAGCGGCAGACCCGCCGGGGCCGCGCTGCGGAACGTCACCGCGAGCGCGTCCACCGCGAGGCCGATGACCAGCACCCCGCCCACCAGCATCAGCCGGATGCCCGAGGTGGCCGGCGCCGGGATCGCGTAGTTCCCGACGTCCGAAGCGCCCTGCTGGAGCAGCGCGTTGAGGTGCTCGAAGACCTCGGGCCCCGGCAGCACCCCGCCGATCGCCTGCTCGCGCGCGAACACCACCGTCAGCGTGAGCAGACCCACCACGGCCTGGGCGAGTACGGTCAATGGGCGCGCGAGCGGCACCCGCCGGGCCAGCGCGCCGGCCCCGCTCAGGAGCGCGAGCAGGATCGCGGCCTGGAGGATCCAGGGCGCCGGGCTGACCAGCGGCAGCATCGAGCACGCCGCCATCATCGTGGCCGCGTAGGCGCACAGCGCCAGCCGTCCGCGCCCGCTCATGACCATCCCCCTGCCGTGCCGGAAGCGTCGGCCGCTCCCGCGTTCGTACGTTCGTGGCCCGCGAGGCGCCACAGCTCGGGCAGGGCGGCGCCCGGCTCCACCGCGAGCGCCGTCCAGCCGCCCTCGCGCAGCAGCCGCAGCCGTTCCTCGACGGGGCCGTGCTCGGCGGCGCCGTGCGTCCACCGCCCGCTGTCGAGCACGAAGGCGACCGCGGCCCCGCTGCGCCGGCGCATCTTCGCCGCGACCGCGGCCTGTTCCTCGTCGAGGTCGCCGAAGAACCCGATGAGCAGCCCTTCGTTGCCGCCGCGCAGCACGTCGTACGCGCGGGAGAGACCACCGCCGTCGGAGTGGTCCACGACGGCGAGGGTGTCCATCATCAGCCCGGCCGAGTCGGAGGAGTCCTGGGTGGAACCCGCGAACCCGCCGGCCCCGTCCCCCGGCACCGAGCTGCCGGTGTCCGTCAACAGCCGTACGGAGAAGCCGCGTTCCAGCATGTGCGCCAGGGCTGAGGCCGCGCCCGAGACCGCCCATTCGAAGGCCGAGTCGGGACCCGCTCCCGCGTAGGCGCTCTCCCGGGTGTCGAGCAGGACCGTGCAGCGGGCCCGCTGCGGCTGCTCCTCGCGGCGCACCATCAGCTCGCCGTAGCGTGCGGTGGAGCGCCAGTGCACCCGGCGCAGGTCGTCGCCGTGCCGGTAGCCGCGCGGAATGACGTCGTCCTCCCCGGCGAGCGCAAGCGAGCGGTGCCGTCCGTCGCCGTACCCGGCGGCCTCGCCGGACAGCCGCACCGCCGGCAGCGGTTCGGTGCGGGGGATGACGGTCAGCGTGTCGTACGCACTGAACGCGCGGGTCAGCTCGCACATCCCGAAGGGGTCGGTGAGCCGCAACTGCAGGGGCCCGAGCGGATAGCGCCCGCGCAGGTCCGAGCGCACCCGGTAGGACACCTCGCGCTTGCCGCCCGCCTCGACCCGGTCGAGCACGAAGCGCGGGCGCGGACCGAGCACGTACGGCACCCGGTCCTGGAGCATCAGCAGACCGGTGGGCAGCCGGGAGACGTTGTCGACCCGTAGCTGGACCCGGGCCTCGGCCCCCGCCGTGACCCGGCCGGGGGCCAGTCGGCGGCTGCCCGCCACGCGGTAGCGGGTCCGGTAGAGCACCACCGTGCACACCAGCGGGAGCACCGTGAGCAGCAGACCGACCCGGAACAGGTCTTCTTGGCCAAGGACGAAGGCGCAGACCGCGGCGGCGACGCCGGCCGCGAGGAACGAGCGGCCGCGGGTGGTCAGACCGGACAGGGCGGCCCATGGACCGCCCCCGGCCTGCTCCTCGTCGCCGAGGCCGCCGGCCGCCATCACAGCCGCCGGGCGCCGGGCGGCTGCTGGCCGTACAGCGGGTTCCCGGCCTGCGGAACGGGCGTGTGCTGGAGGATCTCCAGGACGACCTGCTCGGCGGTGCGGCGGTTGAGCTGGGCCTGCGCGGTGGGCAGCAACCGGTGGGCGAGGACCGCGACGGCCAGCGCCTGGACGTCGTCGGGCAGCGCGTACTCGCGGCCGCTCAGGGCGGCGGACGCCTTCGCCGCGCGCAGCAGGTGGAGCGTGGCGCGCGGCGAGGCTCCGAGTCTGAGATCCGGGTGGTTGCGGGTCGCGCCGACCAGCTGCACCGCGTACCGCCGCACCGCGTCGGCGACGTGCACGCCGCGGACCGCGTCGACCAGCTTGACGATGTCATGGGCGTGCGCCACCGGTTGCAGGTCGTCGAGCGGGGAGACGCCGCCGTGCACATCGAGCATCTGGAGCTCGGCCTCGGGCGTCGGGTAGCCCATCGACACGCGGGCCATGAAGCGGTCGCGCTGCGCCTCGGGGAGGGGGTAGGTGCCCTCCATCTCCACCGGGTTCTGGGTGGCGACGACCATGAAGGGGCTGGGCAGTTCGTAGGTCTGCCCGTCGATGGTGACCTGCCGCTCCTCCATGGACTCCAGGAGTGCGGACTGCGTCTTGGGCGAGGCCCGGTTGATCTCGTCGCCGATCACGATCTGCGCGAAGATCGCGCCCGGCTTGAACTCGAAGTCCCGCCGCTGCTGGTCGTAGATCGACACGCCGGTGATGTCCGACGGCAGCAGGTCCGGCGTGAACTGGATGCGCCGGACCGAGCAGTCCACCGATCGGGCCAGCGCCTTGGCCAGCATGGTCTTGCCCACGCCGGGCACGTCCTCGATGAGGAGGTGCCCTTCCGCCAGCAGTACGGTCAGCGAAAGCCGTACGACCTCGGGCTTGCCCTCGATCACACTCTCCACCGACCTGCGGACTCGCTCCGCTGTGGCGGTCAGATCAGTGAGGCTCGCTCGATCGTCATAGGTCGTCACCCGGCCCTCCTCGGCCCTTGCATACGGGCCGGTGCGCCTCGAACGGCCCGGCCCACCCCGAAATACGGACAGCACGGCCGAACGGTTCGGACCGGTGTCACATCCGCATTCTTGTTGGCGTTGCCGCGTCGTGTCACTCGGCTGTGGACAACTGAGGGGGATTCGCCCTCAGTTGCCCCCGCTTTTCCGTTCCGACGGTTGTCAGTTCACCGGATCGATTTCCCGCAGCAGTCCCGTCGTCACGTCGAAGACGAACCCGCGGACATCATCGGTGTGCGGCACGAACGGCGACGTCCGCACCCGCTGCATGGACTGGCGTACGTCCTGGTCGGCGTCGCGGAACGACTCCACGGCCCAGGCCGGCCGCTGGCCCACCTCGTTCTCCAGCTCGTGCCGGAAGTCCTCGGTGAGGGACTCCATGCCGCAGCCGGTGTGGTGCACCAGCATGACGCTGGTGGTGCCGAGGGCGCGCTGGCTGATGGTGAGGGACCGGATCACATCGTCGGTGACCACGCCGCCCGCGTTGCGGATCGTGTGGCAGTCACCGAGTTCCAGACCGAGGGCGGCGTGCAGATCGAGGCGGGCGTCCATGCAGGCCACGACGGCCACCCGGAGCACCGGGCGGGCATCCATGCCCGGATCTTTGAACGCCTTGGCGTACGTGCGATTGGCCTCGACCAGCCGGTCGGTCACCGTACCTCCGTCGCGGACGGTCAGGTGCGGACGCGGCGCAGGAGGCTCCGCGGGTATGTGCGCAGGAGTCGACATGTCTATGACGGTAGTCGCCGCTGATCGTTCGGTCGCGCCATGGGGGCGGAAAAAGACTGTCAACTCGGGCGCTTGTGAGCTAACCCACAGCCCTCATCATGCCTCACCCGTACGAGTGAAAAATGTGCTGGGCGGCGCGCTGGAGGGTTGATTGACCCCAAGGACGAGTGGACTAAAGTGACGCGAAGTGGGAGGCGTGACACACGATCTCCCGCTTTGCGCAACCCCAAACCTCCGGGCAGCCCAACAGTCCGGACCACAACTTTTACCCGCGTGCCCGGCGCACGTACGGCTCGGCCTCCTCCCGCTCTCCGGTCGGCTGACGCCCCTTCCCCGGCGCCAGCCGTCCTCCCCCTCCCGCGCGTGGGGGAGCGGGAATCCGGCACGTATGCGCGGCGGTGCGCCGGATCCTTGAGAGGGCGGCTTTGAGCCAGCGACACGTCCCGGTGATGCTCCAGCGATGCTTGGACATGTTGGCCCCGGCCCTGACCGAGCCGGGGGCGGTCGTCGTCGACTGCACCCTCGGCCTCGGCGGCCACAGCGAGGCCCTGCTCACCCGGTTCCCCGAGGTGCGCCTGATCGCCCTCGACCGCGACAAGGAGGCCCTGCGCCTGTCCGGCGAGCGCCTCGCCCCCTTCGGCGAGCGGGCCACCTTGGTGCACGCCGTCTACGACGAGCTGCCCGACGTGCTGGAACGCCTGGGCACCCCCCGCGTCCAGGGCGTCCTGTTCGACCTCGGCGTCTCCTCCATGCAGCTCGACGAGGCCGACCGCGGCTTCGCCTACGCCCAGGACGCGCCGCTGGACATGCGCATGGACCAGTCGACCGGGATGAGCGCCGCCGAGGTCCTCAACACCTACCCGGCCGGTGAACTGGTGCGGATCCTGCGCGCGTACGGCGAGGAGAAGCAGGCCAAGCGGATCGTCTCGGCCATTGTCCGCGAGCGCGAGAAGGAGCCGTTCAGCAACAGCGCCCGGCTCGTCGAGCTGATCCGCGACTCGCTGCCGCAGGCCGCCAAGCGCACCGGCGGCAACCCCTCCAAGCGCACCTTCCAGGCGCTGCGCATCGAGGTCAACGGCGAACTCGCCAGCGTGGAGCGGGCGATCCCCGCCGCGGTCGCCGCGATCACGGTGGGCGGCCGGGTCGCGGTGCTCTCCTACCAGTCCCTGGAGGACCGCATCGTCAAGCAGGTGTTCGCGGCCGGCGCCGCCAACACCGCGCCGCCCGGCCTGCCGGTGGTGCCCGAGCGCTACCAGCCGCGGCTCAAGCTCCTCACCCGCGGCGCCGAACTCCCCACGGAGGAGGAGATCGCCGAGAACCGGCGGGCGGCCCCCGCCAGACTCCGCGGGGTCCAGCGGATCAGGGAGGACGTGTGAGCAAACCGGCCAGGCAGCTGCGCGGCACCGCCGCGCGGCTCGGCAGGCTGATGCCTTCGCAGGGACCGAACGGCGCCGCCCGCACGCCGTTCGTCCTCCTTGTCGTGACGCTCCTCGGCGGCGGCCTCATCGCGCTGCTGCTGCTGAACTCGGCGCTCAACGCGGGCTCGTTCCAACTCAGCGAATACCGCCGGCAGACCACCGAACGCACCGACGAACAACAGGCTCTCCAGCGGGACGTGGACGATCTCTCCGCGCCCGACGCGCTGGCCCGCCGGGCCGGTGACCTCGGCATGGTCCCCGGTGGGCCCCCCGTCTTCCTCAACCCCGACGGCACCGTCAAGGGCGTCCCCTTCACCGCCGGCGACCCCTCGCCCGCCGAGGCCGCCGAACCGGCCCCGCTGCCCGCCTCGGCGCAGAACCCGGGCGCCCCCGCACCGCACCCCAAGCACCACACCCCGGCCCCCCGGCCCCGGCAGCCCGCGAAGACCTCCCCGACCCCCGGCAGGTGACGCAGTGAGCCCCAAGGAACCCGTCCGCCGCCGGGTGCCTGCGCCCGCGCGGCCCAGGCCCCCCGCCCGACGCCCCGCGGCCGCCAAGAAGATCAAGCTCGGCAGCCACCGGCCCCGGCTGCGCCTGGTCAGCCTCGGGCTCACCCTGGTCATGCTGGCCTTCGTCGCACGGCTCCTCCAGGTGCAGGCCGTGGACGCCAGCGCCTACGCCGCCAAGGCCGAGAAGAACCGCTACGCCAGTTATGCGCTGCCCGCCGAGCGGGGCCGGATCACCGACCGGGCCGGCATCGCGCTCGCCACCAGCGTCGACGCGTACGACATCACCGCCGACCCCACGCTGTTCACCCCCGAGGCCACCAAGATCCCGGACGCCGCCGAGCAGGCGGCCGCGCTGCTCGCTCCGCTGATCGGCAAGGGCCAGGCGGACCTCACCAAGAAGCTCAAGACCCCCAGGACCCGCTATGTGGTGCTCGCCCGCCGGCAGACCCCGCAGGTCTGGAACCAGATCAAGGACCTGAAGAAGGTCTTCGCCGAGAAGGCCGCCGCCGACCGCGCCAAGGGCGGCCCCGGCGCCAACGTGCTGGCTGGGGTGCTGAACGAGACCAGCACCAAGCGGGTGTACCCGAACGGCGACCTCGCCGCCGGGATACTGGGTTACGTCAACGCCGAGGGCAAGGGCGGCGGCGGCCTGGAGTCGTCCCTGAACAAGGAACTGGCCGGCACCGACGGCAAGATCAGCTACGCCCAGTCCGGCGGCCGCCGGGTGCCCACCGCGGGCACCCACGAGACCCCGGCCGTACCTGGCTCCGACGTCGAGCTGACCATCGACCGGGACATCCAGTGGATGGCCCAGAAGGCGATCTCGGACCAGGTCACCGCGTCCGGCGCCGACCGCGGCTACGTCATAGTGCAGAGGTCCGACACCGGCGAAGTCCTGGCCATGGCGAACGCGCCCGGCTTCGACCCGAACAACATCGCGCAGGCCAACTCCGCCGCCATGGGCAACGCGGCCCTCCAGGACGCCTTCGAACCCGGCTCCACCGCCAAGGTCATGTCCATGGCCGCGGTCCTGGAGGAGGGCGTGGCAACCCCCGAGACCCATGTGGTCGTGCCCAACCGGCTCCAGCGCGGTGACCGCCTCTTCAAGGACGACATCGACCACGCCACCTGGAACCTGACCCTCAACGGCGTGCTCGCCAAGTCCAGCAACATCGGCACGATCCTGGCCGTGGAGCAGCTGGGCAAGACCGACGCCCAGGCCGACGGCGTCCTGTACTCGTATCTGCGGAAGTTCGGCATCGGCTCGCCGAGCGGACTGGGCTTTCCCGGTGAGACCCCGGGCATCCTCGCCCCCGCGAGCAAGTGGTCCACCTCGCAGCAGTACACCGTCCGGTTCGGCCAGGGCCTCTCGCTCAACGCCATGCAGGCGGCCTCGGTCTATTCGACCATCGCCAACGGCGGCGTACGCGTCGAGCCGACCATGGTGCGCGGCACCAGGGGCCCCGACGGGCGCTTCACCCCCGCGCCCGCGCCGAAGCGGACGCGGGTGGTCAGCGAGAAGACCGCCAAGAGCGTCGCCGAGATGCTCGAATCGGTCGTCGGCGACGCCGAGGGCACCGGAACCAAGGCCGCCATCCCCGGCTACCGGGTCGCGGGCAAGACCGGAACCGCCAACCGCATCGACCCCAAGACCGGCACCTACAAGGGCTACACCGCGTCCTTCGCGGGCTTCGCCCCCGCCGACAACCCCAAGATCACCGTTTACTGCGCCATCCAGAACCCCACCAAGGGCAGCTACTTCGGCGGCCAGATCTGCGGACCCATCTACAAGCAGGTCATGGAGTTCGCGCTCAAGACCCTGCAGATCCCCCCGACCGGAGCCCAGCCTCCCAACCTGCCCGTCTCCTTCGGCGGCAACGACTGAATCCGGAACCCTCAGTGACAACCATCACCCAGGGCCCTGGGAACCAGGACGGGACCCAGGACGCCGTGCCCCCCTCTTTTGGCGACCCGGCGGGTGCGCCCGGTACGCTCACCGCCGTGCCACACGCTGATCAGTACCGAACCGCCCCGAAGGACGTCCCCGCGAAACAGCCGGGAGCGCCCCGACCGGAACAGGCCCGACCGACCTCGCTCAGCGAGCTGGCCGAGCGACTGGGAACGAGCGACCCAGGGCCGGGAGAGGTCACCGGCATCACACACGACTCCCGGGCGGTACGCCCCGGAGACCTGTACGCCGCCCTCCCCGGTGCCCGGATGCACGGCGCGGACTTCGCGGCGCAGGCCGCGAGCCTGGGTGCCGTCGCCGTCCTCACCGACCCGGCCGGCCGGGAGCGCGCCGCCGCGACCGGACTGCCAGTCCTGGTCGCGGGCGACCCGCGCGGCCGGATGGGGGAGCTCGCCACCGAGATCTACGGACACCCCGGCGAGCAGCTGCTCCAGATCGGCATCACCGGAACCTCCGGCAAGACCACGACCGCCTACCTGGTCGAGGGCGGGCTGCGCGGCGCCGGACACGCCACCGGTCTGATCGGCACGGTCGAGATGCGGATCGGCGACGAGCGCATCAAGTCCGAGCGCACCACCCCCGAAGCAACCGACCTCCAGGCGCTGTTCGCGGTCATGCGCGAGCGCGGTGTCGACGCGGTCGCCATGGAGGTCTCCAGCCACGCCCTGGTGCTCGGCCGGGTCGACGGCTGCGTCTTCGACGTCGCCGTCTTCAACAACCTCAGCCCGGAGCACATGGAGTTCCACTCCGGCATGGAGGACTACTTCCGGGCCAAGGCGCAGCTGTTCACCCCGCAGCGCGCCCGGCGCGGCGTCGTCAACTACGACGACGAGTACGGCCGCAGGCTCGTGAAGGAGGCGGGCATCGACATCACCACGTTCTCCGCCGAGGGCCACCCCGACGCCGACTGGCGGGCCGAGGACGTCCAGGTGCGCCAGGACAGCAGCACCTTCACCGTCGTCGGCCCCAAGGGCGAGCGGATCTCGGCCACCGCCCCGCTGCCGGGCCCGTTCAACGTGGCGAACACCCTCGCCGCCGTCGTCACCCTCGCCGTCGCCGGGCTCGACCCGCAGACCGCCGCCGACGGAGTGGCCGCCGTACCCGGCGTGCCCGGCCGCCTGGAGCGGGTGGACGCGGGCCAGCCCTACCTCGCCGTGGTCGACTACGCCCACAAGACGGACGCCGTCGAATCGGTGCTCCGCTCGCTGCGCAAGGTCACCGGGGGCAAGCTGCACATCGTGCTCGGCTGCGGCGGCGACCGCGACCAGACCAAGCGGGGCCCGATGGGCGCGGCCGCGGCCCGGCTCGCCGACACCGCCGTACTGACCTCCGACAACCCCCGCTCCGAGGACCCCCTCGCGATCCTCGCCGCGATGCTGGCGGGCGCCGCCGAGGTGCCCGCGCACGAGCGGGGTGAGGTCCAGGTCTTCGAGGACCGGGCCGCCGCCATCGCGTCGGCCGTCGCCCGCGCCGAACCCGGCGACACCGTCCTCGTCGCGGGCAAGGGCCATGAACAGGGCCAGGACGTCAACGGAGTGGTCCGCCCCTTCGACGACCGCCTGGTGCTCCGCGCCGCCATCGAAGAAAAGTCAGGGATGAAGCAGTGATCGCCCTCTCCCTCGCCGAGATCGCCGAAATCGTCGGCGGGCAGCCGCACGACATACCGGATCCGTCCGTCCGTGTCACCGGGCCTGTTGTCATCGACTCCCGCCAGGTGGCGGCCGGTTCGCTGTTCGTGGCCTTCGCCGGTGAACGCGTCGACGGCCACGACTACGCGCAGCGCGCCATCGAGGCGGGTGCGGTGGCGGTACTGGCGGCCCGCCCGCTCGGCGTGCCCGCGATCGTCGTCGACGACGTACAGGCCGCGCTCGGTGCGCTGGCCCGCGACGTCGTGCGCCGGCTCGGCACCGAAGTCGTCGCCCTGACCGGCTCGTCCGGCAAGACCTCCACCAAGGACCTGATCGCGCAGGTGCTCCAGCGCCACGCGCCGACGGTGTTCACGCCGGGCTCCCTCAACAACGAGATCGGTCTGCCGCTGACCGCGCTCACCGCCACCGAGGAGACCAGGCACCTGGTCCTGGAGATGGGCGCGCGCGGCGTCGGCCACATCCGCTACCTCACCGGTCTGACCCCGCCAAGCATCGGCCTCGTACTGAACGTCGGGACCGCCCACATCGGCGAGTTCGGCGGCCGGGAGCAGATCGCCCTGGCCAAGGGCGAGTTGGTGGAGTCGCTGCCCGAAAACGGCTGCGCCGTCCTGAACGCGGACGACCCCCTCGTCCGGGCCATGGCTCCCCGAACCCAGGCGCGCGTGCTGCTCTTCGGGGAAGCGGACGACGCCGACGTACGTGCCGAAAACGTTCGGCTCACAGCGGCCGGACAGCCCTCCTTCAGGCTTCACACACCCTCCGGGTGCAGCGATGTGACGTTGCGCCTGTACGGTGAGCACCACGTGTCGAACGCGCTCGCCGCGGCCGCCGTCGCCCATGAGCTGGGCATGTCCGCAGACGAGATCGCCCGCGCGCTCTCCGAGGCGGGCACCCTCTCCCGTTGGCGTATGGAGGTCACCGAGCGTCCGGACGGTGTGACGGTCGTCAATGACGCCTACAACGCGAACCCCGAGTCCATGCGAGCCGCTCTGCGCGCGCTCGCGGCCATGGGCAACGGGCGCAGAACGTGGGCGGTGCTCGGTCCGATGGCCGAGCTGGGCGACGAGTCGCTCGCCGAGCACGACGCGGTCGGACGGCTCGCCGTCCGGCTCAACGTCAGCAAGCTCGTGGCAGTCGGGGGCCGGGAGGCGTCCTGGCTGCAACTGGGCGCATATAACGAGGGTTCGTGGGGTGAGGAGTCGGTGCACGTGTCCGACGCACAGGCGGCCGTCGACCTGCTGCGCAGTGAGCTGCGCCCGGGAGACGTCGTGCTGGTGAAGGCGTCCAGGTCGATCGGCCTGGAGCGGGTGGCACTGGCGCTGCTCGAAGGCGCCGCCGAGGGTGAGGTCGCCGCCCGATGAGGCAGATCCTCTTCGCGGGAGCCATTGGTCTGTTCCTGACCCTGGTCGGTACCCCGCTGCTGATCAAGCTGCTCGCCCGCAAGGGCTACGGCCAGTTCATCCGCGACGACGGCCCGCGCGGCCACGCCGGGAAGAAGGGCACACCCACCATGGGTGGCATCGCCTTCATCCTGGCCACGCTGATCGCGTACGCGCTGACCAAGGTGATCACCAGCGAGGACCCGACCTTCTCGGGTCTGCTCGTGCTCTTCCTGACCGCCGGCATGGGCATGGTCGGGTTCCTCGACGACTACATCAAGATCGTCAAGCAGCGTTCGCTGGGCCTGCGGGCCAAGGCGAAGATGGCCGGACAGCTGATCGTCGGCATCGCCTTCGCGGTGCTCGCCCTCCAGTTCGCCGACGCCCGCGGCAACACCCCGGCCTCCACCAAGCTGTCGTTCATCAACGACTTCGGCTGGTCGGTCGGACCGGTCATCTTCGTGGTGTGGGCGCTGTTCATGATCCTCGCGATGTCGAACGGCGTGAACCTGACGGACGGTCTGGACGGCCTGGCCACCGGCGCGTCCGTGATGGTCTTCGGTGCGTACACCTTCATCGGCCTGTGGCAGTTCCAGGAGTCGTGCGCCAACGCGCAGACCCTGACCAACCCCAACGCCTGCTTCGAGGTGCGCGATCCGCTCGACCTCGCGGTCGTCGCCTCCGCCCTGATGGGCTCCTGCTTCGGCTTCCTGTGGTGGAACACCTCGCCCGCCAAGATCTTCATGGGCGACACCGGCTCCCTGGCGCTCGGCGGCGCGCTCGCCGGCCTGGCGATCTGCTCCCGTACGGAGTTCCTGATCGCCCTGCTCGGCGGCCTGTTCGTGCTGATCACCATGTCCGTGGTCATCCAGGTCGGCTCGTTCAAGATGACCGGCAAGCGGGTCTTTCGGATGGCACCGCTCCAGCACCACTTCGAACTCAAGGGGTGGTCCGAAGTCCTTGTGGTGGTCCGCTTCTGGATCATCCAGGGCATGTGCGTGATCGTGGGCCTCGGTCTCTTCTACGCGGGATGGGCAGCGGACAAGTGAGCACCACCTGGCAGGGCAAGCGCGTGACGGTGGCCGGTCTCGGGGTCTCGGGGATGCCGGTGGCCCGGGTCCTCAAGGACCTCGGCGCCGTCGTCACGGCCGTCAACGAGGGCGCCGACGAGCGCTCGCGCGTGCAGGCCGCCGAGCTTGAGGCGCAGGGCATCACCGTGCGCCTCGGCGACGGGGACACCCTGCCCGAGGGCACCGAGCTGGTCGTCACCACGCCCGGCTGGCGGCCCGACAAGCCGCTGTTCACGGCGGCCGCCGAGGCGGGCGTGCCGGTCTGGGGCGATGTCGAACTGGCCTGGCGGCTGCGGGACCTGGACGGACGCACACCCGCGCCCTGGCTCGCGATCACCGGCACCAACGGCAAGACCACCACCACCCGGATGCTCGCCTCGATCCTGGAGGCGGCCGGGCTGCGCACCGCCGCCGTCGGCAACATCGGCGTCTCGCTGCTCGACGTCGTCCTCGGCGAGGAGCAGTACGACGTGCTCGCGGTCGAGCTGTCCAGCTACCAGTTGCACTGGGCGCCCTCGCTGCGCGCCCACTCCGCCGCCGTGCTCAACCTGGCCCCGGACCACCTCGACTGGCACGGCTCCATGGAGGCGTACGTCGCCGACAAGGGCCGGATCTACGAGGGCAACACCATCGCCTGCGTGTACAACGCGGAGGACAAGGCGACCGAGGACCTGGTGCGCGAGGCCGACGTGGAGGAGGGCTGCCGCGCGATCGGCTTCACCCTCGCCACCCCCGGCCCCTCCCAACTCGGTGTGGTCGACGGCATCCTGGTCGACCGGGCCTTCGTGCAGAACCGGCAGAAGAACGCGCAGGAGCTCGCCGAGGTCGCCGACGTCAACCCGCCGGCCCCGCACAACATCGCCAACGCGCTCGCCGCCGCCGCCCTGGCCCGCGCCTTCGGCGTCGAGCCCAAGGCGGTACGGGACGGCCTGCGGGCGTTCCGTCCGGACGCGCACCGCATCGAGCACGTCGCGGACGTGGCCGGCGTCGCCTACGTCGACGACTCCAAGGCCACCAACACCCATGCCGCCGAGGCCTCCTTGGCGGCGTACGACCCGATCGTCTGGATCGCCGGGGGACTGGCCAAGGGCGCCTCCTTCGACGAGTTGGTGCAGCGCTCCGCGAAGCGGCTGCGCGGGGTCGTGCTGATCGGTGCCGAACGCCACCTGATCGCCGAAGCCCTGGCGCGACACGCCCCCGAGGTCCCGGTGGTGGACCTCGACCGGACGGACACTGGGGCGATGTCCGCGGCGGTCCGCGAGGCGGCAGGGCTCGCCGAGCCGGGGGACACCGTACTGATGGCCCCGGCCTGCGCCTCGATGGACATGTTCGCGAACTACAACAAGCGCGGCGAGGCCTTCGCGGAGGCGGTCCGCGAACTCGCCGCCGGGCACGCCTAGCCGGACCACCCGTTCCACGGACCGGCGGCGCCGGGCACGACTGGAGGGGACAGCACACATGGCGGCCGATGCTCTTGACGGCTGGGGGGACGCGGTGCGTGGGCTCCTCGGACGCGCCGGTCTCGTCCTGCGCAGCCGTACCGCCTCGTCCGTGCGCGGTCCGGCGGTGCGCCGCGGCGGCGCCACGGGGACGCCCGGACCGCGCGGCCCCCGGCGCCTTCTCGAACAGGCCAGGAGGGCCTGGGACCGGCCGCTGACGGCGTACTACCTGATCCTCGGCAGCTCGATGCTCATCACCGTGCTCGGCCTGGTGATGGTGTACTCCGCCTCGATGATCAAGGCCCTGGAACTGTCGCTGCCCGGCTCGTACTTCTTCCGCAAGCAGTTCCTCGCCGCCCTCATCGGGTCGGGGCTGATGATCGCCGCGGCCAAGATGCCCGCCAAACTGCACCGGGCACTGGCCTACCCGATACTGGCCGGCACGGTCTTCCTGCTGATCCTCGTGCAGGTGCCCGGGATAGGGAAATCCGTCAACGGCAACCAGAACTGGATCTATCTGGGCGGCCCCTTCCAGCTCCAGCCCAGTGAGTTCGCCAAGCTGGCGCTGCTGTTGTGGGGCGCCGACCTGCTGGCCCGCAAGCAGGACAGGCGGCTGCTCACCGAGTGGAAGCACATGCTGGTGCCGCTGGTGCCGGTCGCCTTCCTGCTGCTCGGGCTCATCATGCTCGGCGGTGACATGGGCACCACGATCATCCTGACGGCGATCCTGTTCGGCCTGCTCTGGCTGGCCGGTGCCCCCACCCGGCTCTTCGCGGGCGTGCTGTCCGTCGCGGGCACGCTCGCCGCCCTCTTCATCAAGATCAGCCCGCACCGGATGGGCCGCCTGAACTGCATCGGGGCCACCGACCCGGGGCCGCAGGACCAGTGCTGGCAGGCGGTGCACGGAATCTACGCGCTGGCGTCGGGCGGATGGTTCGGATCCGGACTCGGGGCAAGTGTGGAGAAATGGGGTCAACTCCCGGAGCCCCACACCGACTTCATCTTCGCCATCACCGGCGAGGAACTGGGTCTGGCGGGGACGCTGTCGGTCGTCGCCCTCTTCGCGGCTCTAGGCTATGCGGGTATCCGCGTGGCCGGACGCACGGAGGACCCCTTCGTGAGGTACGCCGCGGGAGGTGTGACCACCTGGATCGTGGCCCAGGCCGTGATCAACATCGGTGCGGTGCTCGGCCTGTTGCCGATCGCCGGTGTCCCGCTCCCGCTGTTCTCCTACGGTGGGTCCGCCCTGCTGCCGACCATGTTCGCCGTGGGGCTCCTCGTCGCGTTCGCGCGGGACGACCCCGCGGCGCGGGCGGCGCTTGCCATGCGGCAGCCTCGGGTGAGTTGGAAGTCGATGAGACGGCGCGTCAAGAAGCGTCCGTCCGGAGAGCGGTGAATTTCGGTGCATGTCGTACTCGCCGGTGGGGGGACCGCCGGCCACATCGAGCCCGCGCTCGCCCTCGCGGACGCCCTGCGCAGGCAGGACCCCGCCGTGGGGATCACGGCACTCGGTACGGAGAAGGGCCTGGAGACCCGGCTCGTCCCCGAGCGCGGCTATGAGCTCGCGCTCATCCCGGCCGTCCCCCTGCCGCGCAGGCCCACCCCCGAACTGATCACCGTCCCCGGGCGGCTGCGCGGCACGATCAAGGCCGCCGAGCAGATCCTGGAGCGCACGAAGGCGGACTGCGTGGTCGGCTTCGGCGGCTATGTGGCGCTGCCCGGCTACCTCGCGGCCAAGCGGCTCGGGGTGCCGATCGTGGTCCACGAGGCCAACGCGCGGCCGGGCCTGGCCAACAAGATCGGCTCGCGATACGCGGCGGGAGTGGCCGTCGCCACCCCCGACAGCAAACTGCGCAACTCGCGCTACATCGGCATCCCGCTGCGGTACTCGATCGCGACCCTGGACCGCGCCCGGGTACGGCCCGAGGCGCGGGCCGCGTTCGGGCTCGACCCCAACCTGCCGACGCTGCTCGTCTCCGGCGGCTCGCAGGGCGCCCGCCGCCTCAACGAGGTGATCCAGCAGATCGCCCCGGTGCTCCAGCGCTCCGGCATCCAGATCCTGCACGCGGTCGGCCCGAAGAACGAACTGCCGCGTGTCGAGCACATGCCCGGTATGCCGCCCTATGTCCCGGTACCGTACGTGGACCGGATGGATCTCGCGTACGCCGCGGCCGACATGATGCTCTGCCGTGCGGGCGCGATGACCGTCGCCGAACTCTCCGCCGTCGGACTGCCGGCCGCCTACGTACCGCTGCCGATCGGCAACGGCGAACAGCGGCTGAACGCCCAGCCGGTGGTCAAGGCCGGCGGCGGACTGCTGGTCGACGACGCCGAACTCACTCCCGAGTGGGTGCAGGGCAACGTCCTTCCGGTACTGGCCGATCCGCACCGGCTGTACGAGATGTCGCGCTCCGCCGCCGAGTTCGGGCGGCGCGACGCCGACCAACTCCTCGTACAGATGGTGTACGAGGCCGTCGCAGCACGCTGATCAACTGACGGAAGGCAGGGACCGTGGCCGGACAGGCGACCGCCCAGCGCGGTGGCGGACGGACTGGGAAATCCGCGAAGTCCGGCCGGTCCGGCCCTCCTCCCCGGCGCGGCGGCCGGCTCCGGCTGCCCCGCCGCCGGGGTCCGCTGCTCGCCCTCGTCGGTGCCGTCCTGCTCGGCGCGGGCGTCATCTGGGTGCTTTACGGCTCCACATGGCTGCGCGTCGAGCACGTGAAGACCACCGGGACACGGGTTCTGACGCCCGGCGAGGTCGAGGCGGTCGCCGCGGTGCCGATCGGATCACCTCTGATTTCCGTCGACACGGGGGCGATTGAGGCCCGTTTGCGACAGAAACTTCCGCGGATCGACTCCGTCGAGGTCACCCGTTCATGGCCGCACGTGATCGGTCTGAAAGTGACCGAACGCAAGCCCGCGCTGCTCATGAAGAAGGGCGCGAAGTTCGACGAAGTGGACGCGAAGGGTGTGCGTTTCGCCACGGTCCAACAGCCCGTGCAGGGCGTCCCGCTGCTCGAATTGACGGTGTCGCAGTCGCCGAGCGCACGCCGCTTCGGCACCGACCGGCTGGTCCTGGAAGCGGTGCGGGTGGCGGCCGAACTCCCGCCCGTCATCGCCAAGGAGACCGGCTCGGTCAGGATTTCCTCGTACGACTCGGTCACGCTGGAGTTGACCGGCGGACGCAGCGTGCTGTGGGGAAGCGAGGAGGAGGGGGAGCTGAAGGGACGTACCCTCAGTGCACTGATGAAAGCCCGGCCGAAGTCGGTCCGCTTCGATGTGAGCGCCCCCACCGCCCCTGCGGTATCGGGTAGTTGACGGACATTTGCGCTGGCCAGCACCCTGGTTGGTCAGCGACACGGGTGATCACATAGGGTGAAAAGAAAAACGGGAGGTTCGGCGTGTTCGTTGAACGTGCGCCACTTGTCGACTTAGTGTCCTGTTCGGAAGAGTCCAGCGAACAGACACACTGGTAACCCTAAACTTCAACGTTAGGGTTCGGGTCGGCGATACGGACCGTCCCAATCGGCATTCGTCGTCACCTTGCGGCAACCGCGAAGTGACGACCCGTAACTCGAGGCGAGAGGCCTTCGACGTGGCAGCACCGCAGAACTACCTCGCAGTCATCAAGGTCATCGGTGTCGGCGGCGGTGGTGTCAATGCCATCAACCGAATGATCGAGGTCGGTCTCAAGGGCGTCGAGTTCATCGCGATCAACACTGACGCACAAGCACTGTTGATGAGCGACGCCGACGTCAAGCTCGACGTCGGCCGTGAACTCACCCGCGGCCTCGGGGCCGGAGCCAACCCGGCAGTCGGCCGCAAGGCGGCAGAGGACCACCGCGAGGAGATCGAGGAGGTCCTCAAGGGGGCCGACATGGTCTTCGTCACCGCCGGCGAAGGCGGCGGCACCGGCACCGGCGGCGCCCCCGTCGTCGCCAACATCGCACGTTCGCTCGGCGCCCTGACGATCGGTGTGGTCACCCGCCCGTTCACCTTCGAGGGCCGGCGCCGCGCCAACCAGGCGGAGGACGGCATCGCCGAGCTCCGCGAAGAGGTCGACACCCTCATCGTCATTCCCAACGACCGGCTGCTGTCCATCTCGGACCGCCAGGTCAGCGTGCTCGACGCGTTCAAGTCGGCCGACCAGGTGCTGCTCAGCGGTGTCCAGGGCATCACGGACCTGATCACCACGCCCGGTCTCATCAACCTCGACTTCGCCGACGTCAAGTCGGTCATGTCGGAAGCGGGTTCGGCGCTCATGGGCATCGGCTCGGCCCGCGGCGACGACCGCGCGGTCGCCGCCGCCGAGATGGCGATCTCCTCGCCGCTCCTGGAAGCCTCCATCGACGGCGCGCGCGGCGTCCTCCTCTCCATCTCCGGCGGCTCCGACCTCGGTCTCTTCGAGATCAACGAGGCGGCCCAGCTGGTCAGCGAGGCTGCCCACCCCGAGGCCAACATCATCTTCGGCGCGGTCATCGACGACGCCCTCGGCGACGAGGTGCGCGTCACGGTCATCGCGGCCGGCTTCGACGGCGGACAGCCGCCGGCCCGCCGCGACACCGTGCTCGGCGCCAACTCCAACAAGCGCGAGGAGCCCACCCCCTCGCGCCCGGTCGAGACCTCCCGCCCGCTCGGCGGACTCGGCACGGTGGGGACGCGCGAGGAGCCCCCGGCCCCGGCCCCGGTCGAGGTCGCCCCGGTCAACGAGGCCCCCGCCCCCTCGGCCATCCCGACGGCCCGTCCCTACCCGGACAGCCAGGCCGAAGAGCTGGACGTCCCGGACTTCCTCAAGTGACCCGACCGACATCGCGAAGCGGTCTCTTGAACCGACGTCTCGAAGCGGTCTCTTGAAGTGATACGAGAGCAGGACACAGTGAGCGGCGCGCACTTCGCTTTCACCGACCGGTGGGGTGGGGTGAGCGCCGTTCCGTACGAGGAGCTCAACCTCGGCGGTGCGGTCGGCGACGATCCCGCTTCGGTACTGACCAACCGGGAACTCGCCGCCAAGTCGCTCGGGATCGACCAGGCCCGGGTGGTCTGGATGAACCAGGTGCACGGACGTGAGGTCGCCGTGGTCGACGGGCCCTGGGGCCCCGACGGCGCGCCCGCCGTGGACGCGGTGGTGACGGCGCGCCGGGGAACCCCGCTCGCCGTGCTCACCGCGGACTGCACTCCGGTCCTGCTCGCCGACCCCGTGGCGGGGGTCGCGGCCGCCGCCCACGCGGGGCGGCCCGGAATGGTCGCGGGCGTGGTGCCCGCCGCGGTCGCCGCGATGGTCTCGCTCGGCGCCGACCCGGCCAGGATCCTCGCCCGTACCGGGCCCGCGGTCTGCGGGCGCTGCTACGAAGTGCCCGAGCGGATGCGGGCCGAGGTCGCCGAAGCCGAGCCCGCCGCCTGGTCCGAGACCAGTTGGGGCACGCCCGCGGTGGACGTCACCGCCGGCGTGCACGCGCAGCTCACCGCGCTCGGTGTCACGGACCTGGTGGCCTCGCCGGTCTGCACGCTCGAATCGGGTGACCACTTCTCGTACCGCCGCGACCGCACCACGGGGCGGCTCGCCGGATATGTCTGGCTGGACTGACTCATGACGGATCGCAAGACGGAACTCGCCGCGAATCTGGCCCAGGTGGAGGAACGTATCGCCACGGCCTGTGCCGCGGCCGGTCGCAAGCGGGCGGATGTGACCCTCATCGTGGTCACCAAGACCTACCCGGCGAGCGATGTGCGGCTGCTGCACGAACTGGGCGTACGCCATGTCGCGGAGAACCGGGACCAGGACGCGGCCCCCAAGGCGGCGGCCTGTGCGGATCTCGATCTGACCTGGCACTTCGTGGGTCAGTTGCAGACGAACAAGGTTCGTTCTGTTGCCAGTTATGCCGATATGGTGCAGTCGATCGACCGTGCCAAGCTCGTCGCGTCGCTCTCGGCCGCGGCGGTCGGCGCCGACCGGGAGCTGGGTTGTCTCATCCAGGTCGCGCTGGACGCCGAGTCCGGCGCCCGAGGTGAGCGCGGCGGCGTGGCGCCGGACGGAATCGGTGAGTTGGCGGCTCTGGTCGCCGAGGCACCCGGGCTTCGGCTCGATGGTCTGATGACCGTCGCGCCGCTGGCGGGCCGGTACGCGGGGCGCCAACGGGCCGCCTTCGAGCGGCTGCTGGAATTCTCATCCCGCCTGCGCGCGGACCATCCGGCTGCGAACATGGTGTCAGCAGGGATGAGTGCGGACCTCGAAGAGGCCGTGGCGGCCGGAGCGACACATGTACGCATCGGAACGGCGGTACTCGGAGTCCGACCCCGGCTCGGGTAACGTCGCGAAGCAAGTCGGACCACAGCAGAAAATATGGTCATTCCCACTCTTCGGTGGGTGGACCGCGTGGATCGTGGGCCCTTGGTGACGCTGCCAGTTGGCGACCGGAGCGATCCACCACAGAGCGGAGGAATCTGAGCATGGCCGGCGCGATGCGCAAGATGGCGGTCTACCTCGGCCTCGTGGAGGACGATGGGTACGACGGCCGGGGGTTCGACCCCGACGACGATTTCGAACCCGAGCCCGAACCGGAGCGCGACCGTCGGCGGCACCAGCCTCCGCACCAGTCCACGCTCCAGGATGAACGGGACGAACCGGTACGAGTGCCTCAGCCCGCGGCCCCGAGAGAACCGGTTCAGCTACCGGCAGAAAGCGGACGTCCGGCACGAATCGCCCCCGTGGCGTCCATCACACCTGAACGTCCGAACCTGGAGAAGAACGCACCGGTGATCATGCCCAAGGTCGTGTCCGAGCGGGAGCCCTACCGCATCACCACGCTGCACCCGCGGACCTACAACGAGGCCCGTACCATCGGGGAACACTTCCGCGAGGGCACCCCGGTGATCATGAATCTCACGGAGATGGACGACACGGACGCGAAGCGACTTGTCGACTTTGCCGCCGGACTCGTCTTCGGGCTGCATGGCAGCATTGAGCGGGTGACGCAGAAGGTGTTCCTGCTGTCTCCTGCTAACGTCGATGTCACGGCGGAGGACAAGGCCCGCATCGCAGAGGGCGGTTTCTTCAACCAGAGCTGAGACACGACACCGGGAACAATCCGGCCGATACCAGGCCGGTGGCTTTGAGGCAAGGGGAGAGGGAAGCGCGAGATGGGCGTCGCACAACAGGTGGTCTACATCGCGCTGATGTGCTTCCTCATCGTGCTGATCTTCCGGCTCGTCATGGACTACGTCTTCCAGTTCGCCCGTTCATGGGAACCCGGTAAGGCGATGGTGGTCGTTCTTGAGGCCACCTACACTGTCACCGATCCACCGCTCAAGCTTCTGCGGCGGTTCATTCCGCCGCTGCGTCTCGGGGGCGTGGCACTCGACCTGTCCTTCTTCGTTCTGATGATTATCGTTTCCGTTCTGATCAGCATCGTGGTCAGGCTGTGAACGATACGGTCCTGCCGACTGCCGACGACTACGTAGAGGTGAAGAAGAGATGCCGCTGACCCCCGAGGACGTGCGGAACAAGCAGTTCACGACCGTCCGCCTCCGAGAAGGCTATGACGAGGACGAGGTCGATGCCTTCCTCGACGAGGTCGAGTCCGAGCTGACGCGACTGCTCCGCGAGAACGAGGATCTGCGCGCCAAGCTGGCCGCCGCCACCCGCGCCGCCGCGCAGAACCAGCAGCAGCAGGGCATGCGCAAGCCGGAGCCGCAGGACGGCCGAGGCCCGGGTGCTCCCGTGCCCGCCGCCATATCCGGTCCGCCGCAGGTCCAGCAGCAGCCGCAGATGGGTCCGCCCCAGCTGCCCAGCGGTGCGCCGCAGCTGCCCGCAGGACCTGGCGGTCACGGCCCGCAGGGCCAGCACGGCCAGGGTCCGATGGGCCAGGGTCCGATGGGGCAGGGCCCCATGGGTCAGGGTCCGATGGGCCAGAACCAGCTGGGCCAGGGTCCGATGGGCCAGAACCAGCTCGGCCAGGGCCCCATGGGCCAGATGGGCGGCCCCATGGGCGGCCACGGCCCGCAGATGGGACAGCCGGCCCAGGCTCCCGGTGGCGACAGCGCCGCCCGGGTGCTCTCCCTCGCCCAGCAGACCGCCGACCAGGCGATCGCGGAGGCCCGTTCCGAGGCCAACAAGATCGTCGGCGAGGCCCGGTCGCGCGCCGAGGGCCTGGAGCGGGACGCCCGTGCCAAGGCGGACGCCCTGGAGCGGGACGCGCAGGAGAAGCACCGCGTCGCGATGGGCTCCCTGGAGTCCGCCCGCGCCACGCTGGAGCGCAAGGTCGAGGACCTGCGCGGCTTCGAGCGCGAGTACCGCACGCGGCTGAAGTCCTACCTGGAGTCGCAGCTGCGTCAGCTGGAGACCCAGGCCGACGACTCGCTCGCGCCGCCGCGCACCCCGGCGACCGCGTCGCTGCCGCCGGCTCCGCAGATGAGCGGTTCCATGGCGTCGGCCGGTGCCGGTGCCATGGGGCACACGATGGGTGGCCAGCCGTCCATGGGTGGCCAGCAGTCCATGTCGAGCGCGCCGTCCTACGGTGGCCAGCAGCAGATGTCGCCGGCCATGACCCAGCCGATGGCGCCGGTGCGGCCGCAGGGGCCCTCGCCCATGCAGCAGGCTCCGTCGCCGATGCGGGGCTTCCTGATCGACGAGGACGACAACTGACGGGCTCTGCGCGCGTGACACGCGCGTAGCCGTCGGCAGGCTGCAAGGGCCGGGCCCCTGGATTCCCAGGGGCCCGGCCCTTTTGCGCTGCGCGGTCCTGAGCACAACCGGTGCGGCGTTGCGAGCCCGCGCTTGAGGACGAGCGTCCTCAAGGATCGAACGGTGTCTGGGGCCAAGCTGGGGGCCGCGCCCGCACCTCACCCCCGGAGGTCTCGGCAAGGGGCGGGGGAAACCGCGACGGCCCGCCCCCGAAATTCCGGGAGCGGGCCGTCGACGGGCGGGGCTTCTACGCCTTGCGGGGTCGTTACGCCTTGCGGAGGTGGAACGTCAGCGACAGCGGCTCGTCCGTGAAGGCGGGGCCGTACGTCCCGTCGGGCTCGCCCGGCGCGTAGTCCGTCGCCAGGACCTCGTCCGCGATCAGGTCCGCGTGGGCCGTCAGCGCCGAGGAGACCTCCGCGTCCGCGGACCGCCACCGCACCGCGATCCGGTCCGCCACATCGAGGCCGCTGTTCTTGCGCGCCTCCTGGATCAGCCGGATCGCGTCGCGAGCCAGGCCCGCGAGCCGCAGTTCGGGCGTGATCTCCAGGTCAAGAGCGACCGTCGCGCCCGAGTCGGACGCCACCGACCAGCCCTCGCGCGGCGTCTCCGTGATGATCACCTCGTCGGGCGCCAGCGACACCCGCTCGCCGTTGACCTCCACCGAGGCCTCGCCCGTGTCCCGCAGGGACGCCGACAGTGCTGCCGCGTCGGCGGCGGCCACCGCCTTCGCCACGTCCTGGACGCCCTTGCCGAAGCGCTTGCCCAGCGCGCGGAAGTTGGCCTTGGCCGTGGTGTCGACCAGGGAGCCGCCCACCTCGGAGAGGGAGGCCAGGGACGAGACGTTCAGCTCCTCCGTGATCTGCGCGTGCAGCTCGGGGGAGAGGGTCTCGAAGCCCGCCACGGCGACCAGCGCCCGCGACAAAGGCTGCCGCGTCTTGACGCCCGACTCCGCACGCGTGGCACGGCCCAGCTCCACCAGGCGGCGCACCAGCGCCATCTGCCGCGACAGCGCCGGGTCGATCGACGCCTCGTCGGCCGTCGGCCAGGAGGAGAGGTGGACCGACTCGGGGGCGTCCGGCGTCACCGGGACCACCATGTCCTGCCAGACCCGCTCGGTGATGAACGGCGTCAGCGGGGCCATCAGCCGCGTGATCGTCTCGACCACGTCGTGCAGGGTGCGCAGCGCCGCCTTGTCGCCCTGCCAGAAGCGGCGGCGCGAGCGGCGTACGTACCAGTTGGAGAGGTCGTCGACGAAGGAGGAGAGCGCCTTGCCCGCCTTCTGGGTGTCGTACGACTCCAGGGCCGAAGTCACCTGTCCCACCAGCGAGTTGAGCTCGCCGAGCAGCCAGCGGTCCAGGACCGTGCGGTCGGCCGGGGCCGGGTCCGCCGCGCTGGGTGCCCAGTTGGAGGTGCGGGCGTACAGGGCCTGGAAGGCGACCGTGTTCCAGTAGGTGAGGAGGGTCTTGCGCACCACCTCCTGGATCGTGCCGTGGCCGACCCGGCGGGCCGCCCAGGGGGAGCCGCCGGCCGCCATGAACCAGCGCACCGCGTCCGCGCCGTGCTGGTCCATGAGCGCGATCGGCTCCAGGGTGTTGCCCAGGTGCTTGGACATCTTGCGGCCGTCCTCGGCGAGGATGTGGCCGAGGCACACCACGTTCTCGTACGACGACTTGTCGAAGACCAGGGTGCCGACCGCCATCAGCGTGTAGAACCAGCCGCGGGTCTGGTCGATGGCCTCGGAGATGAACTGCGCCGGGTAGCGGGACTCGAAGAGTTCCTTGTTCTGGTGCGGGTAGCCCCACTGCGCGAACGGCATCGAACCCGAGTCGTACCAGGCGTCGATGACCTCCGGGACGCGCACCGCTTCGAGCGAGCAGCCCTCGTGCGTGCAGGTGAACGTCACGGCGTCGATGTACGGGCGGTGCGGGTCCAGGGCGGACTGGTCCGTGCCGGTCAGCTCGCTCAGCTCCGCGCGCGAGCCGACGCAGGTGAGGTGGTTCTCCTCGCAGCGCCAGATCGGCAGCGGGGTGCCCCAGTAGCGGTTGCGGGACAGCGCCCAGTCGATGTTGTTGTTCAGCCAGTCGCCGAAGCGGCCCTGCTTGACCGACTCAGGGAACCAGTTGGTCTTCTCGTTCTCCCGCAGCATCGCGTCCTTGACGGCGGTGGTGCGGATGTACCAGGACGGCTGCGCGTAGTAGAGCAGCGCGGTGTGGCAGCGCCAGCAGTGCGGGTAGCTGTGCTCGTACGGGACGTGCCGGAACAGCAGCCCACGCTCCCGCAGGTCCTCGGTGAGCTTCTCGTCGGCCTTCTTGAAGAAGACGCCGCCGACCAGCGGGACGTCCTCCTCGAAGGTGCCGTCGGGACGGACCGGGTTCACCACCGGCAGTCCGTACGCCCGGCAGACCAGGAGGTCGTCGGCGCCGAAGGCGGGGGACTGGTGCACCAGACCCGTACCGTCCTCGGTCGTCACGTACTCCGCGTTCACCACGTAGTGGGCGGGCGCGGGGAACTCCACGAGCTCGAACGGGCGCTGATAGGTCCAGCGCTCCATCTCGGCGCCGGTGAACGACTGGCCGGTGGTCTCCCAGCCCTCGCCGAGGGCCTTCGCCAGCAGCGGCTCGGCGACGACCAGCTTCTCCTCGCCGTTCGTCGCGACGACGTAGCTGACCTCCGGGTGAGCCGCGACGGCCGTGTTGGACACCAGGGTCCACGGGGTCGTCGTCCACACCAGGAGAGCCGCCTCGCCCGCGAGCGGGCCGCCGGTCAGCGGGAAGCGGACGAAGACCGACGGGTCGACGACCGTCTCGTAGCCCTGCGCCAGCTCGTGGTCGGAGAGGCCGGTGCCGCAGCGCGGGCACCAGGGGGCGACGCGGTGGTCCTGGACCAGCAGGTCCTTGTTGAAGATCTCCTTCAGCGACCACCAGACGGACTCGACGTACGCCGGGTCCATGGTGCGGTAGGCGCCGTCGAGGTCGGTCCAGTAGCCCATGCGGGTCGTGAGAGCGGCGAAGGCGTCGGTGTGGCGGGTCACGGACTCGCGGCACTTGGCGTTGAACTCGGCGATGCCGTACGCCTCGATGTCCTTCTTGCCGTTGAAGCCGAGTTCCTTCTCGACCGCCAGCTCGACGGGCAGGCCGTGGCAGTCCCAGCCGGCCTTGCGGGCCACGTGGTAGCCGCGCATCGTGCGGAAGCGGGGGAAGACGTCCTTGAAGACGCGGGCCTCGATGTGGTGCGCGCCCGGCATGCCGTTGGCGGTGGGCGGGCCCTCGTAGAAGACCCACTCGGGGCGGCCCTCGGACTGTTCGAGGCTCTTGGCGAAGACCTTGGACTGCTCCCAGAAGTCGAGCACGGCGTGCTCAAGGGCGGGCAGGTCGACCTGGGCGGGCACCTGGCGGTACTGCGACATCCGTTCATCCTCCGGCGGATCGTCGTGCGGTTCCGTCGGAGGGACGAGAGGCCGCCCTCGTGGGGCGCTCCCGCGGTACCACCCTCCTTGGCGGTGTGGGAACACACCGCCCCCTCATTGGGGTCGCGAAGCCGGGTCTACTCGACCCCGCCGAACGCGGGGTCTTTCTTCCGGCGGCTCGGGGGTGATCTTCACCGCGCGCTCGCCTCCGGGCTCACACCGTCCCCGGATCGCTCTTGGCTGCGTACGCCGCTACTCGTCCCGTCCACGCCTCTCGCTGGGGCCAGTGTACGGGGCCCGGCGGAGGACGGCCGACCGGTTTTCGGCGGGCCGGGGCGGGGGTGCGTCCGTGACCCGAATGGCCATACGGGCTCCGGCCAAGTCCGCGGCCGCCCGTCCGGCGGATTCACCGGGGCGGGAGCTGGGCACAACCGATGCAGGTTCGTCTCGGCGCCGGTCGGGGCGGGCCGAACCGGCGGCGTGCCCCGTTGCCGCGGCCCTGGGGTCGATTTATCGTCCCAGCACGATTCGCGAGCAAGATCACAATATGTGAAGGGGCCGCGGCCATGGTGGCGAAGAAGACCGCCGTAGAGACCACAACGGCGTCCAAGAGAGCCAGTGCCACACGTGCTGCCGCAGGTGCCTCGACGGGCTCGGCGGCCGAGGAGACCGACGGGAAGAAGGACGCCACCAAGAAGACCGCCACCAAGAAGACGGCGACGCAGAAGACCGCCCCGGCGAGGAAGGCGACGGCCGAGAAGGCCACTCACGAGCAAGCCGCGGCCAAGAAGGCCGCCGCCGAGCACGCGGCGCCCGCCAAGAAGACGGCCGCGGGCGCGAAGAAGGCGGCGCCCGCGAAGAAGCCCGCGGCCAAGAAGACCGCGGCCAAGAAGGATGCGGCGAAGAAGACGGCGGCCGGAAAGGCAACCGGGACGGCGCGGGCCGCGTCCGACAGGGCGACCGACAAGACGGCTCCGGTGAAGTCGGCCGGGGCGGGCGCCAAGAAGGCCGCGACCGCGGCCCAGGGGGCGGCTGCGGCCGCGGAACAGACGGGAGCCAACAAGGTGGTTGCGAAGAAGACTGCGGGCGGGGCGGCGACGGCCAGGAAGTCCGGCGCCGCGGCGTCGGCGGTACCGGCGGCCCGTGTCGTCGCCACGGCCCCCGGGGAGCTCCCGGTCCGGCCCGGCGAGGACCCCTGGACCCCGGCCGAGGTCGCCGAGGCCCGCAACGAGCTGTCCAGCGAGGTGCTGCGGCTGCGCAGCGAGATCGAGGCCTCCGAGGCGGCGCTGAACGGGCTGATGCGCGACTCCGGTGACGGCGCGGGCGACGACGACGCCGACACCGGGACCAAGAACATCACCCGCGAGCACGAGATGGCGCTGGCCGCCAACGCCCGCGAGACCCTGGAGCAGACCGAACACGCGCTGGAACGCCTGGACGCCGGGACGTACGGTTACTGCGAGGTATGCGGGAAGCCGATCGGCAAGGCCCGGATGCAGGCCTTCCCGCGGGCCACCCTGTGTGTGGAGGACAAGCAGAAGCAGGAACGGCGGGGCTGACTCCGTACGGGTGTGCCGTACCCTCGTGCTCAGTCAGGCACCTAGTCGTTGAGGGACTCACGTGGCAGAGGCGGAGCGCATCATCGGTACGCCGGATGTGGAAGGGGCCGACGATTCGGCGGCCCCTGCCGAGCGGCCCAAGGGCAAGCGGAAGATCCCCGTGCTGTTCGCGGTGGCGGCCTTCGCCTACCTTCTCGACCTCGGCAGCAAGATGCTCGTGGTGGCCAGGCTGGAGCACCACGAGCCGATCAAGATCATCGGTGATCTGCTGCAGCTCAACGCGATCAGGAACGCGGGCGCCGCCTTCGGGATCGGCGAGGCGTTCACGGTGATCTTCACGATCATCGCGGCGACGGTCATCGTGGTGATCGCGCGCCTGGCGCGCAAGCTCTACAGCCTGCCGTGGGCGATCGCGCTGGGCCTGCTGCTCGGCGGCGCCCTCGGCAACCTCACCGACCGGATCTTCCGCTCGCCCGGCGTCTTCGAGGGCGCGGTGGTCGACTTCATCGCGCCCGCCCACTTCGCGGTCTTCAACCTGGCCGACTCCGCGATCGTCTGCGGCGGCTTCCTGATCGTGATCCTTTCCTTCCGCGGCCTCGACCCGGACGGCACCGTCCACAAGGACTGAGGCACCGGCGGCCCGGCCCCCCGCCCCTCGCGCGGCGGGGGATGCCGGTGGGGCAAGGCATACTCAACGGGTGAGTACGATTCCCGAGATCCGCACCCTGCCCGTTCCCGACGGCCTCGAAGGCGAGCGCGTCGACGCCGCCATCTCCCGCATGTTCGGGTTTTCCCGGACCAAGGCGGCCGAGCTTGCCGCGGCGGGGAAGGTGCAGGTCGACGGCGCCGTGGTCGGCAAGTCCGAGCGGGTGCACGGCGGGGCCTGGCTGGAGGTCGAGATGCCGCAGGCGGCAGCCCCCGTCCAGATCGTCGCCGAGCCCGTCGAGGGCATGGAGATCGTCCACGACGACGACGACATCGTCGTGATCATGAAGCCGGTGGGCGTCGCCGCCCACCCGAGCCCCGGCTGGACCGGCACCACCGTCATCGGCGGCCTGGCCGCCGCCGGATACCGGATCTCCACCTCCGGCGCCGCCGAGCGCCAGGGCATCGTGCACCGCCTCGACGTCGGCACCTCCGGCCTGATGGTGGTGGCGAAGTCGGAGCGCGCGTACACCCTGCTCAAGCAGCAGTTCCGCGAGCGCGTCGTGGACAAGCGCTACCACGCCCTGGTGCAGGGCCACCCGGACCCGATGAGCGGCACCATCGACGCCCCGATCGGCCGCCACCCCACCCACGACTACAAGTGGGCCGTGACCGCCGAGGGCAAGCCGTCGGTCACGCACTACGACCTGATCGAGGCCTTCCGCGCCGCCTCGCTGCTCGACATCAAGCTGGAGACGGGGCGCACGCACCAGATCCGCGTCCACATGTCGGCCCACCGCCACCCCTGCGTCGGCGACCTCACCTACGGCGCGGACCCCACGGTCGCCAAGCGCCTGGGGCTGACCCGCCAGTGGCTGCACGCGGTCAAGCTGGGCTTCGAGCACCCCTCCGACGGCCAGTGGGTCGAGTTCGAGAGCGGCTACCCGGCCGATCTGCAGCACGCCCTCGACACGATCCGGGCCGAGAGCGAATGACCGCCTTCCAGGTCCGCCCCGCTTCGGACGACGCGGACCGGGAGGCCTGCTTCGCCGTGCGCCGACAGGTGTTCGTGGCCGAGCAGAAGGTGCCCGAGGACCTGGAGTACGACGCGTACGACGCCATCGCCGTGCACGTCCTGGCCACGGGCGCCGAAGGCCCCCTGGGGACCGGACGCCTGCTGCACGGCCCCGGGGCGCTGGCCAAGACCGGTGCCCCGGAGGTGGGCTCGCTCGGCCGGCTCGCCGTCACCGCGGCGGCCCGCGGTCTCGGCGTCGGCGCGGCCCTGGTCCGCGCCATCGAGGACGCGGCCCGCGAGCTCGGTCTCACGGCGGTGGACCTGCACGCGCAGACCCAGGCGCTGGGCTTCTACGAGCGGCTCGGATACCAGGCGTACGGACCGGAGTTCCCGGACGCGGGGATCGCGCACCGGGCGATGCGCCGGGCTCTTTGAACCCGGCCGCCCCGTGCGGCTCTTGGCCCCGATGGGCGGTTCGGGCGGATTGCGTGGCAGGCTGGAGGCCTTGATCGTCAAGGCCGTCCCGGCCCGCACCGCTCCGGAGGGCATCCGTGGATCAGCTGGCCCTGCTGCTCGTGCTTCTCCTGGGCGCGGTGGTGATGGTGCCGTTGGGCAACCGTCTCGGTCTGCCCGCGCCGGTGCTCATGACGCTCGGCGGGATCGTCATGGCGCTGCTGCCATTCGTGCCGAACGTGTCCATCGCGCCGGAGTTCATCCTGCCGCTGGTGCTGCCGCCGCTGCTCTACGCCTCCGTGCAGCGCACTTCCTGGCGGCAGTTCACCGCCAATGTCCGGCCGATCTTCCTGCTCGCGGTGGCGCTCGTCTTCGTGACCACGGCCGCCGTCGCCGCCGTCGCGGGCTCCATCGTGCCGGGCCTTCCGATCGCCGCCGCCGTCGCGCTCGGCGCGCTCGTGGCACCGCCCGACCCGGTCGCCGCGACCGCCGTCGCGGGCTCGCTCGGGCTGCCGCGCCGGCTGGTGTCGATCCTGGAGGGCGAGGGCCTGTTCAACGACGTCACCGCGATCGTGCTCTACCACGTGGCGATCGCGGCGGCCGTGAGCGGCACCTTCTCCTGGGCTTCGGCCGCCGGTGAGCTGGTGCTCTCCGCCGTGGTCGCCGTCGTGGTCGGCCTCGTGCTCGGCTGGGCCGCCCATAAGCTGATGGGGTTGCTGGGGGACGCGACGCTCCAGATCGGCCTCACCCTCCTGGTGCCGTTCGTCAGCTACGTACTGGCCGAGGAGTTCGGCGGCTCGGGGGTGCTCGCGGTCCTCACCGTGGCACTGTTCCTCGCCGAGCACGCGGTGGACGCCGACGACGTGCAGGGCCGACTCGCCGGGGCCACGTTCTGGGAGGTCGTCGACACCCTGGTCACCGGCGTCGCCTTCGGCCTCATCGGTCTCGAACTCCATCACGTGTTCGGTACGGCGACCGGCCACGAGCTGCACATGTTCGGCTGGGCGGCGGCGGTGGTGGTGGTCGTCGTGGGCGTACGGCTGCTCTGGCTGCTGCCCGCGACCTGGCTCGCCAAGCGGCTGCACACCAAGCGCGACTACGACGAGGAGATCCCGGTGTCCTGGCGGGAGACGGTCGTGATGTGGTGGGCCGGGATGCGCGGGGTGGCCTCGGTGGCCCTCGCGCTCGCCATCCCGCTGAAGACGGACGACGGCTCGCCCTTCCCCGGCCGCGAGGAGATCGTCTTCATCGCCTTCGCGGTGATCATGACAACCCTGGTCTTCCAGGGGCTCACCCTGCCCTGGCTGGTCAGGAAGCTGGGCGTACGCCCCGACACGGACGCCGAACGCAGCCTGGAGCGGGACCTGGCGATCCGCGCCGCGAAGGCCGCGAAGCGACGCCTGAAGGAGATCGAGGACGTCGAGGAGCTGCCCGAGGACGTCATGGAGCAGCTGATGCGGCGGGCGTACGACGTGGGTGCGCGGATCAGCCCCGACATGGTCGACGAGGAGCGCCGCGCGTCGTACGCGAAGCGGGTCGAGCGGATCCGGGCGGTGCAGCGCATCCAGCGCGAAATGATGTCGGCGGCCCGCCACGAGGTCCTCGCCGCCCGCAGCGAGCCGGGCGCCGACCCGGAAGTCGTGGACCGGGTGCTGCGACACCTGGATGTACGGAGCCTGCGCTGAGTCAGGGCCGGGGTGCGCCGTCAGCCCGCTTTCGTCCGCGGACCGTGCCGACGGTTGTCCGGAATCCGGCCCGTCGTGGAACCTTGGCCCGTTGGGCCTTGGGGGAGTTGGAGGAGCGGAGCCGCAGTGGCTAACCCCGCCCGGTCCGGGGCGGCGGGTCCTGTCGGGGCAGCGGGACCGGAGCCAGCGGCGCCGAGGACGTGGGCACGCGCGGCAGGGCGTAGGGATGGTGCTCGTACAGCCACGCCACCATCTGCTCGCGCACCGCGCACCGCACCGTCCAGATGTCGTCCGCGTCCTTGGCGGTGACGACGGCCCGCACCTGGATCGTGGACGGTGTCGTGTCCGTCACCGCGAGCGAGAAGTCCCGCCCGTCCCAGGCGGAACACTCCTTGAGGACCACGGCGAGCCGCTCCCGCATCAGGGGCAGCGGCGCCGAGTGGTCCAGATGGAAGAAGACCGTGCCGGTCATCTGGACACCGCCGCGCGACCAGTTCTGGAAGGGCTTGCTGGTGAAGTACGAGACCGGCATGGTGATGCGCCGCTCGTCCCAGGTGCGTACCGCGAGGAAGGTGAGCGTGATCTCCTCGACGACGCCCCACTCCCCGTCGACCACCACCGTGTCGCCGATGCGCACCACGTCCCCGAAGGCGATCTGGAGTCCGGCGAAGATGTTGCTGAGGGTGGACTGCGCCGCGACGCCCGCGACGACGCCCAGGATGCCCGCCGAGGCGAGCAGTGAGGCCCCGGCCGCGCGCATCGGCGGGAACGTGATCAGCATCCCGGCCACCGCCACCACACCGACGATCGCCGAGACCACCCGCTGGATGAGCGTGACCTGGGTGCGCACCCGGCGCAGCCGCGCCGCATCGCGTGAGCTGCCCGCCGCGTAGCGGGCGTACGAGGACTCCACGACCGCCGCCGCGATCCGCACCACGAGCCAGGCGCTCGCGCCGATCAGGACCAGCGTGAGCAGCTGCCCGGTGGCCGACGCGTGTTCCTTCATGGGCCGCCAGACGATCTGGCCGTAGGTCCCTCTGAGGATGGCGGTGAGCAGGACGACGCGCAGGGGTATGCGGCAGCGGCGCAGCAGACCCCACAGCGGGGTCTCGTGATGCCGGGAGTCGGCTCGCAGGAGCAGCCGGTCGACCAGCCACCCCATCAGCAGCGTGAGCACGACCGAGCCGCCGATGACGATCAACGGGCGCAGTGCGTTCTCCATGCCCCCGACCGTAACTGGCACGATGGTCCCATGAACATCATGCTTTTCCATTCCGCCTACGGCCTGCGTCCCGCCGTGCACGAGGCGGCCGACCGGCTGCGCGCCGCCGGTCACGAGGTGCACGTGCCCGACCTGTACCAGGGCCGCACCACCGAGACCGTGGAGGAGGGCATGGAGATCAAGGACGAGATCGGCAAGGACGAACTCCTGAAGCGCGCCATCCTCGCCGCGGCGCCCTACTCGGAACGCGGCCTGGTCTACGCGGGATTCTCGCTCGGCGCCTCCGTCGCGCAGACCCTGGCGCTCGGCGACGCGAAGGCCCGCGGCCTGCTGCTGCTCCACGGCACCTCGGACATGGCCGAGGACACCGCCGTGGACGAACTGCCCGTCCAGCTCCACGTCGCCGACCCGGACCCCTTCGAGCCGGGCGACTGGCTCAACTCCTGGTACCTCCAGATGCAGCGGGCCGGCGCCGATGTCGAGGTCTACCGCTACCAGGGGGCCGGGCACATCTACACCGACCCGCAGCTCCCGGACTACGACGAGGCGGCCGCCGAACTGACCTGGCGCACCGCGCTCGGCTTCCTGGAGAGCCTCACGGCCGCGGGGGAGTAGAGACGCCGAACGGGCGGGCCGGACCACGGAGTCCGGCCCGCCCGTTCGCCAGCGGCAGCAGCCGGGATCAGCCCTTGAGGGCCTTGTCGATCGCCGTGGCGTACGTGGCCGGGTCCATCGGGGCGTTCTCAGAGGTGCCGTCGGTGATCTTCTTGCCGTCCATCTTGAGCGTCGGGGTGCCCGTGACGCCGCTCTTGTTGAACTTGTCCGACATGGTCAGCGCCCACTTGTCGTAGGTGCCGTCCTTCACGGCCTTGTCGAACGCCGCGTTGCCCTTGAGCGCGGGAACGGTGTCCGCGATCTCGATCAGGTGGTCGCGGCTCTTGAAGTCGTCCTTGGTCTCGTCCGGGTGGTACTTGGCCGAGTACAGCGCGGCCTTGTAGTCCATGAACGCCTGCGGGCTGACGTTCAGCGCCGCGCCCAGCGCGCTCAGCGCGGTCTTGGAGCCCACACCCGGGCTGCCGTTGTCGATGAACGTGGCGCCGATGAACTGGATCTTGTACTTGCCCGCGTCGACGTCCTTGCGGATCGTGGGGCCCACGGTCTGCTCGAACTGCGAGCAGATCGGGCACCGCGGGTCCTCGTACATCTCCAGGGTCTTCTTCGCGTCGGCCTTGCCGATGACGACGGTCGTGCCGTCGCTGCCCGTGGTGTTGGCGGGCTTCACCAGGGTCTTGTCCTTGGCGGCCTCCCACGCGCTGGGCTTCATGGCCTGCATGATCGCGTAGCCGGCGCCGCCCGCGACGGCGAGGACACCGACGACGGCCGCGGCCACGATGATCTGGCGGCGTGCCTTGTCCTTCTTGGCCTGGCGCTCGCGCTCCGCTCGCAGCCGCTCGCGGGCGGCAGCCTTGTTGGCCTGGCTGTTGCGGGTACTCATGATGTCTTCTCCGGATGGCAGGTGGGGAAAGTGACGGGGGACTGCTGTGCGCTGCTGTGCTCAGGCGAGGCCGAGCGACGGGCAGGGCGGTCCCCTCCGTGCCACGGAGTGCACCAGGAGGCGGGTGGGCGAGAGGCTCGGGCTCCGGTGCGCCGGGCGGGCGAGCGGGCGTGCGTCATCGAAAGCGGCGCCCACCACGGCGGCCGCGATCAGCAGCGGCCGGAAGGCGAAGGCGGCCACCGCGCGCAGCAGCCGGGCCAGCGCCGCCTCGCCCCGGCGCAGCCACAGCGCGGCCAGCAGTCCGACGGTCAGGTGGGCGGCGAGCAGCAGCCAGGGCACGGCCGGGCCCGGGTGGGTCAGCAGGGAGGCCGCGCTCTGCGGGGTGCCCATGGCCCCCAGCGTGCCGCCGCCGCACAGCACATCGACGCCGACCGCGCGCAGGGCGCCGGCGACGGGCCCGCCGGCCGGTCCGTAACAGACGTGCTGGCCGGTGGTGAAGACGGTGTCGGCGGCCAGTTCCAGCGGGACCAGCGCCCCGGCGATGGCCCAGAAGCCGCGCTCGCGCCCGGCGAGCGCGTACGCGATGACGAACACCGCGGCGGCCGCCGAGGCCACCAGCGTGAGCGGCAGCGCGACCCGGGAGAGAAGCACGTGGGACGCGGCGGAGAGCGTCACGACGAGCGCCGTGAAAAGCGCCGCGCGTGCCGCTCTGAGCTGCGTCCCGGATATGTCCATCGCGGAGGAGTGTCCCATGTCCCGCTGTATGCCGTGCCTAAGAATTCGCCTAAGAGTTCGGTGAGACTACAGTCCCGGGATCCGGCCGTTGCGGAACAGGTCGACGAAGATCTGGTGGTCGCCGCGGGCACGCGCCCCGTAGGAGTGCGCGAAGTCCACCAGGAGAGCGGCGAAGCCCTCCTCGTCGGCGGCGATGGCCGCGTCGATGGCGCGCTCGGTGGAGAACGGCACCAGCTCCGAGTGGCCGCTCTCGTCGTCGGCCGCCGCGTGCATGGTGGCGGTGGCCCGGCCGAGGTCGGCGACGACCGAGGCGATCTCGTCGGGATCGTCGATGTCCGACCAGTCCAGATCCACCGCGTACGGCGAGACCTCGGCGACCAGCTGGCCCGCGCCGTCCAGCTCGGTCCAGCCCAGCCACGGGTCGGCGGCCGCCTGGAGCGCCCGCTGCGAGATCACCGTGCGGTGCCCCTCGTGCTGGAAGTAGCCGCGCACCGCCGGGTCCGTGATGTGCCGGGACACCGCCGGGGTCTGCGCCTGCTTGATGTAGATGACCACATCGTTCTCCAGGGCGTCGCTGTGCCCCTCAAGGAGGATGTTGTACGAGGGCAGCCCGGCCGAGCCGATCCCGATGCCGCGCCGCCCCACGACGTCCTTCACGCGGTAGGAGTCCGGGCGCACCAGGCTCTCGTCGGGCAGCGTCTCCAGATAGCCGTCGAAGGCGGCGAGCACCTTGTAGCGGGTGGCCGCGTCCAGCTCGACCGAACCGTCTCCCTCGGTGAACCGGCGTTCGTGCTCGCGGATCTCGGTCATCGAGTCGAGCAGCGCGAACCTGGTCCGGGCGCGGGCGTCGCGCAGCGCGCCGAGCAGCGGGCCCTCGGCGGTGTCCAGGGTGAAGGGCGGCACCTCGTCCTCCTTGGCGCCGGTGGCCAGCGCGTGGATGCGCTCGCGGTAGGCGCCGGCGTAGGTGCGCACCAGGGCGGTGATCTGCTCGTCGCTGAACGCCTTGGTGTAGCCGATCAGCGCGAGCGAGGCGGCGAGCCGCTTCAGGTCCCAGGTGAAGGGGCCCACGTACGCCTCGTCGAAGTCGTTGACGTTGAAGATCAGGCGGCCGTTGGCGTCCATGTACGTGCCGAAGTTCTCGGCGTGCAGATCGCCGTGGATCCAGACCCGGCCGGTGCGCTCGTCCAGGTAGGGGCCGCCGCGCTCGTGCTCGTCCAGATCGGCGTAGAACAGGCAGGCCGTGCCCCGGTAGAAGGCGAACGCCGAGGCCGCCATCTTGCGGAACTTGACCCGGAAAGCGGCCGGATCGGCGGCCAGGAGCTCGCCGAAGGCGGTCTCGAAAACGGCGAGTATGTGCTCGCCGCGCTGCTCAGCGCTGGGCTGCGGGACCGACATCGCTGGTGCCTCCTGGTGCGTACTGCGTGCGTCGTGATCGGGGCCGTGCTGGTGCCCCTTCCAACGCGCGACCGTACCCCGGAGTGCCCCGCGGGTGTCAGCGGGGCGACGTAGACTCCGAGGCTGTCCCCCTCGCTCTGCGAACCCCCCTGCCGCTGGAGGCCACAGCCGTGACTGGCACGTCCAAGACACCGTTCACGCACCTTCACGTACACACCCAGTACTCGCTGCTGGACGGTGCCGCGCGGCTCAAGGACATGTTCGAGGCCTGCAACGAGATGGGCATGACGCACATCGCGATGTCCGACCACGGCAACCTGCACGGTGCCTACGACTTCTTCCATTCGGCGAAGAAGGCGGGCGTCACGCCGATCATCGGCATCGAGGCGTACGTCGCCCCCGAGTCGCGCCGCAACAAGCGCAAGATCCAGTGGGGTCAGCCCCACCAGAAGCGCGACGACGTGTCCGGTTCGGGTGGTTACACGCACAAGACGATCTGGGCGGCGAACCGGACGGGCCTGCACAACCTCTTCAAGCTCTCCTCGGACGCGTACGCCGAGGGCTGGTTGCAGAAGTGGCCCCGGATGGACAAGGAGACGATCTCCCAGTGGTCGGAGGGGCTCATCGCCTCCACCGGCTGCCCCTCCGGCGAGCTCCAGACCCGGCTGCGCCTGGGCCAGTTCGACGAGGCGCTCAAGTCGGCCTCCGAGTACCAGGACATCTTCGGCAAGGACCGGTACTTCCTGGAGCTGATGGACCACGGCATCGAGATCGAGCGCCGGGTCCGCGACGGGCTCCTGGAGATCGGCAAGAAGCTCGGCATCCCGCCCCTGGTCACCAACGACTCGCACTACACCTACGCCCACGAGGCGACCGCGCACGACGCGCTGCTGTGCATCCAGACCGGCAAGAACCTCTCCGACCCGGACCGCTTCCGCTTCGACGGCACCGGCTACTACCTGAAGTCCACCGACGAGATGTACGCCATCGACTCCTCGGACGCCTGGCAGGAGGGCTGCGCCAACACCCTCCTGGTGGCCCAGCAGATCGACACGGCCGGCATGTTCGAGGCGAAGAACCTCATGCCGAAGTTCGACATCCCCGAGGGCTTCACCGAGGTCACCTGGTTCCAGGAGGAGGTGCGCCGGGGCATGGAGCGCCGCTTCCCCGGCGGCGTCCCCGAGGACCGCCAGAAGCAGGCCGAGTACGAGATGGACGTCATCATCCAGATGGGGTTCCCGGGGTACTTCCTCGTCGTCGCCGACTTCATCATGTGGGCCAAGAAGCAGGGCATCGCGGTGGGACCGGGCCGTGGTTCCGCGGCCGGCTCGATCGTCGCGTACGCCATGGGCATCACCGACCTCGACCCGATCCCGCACGGCCTGATCTTCGAGCGGTTCCTCAACCCCGAGCGCGTCTCCATGCCCGATGTCGACATCGACTTCGACGAGCGCAGGCGCGTCGAAGTGATCCGGTACGTCACCGAGAAGTACGGCGCCGACAAGGTCGCCATGATCGGCACGTACGGCAAGATCAAGGCGAAGAACGCCATCAAGGACTCCGCGCGCGTCCTTGGCTACCCGTACGCGATGGGCGACCGGCTCACCAAGGCGATGCCCGCGGACGTGCTCGGCAAGGGCATCGACCTCAACGGCATCACCGACCCCTCGCACCCCCGCTACAGCGAGGCCGGCGAGATCCGCGGGATGTACGAGAACGAGCCGGACGTCAAGAAGGTCATCGACACCGCCAAGGGCGTCGAGGGACTGGTCCGGCAGATGGGCGTGCACGCGGCGGGCGTGATCATGTCCAGCGAGCCCATCGTCGACCACGCCCCGATCTGGGTGCGGCACACCGACGGCGTGACCATCACGCAGTGGGACTACCCGCAGTGCGAGTCGCTCGGCCTGCTGAAGATGGACTTCCTGGGCCTGCGCAACCTCACGATCATGGACGACGCCATCAAGATGGTGAAGGCCAACAAGGGCATCGACCTGGAGATGCTCGCCCTCCCGCTGGACGACCCGAAGACCTTCGAACTGCTCTGCCGCGGTGACACCCTCGGCGTCTTCCAGTTCGACGGCGGCCCGATGCGCTCGCTGCTCCGCCAGATGCAGCCCGACAACTTCGAGGACATCTCCGCCGTCTCGGCCCTCTACCGGCCGGGCCCGATGGGCATGAACTCGCACATCAACTACGCGGAGCGCAAGAACGGCCGCCAGGAGATCACGCCGATCCACAAGGAGCTCAAGGAGCCGCTCGAAGAGGTGCTGGCGGTCACCTATGGCCTGATCGTCTACCAGGAGCAGGTCCAGAAGGCCGCCCAGATCATCGCCGGGTACTCGCTCGGCGAGGCCGACATCCTGCGCCGCGTGATGGGCAAGAAGAAGCCCGACGAGCTGGCGAAGAACTTCGTCCTCTTCCAGGCGGGCGCCCGCAAGAACGGCTACAGCGACGAGGCGATCCAGGCCCTGTGGGACGTCCTGGTCCCCTTCGCCGGCTACGCCTTCAACAAGGCCCACTCCGCCGCGTACGGCCTGGTCTCGTACTGGACCGGCTACCTGAAGGCGAACTACCCGGCCGAGTACATGGCCGCGCTGCTCACCTCGGTCAAGGACGACAAGGACAAGTCGGCGACGTACCTCAACGAGTGCCGCCGCATGGGCATCAAGGTGCTCCCGCCGAACGTGAACGAGTCCGAGCAGAACTTCGCCGCCCAGGGCGACGACGTGATCCTCTTCGGCCTCTCCGCGGTCCGCAACGTCGGTACGAACGTGGTGGAATCGATCATCCGCAGTCGCAAGGCCAAGGGGAAGTACGCCTCGTTCCCCGACTACCTCGACAAGGTCGAGGCGGTCGCCTGCAACAAGCGCACGACGGAGTCGCTGATCAAGGCGGGCGCCTTCGACACGATGGGCCACACCCGCAAGGGCCTCACCGCCCAGTTCGAGCCCATGATCGACAACGTGGTGCAGGTCAAGCGCAAGGAGGCCGAGGGCCAGTTCGACCTCTTCGGCGGCATGGGCGAGGCGGACACCACCGAGCCGGGCTTCGGCCTCGACGTCGAGTTCGGCGACGTGGAGTGGGAGAAGTCCTACCTGCTGGCCCAGGAGCGGGAGATGCTCGGCCTGTACGTCTCCGACCACCCGCTGTTCGGCCTGGAGCACGTGCTGTCCGACAAGGCGGACGCGGGCATCGGCCAGCTCACCGGCGGCGACTACTCGGACGGCTCGATCGTCACCATCGGCGGCATCATCTCCGGCCTCCAGCGCAAGATGACCAAGCAGGGCAACGCCTGGGCGATCGCCACGGTCGAGGACCTGGCCGGCTCCATCGAGTGCATGTTCTTCCCCGCCACCTACCAGCTGGTGTCGACCCAGCTGGTCGAGGACGCCGTGGTGTTCGTCAAGGGCCGCCTCGACAAGCGCGAGGACATCCCGCGCCTGGTCGCCATGGAGTTGATGGTCCCCGACCTGTCGTCGGCCGGTACCAACGCGCCGGTGGTCCTGACCATCCCCACCGTCAAGGTGACCCCGCCGATGGTCAGCAGGCTGGGCGAGATCCTGGGGCACCACAAGGGCAACACCGAGGTGCGGATCAAGCTCCAGGGGCCGCGCTCGACGACCGTGCTGCGGCTCGACCGGCACCGGGTCCAGCCCGATCCGGCCCTTTTCGGCGACCTGAAGGTGCTGCTCGGCCCGGCCTGCCTGGCCGGCTGAGCCCTGGGCCGCCTTTCACACGTCTTTCGCACGTCTTTGGCGCGTCTTTCGCACGCGTCGCGCACGGGAAAGGGGCGCACCCCATGGGGTGCGCCCCTTTCCCGCTGTGTACGGCTAGTTGTGACCGAAGCGGCGCTGGTGCTTACGGGCAACATCTGCCGGGCTGCCCTGGGCCTGCGTCTGCGGCATTCCCTGGGACTCGTAGGCAGCGGACTTGGCCTGCTCCTGGCCGCGCTCGGCTGCGTTGGAGCGGTCCTGCTGACTGCCCGACTTGCGGTTCTTGTTCTTGGCCATGGTGATGCCTCCTGTGGGGGAACTCGGGGCCAGGGCCGCTGTCAGACTCACACACCTTGACAAAGAGCGCATTTCGGGCCACTACCGTGAGTGAGGGTGCGAAGTCTTCCCAATCCGCCACGCCGATGATCGAGTTCCGGACGTCAACCCTTGCGCGGTCGGGCAGACTCGAAGGAAACCCCGAAGTTCATTCGGTGATCTCCCGAACCCCAGCTCCTGATTCTTTTTTCTTTGGCTTTTCGGTTCCCGAAAGAGGGTGGAACGCATGGACCGCTGCGTCGTCCTGGTGGATGCCGGTTACCTGCTCGGCGCCGCCGCGAGTCTGCTCGCCGGAGAACCGGCCCGCTCGCGCATCACCGTCGACCATGCCGCCCTGATCCAGGGACTCCGCGAGCGCGCGGAAGCCGATACCGAGCAACCACTGCTGCGGATCTACTGGTTCGACGGCGCCCCCGACCGCGTGCCGCAGCCGGAGCACCGGCGACTGCGCGTGATGCCCAGGGTGACGGTCCGCCTCGGCGCGCTGACCCGCAGCGACGGCCGCTGGGCGCAGAAGGGCGTGGACGCGGCCATGCACGCCGAGCTGACCGAACTGGCCCGCAACCGCGCCTGCTCGGACGTGGTCCTGGTGACCGGCGACGGCGATCTCCTGCCCGGTCTGATGTCCGCCAAGGAACACGGCGTCGCCGTGCACCTGTGGGCCGTACAGGCCGCCGACGGCGACTACAACCAGTCCGAGGACCTCGTCGCGGAGGCCGACGAGCGCCGGGTGCTCGACCGCGCCTGGATCACCCGCGCGGTCCGGGCCAAGGACCTCAGCGGGATCTGCGCCCCCGCGCCCGCGCCCCGCCCGGAGATCGCCGCGATCCTCTCCGCGCCGCTGCCCGAGTCGGCGCTCGCCGCATCGGCCGAGCGGGCCGCCGAGGCCCAGGCGGTGGCCGCCCGAAACGGCACCGCCCAGCCTGAGGCCCCGGGCGAGAACGGCACCGCGATGCCCGCCCCCGGCGGCGCCAAGGGCGTACCGACACCGAAGGATCTGGCCGGGCTGCGCGGGCCGGCCAGCAGCCCCGCGCCGGCCCCGGCCGCTTCGGCGACCCTGCGCTGGTCCTCCGACAAGGGCTGGGTGGAGCGCCCCGGTGCGGCGCTCGGCGAGTCCCCCGAGACGGCCTCCCTGCCGACGCTGGCGCAGCTCACCAGTGCCGAGCAGCGCTGGGCCGACCGCGAGGAGGACATCACGACGGTCGGCGGCGACCCCTACGAGGTGGGCCAGGTCTTCGCGCGGCGCTGGATGGAACGCCTCCCCGAGCCCTCGCACGTGCAGAAGCTGTCCACGATGTATCCGCGCATCCCGCACCGCATCGACGGTGAACTCCTGCGCTACGCCGCCCGGTTCGGCCTCCTCGCGCACAAGGACGACCAGATCGACGAGCACGACAGGTACGCGATCCGGGCCGGGTTCTGGCGCGAGATCGACGTCCGGGCGGCGGCCGAACGGCAGCCGGTCGGCGAGTAGCCGGACGTGTGGGGTGGCTTGGAACCGCCCCCGGGGCGGGGCGGCCCGCTCGACCCCTTAGGCTCGTTCCCCGTGAGTACCGGCACAGCAGCGGCGCGGGCCGGCACCGTTTGCGCGGTGCGGGGCCTGATCAAGACGTACCCCGCGGCGCGGGGCAGACGGGGCGCACCCGGTACGCCCGAGGTCAGGGCCACCGACGGGGTGAGCCTGGAGGTGACCGGCGGCGAGATCTTCGGGTTGCTCGGGCCCAACGGCGCGGGCAAGTCCACCCTCGTACGCCAGCTCACCGGGCTCATGCGGCCCGACGCCGGCTCCGTCGAGGTGCTCGGGCACGACCTGGTGCGACACCCCGAACGGGCCGCCCGCCTCATCGCCTACCTCGGCCAGGAATCCACCGCGCTCGACGAGCTGACCGTCGCGCTCGCCGCCGAGACCACCGGGCGGCTGCGCGGACTCACCCTGCGCGCCGCCCGCGCCGAACGCGACGACGTACTGGCCGAACTCGGCCTTGACGAGATCGCCGGACGCCCGCTCAAGAAGCTCTCCGGCGGCCAGCGGCGCCTGGCCTGTTTCGCCACCGCCCTCGTCGGCGAGCGCCCCGTGCTCGTCCTGGACGAACCCACCACCGGCATGGACCCGGTGGCCCGGCGCGCGGTGTGGGCGGCCGTCGACCGGCGGCGGGCGGAGCGCGGCGCGACCGTGCTCCTCGTCACCCACAACGTCATCGAGGCCGAGACCGTGCTCGACCGGGTCGCCGTGATCGAACGCGGCAAGGTCATCGCCTGCGACACCCCCGCCGGACTGAAGGCCCGCGTCGCCGACGAGGTGCGGGTCGAGCTCGTGTGGCGCGACCGCGCGCCCATCGAGGTCCCCGAGGTCGCTGCGCTGCGTGCGGCGGCCCAGGAGTCGGGGCGGCGCTGGACGCTGCGGCTGAGCCCTGAGCGGGCGCGGGCCGCCGTCGCCACCGTCACCGGCGGCCCGGCCTTCGCGGCCCTCGACGACTTCACCCTGGCCACGCCGAGCCTCGAAGACGTCTACCTCGCCCTCGGCGGCCGCACGGAAGGGCTGGTGAAGGCATGAGCGCCATTCCCCTGGAGAGCGGCGTGGAGGCCGTGGGCGGCCGGGCTCCGGCGAGCGGCACCGCCGAGCGCCGCACCGACGCCCCGCTCGCCCCCCGCGCCCGGCTGCTGCCCGCGCTCGCCGCCGTCTACCGTGCCCAGCTCTCGCGGGCCCGGGTGGCCCGCATCCCGCTGCTGTTCGTCGCCACCTTCCAGTCCATCGGCATCATGATCCTCATGCGCGGGGTCGTGGACGGCGGGAGCGAGGCGCGGGCCGTGGTCGCCGGATCCAGCGTGCTCGTCGTCGCGTTCGTCGCGCTCAACCTGCTCGCCCAGTACTTCGGGCAGCTGCGGGCCGGCGGCGGTCTCGACCACTACGCGACGCTGCCCGTGCCGCCCGCCTCCGTGGTGCTCGGCACGGCGGGGGCGTACGCCTCCTTCACCGTGCCCGGAACGGCGGTCACGGCCGTGTTCGGCTGCGTCCTGTTCGGGCTGCCGATGGGGCACCTGTGGGTCCTCGCCGCGGTGATCCCGCTCGCCGGCGCCGCGCTCGCCGGGCTCGGAGCGGCGCTCGGGCTGCTCGCGCCGCGCCAGGAACTCGCCACGCTGTTCGGCCAGTTGGGGATGTCGGCCGCGCTGCTGCTCGGGGTGCTCCCGGCCGGGCGCATGCCCGGACCCATCGCGTACGCACGTGATCTGCTGCCCTCCACCTACGGCGTGGAGGCCTTCGCGCGCAGCTTCGACGCGCGCCCCGACTGGGGCGTCGTCGGGCTCGACCTCGCCGTGTGCGCGGCCGTCGGCGCCGTCTCGCTGGCCGTGGCCGCGTGGGCCTATCGTCGGGCGGCGGTCCGGTGAGGCAGCGCACAGCCACGCCTGGCACGATGTCAGGGTGACCGCACCTCTGACACCGCCTCCCCAGCAGCCGCCGGACAACGACCCGTGGCAGACGCACACCGGGAGCTCGCACCCCGGGCCCGTCGAGGAGGTACCCGCAGTGAAGAAGGACGTGCGGGACGCGGTGCTCATCGCCCTCGTGGTGACGCTGACCGGCGTGGTGCTCGGGCTGCTGTGGCTCTGGCTGGCGCCCCGGGTGCCGCTGATCGCCGACGACAAGGCCGTCTTCCTCAAGGACACCGAGGGGGAGGAGGCGATCGGCGGCGACGGAACGTTCATCTTGCTCGCGCTCGGCCTCGGCGCCCTCACCGCCGGTGCGGTCTTCCTGTTCCGCAGGCGCGGCGGCATCGCGGTGGTCCTCGGCCTCGCGGTCGGCGCCCTGCTCGGCTCCGTGCTCGCCTGGCGCCTGGGCATCTGGCTCGGGCCCAACCAGGACGTGGTGGCGGCGGCCAAGGCGGCCGGCAAGGGCGTCACCTTCGACGCCCCGCTCAAGCTCAACGCCAAGGGCGCGCTGCTGACCTGGCCGTTCGCCGCGATGGCCGTCCACCTGGGCCTCACCGCGCTGTTCGGGCCGCGCGACCCGGAACCGGAGTGGGTGCCGGGACCCATGGACGAGATCGGACCGCTCGACTCCGGATCCTCCGGCTCATCGCGGCCGTAGGGCGACGGCGGCCCGGGGCGCTATGCGGGCCGCCTCCCGTGGTTGGCCCGGCCCTTCTTGACGCGCCACTTGCGCTTGCGGGTCCGCTTCGACATGGGCGTACCTCCCGTTCTCGGGTTGTAGCCGAGGACGGGAGGTACGTCGAGCCCCTGGGCGCGGGCTCTTACCCGCGCCCGATCGGAGCCAGTACGGCGTCGGTGAGGGCCGCCAGATCCGCGGGGGACAGCTCGACCTCCAAGCCGCGGCGGCCCGCCGAGACGCAGATCGTCGGATGCCCGGACGCCGAGTCGTCCAGGACCGTGCGCAGCTTCTTGCGCTGGCCCAGCGGGGAGATGCCACCCCGCACGTAGCCGGTGGTGCGCTCGGCCGCCGCCGGATCGGCCATCGCCGCCCGCTTGCCGCCGACCGCCGAGGCCAGTGCCTTCAGATCGAGCGAGCCCGCCACCGGGACCACCGCCACCGTCAGCTCGCCGTCCACGTCGGCGACCAGCGTCTTGAAGACCCGCTCGGCACTCACCCCGAGGGCCTGCGCCGCTTCCTCCCCGTACGAGGCGGCCGCCGGGTCGTGTTCGTAGGCGTGCACGGTGAACGCCGTGCCCGCCCGGGTCAGCGCGACCGTCGCCGGGGTCCCCGCGGACTGCTGCTTCTTCTTGGCCAAGGCGGCCCTCCGGTCGGTCAGTTGGGGCTGGTGGGGGCGCGGGTCAGGTCCACCGCCGGGAGCGAGGGGAGGTGGCGGATGACCGCGGTCTCCTGGCGCAGCAGGTGCAGTTCCTCGCGCAGCCGCGTCGCGGTGTCGGGGGCCTGGAGCAGGCGCTGCTTGGCCGGGACGTCCAGGACCGCGGCGGCGGCGACCAGGTAGGACACCACCGACGGCTCGTCGGGGAGGTCCGCGGTACCGGCGAGCGAGCGCTCGCGGGCCCCGGCGAGCCGCTTCTGGTACGAGCGGAAGGCGCGCAGGACGCCCTCGGCGAGCGCGCCCGCCTCCTCGCCCGACTCCTCCGGAATCTCCTCGATCTCGGCCGTCAGATACGGCCCGCTCGCGTCGACCGACAGGATGCGCACCCGGGTCGTGCCCGTGGCGAGCACCTCGAAGCTGCCGTCCGAGCGCTCCCGGATGGTGGCCGCGTCCGCGACGCAGCCCACCCGGTGGAAGGCCTGGATCGGGTCGGGGCCGAAGCCGGCCGCCGGTCCCTTCTCGGGCTGCGCGGTCTGGTCGGGCAGACCGGGTGCGGTCGGCGCGACCTCGCGGCCGTCCCGGATCGCCACGACGGCGAAGCGGCGCGGCTCGTCGCCGGCTTCGTCGGGCGCGGCGGAGCCGGATCCGTCGGTGCCGGTCTTCAGCAGATCGCGCATCATGGCGCGATAACGCTCCTCGAAGATGTTCAGCGGCAGGACGAGCCCGGGGAACAGAACCGAGTTGAGCGGGAAGAGTGGGAGGCGTGCGGTGGTCACAACGCTCAAGCGTAATGGCCGCCGGACCGGGCTTGTCCGGGCTTCGCCCGCTCCCGCCCCCACGGCATGCCCGCGGCGACCTCGGTTCCCACGAACTCACGTAGTTCCAGGAACTGGCCCAGCGGATCGGCGGCCAGATGCAGCCACGGAAAAGACGTCGCGTACGGCCCGATACGCCGGAATTCCTCCAGCGTTTCCGGCCACCGCCCGCGAATGGCGAGGACGTACGCGAGCAGGTTGCGGACCTCGGCCGGCCACGGGTCGCCCGTCTCGTAGGCGGCGGACAGTTCGATGGCGAGGTCGGCCGCCGCGTCGATGCGCTCGTACGGGATCGCCCGGCCGGCGCCGCCCACCAGGTAGGCGAAGGCCGCGCGGGCCGGGAGCGCGCGGATCAGGGAGCCCGGCAGCGAGTCCTCGGCGGCCCGCTCGGCGAAGTCGAAGCACTCGCGGTGCGAGCCGTACCACTGGGCGGAGAGGTACTGCAGCGCCGCCACGTGGCAGCCGTAGTGGTGCGAGGAACGGCGTATGGCCTCGCCCCACAGTTCCTCGAAGACGGTGTGCGGTGCGTGGGTGCCGCGGGCGTGGTCGAGGGCGATCCGCCAGGGCACCGGGTCGGCCGGGTCGCCGTCCGCCGCCGAGTGGATCAGTGGGGCCACCTCGCGCAGCCGCTCGGCGCGGGCCGGTGAGCCCCAGGCCTGGACGATCGCCAGCTCGGCCTTGACGAGCAGGGCGTCCGGGTCGCGGGGCGCGGCCGCCAGCCAGTCGGCGAGCCAGTCCGGTCTGCTGACCGCGAAGGCCGCGAGCCGCACCGTGTAGCGGTCGCGGTTCTCCCACTCGGCCAGTTCGCGGGTGACGGCGAGCAGTTTCGCCGCCGCCCCGTACTCACCGAGCGCCGCCGAGACCAGCACGGGAGCGAGCCGGGCGTCGGGGGCGTCGAGCAGCACTTCTCGGCCATCCGGCAGCCCGGCGGCGAGGTGGGGCGTATGCCTGGCCCGCCGTGCGGTGCGGATCAGCGCGGATACGAAAGTCATGGTGTGGACCATTGAAATCCGCAGGTGGGAGCCACGCCAGGGGGGTCACTGTGAAGCTTCTGTATCGGTGGTGAGGGTTGTACGGCGCGAAGTCAAGGCCCGGCAAATTCGGCCGCCGACGGCCCGTGGAGGTGTCCGCGCCGGCCCCGCGAAATGGTGCCGCGCGATGTTCCCGCGCCCCAACTCACCCTCTGCGCAAGAGCCGTGAGGCCCCGGCCGCCACCGTCGTCGCCAGGATCCAGCCCAGCATGATCAGCAGGGCCGCCCCCCACTGCCACGCGCCGGTGAGTTTCCAGTAGCCGTCCTGGCCCAGGTTGATCACGGGGATGAGGAGGTCGAGCGCGTAGAGCGGTGCGTTCCACTGGGGGTGCTCGTCGGCCTTGATCGGCTGGGGGTCGTAGTGCGAGAAGGCGAGCGTGCCCGCCGCCCACAGGACCGCCATCCACAGCGCGGCCCGGCCCGGCCGGTAGCCGTACGCCACCGTCAGGTCCTGGAGCACCCCCCACGCCTTCGCGGCCAGCGGCAGCGTCTCGCGGCGCCGGCGCTGCTTGGCCAGCAGCACCTCGCGGGCGTCGGAGTCCTCGCCGCTGTTGCGCAGCACCGCCGCGAGGCGCTCGTACGGCTCCGGGGCGTACTCGGGGGTCGCCGCCGTCACCCAGTCGAGCCGTTCGGCCAGCGTGAAGGTGCCGATCGGAATGAGGTTCTCGTAGGCGAAGCCGTTCATCGCCAGGTTGCCCGGCCCCGGCCAGCTGTCCGCCATGTCGACCAGGTTCACCACCCGGGCGCCGGACAGCACCACCTTGCCGCGCTCCGGGCGCTGACCGGTGAAGCGCAGCTCCGGGGTCTGGATGCGGCGCAGCGACAGCTCCTGGGAATCGGTCAGGACGATCCGGGACTGCGCGAGGTCCACCGCGTCCCCGAACCGCCCGTCGTCAAGGCGAAGCCCGCCCCGGCATTCGAACGGCTGAATAAGGGTGCCCCGCACGGGCGTGTTGGTGTAGTTCGTCCCGTACGGCGGTGTGGTGCCCGCCTCGTTGCCGCTCGGGTAGACCGCCGCCGAGGTCAGATACAGGGTGCGCTCGACGGTCAGCTGCGGGGCGTTGAGCGCCCGCTGGCCGTCCGGGTTGATCAGCCTGCTGCCGCGCAGGCTCAGGGTCACACCGACCTTGGCGGCCCGCAGGCTCACCTCCCCGTACGACTCGATCAGGTCGGCCTGGAGGTCCTGGGCGACGGAGAGCCCGTCGGCCGCGATCGCCCGGCCCCTGCGGTCGGCGTGCACCACGACCTGGCTGAGCAGGAGGTCGGTGCCGATGTGCGCGTCGGTCAGCCGGATGCCGCCGGCGACCCGGCAGCGCGGCAGGTGCAGATCGCCCTCGGTGGTCAGCCGGGCCGCCTCGACCCGCGGAATCGCGCAGCTCACCAGGCGCAGCGTGGTGAAGTGCGCCTCGGGGAGCAGCAGTTCGTTCTCGAAGCGGCAGTTGTTCAGCTCGACGTACGGGGTGACGGTGCCGCCCGACAGGTTCAGCGTGCCGGTGATCTGCACCCCGTTGAGCTTGAGCGCCGCGACCCGGCCCGGCAGCGCCGGCGGCCCGCTGAGCAGCAGGAGCGCCACCACCCTGGCCCGCACGCTGCGCTCGGGGCCCCAGGGACGGACCGAAAACGGATCGTCGCGCACCGGATTGCGGGTGCGCAGATCGTACGTACTGCCGTTGCGGAAGGCCTGCCACAGTCCCAGCTCCGCCGGACTGAGCCAGTCCGGCGCCTCCCCGACATCGGGCGCTTCGGTCAATGCCGTCCCCCTCGCCGTCCACCCTGACAGGAGTAACGCTAGTGCCCGGGGGTGACAGCGGGTGACGTCCGGGTTGCGTATCAGCCACTGATACAGGCGTCCAGTGCTTACGAGCCGTCTGAGAGAATTGGATACGTGATCTCCCGAATCGATCTGCGCGGCAACACCCTCCCCGAGGGTGGCGCCCTGCGCGACCTGCTGCCCCGTGCCGAGTTCGACGTGGAAGCCGCCCTGGAGAAGGTGCGGCCCATCTGCGAGGACGTGCATCATCGCGGCACGGCGGCGCTCATCGAGTACGCGGAGAAGTTCGACGGCGTGCGCCTCACCGAGGTGCGGGTGCCCGCCGAGGCGCTCAAGGAAGCCCTGGAACAGCTCGACCCGCAGGTCAGGGCCGCTCTGGAGGAGTCGATCCGGCGCGCCCGCATCGTCCACCGCGAGCAGCGCCGCGCCGAGCACACCACGCAGGTCGTGCCCGGTGGCACCGTGACCGAGAAGTGGGTGCCGGTCGAGCGCGTGGGTCTGTACGCACCCGGCGGCCGTTCGGTCTACCCCTCCTCCGTGATCATGAACGCGGTCCCGGCGCAGGAGGCGGGCGTGCCCTCGATCGCGCTGGCCTCCCCGCCGCAGAAGGAGTTCGGCGGTCTGCCGCACCCCACGATCCTGGCGGCCTGCGCGCTGCTCGGCGTCGACGAGGTGTACGCGGCGGGCGGCGCCCAGGCCGTCGCGATGTTCGCGTACGGCACCTCGGGGCCCGACGGATGTGCGCCCGCGAACATGGTGACCGGCCCCGGCAACATCTGGGTCGCGGCCGCCAAGCGCTACTTCACCGGCCGCATCGGCATCGACACCGAAGCCGGCCCGACCGAGATCGCCGTGCTCGCCGACGACACCGCCGACCCGGTGCACGTCGCCGCCGACCTGATCAGCCAGGCCGAGCACGACCCGCTGGCCGCCGCCGTCCTGGTCACCGACTCCCTCGCGCTCGCCGAAGCCGTCGAGAAGGAGCTGGCGCCGCAGGTCGCCGCGACCAAGCACATCGAGGACCGGATCAAGCCGGCGCTGGCCGGGCGTCAGTCCGCGATCGTCCTGGTCGACTCGCTCGAAGACGGCCTCAAGGTGGTCGATGCGTACGGCGCCGAGCACCTTGAGGTCCAGACCGCCGACGCCGCGGCCGTCGCCGGCCGGGTCCGCAACGCGGGCGCGATCTTCGTCGGCCCCTGGGCCCCGGTCTCGCTCGGCGACTACTGCGCGGGCTCCAACCACGTGCTGCCCACCGGCGGCTGCGCCTGCCACTCCTCGGGCCTGTCGGTGCAGTCCTTCCTGCGCGGCATCCACATCGTCGACTACACGCGCGACGCGCTCGCCGAGGTCGCCCACCACGTGGTGACCCTCGCCGAGGCCGAGGACCTGCCCGCGCACGGGGCGGCGCTCAAGGCTCGTTTCGGATGGAAGGTGCCGCAACAGTGACCGGCTTCGGCATCGACGACCTCCCCGTGCGGGACGAGTTGCGCGGCAAGTCCCCTTACGGCGCACCCCAGTTGGACACCCCCGTCCAGCTGAACACCAACGAGAACCCGTACCCGCTGCCGGAGCCGCTGGTGGCGCGGATCGCCGAGCGGGTCGCCGAGGCGGCCCGGAGCCTCAACCGCTACCCGGACCGGGACGCGGTCGAGCTGCGCACCGAGCTCGCCAAGTACCTCACCCGCACCGGCAAGCACCCGGTCGCGGTCGAGAACGTGTGGGCGGCCAACGGGTCCAACGAGGTCATCCAGCAACTGCTCCAGACCTTCGGCGGCCCCGGCCGCACCGCGATCGGCTTCGAGCCCTCGTACTCGATGCACGCGCTGATCGCCCGCGGCACCGGTACCGGCTGGATCTCGGGCCCGCGCAACGAGGACTTCACCATCGACCTCGCGGCGGCCGAGCGGGCCATCGCCGAGCACCGGCCGGACGTCGTCTTCATCACCTCGCCCAACAACCCGACGGGCACCGCGGTCGCCGCCGAGACGGTCCTCGCGCTGTACGAGGCCGCGCAGGCCGCGAAGCCCTCGATGGTGATCGTGGACGAGGCGTACGTCGAGTTCAGCCACCGCGACTCGCTGCTCCCGCTCGTCGAGGGCCGCCCGAACATGGTCGTCTCGCGGACCATGTCGAAGGCCTTCGGCGCGGCGGGCCTGCGCCTTGGCTACCTCGCCGCGCACCCGGCGGTGGTGGACGCGGTACAGCTCGTGCGGCTGCCCTACCACCTGTCCGCCGTCACCCAGGCGACCGCGCTGGCGGCCCTGGAGCACACCGACACGCTGCTCGGCTACGTCGAGCAGCTGAAGAAGGAGCGGGACCGGCTGGTCGCCGAGTTGCGCGCGATCGGCTACGAGGTGACCGAATCGGACGCCAACTTCGTCCAGTTCGGCCGCTTCCCGGACGCGCACACCGCCTGGCAGCAGATCCTCGACCGGGGCGTCCTGGTCCGTGACAACGGGGTGCCGGGGTGGCTGCGCGTCACCGCGGGGACCCCCTCGGAGAACGACGCGTTCCTCGACGCGGTCCGTCAACTCAAGAAGGAGCAGAGCGCATGAGCCGCGTTGGCAGGGTGGAACGCACCACCAAGGAGACCTCCGTCCTCGTGGAGATCGACCTGGACGGCACCGGCAAGGTCGACGTGTCGACGGGCGTCGGCTTCTACGACCACATGCTCGACCAGCTCGGCCGCCACGGCCTGTTCGACCTCACGGTCAAGACCGACGGCGACCTGCACATCGACACCCACCACACCATCGAGGACACGGCCCTCGCGCTCGGTGCCGCCTTCAAGCAGGCGCTCGGCGACAAGGTGGGCATCTACCGCTTCGGCAACTGCACCGTCCCGCTGGACGAGTCGCTCGCCCAGGTCACCGTCGACCTCTCCGGCCGCCCCTACCTCGTGCACACCGAGCCCGAGAACATGGCGCCGATGATCGGCGAGTACGACACCACGATGACCCGGCACATCTTCGAGTCCTTCGTGGCCCAGGCACAGGTCGCGCTGCACATTCACGTACCGTACGGACGCAATGCGCACCACATCGTGGAGTGTCAGTTCAAGGCGCTGGCGCGCGCACTGCGCTATGCCTCGGAGCGTGACCCGCGCGCTGCCGGAATCCTTCCTTCCACCAAGGGTGCGCTGTAAGCATGAACGGTCTCAACACCATACTGATCGTGGTCGGCCTCTTCCTGATCGGCGGAATCATCTCCTTCGTCAAGCAGGGGATGCCGAAGAGCCTGATCGTGCTGCTGACCATCGGTGCCGCGATGTGCCTGGTCGCGGGCGTCATGCGGCTGGACGTCTGGTCATGAGCGGATCCGCGAGGAAGGTCGTCGTCTTCGACTACGGCTTCGGGAACGTCCGGTCCGCCGAGCGCGCCCTGGCCCACGTCGGCGCCGACGTCGAGATCACCCGCGACTACGACAAGGCCATGAACGCCGACGGCCTGCTCGTCCCCGGCGTCGGTGCCTTCTCCGCCTGCATGAAGGGGCTGCGCGAGGCCCGCGGCGACTGGATCGTCGGGCGCCGGCTGTCCGGCGGCCGCCCGGTCATGGGCATCTGCGTCGGCATGCAGATCCTCTTCGAGCGCGGCATCGAGCACGGCGTCGAGACCGAGGGCCTGGACGAGTGGCCCGGCGTGGTCGAGCCGCTCAAGGCCCCGATCGTGCCGCACATGGGCTGGAACACCGTCGAGGCGCCGAAGGACAGCGAGCTGTTCGCGGGCCTGGACACCGAGGCCCGCTTCTACTTCGTGCACTCCTACGCCGTGCACGACTGGAGCCTCGAAGTCACCAACCCCAAGATCCGCGCACCCCGCGTCACCTGGGCCACCCATGGCGAACGGTTCGTCGCCGCGGTGGAGAACGGTGCGCTGTGGGCCACCCAGTTCCACCCCGAGAAGTCCGGCGACGCCGGAGCCCAGCTGCTGACCAACTGGATCGGAACCCTGTAATGGCTGCCAAGCTCGAACTCCTCCCCGCCGTGGACGTCCGCGACGGCCAGGCCGTCCGACTCGTCCACGGCGAGTCCGGTTCGGAGACCTCCTACGGCTCCCCCCTGGAGGCGGCCCTCGCCTGGCAGCGCTCCGGCGCCGAGTGGCTGCACCTGGTCGACCTGGACGCCGCGTTCGGCACCGGCGACAACCGCGCGCTGATCGCCGAGGTCGCGGGCGCCATGGACATCAAGGTGGAGCTGTCCGGCGGCATCCGCGACGACGCCTCGCTGGCCGCCGCGCTCGCCACCGGCTGCACCCGCGTCAACCTCGGCACCGCGGCACTGGAGACCCCCGAGTGGGTCGCCAAGGTCATCGCCGAGTACGGCGACCGGATCGCGGTCGGCCTGGACGTACGCGGCACGACGCTGCGCGGCCGCGGCTGGACCCGCGACGGCGGCGACCTGTACGAGACCCTGGCGCGCCTGGACTCCGAGGGCTGCGCGCGTTACGTCGTCACCGACATCGCCAAGGACGGCACGCTCCAGGGCCCCAACCTGGAACTCCTTCGCGACGTGTGCGCGGCGACCGACAAGCCGGTGGTGGCGTCCGGCGGGGTGTCCTGTCTGGACGACCTGCGGGCCATCTCCTCGCTCGTCCCGGCCGGTGTCGAGGGCGCGATCGTCGGCAAGGCCCTGTACGCGAAGGCCTTCACCCTGGAAGACGCGCTGAAGGCGGTCTCCGCATGAGCCACGAGGTTCGCAAGGTCTCCTCCGGCGCCCCCCTGGAGGAGCGCTTCGGCTACTCCCGCGCCGTGGAACTCCCCAACGGCCTTGTCCTGGTGGCCGGTTGCACGTCGACGGTCAACGGCCGCATCGACGAGGGCGGCCCCCACCAGCAGACGGTCACCGCGTTCGGCGTCGCCATCAAGGCACTTGAGGGCCTGGGCCTGGGCCGCGAGGACATCGTGCGCACCCGGATGTACCTCTCGCACGCGCGGGACGTGGAAGAGGTGGGCCGCGCCCACAAGGAGTTGTTCGACGACGTGCGCCCGGCGGCCTCGATGCTGATCGTGTCGGGTTTCGTGGACCCGAGCCTGGTGGTCGAGGTAGAGGTCGAGGCGTACCGGGGAGGTTCGGCGTCATGACCCTGGCGGTACGCGTGATCCCCTGCCTGGACGTGGACAACGGCCGGGTCGTCAAGGGCGTCAACTTCCAGAACCTGCGCGATGCGGGCGACCCGGTCGAGATGGCCAAGCTGTACGACGCCGAGGGCGCGGACGAGCTGACGTTCCTGGACATCACGGCGTCGTCCGGCAACCGCGAGACGACGTATGACGTGGTGCGCCGCACGGCGGAGCAGGTCTTCATCCCGCTGACGGTCGGCGGCGGCGTACGCAGCGCCGACGACGTCGACAAGCTCCTGCGGGCGGGTGCGGACAAGGTGGGTGTGAACACGGCCGCCATCGCCCGCCCCGACCTGATCCGCGAGATCGCGGAGCGCTTCGGCCGCCAGGTGCTGGTCCTCTCCGTCGACGCCCGCCGCACCGCGTCCGGCTCCTTCGAGGTGACGACCCACGGCGGGCGCAGGTCCGCCGGGATCGACGCGGTCGAATGGGCGCACCGGGCGGCCGAGTTGGGGGCGGGGGAGATCCTGCTCAACTCGATGGACGCGGACGGGACGAAGGACGGCTACGACACCGAGATGATCGCGGCGGTCCGCCGCCACGTCAGCGTGCCGGTGATCGCGTCCGGCGGCGCGGGCCGCCTGGAGCACTTCCCGCCCGCGATCGCGGCGGGCGCGGACGCGGTGCTGGCCGCGTCAGTGTTCCACTTCGGCGAGCTGCGGATCGCGGAGGTCAAGGAAACCCTGGCGAAGGCGGGCCACCCGGTCCGCTGAGCCGGGCGAAGGGCCCGGGGGTTCGCCCCTGGGCCCTTCGTCTGCCCATATGTGCAGGATTAATTGCGCAACTTTTATTGCGCAAGTTTTCTTTCGTATCTACTCTTGGTGTCATGACAGCGAAGGAACCCCGCAGGATCACCGACGTGGACACATTGAAGGCGTTCGGTCATCCCCTGCGCATGAAGCTGTACCGGGCCCTGTTCGTGGCCCGCACGGCCACCGCCTCCCAGCTCGCCGAGCAGGTCGACGAGGCGGTCTCGCTGGTCAGCTACCACCTGCGCAAGCTCGCCGACCACGGTCTGATCGAAGCGGCCGAACCGCAGGGCGCGGACGGCCGCGAGCGCTGGTGGCAGACGAGCTCACAGGGGTTGAGCTTCCGGCAGGAGGACTTCCGGGACGCCCCCGAGAAGGCCGCCGCGCACGCCTCGGTCACCCGGCTGATCTTCCAGCAGCGCAGCGACAGCTACCTCCGCTATCTGGACGAGGCGCAGGCCTGGCCCGACGAGTGGAAGAACGCCGCCTCCAGCTCCGATTCGGTGGCCCGGCTCAGCGCCCGGGAACTCGCCGCGCTCACCGACGAGATCCTCGCCCTGATCCGGAGGTACGACGAACAGGGCCGGGCTGCCGAGGCCGGCGGTGACGGCGAGGGACGCGAGAACGTCGCCCTGCACCTGTACGGCTTTCCCTTCCGCGCCTGACGCCACCCCACCCCGACCGCACGAGAGGACCCGCCCCTCCCATGAGCGCCACCCTCACGGCCCCGACAGCCCCCGCCGAGCGCGCCGCGCACCGGGACGGAAACGTGCTGCGCTGGCTCGGCGCCTACACGTCCTCGCTGGTTGGCGACAGCGTGTACTACATGGCGCTGTCCTGGGCGGCCGCCCAGTCCGGCAGCGCCGCCCAGGCGGGCCTGGTGCTCGCCGTGGGCGCCGTTCCGCGGGCGCTGCTGATGCTCGGCGGGGGAGTCGTCGCCGACCGGTTCGGGCCGCGCCGGGTCGTCATCGCGAGCGACGCCGTGCGCTGCGTGGTGATCCTGGCGATGGCCGCGGCCCTGCTCCTCGCCAGCCCCGGCCTGTGGCTGCTCATCTCGGTGGCCCTGGTGTTCGGGGCGGTGGACGCGGTGTTCCTGCCGGCTGTGGGCGCACTGCCGCCGCGCATCACCGGGACGGGCCAGCTGGCCCGCATCCAGGGTCTGAAGGGCCTCGCCGCCCGCATCGCCACCATCACAGGTGCCCCGCTCGGCGGTCTCGCCGTGGCACTCGGCGGCTCGGCCGCGGCCTTCGCCGCGGCCGGTGCGCTGTTCGCCGTCTCCACCGCGCTGCTGACCGGAGTGCGCATCGCCGCGGCGTCGGCCGACGGCGCCAAGGACAGGGGCGCGGCGGGCCGCGAACTCGTGGACGGGCTGCGCTACGTCCGCGGCCACCCCGTCCTCTTCCCGCTGATGCTGGTCATCGCCATCGGCGAGCTGGGCTTCGCGGGGCCGCTCAACATCGGGCTCACCCTGCTTGCCGAGGAGCGCGGCTGGGGCGCCGCCGGCATGGGGTGGATCGTCGCCGCGTTCGGTACGGGTGCGGGCCTCGTGTCGCTGATGCTCTCGGTCCGCGGCCGGGTCCCGCGCGCCGGGCTCGTCCTGCCGGCGTCCCTGCTCGGCGGCGTGGCGTCCATTGCGGGCCTCGCCTACGCTCCCTCGGTGCTGCTCGCCGCCACCGCCGGACTCTTCATCGGTCTGCTCGCCGGGCTGAGCGGCGCCCTGTGCGGGGCGCTGCTCCAGCTGGCCACCGACCAGGCCTACCTCGGCCGGGTCAGCTCGGTGTCCGCCCTTTTCACCCTCGGCGTCGCGCCGCTCAGCTACCCGGTGACGGGCGCCGCGATCGGCGCCTGGGGGACGACGCCCGTCTTCCTGGTCAGCGCCGGGGTGTGCGCGACGGGAGCCCTGATCGGCCTGGCTTCCGCGAACCTGCGCCGCGCCGAGCTCCCCCGATAGGTCAACTGCCCTATGGGCAACCGGAGTTCAGAACCCCAGCTTGGCCTCGATCGCTCGTGTCGTGGCGTCCTTCTCGCCCTCGATCTCGACCTGCGCCGCCTCCTGGCGGCCGGACGCGAACAGTGTCAGTTCGCCCGGCTCGCCGGTCACCGTCACCACCGGGGTGCCCTTGTGCGCCACCGCGGTCTGGCCGTCCGGGCGGCGCAGCACGATGCCGACCGGCGACTTGCGGCCCATCAGCCGGGCCGCCTTCTCCAGGCGGGACCACAGCGCGTCCGAGAACACCGGGTCGAGTTCGCGGGGCGTCCAGTCCGGCTGGGCCCGGCGGACGTCCTCGGAGTGGACGTAGAACTCCACCGCGTTGGCACCCTCGTCCACCTGCTTGAGGTTGTACGGGGAGTACTTCGGCGGGCCCGTGCGGATCAGCTGGATCAGTTCCTCGTACGGCTTGGCGGCGAATTCCGCCTGGACCCGGTCGAGGCGGCTCTTCAGCGCGGGGATCAGTATCCCGCCCGCGGCGTCCAGGCGCCGTTCGCGCACCACGACGTGGGCCGCGAGTTCCCGGGTGGTCCAGCCCTCGCAGAGGGTGGGGGCCTCGGGGCCCGCGGACTCCAACAGGTCGGCGAGCAGAAGCCGTTCACGCTTGGCATGGGTCGACATGTCCGCCAGCGTACGGCCGTCGAAGTCGTCCGGACAGTGGACGCACCGCCCTGGAGCCCGCGCGGTCACGGCAGAATGGGGGCATGACCAGCAATCTCGACCCCGCCATCGCCGCCCGCCTCAAGCGGAGCGCCGACGGTCTGGTCCCGGCCATCGCCCAGCAGTACGACACCGGTGAGGTGCTCATGCTCGGCTGGATGGACGACGAGGCCCTGCACCGCACCCTGACCACCGGCCGGTGCACCTACTGGTCGCGCAGCCGCCAGGAGTACTGGGTCAAGGGCGACACCTCCGGGCACGTCCAGCACGTGAAGTCGGTCGCGCTCGACTGCGACGCCGACACGATTCTGGTCAAGGTCGACCAGGTGGGCGCGGCCTGCCACACGGGTGACCGCACCTGCTTCGACGCCGACGTACTCGACCTCGGGAAGTAGCCCTCATGGATCTGGAGACGTTCCGCAAGCTCGCCGTCGACCGCCGGGTCATCCCGGTCCACCGCCGCCTCCTCGCGGACGGCGACACCCCGGTCGGCCTCTACCGCAAGCTCGCCGCCGAGCGCCCCGGCACCTTCCTGCTGGAATCCGCGGAGAACGGCCGCTCCTGGTCGCGGTACTCCTTCGTGGGCGTACGGTCCGCGGCGACCCTCACCTCGCGCGACGGCGAGGCCCACTGGATCGGCACCCCGCCGGTCGGCGTGCCCACCTCGGGTGATCCGCTGCGGGCCCTGAAGGCCACCGTCGAGGCCCTGCACACCCCGCGCGACATGGTCTCGGGCATGCCCCCGTTCACCGGCGGCATGGTCGGCTACCTCGGCTACGACATCGTGCGCAGGCTCGAAAAGATCGGTGAGCACGGCGGTGACGACCTCCGGCTGCCCGAGCTGACCATGCTGCTGACCTCGGACCTCGCGGTGCTCGACCACTGGGACGGCTCGGTCCTGCTGATCGCCAACGCGATCAACCACAACGACCTCGACACCGGGGTGGACGAGGCGTACACCGACGCGGTGGCCCGGCTCGACGCGATGGAGCGGGACCTCGCCAAGCCCGCCGAGTACGCGCCGGTCGCGCTGCCCGAGTCGGAGCTTCCCGAGTACACGGCGCTGTGGGGCGGCCCGGCCTACCAGGCCGCCGTCGAGGACATCAAGGAACGCATCCGGGCCGGCGAGGCCTTCCAGGTGGTGCCCTCGCAGCGCTTCGAAACCCCGTGCGGGGCGAGCGCGCTGGACGTCTACCGGGTGCTGCGGGCCACCAACCCGTCGCCGTACATGTACCTGTTCCGTTTCGACGGCTTCGACGTCGTGGGCTCCAGCCCCGAGGCGCTCGTCAAGGTCGAGGACGGGCGGGCGATGGTCCACCCGATCGCCGGGACCCGGCCGCGCGGCGCCACCCCGCAGCACGACCAGGCGCTCGCCGACGAACTGCTCGCCGACCCCAAGGAGCGCGCCGAGCACCTCATGCTCGTCGACCTCGGCCGCAACGACCTGGGCCGGGTGTGCGAACCCGGATCGGTGGAGGTCGTGGACTTCATGTCGATCGAGCGGTACTCGCACGTGATGCACATCGTGTCGACCGTGACCGGCCGGGTGGCCCCGGGACGCACCGCCTTCGACGTCCTGACGGCCTGTTTCCCGGCCGGCACGCTCTCCGGTGCCCCCAAGCCCCGCGCGATGCAGATCATCGAGGAGCTGGAACCCAGCCGCCGCGGGCTCTACGGGGGCTGTGTCGGCTACCTCGACTTCGCGGGCGACCTGGACACGGCGATCGCCATCCGCACCGCACTGCTGCGGGACGGTACGGCGTACGTGCAGGCCGGAGCCGGTGTGGTGGCCGACTCCGACCCGGTGGCGGAGGACAACGAGTGCCGCAACAAGGCGGCCGCGGTCCTGCGCGCCGTCAACACGGCCAATCGGCTCAGCCGGTGAAAGCGGCGGTTCCGTTCGGGGTGCCGAGCCCCGACGGGCCGTCGTATCCGCTGCCTCCCTTGCACAGGTAGCTCGGGGAGCAGCTGCCGTTCGAGCCGCTCGTCACGTCGTTGAGCGAGCCGGTGTGGGCGTACGGGAACGAGGCCGGAGTGGAACCCGAGGACGGGGTGCCGGCCAGCGCGTACACCGCGGCGATCAGCGGCGAGGACGCGCTGGTGCCGCCGAAGACCTCCCAGCCCGGGTCGCCGCCGTAGGTGTCGTACACGGCGACACCCGTGGCGGGGTCGGCCACCGCGGAGACGTCGGCGACGGTCCGCTTCGAGCAGCCGGTGTCCTTCTGCCAGCTGGGCTTGGTGTCGTAGGCCGAGCAGCCGGAACCGGCGCCGCTCCAGATGGTGTCGGTCCAACCGCGGGTGTTCGAGGCGGACTTGAGCGAGGTGCCGCCGACGGCGGTGACGTAGCGGGACGCCGCCGGGTACTCGGTGCCGTAACCGTTGTCACCGGAGCTCACGGTGATCGCGACGCCCGGGTGGTTGAAGTACTTGGAGTCGTACGTCGTGTCGGAGGAGGACTCGCCGCCGCCGTAGCTGTTGGACACGTACTTCGCGCCGAGCGAGACGGCCGTGTTGACGGCCGTGCCGAGGTTGGCCATGGAGGCGGTCTTCGCCTCCACCAGCAGGATCTTGCAGTTGGGGCAGGCCGCGCTGACCATGTCGAGGTCGAGGGATATCTCCTCGGCCCAGCCCGCGTTGGCGCTCGGCAGGGTGGACGTGCCGCTCTGACCGACCTTCTTGAAGCAGCCGTTGGCCGTGGTGCAGGCCGAAAGTCCGTACTGCGCACGGTATTTGCCGAGGTCGGCCTCCGCGCTGGGGTCGTCGTAGGCGTCGACGATCGCCACCGTGTGGCCCGAACCGGCCGACGAGGACGGAAGCTTGTAGGCCGCCTGGAGCGAGGCGGGGCCGTAGCCGGAGGGCGCGGCCGCGGCGGTCAGCGCGCGTTCGGCGTTGGCGGACTGGACCGTGCCGCCGGTCACCTTGAGCGCCTTGCAGGCCATGACGTCCTTGTGCGTGGGGGTCGCACAGGAACGCACGGTGGTGACGTGCGCCGCGGTGGAAGAGGTGGCCGCCTGGGCGAGGGGAGTTGCCAGGGCGAGCGCTGCCGCGGCCAGTGTGGCGGCCGCGGCGGTGGGGGAAAGGGATCTGCGCAACTTACTGCCTCCGTGAGTTGGGTGAACCAGGAGTACGTGCGGGTGCGCTGTGCGGGCCGTGACGCGTGGTGCGCGGCATGGACCGGCGGTGACCGTAGAGGTGACCGGGGCATGCCAACAAGTAGCGGGCTGGAATCTCTATCTCCGCTTTGCCTCCGCCGCCCGTTCGAGGACAATTCGCCGCCCGTTCACGGCCAAGCGATGGCCGATCCGTTGCCCGCTCTTGGTTCCCGGCGCCCGGCGCCGTGCGGGAAGCACCGGGCCCCGGGTGACACGCCGGGCCGCGCGCAGGCGATAGTGGAGTACGTGAGTGCCGCATCCGTACCCCAGCCCCGCGCCGAAGCAGCCGCGCCGTCCGCCCGCGGCGGGCGCCGCAGTCTCGCCGCCGCACTGTTCCTCGGCGCGGTCGGTGCCGCCGTCGTCCTGCTGGCCTCCGGCCAGACCTGGGCCAACGGCAAGGCGGCTGTCGGCGGCGGAACGCTGCCCCTGAAGGCGTCCGGCGGCGACATCACGGGCGTCCCCTCCGCCCTCGCGATCGTGGGTCTTGCCGCCCTGGTGGCGGTCTTCGCCGTCCGCGGCGCGGGCCGCGTCCTGGTCGCCGCGTTGCTCACCCTGAGCGGCGTCGGAGCCGCGGTCACCGCCTGGCTCGGCGTCGACGACAGCGCGGCCCTGGACGAGAAGGCCGCCCGCAGCAGCGGCGACGCCGCCGCCGCGATCGGCGCCCTCACCCACACCGGCTGGCCGTACGTCGCGGTCGCGGGCGGCGCGCTGCTGCTGCTCGCCGGGCTGCTCGCGCTGCGCTTCGGCGCGGCCTGGCCAGCGATGGGCGGCCGCTACGAGCGCGACGGCAGCCCCCGCCCCCGCAAGGCGCGCACCGTGCCCGACCCGGAGCGCCCCGAGGAACTCTGGAAGGCGCTGGACCGCGGCGAGGACCCGACGCGCGAGAGCTGACCCCCGCACCAAGGCACCGGCGCCGGTGCTGGACAATGGCAGCGAGCGTCGGGTCCGGTGACCGCGACAACGGCGACGACAACACGGAAACACCTACGAGGAGCAACCCATGGCGAAGAGCGGCCACGGCCACACCCCGGCAGCCTGGACCGGTGTCATCATTGCCTTCATCGGATTCTGCGTGGCCTGCGTCTTCATAGTGGCCGCCAACCCGGTGGGCTTCTGGGCCGGCATCGCCCTCCTCGGCATCGCCGCCGTCGTCGGCGGCGTCATGAAGATGGCCGGCCTCGGAACCCCGAAGGACACGCCCGAGATCCAGCGCATGCGCGAGGACGCCGCCGCCAAGACCCGCGCCCGCCTTGAGGCCCAGGCCGGCTGACCCGGCAGCCACCGCGCAAGGCGCAGCCCCGTTCGGGCTGCGCCTTTCCCTGTGAACGGGGGAGAATCACCCAGTGGACGCAGCCCAGCGAAACCCCGCCCCCACGCCGGCGCACCCGGCCGCCCCCGGCGCCCGCGGACTCCTGGTGCCGTTGGGCACCCTCGGCGCGGTCGCCGCGGCCTTCGCGTACGTGGGCGCGGTCGACCCGAACCACCCCGGCCACTACCCGGTCTGCCCGCTGTTCCGGCTCACCGGTGTCTACTGCCCCGGCTGCGGCGGACTGCGCAGCGCGCACGACTTCATCACCGGCCACTTCGCCGCCGCCGTCCACGCCAACGCGCTGGCCGTCGCGGGCTATGCGCTCTTCGTGGCGCTCTGGATCGTGTGGGCGGTGCGCTCGGCCCGCGGGCTGCCTTTCAAGATCGTGCTCGGTGACCGCCAGTGGTGGTTGATCGGATCCGTTGTGCTGATCTTCTCGGTGGTCCGGAACCTGCCGTTCGGATCGGCGCTCGCGCCGTGACACGCTCGGAGGATCCGCAGGTGGCGTCCCACTTACTGGGACGTCCGTCAACCGGATGCGATCCCTTCGCTCCGGTGCGGATACCATCGACATGGCTGATCGTGACCGTTCCGTACGGTCACCCTCGTCCTGACCGCCATCACCGTCCCGGAAGGGGGCCGCTCGCGTGAGTGTGCTCGACGAGATCATCGAAGGCGTCCGCGCCGACCTCGCAGAGCGGCAGGCGCGCGTCAGCCTCGACGAGCTGAAGGAGCGCGCCGACAAGGCGCCCCCGGCCCGTGACGGGGTCGCCGCGCTGCGCGGCGACGGCGTGAAGGTCATCTGCGAGGTCAAGCGCTCCAGCCCCTCCAAGGGTGCGCTCGCCGCCATCGCGGACCCCGCTGCCCTCGCCGCCGATTACGAGGCGGGCGGCGCGTCCGTCATCTCGGTACTGACCGAGCAGCGCCGCTTCGGCGGCTCCCTCGCCGACCTGGAAGCCGTCCGCGCCAAGGTCGACATCCCGGTCCTGCGCAAGGACTTCATCGTCACCGCCTACCAGCTGTGGGAGGCGCGGGCGCACGGCGCCGACCTGGCGCTGCTCATCGTCGCCGCCCTGGACCAGCCGGCCCTGGAGTCGCTGATCGAGCGCGCCGAGTCGATCGGCCTCACCCCGCTGGTCGAGGTGCACGACGAGGACGAGGTGGAGCGGGCCGTCGAGGCCGGCGCGAAGATCATCGGCGTCAACGCGCGCAACCTCAAGGACCTCAAGGTCGACCGCACCACCTTCGAGCGGGTCGGCCCGGAGATCCCGAACCACATCGTCAAGATCGCCGAGTCCGGTGTGCGCGGCCCGCACGACCTGATCGCATACGCCAACGCCGGCGCCGACGCCGTCCTCGTCGGCGAGTCCCTGGTCACCGGCAAGGACCCGCGCGCCGCCGTCGCCGACCTGGTCGCCGCGGGCGCCCACCCGGCCCTGCGCCACGGGCGGAACTGACCTCATGTCCATTGCCGTCCGCCTCGCCCCCGGCTGCCGCCCCCGCGGCTGCCGCGCCCCGGCACGCCGGGTGCACGGGCGACGCGTGCGCTATGTGATCGGCTCGGAGCCGGGCCAGGTCAACGGCATGCGATGGCGATGCCGCTGAGCTGAGCGCCCCGAAGGGGCGCGGGGCTGTGACATTCTGCGGCTCCGCCGCGTGGGCGCGACCGGCCCACGACGGCGGCCGGACGCGGATCCGCGCGCACCCGCGTCGACGCTCGGCGACAAGCGACCACCCGCCACCCCAGGACCGGGGCCGCAACGCCCCCGCGAGGTATCCGCATGTCCCATGAGAACGAGTTCTTCATCCCCGACCCCGAGGGTCAAGTCCCCAGCGCCGAAGGCTACTTCGGCGCGTTCGGCGGCAAGTTCATCCCCGAGGCGCTCGTCGCCGCGGTCGACGAGGTCGCCGTCGAGTACGAGAAGGCCAAGCGCGACCCCGCCTTCGCGGCCGAGCTCAACGAGCTCATGGTCAACTACACCGGCCGGCCGAGCGCGCTGACCGAGGTGCCCCGCTTCGCCGAGCACGCGGGCGGCGCCCGGGTCTTCCTCAAGCGCGAGGACCTCAACCACACCGGTTCGCACAAGATCAACAACGTGCTCGGCCAGGCGCTGCTCACCAAGCGCATGGGCAAGACCCGCGTCATCGCCGAGACCGGCGCCGGCCAGCACGGGGTGGCCACCGCCACCGCCTGCGCCCTGTTCGGCCTCGAATGCACCATCTACATGGGCGAGATCGACACCCAGCGCCAGGCGCTGAACGTCGCCCGCATGCGGATGCTGGGCGCCGAGGTCATCCCCGTCGCCTCCGGCAGCCGCACCCTCAAGGACGCCATCAACGAGGCGTTCCGCGACTGGGTCGCCAACGTCGACCGCACCCACTACCTCTTCGGTACGGTCGCCGGCCCCCACCCCTTCCCCGCGATGGTGCGCGACTTCCACCGCGTGATCGGCGTCGAGGCCCGCCGCCAGATCCTGGAGCGCGCCGGACGGCTGCCCGACGCGGCCGTCGCCTGCGTCGGCGGCGGCTCGAACGCGATCGGCCTCTTCCACGCCTTCATCCCGGACGCCTCCGTACGCCTCATCGGCTGCGAGCCCGGCGGCCACGGCGTCGAGACCGGCGAGCACGCGGCGACCTTGACCATGGGCGAGCCCGGCATCCTGCACGGCTCCCGCAGTTACGTCCTCCAGGACGAGGAGGGCCAGATCACCGAGCCCTACTCGATCTCGGCGGGCCTGGACTACCCCGGCATCGGCCCGGAGCACTCCTACCTCAAGGACAGCGGCCGCGGCGAGTACCGCGCGGTCACCGACGACGCGGCGATGCAGGCTCTGCGCCTGCTGTCGCGCACCGAGGGCATCATCGCGGCCATCGAGTCGGCGCACGCGCTGGCGGGCGCCCTCGACGTCGGCAAGGAGCTCGGCAAGGACGGCCTGATCCTGGTCAACCTGTCCGGGCGCGGCGACAAGGACATGGACACCGCGGCCCGCTACTTCGGCCTGTACGGCACCGACGCCGAGGTCGCCGCCGACGCGGCGGGCTTCGCCGAGATCGAGGGAGACGCGAAGTGAGCGGGAACGTAGAACTCCTTGACGCCACCCTCGCCCAGGCGAAGGCCGACAACCGGGCCGCGCTCATCGCCTACCTCCCGGCCGGCTTCCCGACCGTCGACGGCGCCATCGAAGCGGTCAAGGCCGTCTTCGACGGCGGCGCCGACGTGGTCGAGGTGGGACTCCCGCACAGCGACCCGGTACTCGACGGCCCGGTCATCCAGACCGCCGACGACATCGCGCTCAAGGGCGGCGTGAAGATCGCGGACGTGCTGCGCACGGTCCGCGAGGCCCACGCGGCCACCGCAAAGCCCGTCCTGGTCATGACGTACTGGAACCCCGTCGACCGCTATGGCGTGGAGCGTTTCACCGCCGAGCTCGCCGAGGCCGGCGGCGCCGGCTGCATCCTGCCCGACCTGCCGGTCGAGGAAGCCGGGGTGTGGCGCGAGCATGCCGAGAAGCACGGTCTCGGCACGGTGTTCGTGGTCGCCCCCAGCAGCAGGGACGAGCGCCTCGCCAAGATCACGGCGGCCGGGTCCGGCTTCGTGTACGCGGCCTCGCTCATGGGCGTCACGGGCACCCGCGAGTCCGTCGGCGCCTCGGCCGAGGACCTGGTCCGCAGGACGAAGGCCACCACCCAACTCCCTGTCTGCGTGGGCCTCGGCGTTTCCAACGCGGTCCAGGCCAAGGAGGTCGCGGCCTTCGCCGACGGCGTGATCGTCGGCTCGGCCTTCGTCAAGCGCATGCTGGACGCGCCGGACCACGCCGCGGGCCTTATCGCCGTACGGGAACTGGCGGCCGAGCTCGCCGAGGGCGTTCGCCGGGCGTCGTAGCGCGTTCATCGCACGGATCATCCGTACGAGTGGAAGTGGGACCGGGGAGGCACGAGCGTGCCTCCCCGGTTCGTTGCTGCGGGTGTGAGTGACAACCGTGATGCGAAACGGGCCGCGCGAGACCGGCTCATCAAAGAACGCGAGCAGCAGAAGGCCGGCGAGCGCCGCCGACGGCAGCTGATCGTGGCGGGCGCCGTGGTGGGCGTCCTTGGCCTGGCCGCCGTGATCGGGGTGATCGCCGCCAACTCGGGCGGCGGCGACAGCGGCAAGAGCACGGCCGCCGGACCGACGGTGGCGCCGTCCGGGGCCGACGACAAGGACGGCCTCGCCATCCCCGTGGGAGCCGCCGGCGCCCCGTCCACCCTCACCGTGTGGGAGGACTTCCGCTGCCCGGCCTGCGCGGCGTTCGAAAACGGCTTCCGGGCCACCATCCACGAGCTGGAGAACAGCGGCCAGCTGCGCGTCCAGTACCACCTGGCCACCCTCATCGACGGCAACCTGGGCGGCAGCGGCTCGCTGCACGCGGCGAGCGCGGCGGCCTGCGCGCAGGACGCCGGCAAGTTCTCGGCGTACCACGACGTCCTCTACACCAACCAGCCGGAGGAGACGGACGACGCGTACGCCAAGAACAGCAAGCTGATCGAGCTGGCCGGGAAGGTACCGGGCCTGGACACGCCCGCCTTCCGCTCCTGTGTCGAGAACGGCACGCACAACAGCTGGGTCGTGAAGTCGAACAACGCCTTCCAGGCGGGCAAGTTCAGCGGGACGCCGACGGTCCAGCTCAACGGCGAGTCGATCTTCCCGAAGAAGGGCACCGAGAGCATCACCCCGGCCAACCTGAAGAAGTGGGTGACCGAGGCCAACAAGGGCGAGCACCCGGCCAAGTCCACCCCGCCGGCCGCGCCCTCGGAGTCCTGAGCACGCGGTATCCCGTTACTCATAAGTTGCCGGGCGGGTTCCCGCTGTGCCCGCCCGGCACGGTAGCGTCGACCTTGCCATGACACTTGCCTTCATCCCCAGCCCGTCGACCGGGGTGCTCCACCTCGGACCGATCCCGCTGCGCGGCTACGCCTTCTGCATCATCATCGGTGTCTTCGTTGCCGTCTGGTACGGCAACAAGCGATGGGTCGCCCGCGGCGGCCGTACCGGTACCGTCGCCGACATCGCCGTCTGGGCGGTCCCGTTCGGGCTCGTCGGCGGTCGGCTCTACCACGTCATCACCGACTACCAGCTGTACTTCAGCGACGGTGAGGACTGGGTCAACGCCTTCAAGATCTGGGAGGGCGGCCTCGGCATCTGGGGCGCGATCGCGCTCGGCGCGGTCGGCGCCTGGATCGGCTGTCGGCGCCGCGGCATCCCGCTGCCGGCCTGGGCCGACGCGCTGGCCCCCGGCATCGCCTTCGCCCAGGCCATCGGCCGCTGGGGCAACTGGTTCAACCAGGAGCTGTACGGCAAGCCCACCGACCTGCCGTGGGCGCTGAAGATCAGTGAGGGCCCGAACCGAATCGCGGGCACCTACCACCCGACCTTCCTGTACGAGTCGCTGTGGTGCGTGGGCGTGGCGTTCCTGGTCATCTGGGCCGACCGCCGCTTCAAGCTGGGCCACGGCCGCGCGTTCGCGCTGTACGTCGCCGCGTACTGCGTGGGCCGGTTCTGGATCGAGTACATGCGGGTGGACGAGGCCCACCACATCCTTGGCCTGCGCCTGAACGACTGGACCGCGGGCGGCGTTTTCCTGCTGGCGGTCGCCTACATCGTCATCTCGTCGAAGCTCCGCCCCGGCCGCGAGGAAATCGTCGAGCCGGGCGCCCAGGACGAGGCGGCTCAGGACGGGGCCGCCCAGGACGAAGCGGCCCCGGACAAGCCCGACGCCGCCGAACCGGAGGACGAGCCGAAGGCCGAGTCGGCGACGGTCGAGCCGGAGCCGAAGAAGGCCTGAACCGGATCGAGCCGGGGGACCAGGGAAAACAGGCCCTCACGGCCCCCCCTGGCCCTTCAGGCTTCAGGCCGGGGGGTTCGGGAGCGGGGGAGCGGGAGCAGAGCCCCCGCAGCCTCTACGGCACGGCGGCGCGGGGTGCTCGGCGGCCCCCCGCACCACCTCACGCGTCGATCTCCGCCCGATACGGCATGGACGCGGCCGCCCCCGGTCGCTGAACGGACAGTGCCGCCGCGGCGGACGCCCAGGTGAGCGCGTCCGTCATCGGGCGGCCCTCGCCCAGCGCCACCGCCAGGGTTCCGACGAACGTGTCGCCCGCCCCCGTCGTGTCCACGGCGGTGACCGGCGGGGCGAGCACGGCCACCGGCTCAGGCTGTGCCCGCGACGCGTACAGACAGCCCCGCGCCCCCAGCGTGATCACGACCTCGGGCACGTCGGCGAGGAGCGCGCGGGCGGCCCGCTCGGGGTCGCCCGAGACGCCGGTCAGGGTGGCCGCCTCGTGCTCGTTGGGCACCAACAGGTCGGTGACGGCGAGGAGTTCGCAGGGCAGCGGCTGCGCGGGCGCGGGCGTCAGGATCGTACGGACGCCGTTGCGGCGGGCCGTCTCGGCGCCCGCGAGGACGGCGCTCATCGGCAGCTCCAGCTGGAGCAGCAGCGACTGCGCCTCGGCGATCAGCGCCCGGTCGGCATGGCTGAGCGAGATGAGCGAGCCGTTGGCGCCCGGGATGACGACGATCGCGTTGCCGCCGTCGCCGTCGACCACGATGTGGGCGGTGCCCGAGGGGCCCTCGGTGGTGCGCAGCAGATCGATGTCGACGCCCGCGTGTTCCAGCGCGGTGCGCAGTTGGTCGCCGAAGTCGTCCGTGCCGACCGCGCCGATCATCGCCACGTCCGCCCCGGCGCGGGCGGCGGCGACGGCCTGGTTGGCGCCCTTGCCGCCGGGGGCGGTGCGGAACTCGTGCCCCGTGACGGTCTCGCCGCTGCGGGGCGCGGTGGTGACATAGGCGACGAGGTCCATGTTCGTGCTGCCGAGCACGGCGATGCGGGTCATGCGGGAATTGTCCACCCTGGGCGGCCCCTCCCGCGGGTGGCGGCGGCCCGGCGCGTTCGCCGGGGTGACCGTAATTTCCGGGCCCCAAGTGAGCCCACCCTCACTAAGTAAGGCCTTACTTGCTGGCGCGGCCCTTACGTCGAGCGTAGTTTCGAGGGTGTTGAGGGGGCGCGGGACGTAAACGGTGCCCGCTGCTGAGCGCAAGGGGATAGCTGTGTCCATCATCGATACCGAAGCGACGCTGCACGAGGCGCACCGCGACAACCACACCCACCGCGATGTCAACGGTGGCTGGCTGCGCCCGGCCGTGTTCGGCGCGATGGACGGCCTGGTCTCCAACCTCGCCCTGATGACCGGCGTCGCCGGCGGCGCGGTCTCGCAGCAGACCATCATCATCACCGGCCTCGCCGGACTCGCGGCCGGAGCCTTCTCGATGGCGGCCGGCGAGTACACCTCGGTCGCCTCCCAGCGTGAGCTCGTCCAGGCCGAACTCGACATCGAGCGGCGGGAGTTGCGCAAGCACCCGGCCGACGAGGAGCGCGAGCTCGCCGAGCTGTACATGTCCCGGGGCGTCGAGCCCGACCTCGCCCGCGAGGTCGCCCGCCAGCTGTCGCAGGACCCCGAGCAGGCGCTGGAGATCCACGCCCGCGAGGAGCTCGGCATCGACCCGTCCGACCTGCCGTCGCCCACCGTGGCCGCGGTGTCCTCCTTCGCCTCCTTCGCCCTCGGCGCGCTGCTGCCCCTGCTGCCGTACCTGCTCGGTGCCACCGCGCTGTGGCCGGCGGTGCTGCTCGCGCTGGTGGGGCTGTTCGGCTGCGGCGCGGTGGTCGCGAAGGTCACGGCCCGCTCGTGGTGGTTCAGCGGGCTGCGCCAGCTGATCCTGGGTGGCGCAGCCGCCGCGCTGACCTTCGGGCTCGGCGGCCTCTTCGGCGCGGCCATCGGCTGACGGGCATCGCGGTCGTCACACGGGGCGGGGCCAGTGGCCCCGCCCCGTGTGACGTACGTCCTGCGCGCTTTCCGGCTCCGCCGCGTAGAATGGCGGAGTATGCAAGCGGCCACATAAATAGTCGTTACTCAGCGGTTTCGCATCTTTTGCCGCTGGGCATAGGTCGTACACACCCGAGAATCGCACCCTTGTGCACCCCTGTGGGCAATGAAGCCCGCATACCCGGGTGTCCGCATGTTGGAAGGCACTATCCGGTTCCCGAGATACGTTCCATCATGTAACCTGCACGAAATTTCGCAGAGGGCCAACGTCGCCCCTCGGCTATGCCTCCCCAAGCTCCCTCCCCCAAGCGCTCGACTTCGTTCGAGCCGGGGGCCACAGGATCGAGCAGGGGAGACCCCAATGCCACAACGACGACGGGAGAGCCGATGCGTTCCGACGCCTGGTCGCCCATGGACGGTCGCCCCGCCCAGCAGGGGATGTACGACCCCCGTAACGAACACGACGCCTGCGGTGTCGGGTTCGTGGCCACCCTCACCGGTGTTGCCAGCCATGAGCTGGTCGAACAGGCGCTGACCGTACTGCGCAACCTCGAACACCGGGGTGCCACCGGCTCCGAGCCCGACTCCGGCGACGGCGCGGGCATCCTGCTCCAGGTCCCGGACGCCTTCCTCCGCGAGGTCACGGACTTCGAACTGCCCGAGACGGGCTCGTACGCGGTCGGCATCGGCTTCCTGCCGCTCGAAGAGACCGCCGAAGCCGTCTCACGGATCGAGACGATCGCCGGTGAAGAGGGCCTCACCGTGCTGGGCTGGCGCGAGGTCCCCGTGACGCCCGAGCTGCTCGGCAACGGCGCCCGCGCCACCATGCCCGCCTTCCGCCAGCTCTTCGTGAGCGACGGCAGCACGTCCGGGATCGCGCTCGACCGCAAGGCCTTCGTGCTGCGCAAGCGCGCCGAGCGGGAGGCCGGTGTCTACTTCCCGTCGCTCTCCGCCCGGACCATCGTCTACAAGGGCATGCTGACCACCGGCCAGCTGGAGCCGTTCTTCCCGGACCTCTCCGACCGCCGCTGCGCCACCGCCGTGGCCCTGGTGCACTCGCGGTTCTCCACCAACACCTTCCCGTCCTGGCCGCTGGCCCACCCGTACCGATTCGTCGCGCACAACGGCGAGATCAACACGGTCAAGGGCAACCGCAACTGGATGGTGGCCCGCGAGTCCCAGCTGGCCTCGAACCTCTTCAACTCCGGCGCCGGCAAGATCGACCGCATCTTCCCCGTCTGCACGCCCGACGCCTCCGACTCCGCGTCCTTCGACGAGGTGCTCGAACTCCTCCACCTCGGCGGCCGCTCGCTGCCGCACTCGGTGCTGATGATGGTCCCCGAGGCGTGGGAGAACCACGAGTCGATGGACCCGGCACGCCGTGCCTTCTACCAGTTCCACGCCACGATGATGGAACCGTGGGACGGCCCGGCCTGCATCACCTTCACCGACGGCACCCAGGTCGGCGCCGTCCTCGACCGCAACGGCCTGCGTCCGGGCCGGTACTGGGTCACCGACGACGGCCTCGTGGTCCTGTCCTCCGAGGTCGGTGTCCTCGACATCGACCCCGCGAAGGTCGTCCGCAAGGGCCGCCTTCAGCCCGGCAAGATGTTCCTGGTCGACACCGCCGAGCACCGCATCATCGAGGACGACGAGATCAAGGCGGCCCTCGCCGCCGAGAACCCGTACAAGGAGTGGCTGGAAGCCGGCGAGATCGAGCTGGAGGACCTGCCCGAGCGTGAGCACATCGTGCACACCCACGCCTCGGTCACCCGCCGCCAGCAGACCTTCGGCTACACCGAGGAAGAACTCCGCGTCATCCTCGCGCCGATGGCCCGCACCGGCGGCGAGCCGCTCGGCTCCATGGGTACGGACTCGCCGATCGCCGCGCTCTCCGAGCGCCCCCGGCTGCTCTTCGACTACTTCACCCAGCTCTTCGCGCAGGTCACCAACCCGCCGCTGGACGCGATCCGCGAGGAGCTGGTGACGAGCCTGCGCTCCACGCTCGGCCCGGCGAGCAACCTCCTGGAGCCGACGGCCGCCTCGTGCCGCACCGTCACGCTGCCCTTCCCGGTCATCGACAACGATGAGCTGGCGAAGCTGATACACATCAACGCCGACGGCGACATGCCGGGCATGAAGGCCGCCACGCTGTCGGGCCTGTACCGGGTCTCCGGCGGCGGTGACGCGCTGGCCGCCCGCATCGAAGCCATCTGCAAGGAGACCGACGCCGCGATCGAGGGCGGCGCCCGCCTGATCGTCCTGTCCGACCGGCACTCCGACGCCGAGCACGCGCCGATCCCGTCGCTGCTGCTCACCGCGGCCGTCCACCACCACCTCATCCGCACGAAGCAGCGCACCCAGGTGGGCCTGCTCGTCGAGGCCGGTGACGTGCGCGAGGTGCACCACGTCGCGCTGCTCATCGGGTACGGCGCCGCCGCGGTCAACCCGTACCTCGCCATGGAGTCCGTCGAGGACCTGGTCCGGGCCGGCACCTTCATCGAGGGCCTGGAGCCCGAGCAGGCCATCCGCAACCTGATCTACGCGCTCGGCAAGGGCGTCCTGAAGGTCATGTCCAAGATGGGCATCTCGACGGTCGCCTCCTACCGCGGCGCCCAGGTCTTCGAGGCCGTCGGTCTTGAAGAGGCCTTCGTGCAGAAGTACTTCATCGGTACGGCCACCAAGATCGGCGGCGCCGGTCTCGACGTCGTCGCCAAGGAGGTCGCCGCCCGGCACGCCAAGGCGTACCCCGCCTCCGGCGTCCCCTCCGCGCACCGCGCGCTGGAGATCGGCGGCGAGTACCAGTGGCGCCGCGAGGGCGAGCCGCACCTGTTCGACCCGGAGACGGTCTTCCGCCTGCAGCACGCCACGCGCACCAAGCGGTACGACATCTTCAAGAAGTACACGGACCGCGTGAACGAGCAGTCCGAGCGCCTGATGACGCTGCGCGGCCTCTTCGGCTTCAACTCCGACCGCCCGTCGATCTCCATCGACGAGGTCGAGCCGGTCTCCGAGATCGTCAAGCGCTTCTCGACCGGCGCCATGTCGTACGGCTCCATCTCGCGCGAGGCGCACGAGACGCTCGCCATCGCCATGAACCAGCTGGGCGGCAAGTCCAACACGGGTGAGGGCGGCGAGGACGCGGACCGCCTGTACGACCCGGCGCGCCGCTCCTCCATCAAGCAGGTCGCCTCCGGCCGCTTCGGCGTGACCAGCGAGTACCTGGTCAACGCGGACGACATCCAGATCAAGATGGCGCAGGGCGCCAAGCCCGGCGAGGGCGGCCAGCTGCCCGGCCACAAGGTCTACCCGTGGGTCGCCAAGACTCGGCACTCCACCCCGGGCGTCGGCCTCATCTCGCCGCCGCCGCACCACGACATCTACTCCATCGAGGACCTGGCTCAGCTGATCCACGACCTCAAGAACGCCAACCCGGCCGCCCGCATCCACGTGAAGCTGGTGTCCGAGGTCGGCGTCGGGACCGTGGCCGCGGGTGTCTCCAAGGCGCACGCGGACGTCGTCCTCATCTCCGGCCACGACGGCGGAACGGGCGCCTCGCCGCTGACGAGCCTCAAGCACGCGGGCGGACCCTGGGAGCTCGGCCTCGCCGAGACCCAGCAGACGCTGCTGCTCAACGGCCTGCGCGACCGCATCGTCGTGCAGACCGACGGCCAGCTCAAGACCGGCCGGGACGTGATCATCGCCGCGCTGCTCGGCGCCGAGGAGTTCGGTTTCGCGACCGCGCCGCTCGTCGTCTCCGGCTGCGTCATGATGCGCGTCTGCCACCTGGACACCTGCCCGGTCGGCATCGCCACCCAGAACCCGGTCCTGCGCGACCGCTTCTCGGGCAAGCCCGAATTCGTCGTGAACTTCTTCGAGTTCATCGCCGAAGAGGTCCGCGAGATCCTGGCCGAGCTCGGTTTCCGTACGATCGAGGAGGCCGTCGGCCACGCCGAACTCCTCGACACCGACCGGGCCGTGACGCACTGGAAGGCCCAGGGCCTCGACCTGGAGCCGCTCTTCTACGTGCCCGAGCTGCCCGAGGGCGCCGTGCGCCACGCGGTCATCGCTCAGGACCACGGCTTGGCGAAGGCGCTGGACAACGAGCTCATCAAGCTCGCCTCCGACGCCCTGGAGGCCGAGTCCGCCGAGGCCGCCCAGCCGGTCCGCGCCCAGATCGCGATCCGGAACATCAACCGGACCGTCGGCACCATGCTCGGCCACGAGGTCACGAAGAAGTTCGGCGGTGCGGGCCTGCCCGACGACACCGTCGACATCACCTTCACCGGCTCGGCCGGCCAGTCCTTCGGCGCCTTCCTCCCGAGCGGCGTGACGCTGCGCCTTGAGGGCGACGCCAACGACTACGTCGGCAAGGGCCTCTCCGGCGGCCGCGTCATCGTCCGCCCGGACCGGGGCGCCGACCACCTCGCCGAGTACTCGACCATCGCGGGCAACACCATCGCGTACGGCGCGACCGGCGGCGAGCTGTTCCTGCGCGGCCGCACCGGCGAGCGCTTCTGCGTCCGCAACTCGGGCGCCACCGTCGTCTCGGAGGGCGTGGGCGACCACGGTTGCGAGTACATGACGGGCGGCCGGGCGGTGGTCCTCGGCGAGACCGGCCGCAACTTCGCGGCGGGCATGTCCGGCGGCATCGCCTACGTGATCGACCTCGACCGGGACAACGTCAACTCCGGGAACCTGAACGCCATCGAGGCCCCGAGCGACACCGACAAGCAGTGGCTGCACGACGTCGTGCGCCGCCACTTCGAGGAGACCGGCTCGACGGTCGCCGAGAAGCTGCTCGCCGACTGGTCCGTGAACGCGGACCGTTTCAGCAAGATCATCCCGACCACGTACAAGGCAGTGCTCGCCGCCAAGGACGCCGCTGAGCTCGCCGGTCTCTCCGAGCAGGAGACCACCGAGAAGATGATGGAGGCGGCGACCAATGGCTGACCCCAAGGGCTTCCTGACCACCGGGCGCGAGGTCGCCAAGACCCGCCCGGTGGGCGAGCGCCTCAAGGACTGGAACGAGGTCTACGTTCCCGGTTCGCTGCTGCCGATCATCAGCAAGCAGGCCGGGCGCTGCATGGACTGCGGCATCCCGTTCTGCCACAACGGCTGTCCGCTGGGCAACCTGATCCCCGAGTGGAACGACTACGCCTACCGCGAGGACTGGTCGGCCGCCTCCGAGCGGCTGCACGCCACCAACAACTTCCCGGAGTTCACCGGGCGGCTGTGCCCGGCTCCCTGTGAGTCGGCGTGTGTGCTCGGCATCAACCAGCCCGCCGTCACCATCAAGAACGTCGAAGTCTCGATCATCGACAAGGCGTGGGACACGGGTGACGTCCGGCCGCAGGCGCCCGAGCGCCTGTCGGGCAAGACCGTCGCGGTCATCGGTTCGGGCCCGGCGGGCCTGGCCGCCGCCCAGCAGCTGACCCGGGCCGGACACACGGTCGCCGTGTACGAGCGCGCCGACCGCATCGGCGGTCTGCTGCGCTACGGCATCCCCGAGTTCAAGATGGAGAAGGTGCACATCAACCGCCGCATCGAGCAGATGCGCGCGGAGGGCACCAAGTTCCGCACCGAGGTCGAGATCGGCCGCGACATCGACGCCGCGAAGCTGCGCAAGCGTTACGACGCGGTCGTCATCGCGGCGGGCGCGACCGTCTCCCGTGACCTGCCGGTCCCCGGCCGCGAGCTGAACGGCATCCACTTCGCGATGGAGTACCTGCCGCTCGCCAACAAGGTGCAGGAGGGCGACTTCGTGGCGCCCCCGATCACCGCCGAGGGCAAGCACGTCGTCGTGATCGGTGGCGGTGACACCGGTGCGGACTGCGTGGGCACCGCCCACCGTCAGGGCGCGGCCTCGGTCACCCAGCTGGAGATCATGCCGCGGCCGGGCGACGAGCGTACGGCGGGCCAGCCGTGGCCGACCTTCCCGATGCTCTACAAGGTGACCTCCGCGCACGAAGAGGGTGGCGAGCGGGTCTACTCCGTCTCCACCACCCACTTCGAGGGCGACGAGGACGGCAACGTCCAGTTCCTGCACCTCGTGGAGGTCGAGTTCGTCGAGGGCAAGCTGACCCAGAAGCCCGGCACCGAGCGGAAGATCCCCGCCCAGCTGGTCACCCTCGCCATGGGCTTCACCGGCACCGACCAGGCCAACGGCCTCGTCCAGCAGTTCGGTCTCGAACTGGACGAGCGCGGCAACGTGGCCCGCGACGCGGACTTCGCGACCAACGTCGACGGCGTGTTCGTCGCCGGTGACGCGGGCCGCGGCCAGTCCCTGATCGTGTGGGCGATCGCCGAGGGCCGCTCGGCCGCCCGCGGCGTCGACCGCTTCCTGACCGGGGCGAGCGACCTGCCGGCCCCGATCCGCCCGACGGACCGCGCCCTCATGGTCTGAGGTCCGCCCCCCATAGACGTCCCGTACAAAGACGTGCGGAACTGAGCACGGCGCCTGCCCAACTGTCCCCGACCGGACGACAGGGCAGGCGCCGCGCGCGTTCCGGCCCGTCGGCGGACGCCCCTGTCGACTCTATTGACTAAAAGTCAATTCCGCTCCAGTCTCGGGACGAGCAGCCGTCCGTCACGGGGAGGTCCCGTGAGCAACGAAGCGCTGGCGCGGTTGAGTACGGAGCTGAGGGCCGCGCCCCCCAAGAGCCTCACCGAGCTGAGGGAGTGTCAACTCGCGCCGGGGTCCTCGCCGAACGCGGCGACCACCTCACCATGGGCCGGTTCGTGAGCCATCTGCGTGACTCGGCGCTGACCCGCATCCTGCCCCAGGTCGACGACGCCGTCGTGCTGCGCACCGGATTCGCCATCGACCGGCCCCAACGCCTGGGCAGGATCATCAAGTTGATGGGCCCGGAGCGGCTCACCCGGGTCGTCGCCTCGGCCGCCGACGGACTATGGCCCGAGGCGCTCGCCGTCGCCGCGATGGTGCCCGGGGAGCAGCGCGGCGCCATCGCCGCGCTCGCCGCCCGCCAGCCGCGGGACCGGCTCGACTCGCTGGTGCGGACGGTGGCCGAGGAGGGCCTGTGGGAGTCGCTGCTCCCGCTGGTGGCGCTGCTCGGCGAGGAGGACCGCCGGGCGGTCGCCGTGCTCCCCGCACTGACCGACCCCGCGGTCCTGGCCGGGGTCGTACCGGCCGTCGTGGCGACCGCGCTGTGGGCGGAGTTCCTGCCGCTGGTCGAGCTGCTGCCCGAGCGGTCCCGCACGGTCGTCGCCGAGGCCGCGAGCTCCCTCACGGACGAGGAGCTGGACGCGCTGGCCCGCGAGGTCGACAAGCGGAACCTGTGGGAACTGGTTTTGCCCCTGGACGAGTTGATGACTGACCCGGTCAAGGAACGCATCTTCGCGCTGCCGGCCTTCCAGGACCAGGGCGACGGGGCATAGGCCCGGCGCCGCAGTTCCTCGACGCCGTATGGGTGCACAGGAACAGCGTCCTTTCGGTCACCCACTTTCCGGCCAGGCGGCTATCCGGTCGCACGCATTCCATTTCTTTCGGAGCCGGACACCGACAGGGCGTACGGCCGCGACTGGTGCGCCGAGTCCGCAGGGCGCAAGGATCCGCGAAGGAATGCCTGGCCGTGCCACCGGGAATCCGGAATCGCCCACGGAGAAATAAGAAGGCGGATTCCGCTAAGCTGTCCGACCGGTCGGCAGAACGAGGGAATTCCCGATTGTGAGGGGCGCGCACGGGACGTTCCGTCATCGTCATCGGAAACGGAGCAGGGCCCGAAAGCGGAGAGGTCTGTGCCCGGGAGATGTTCCTGGGCGCACCGAATTCACCTACCGGCTCCCGGCGAGCCGGGACCCGGGCGGGCCTTGGGCCGACCCGCCCATGGCGGGGGCGCTCCTGCCTGCCACAGCGGGACGAACGGCGCCCGGTGTCCAGGATGAACAGGGCGAAGAGATTCGGGATGAGTTTTGTCGCATGGAGGCCGCGATTGGAATCGAACCAATGTAAGCCGCTTTGCAGGCGGCTCCCTGACCACTCGGGCACGCGGCCGTGAAGGTATTGCCCCCCGGCCTTGGTGTTGACGTCTGACGTGGCACCGACGTTACGTCGATGATCCGGTACAGCGTCAACGGCTGTCCAAATGCTGAACATTGCAGGAGTATGAACAGGCCAACTCCGGGAATGTTGGCCAGAACCCACGGATCAGTGTTGTTGCCATCCTCCTCACACTGCTAGGACTTACGGCTGTCCGGACCCGTCGCGTCTGAGCGAAGCAATGCTTCGCGGTGAATGCAGCTTCTGCGTGGCCAGTAGCCCCGGTCGTTCTTCAGAAGCATTCGCCTTCAAGACCCGATGGACAGTAAAAGCACAAGTACGGGAGTTGTGTCTTGACAGCACTGTCCGAATCGTGGCTGAGCGGGATCGACCTGAAGCTCATCGCCGAGCAGTTGGGCACACCGGTCTTCATCTACAGCGAGGCCCAGTTACGCAAGAACCTCGCCCGGGTCCGCAGAGCCGCGGACGATGCCGGCCTCGGCGAGCGGGTCGAGTTCTACATACCGTTCTTCCCCAACTCGAACCCGCACCACCTCGCCCCGCTCAAGGGGATGGACGGCTTCGGCGTCCTGGTGCAGCTGCCCAGCGAGTACCGGATCCTGCGTGCCCACGGGTTCGACAAGTTCATCGTCTCGCCCGGCCACGTGTCCGACGAGGAGATCGACTTCTGGGACGGCACCGGCTGTCCCACGTTCCTGGCCAGCCTCGATGAGGTCGCGCATTCCCTCGCGGCGCACGCGCCGTCCATCAGCGTCCGCGTCGACTCCCTCGACTCCGGGAAGCCGGGCGTCAAGTACGGCGAGCTGGACCAGCTCTCAGCCCTGCTGAAGGAGTACGGACGGGAACTCGACTACGTCGAGGTGTACTGCGGCAGCGGCAACTCCCTCGATGACATGGTCCACACGGTCGAGGAGATGTTCGCGGTCTTCCAGAAGCACTTCCCCACCGTCCGGGGCATCAACTTCGCCGGTGGCCACGGCTTCGACTACGAAGCGATCACGGAGTCGGACAAGCACTTCGACTGGGACACCTACTTCCGTCGGCTCGCCGAGGCCGCCGAGCGCATGGGCATCCCCCAGAACGTCAGGTTCCTCTTCGAACCCGCCCGTGACGTACTGGCCGACACCGGCGCCCTGCTGATGTCGGTGCAGCGCTCCGTCATCACCACCCCGGTGTCGTCCATCGTCGTCACCGACGGGTGCCGGATGCTGATGCCGTCGGCGCAGCTGAGGAACCGCGGCCACAACACCGCCTTCCTCGACCAGGACATGCGAGAGATCGTCGACGAGCGCGGTATCAGCGCGGCCATCCGGGGTCGCACCATCCTGCGCAACGACTACCTGCTGCCGGGTGAAGTCCACGTGCCGCAGGGCGTCGACGCGACCAGCCACCTGGTCATCCTCGACACCGGGGCCTACTGCGCCACCCAGCACATGGAGTTCCTGAACGTACCGCCGGCCGCCGAAGTCCTGGTGAACAGCGACGGGTCCATGGAGCTGATCACCGCCGCCGGTGACGAACTCGACAAGTGGCGCAACCTCCTCGCCGAGAAGCAGCCGGTCAAGGGCTGACGACACCGTTGCCCCGAGTGCGGAGCGCGTCGCCCGACGGCACGCCGCCGCCCTCGCACGCTGCCAGGCCCGGACATCCCCGCCAGACAGGAGAACCCCATGCCGACGCCCCATGACGGGCTGCCGGAAACAGCTCAGGGTCCCGCCGACGAAGACATGCCCTTCGACCTCTTCGAGCGCTGGTACGCAGAGGCCGAGGCCGCCGAACCGAACGACCCGAACGCCATGGCCATCGCCACGGCCGACGCCACCGGTCTCCCCGACGTGCGCATGGTGCTGCTCAAGCACCGTGACTCCCAGGGGTTCGTGTTCTTCACCAACGCGACCTCGGCGAAGGGCCGCGAACTCGCGGCCAACAGCCAGGCGTCCGGCGTACTGCACTGGAAGAGCCTGCGGCGCCAAGTCCGCTTCCGTGGGCCCGTGGAGCGCGTCACCCCGAACGAGTCCGACGCCTACTTCACCTCCCGCGCCCGTGACAGCCAAGTGGGCGCCTGGGCCAGCCAGCAGTCCAGCCCGCTGCCTGCGCGAAAGGTGCTCAAGGACGCCGTCGTGGCCGAAACCGCGCGCTTCGAGGGGCAGCAGATCCCGCGCCCCGCGCACTGGATCGGCTACCGCGTTCGGCCCACTTATCTGGAGTTCTGGTCCGATAGGCCGTTTCGCCTCCATGACCGCATCGCGTTCACCAGGATGACTCCCCAGGGCGCCTGGGAACACGGGCGCCTCTACCCGTAGCGGATGCCGTAGAAAGGTTCACCCCCATGTACTTCACCCACGCCGACGATGTCTGGGCCGCACATCCGGACCTGCGGGCGCTGGTCTGCACGGCCGACGGACTCACTCTGGCCACGACCGACCAGGCGCGGCTCGCCGAACTGGCCGAGCGTATCGACCGACGCCAGAGCGACATGAGCGAGGCGGACATGCCGGAGATCGCGGCGTGGCGTGAGGCGTTCTCGCGGATGGGTCTCAAGCCCACCCAGTACCGCTGTGCCTCGGAGGCGCTGCTGCGCCGCTACCGCAAGGACAAGAAGCTCCCCAGCTTCCACCCGGTCGTCGACTACCTGAACCACGTGTCGATGGCCCACGCGATCCCCATCGCGGTCTTCGACACCGAGCACATCGGTGCCGGCATCTCCGTGCGCCCGGCGACGGGAACGGAGAGCTACGCGACGTTCCAGGGCGGTACGGAGACCCCCGAACCGGGCGAGATCGTCTTCGGGGACCCCGAGGGGCACGCCCACTCCCGGCGCTGGACGTTCCGCCAGTCCGCCCGTTCGGCGATCTCGCAGAACAGCGAATCCGCCCTGATCGTCGTGGAGGCGCATCACGCCTCGGCGGCCGAGGACCTGGCCGAGATGGAGAGCGAACTGAGGACGGGGCTCACCGCCCTCGGCGCCACCGTGGGCGCCACCGCGCTTCTTTCGCAGAACAACCGCCTGTTTGAGTTCTGACCCAAGTGGCGCCCCGCACCCGGCGTGCGGGGCGCCCGCCGGACGAGGAGAACTTCGTGAGTACGTCCGACTACCGCGGCATAGCCGATGGTCTTTCCCGAGTACGTGAACAGATGGCGGCCGCCTGTGCCCGAGCGGGCCGGGCCGTTGAGGACGTACAACTGATCGCCGCCTGCAAGACCTTCGGGGCCGACGCCGTGAGCGAGGCGGTCGGTTCCGGGCAGAGAGTGTTCGGCGAGAACTACGTACAGGAGGCGAAGGCCAAATGGCCCGGCCTCAAGGACAGGTTCCCGGACACCGAACTGCATCTGATCGGCCCGTTGCAGTCCAACAAAGCCCGTGAGGCGGTGGCTCTCTTCGACGTCATCCACTCCCTGGACCGCCGCTCCCTCGCCAAGGCGCTGTCGCGCCAGTGCGAGAGCCAGGAGCGCCACCCCGCGATGCTGGTCCAGGTGAACACCGGCGTCGAGCGGCAGAAGTCCGGCGTGCTGCCGGACGAGGCGGACGACTTCATCGCGCTGTGCCGCGATCTGTACCAGCTGAACGTCACCGGGCTCATGTGCATCCCGCCGGCCGGTATGCCGCCCGAGCCGCACTTCGACCTACTCGCCAAGATCGCCGAACGCAACGGGCTCGGCGCGTTGTCGATGGGGATGAGCAGTGACTACGCCGCAGCCATCGAACACGGCGCGACCAGCGTGCGCGTGGGTTCAGCGATCTTCGGGAGCCGGTCCTATCCGGCCACCGGTCAGTGATTCGTCCAGCCGCCCCACGCGTTGCATGAAGGGAACACCCCGTTGTCCCGCCCAGCCCGTTTCGACATCCTCTTCGAGCCGCTCCGCATAGGCCCCGTCACCACGAAGAACCGCTTCTACCAGGTCCCGCACTGCAACGGCATGGGCCGGGCCTACCCGTCCTCCATGGCGGCGATGCGCGGGGTCAAGGCCGAGGGCGGCTGGGGGGTCGTCTGCACCGAGCAGTGCGACATCCACTACTCCGGACAGCATCAACGCGAACTTCGCCTCTGGGACGACCAGGACATCCCCACGCTCTCCAGGGCCAGTGACCAGATCCACGAGTACGGGGCCCTGGCCGGCGTCGAACTCGCGCACAACGGCAGCCACGTCGCCAACCTCGAATCCCGTGCCGTACCCATCGCCCCCAGCGCGGAGGCCACCCGCAGCCTCTTCCCCGGCACTGCCCGCGCCATGGACAAGAACGACATCAAGGACTTCCGGCGGTGGCATCGCCAGGCCGCGCTCAACGCCCGGCGGGCGGGCTTCGACATCGTCTACATCTACGCCGGGCACAGCATGACGCTGCCCATCAACTTCCTCTCGCCCACCAGGAACAAGCGCACCGACGAATACGGCGGCTCCCTGGAGAACCGTGCCCGACTGCTGCGCGAGCTCATCGAGGACACGAAGGAGGCCGTGGGCGACACGTGTGCCGTGGCGGTCCGCTTCTGCGTGGACGAGATGATGGGCCCGCGCGGGATCACCGCGGACGGCGAAGGCCACGAGGTCATCGAACTCCTCGGTGAACTACCGGACTTGTGGGACGTCAACATCGCCAACATGGCGTACGACGGGGCGACCGCCCGCTTCGAGCAGGAGGGCTGGCAGGAGCGGTACGTCAAGCGGGTCAAGCAGGCCACCACGAAGCCCGTGGTGGGTGTGGGCCGCTTCACCTCGCCCGACACCATGGTGGCCATGCTGCGCTCCGGCACCCTGGACCTCATCGGCGCCGCCCGCCCTTCGATCGCCGACCCCTTCCTTCCCGTGAAGATCGAAGAGGGCAGGTTCCAGGACATCCGGGAGTGCATCGGCTGCAACGTCTGTCTGGCCTTCGACTCCCTGGGCGCGCCCATCCGTTGCACCCAGAACCCCACGATGGGTGAGGAGTGGCGGCGAGGGTGGCACCCCGAGCGCATGCCGGCGAAGGACACCGACGACACCGTCCTCATCATCGGCGGCGGCCCCGCCGGACTGGAGGCGGCCAGAGGCCTGGGCCAGCGCGGATACGAAGTGATCCTCTGCGAGGAGAAGCGAGAGCTGGGCGGTCGGGTCACCCGTGAGTCCCGGCTGCCCGGCCTGGCCACCTACGGGCGGGTCCGGGACTGGCGTCTGGAACAGCTCAAGCGGATGAAGAACGTGCAGCTCCTGCCGGAGAACCGCGGCACGGCCGAACTGGTCCTGGAAGCGGGATGTTCCCTGGTGGCCGTCGCCACCGGAGCGACCTGGCGCGATGACGGCGTCGGCCGCCACCGCTCCGAGCCGGTCCCCGGCCTGGCGGATCTGCCGGTCTTCACCCCCGACGACATCATGGACGGCAGACTCCCCCAGGGGCGGGTCGTGGTGTACGACGACGACCACTACTACATGGCCACCGTCATCGCCGAGCAGCTCGCCGCTGCGGGGTGCGCCATCACGTTCGTGACCCCCGAACCCACGGTCGCGGCGTTCACGCAGTACACGGCGGAGCAGAAGCGCGTCCAGCGGCGCGTCATCGAACTCAGCGCCGCCGTCCACACCTCCACCACCGTCGCCCGTGCCGTGCCCGGCGCCGTCCATCTCGCCTGCACCTACACCGGACGGGAGAGCGTCGTGGACGCCGACGCCCTCGTCCTGTCCACCGCGCAGCTTCCCCGGGAAGGGCTCTACCACGAGCTGACCGGCCTGGAGCCCGCCGTCCTCGGCTCGGCGGGCGTGCGCCGAGTGGTACGGGTGGGCGACGCTCTGGGCCCCGGGATCATCGCCGGCGCGGTACACAGCGGGCACCTGTTCGCCCGCACTCTCGACACCGCACTCACCGACCGGACCCCCTATCGGCGCGAGAACGTCACACCTGACTGGGACCGGCCCCTGCCCCCGAAAGGCGCCGTGTGATGGGGACGTTCAAGGAGTTCCTCGCCAAGACCGCCGACGGCCATCCGCTGACCCGGCACGAGGCCGCGGCGGCCTTCACCGTCATGACGAGCGGCGAGGCCACGCCCTCCCAGATCGGCGCGTTCCTGATGGCCCTGCGCGTACGGGGGGAGACGGTCGCCGAGATCACCGGCGCGGCGACCAGCCTGCGCGCCCGCATGCGCACCGTGGCCGCGCCTTCGGGCGCGGTCGACATCGTGGGCACGGGGGGTGACGCCTCGGGCACGTACAACATTTCCACCTGCGCCGGGCTCATCGTCGCCGGCGCGGGCGTCCCCGTGGCCAAGCACGGAAACCGTGCCCTGTCCTCGCGCTCCGGCGCCACCGACGTGCTGGGGGCGCTCGGCGTACGGACCGAACTCACTCCGGCCGAGGTCGAGCACTGCATCGCCACGGCCGGCATCGGCTTCATGCACGCCCCCAACCACCACCCCGCCCTCAAACACGTGGCGCCCACCCGCGTCGAACTGGCCACGCGTACCGTCTTCAACCTGCTCGGCCCCCTGCTCAACCCGGCAGGCGTACGCCATCACCTGGTCGGCGTCTACTCCCGCCACTGGGTCGAGCCACTCGCCCAGGTTCTGGGCGAACTGGGCTCCACCCACGCGCTGGTCGTGCACGGCTCGGACGGCCTGGACGAGGTCACCACCACCGGCCCCACCTACGTAGCCGAACTCGCGGACGGCGTGGTGAAGACCTTCGAGGTCACCCCCTCACAGCTCGGCATCCCCACCGCACGCCCGCAGGACCTGCGCGGAGGCACCCCCGCCGAGAACGCCCAGGCGCTGAAGGGCGTCCTGGAAGGGGCCCGCGGTCCCTACCGGGACGTCGCGGTACTCAACGCCGCTCTCGCTCTCGTCGCGGCCTCCCGCACCGCCGACTTCGGACAGGCGGCCGACCTCGCCGTCGAGTCCATCGACTCCGGACGGGCGCGGGCCTGCCTGTCCGCCCTGATCGACGCGTCCCACGCGCATGCCCGTGCCCATCTCTCCAAGGGGATCTCATGAGTGACCTGCTGACCCGTATCAAGGCCTACAAGTACGACGAGATCGCCGAGGCCAAGAAGGACCGTCCGCTGAGCGTCCTGCGCGACCGGGCCGCCGGGATGGCGCCGCCGCGCGGATTCCTCGCCGCCATCGAACAGCGGCAGCGGGAGGGCAGGTACGCCCTGATCGCCGAGGTGAAGAAGAAGAGCCCGTCCAAGGGACTCATCCGCGCGAACTTCGACGCCGCGTCCATGGCCCGTGCCTATCGGGCCGGGGGCGCCACCTGCCTGTCGGTGCTCACCGACGCCCCCTCCTTCGACGGCAGCCTGGAGCATCTGACCGCGGCTCGCACAGAGGTCGAACTGCCGCTGCTGCGCAAGGACTTCATGCTTGACCCCTACCAGGTGGTCGAGGCGCGGGCCTGGGGAGCGGACGCCATCCTGCTGATGCTGTCCACCGTCGACGACGACACCGCCGTCGCCATCGAGGACACCGCGCGGGAGTGGGGCATGGACGTCCTGGTCGAGGTGCACGACGAGGAGGAACTCAAGCGTGCGGCGCGGTTGCGGTCGCGGCTGGTCGGGATCAACAACCGCGATCTCAAGACCATGAAGACCAGCCTCACCACGGCCGAGAACCTCGCTCCCCGGGTCCCCGCGGGCAAGGTCGTCGTCGGCGAGAGCGGGCTGAGCACCCCCGAGGACCTCAAGCGCATGGAGGTGGCCGGCATCACGGTCTTCCTCGTCGGTGAGAGCCTGGCGCGCGTCGAGGATGTCGAAGCCGCGACGCGGACGCTGCTGGCAGAGTAGAACCGACATCTACATGGCAGTCCTGACTGCCCATCAAGGGAGCGTCACTTCATGAGTGTTGAGTTCTTCCTGACCGCGTTCATCATCGTGGTCTCACCGGGAACCGGCGCGGTGTACACCGTCGGCACGGGCTTGACACGCGGCTTCCGCATGTCGGTCGTGGCGGCCTTCGGCTGCACCCTCGGGATCGTTCCGCATCTGGCCGCCGCGATCGCGGGTCTGGCCGCCATCCTGCACACCAGCGCCGTGGCCTTCGCCAGCTTCAAGTGGGCCGGCGTCGGCTATCTGCTCTTCCTCGCCTGGCAGACCCTGCGCGAGAAGGGTGCCATGCGGATCGACACGGAGGGCGGTGGCCAGCCGCAGGAGCGTTCGTCGGCGCAGGTCACCTGGACCGCCATTCTGATCAACTTCCTCAACCCGAAGCTGTCCATGTTCTTCCTGGCGTTCCTGCCCCAGTTCGTTCCGGCGGGCAGCACCAACACGCTGCCGAACATGCTCGAACTCTCGGCCGTTTTCATGATCATGACGTTCGTCGTGTTCGTGATCTACGGTGCCTTCGCCGCGGGCGTGCGCGACCACATCATCTCCCGCCCCAAGGTGCTGGCCTGGATGCGCCGGACGTTCGCCGTGGCCTTCGTCGGCCTGGGTGTGCAACTGGCCCTGGCCAGCCGCTGACCCACCTTGTTCACGTCTGCCCCCGAAGACGCTTCCGGGGCAGACGAACCGCCGAGGAGACCCTGTGCCCGACCGTCTGTTCATCAAGCTCTGCGGGCTCAAGACCGAACAGGATGTGGACACCGCCGTCGAAGCCGGGGCCGACGCCATCGGCTTCATGTTCGCCGACAGCCCCCGGCGAGTGGATGCCACCACCGCCATCCGCCTCGTCGAACGGGTGCCGCCGCACGTGATGACCGTCGGCGTGTTCCGTGACCAGCCGACCGACCAGGTCCGGTCCCTGGCCGACATCACGGGCGTGCGCGCCATCCAGCTGCACGGCCACGAGGAGCGGAGCCAGTTCACCGAGCTCAGGAACGGCGGGTGGACCCTCATCCGGGGGACTTCGTACCGCGAGCCCGTACCACGGCGCGGGCAGATGGGCGAGGACATCCTCCTCCTCGACGCGCCCACGCCGGGCGCCGGAATCCCCTGGGACTGGACCCGGGGGGCCCTGCGGTCCCCGGATGCGGAGTGGCTCCTGGCCGGTGGCCTCACACCGGGCAACGTCGCCGCGGCCGTACGGGCCACCCGGCCCTGGGGCGTGGACGTGTCCAGCGGGATCGAGAGGACCCGGGGAGTCAAGGACCCCGCTCTCATCGAGGCCTTCGTCAAGGCTGCGCGTGCCGCAGCCTGATCACCCCGAGGAGGACGACTTGCCCATCCGTTTCTACGACACCAGCGCCCGGCAGATTCGTGATTTCGTTCCGCTCTCGCGGGGTTGTGTCTCGATCTACCTGTGTGGTGCGACTGTTCAGGCGGCCCCGCACATCGGGCACATCCGGTCGGGGTTGAACTTCGACGTCATGCGGCGTTGGTTCGAGTACCGCGGTTATGGCGTGACGTTCATCCGCAATGTCACCGACATCGACGACAAGATCATCAGGAAGGCGGGCGAGCAGGGCCGTCCGTGGTGGTCGATCGGGTACGACAACGAGCGTGCGTTCAACGACGGCTATACGGCGCTGGGCTGCCTGCCGCCGACCTACGAGCCGCGGGCGACCGGGCACATCACCGAGATGGTCGAGATGATGCGGGGTCTGATCGAGCGTGGTCACGCGTATGAGGCGGACGGCAGTGTCTACTTCGATGTGCGTTCCTTCCCGGAGTACCTGGCGCTCTCCAACCAGGACATCGACGATCTGCGCCAGCCTGACGAGGGTGTGTCGGGTAAGCGGGATCCGCGGGATTTCGCGATGTGGAAGGCGACCAAGCCGGGTGAGCCGGACTGGGAGACGCCGTGGGGGCGCGGCCGGCCGGGCTGGCATCTGGAGTGCTCGGCGATGGCTCACAAGTATCTGGGCAGTGCGTTCGACATCCACGGCGGCGGCCTTGATCTGATCTTCCCGCACCATGAGAACGAGATCGCTCAGGCGAAGGCCTTCGGTGACGCGTTCGCGCGGTACTGGGTGCACAACGCCTGGGTGACGATGTCCGGCGAGAAGATGTCGAAGTCGCTCGGGAACTCGGTGCTGGTTTCGGAGATGGTCAAGCGCTGGCGGCCGATCGTGCTGCGCTATTACCTGGGTACTCCGCACTACCGGTCGATGATCGAGTACAGCGAGGAGGCTCTGCGCGAGGCGGAGTCGGCGTTCGCGCGGATCGAGGGTTTCATCCAGCGTGTGGTGGAGAAGGCGGGCGGCATTGTCGAGCCTGCCGCCCAGGTGCCGCCCGCGTTCGCCGAGGCGATGGACGACGACCTCGGGGTGCCGCAGGCTCTCGCGATCGTCCACACCACGGTGCGCCAGGGCAACAGCGCGCTGGCGGCCGATGACAAGGAAGCCGCGACGGCGCGTCTGGCTGAGGTCCGGGCGATGCTGGGTGTTCTGGGTCTGGACCCGCTGGATGCCCACTGGGCGGAAGAGGCCGACCGGGGCGGGGAGCTTCACGGCGCGGTGGACACTTTGGTGCGCCTGGTTCTGGAACAGCGTGAGGCGGCCAGGGCTCGTAAGGACTGGGCGACCGCGGACGCGATCCGTGACCAGCTCACCCAGTCCGGCCTCGTCATCGAGGACAGTCCCAGCGGCCCGCGCTGGACCCTCGGCCCCCGCTGAACCCACACGATCGCCGTCGATACGGGGCAAGGGTCCTGCCCGGGGCAACTCGTCTGCGAGGGCGTGCGATTGCCGCGCGCCCCGGTGGGACCAGGGCGCCTCGGTCCGACCCCGCGCTCGCGCCAAGGCCCCGGTGTCGCGGGCCATGCACAGCCGCGGCCGCCCCGAACTGCCGGACCCGGCCTCGCCCTGCGCACAGGACAGCCGCACACTCCCAACTGCCCCCGCCCGTCGCGTAACCTCAGCACTCCCGCCCCCGGACGGCGAGTGAACGGAGACGAGCCGCATGGCCGCACTGTCGCTCCGTAAAGTGGAGGAAGCCGCGCCCGCGCTCGTCTCCCTCTACAAGAGCGCCGCCGTCTCCCTGGAGAGACACGGCCTCGATGACGAGACCGCCGCCGTCTACCTGGTCATCGACCACTCCGGCTCGATGCGCCCGTACTTCAGAGACGGCAGCGTGCAGGCGCTCGCCGACAGGGTGCTCGGCCTGTCCGCGCACCTCGACGACGATGGCCGCGTGCCTGTGGTCTTCTTCTCCACGGGCATCGATGCAGAGACGGAGATCGCCCTGGAGAACCACAGCGGGCGCATCGAACGGATCGTCGCCAACCTCGGCCACATGGGCCGGACCAACTACCACGTGGCCATGGACGCGGTCATCGACCACTACCTGGACAGCGGCGCGACCGCCCCCGCGCTCGTCGTCTTCCAGACGGACGGCGCCCCCAGCAGCAGACTCGCGGCCGAACGCTACGTCTGCAAGGCGGCCACACTGCCGATGTTCTGGCAGTTCATCGGCTTCGGCAATCCGCGCAGCCACCAGTTCGACTTTCTGCGCAGACTGGACGAGTTGGCCGTCCCCCAGCGCCGACGCGTCGACAACGCGGGCTTCTTCGCCGCCGGGAGCGACCCGCGAAGGATGAGCGACGCCCAGCTCTACGATCGGCTGCTCGGCGAGTTCCCCCACTGGCTGCGCTCGGCACGGGCGGAAGGGATCGTACGGTGAGGATGCTGCGGGCCGCCGACAGGGTGGCCGTGCCGTGGCGGAACGGGGGCGGTGTGACGCGGAACGTCGCCGCGTACCCCGAAGGCGCGGGGACGGCCGGATTCGAGTGGCGGGTGAGCCTCGCGGACGTCGCGGCGGACGGCCCCTTCTCCGGCTTTCCCGGGGTGGACCGGATCCTCACGGTGGTCGAGGGCGCCGGAATGGACCTCACCGTCGGCGGTCAACGCCGCCTGGTGGACGAGCGGTTCGTGCCCCAGCACTTTCCGGGCGACGCGCCCACCCAGTGCCGTCTCCTGGCCGGGCCGGTGGTCAACTTCAACGTGATGTACCGCCGGGGACGCCCCGCGCCCTCGGTCGCCGTGGTGCGGGGCGCCCTGACGATCGCCGGACCCGCGCTCGTCGTCGCCCTCGACGCGCCCGTACGGGTCGACGCCGTCGTCCTCGACCCGTACGACGCGGTGCTGAGCGACGAGGGCGCCGCGAGCGTGCGGGCCGAGGGGCGCGCCGCGATCGTCACGCTCCCGCGATCGGGCATGGCCGCCTCGCCGATGCGGTAATCAGGACAGAATCTGTCCGCCTCGTGCGGTTTGCTTGAGCCATGGCATCCAATGAGACAGCGCGCCCGGCAGTTGGCTGGTCGGACTTCCGCAGTGCGGAACCAGCGTTCGCCGACGTCGTCGAAGCGCGGTTCAAGCAGTACAAGCACCACGTCCTCGCGACCCTCCGCAAGGACGGCTCGCCCCGCGTGACCGGCCTGGAGGTGGAGTTCAGGGACGGCGAGCTGTGGCTCGGCATGATGCCGAACTCGATGAAGGCGTTCGACCTGCTGCGCGATCCGCGCTTCGCCGTCCAGGCCAACCCGGGACCGGATGCCGAGATGGCCGACGGCGACGTACGGGTCAGCGGGCGTGCCGTGGAGGTCACCGACTCCGCCGTCCTCGCGCGGTTCGCCTCCCAGGTGCACCCGCCCGAGCCCTTCCACCTGTTCCGCGCCGAGCTGACCGAGGTCGTGCGCACCGGCGTCGAGAACGACGAACTGGTCGTACGGGCCTGGCGACCCGGCGCCGCCCTGCGCACCCTCAGGCGCGGCAACGCGGACGCCGGCGTTCGCGAGGATGCCTGACGGCCCGGCGGTTACAGTCACCGGGGCAGCGACGGGCCAGGAGATCCAGGGGAGTTCATGAGCAGCGAACACAGCAACGGCGCGGTCACCCTTGTCACCGGTGGTGCGAGCGGGATCGGCGCCGCGACCGTACGGCGGCTCGTCGCAGACGGCCACCGGGTCGCCGTCACCGGCCGCGACCAGGCGAAGCTCGACGCTTTCGTGGCCGAACTCGACGCGGGGGAGCGGGTGGTGGCCCTCGCCGCCGACACCACCGACCCGGCCTCGATCAGCGGGGCGGTGGAGGCGGCGCTCAAGACGTTCGGGCGGCTCGACCACGTGGTCGCCAACGCCGGGTTCTCCACCCACGACAACCTCGCCGACGGGGACCCCGCGCACTGGCGCGAGATGCTCCTGGTCAACGTGCTCGGCCCGGCCCTCCTGGTGAAGGCCGCGCTGCCCGCGCTCACCGAGAGCGGCGGGCGGATCGTGATGGTGGGCAGCACGGCGGGGATCAAGAACACCCCGGGCAACATGTACTCGGTCAGCAAGAGCGCGCTCACCTCGCTCGCCGAGAACACCCGGGTCCTGGTCACCGGCTCGGGCGTCGCCGTGACGCTGATCGCGCCGGGCCGGGTGGACACCCCGTTCTGGGAGAGCCACCCCACGGGCGTCGTCCCGGACGGCCCGGCCATGACCCCGGACCACGTGGCCGAGGCGATCGTCTGGTCCCTGGCCCAGCCGGCCGGGGTCGAGGTGAACACGGTGGTGGTCCGGCCCACGGGGCAGGTGCACTGAGGGGTGCCCTGAGGACCGGTCACCCCTTGCCCTTGAGGCCTTGGGAGAGTTCGGGTCCCGGGCGCGACCGCGCTCAGCCCGCCAGTACCGCCGCCCGGCACTCTCCGGGCGCTCCCCACGCACCGCGCAGCACCCGCGCCTTCCGCAGCCACAGCGAAAGGTCCAGCTCGTCCGTGTAGCCCACCGCCCCGTGCAGTTGCAGCGCGGTGCGGGCGGCGTCGTACGCGGCCTCCGACGCCGTCACCTTCGCGGCGGCGACATCGCGCGGCGCGAGCGACAGCGCCGCCCCGTACAGCAGCGGCCGCGCGAACTCCACCGCGACCAGCGTGTCCGCGAGCCGGTGCTTCACCACCTGGAACGAGCCGATGGGCGCACCGAACTGGGTGCGCTGCTTGACGTACGCCACCGTCCGGTGGAGCAGTGCCTCGGCGACCCCGAGGCACTGCGCGGCCGCCGCGAGCCGGGCCAGGGCGGTGGCGTGCGCGAGGGCCGCCGTCAACCCGGACCCCGCGGCCAGGAGTTCACCGCCCGGCGCGAGGCGGGCCAGGCGCCGGGCCGGGTCGAGGGAGGGCTGGAGGGGCCCGTGCCCCGGCGCGAGCCGCAGCTCGCCGCCGTCGACGGCCAACACCGCGTCCGCCGTGTCCGCGTCGAGCGCGTACGGGCCGCCCTGCGGGAACAGGACGCTCGCCACGCACGCCCCCGACACGATCGACGGCAACAGCCGCTTGGCCGGGCCGTCCTCGCCCAGCTCGGCGAGCCGGGCGAGCAGGGCCGCCGCGGCCACCGTCTCGACCAGCGGACCCGGCGCCGCGTGACGGCCCAACTCAACGAACGCCACGGCCAGTTCGACGGGCAGCGGCCCGACACCGTCGTACGTGTCCGGCGCGACCAGCGCGAACACCCCGGCCTCTGCGATCCGGGACCACAGGGCGCGGCCCGGCCCGGCCTCGCCCGCACCCCACGCCCGTACCACCGAAGGCGTGTCGGCGGCGGTCAGCATCGCGTCCAGCGAGCGCGCGAAGTCGAGCTGTTCCACATCGAGCAGGAACCTCATCAGCGCCGGCCCTTAGGGAGGCCGAGCAGGCGCTCGGCGATGATGTCGCGCTGGATCTCGTTCGTACCGGCGTAGATTGGACCGGCCAGCGAGAAGACGTAGTTCTCGGCCCAACTGCCGTGTTCGGGTGCCTCGTTGGCGTCGCTCGACAGCTCGCCGTACGGGCCAAGCAGGTCGAGCGCGGTCTCGTGCAGGGCGATGTCGTAGTGCGACCAGAACACCTTGTTGAGGCTCGACTCGGCGCCGCTCGGCTCGGCCGCCGCGAAACGGGAGGCACCGGCGCAGGTGAAGAGCTCGTAGGCGCGCGCCCCGATCACCGCGTCGGCCACCCGGTCCCGCAGCGCCGTGTCCGCCGGATCGCCCTTCGCGCGCCACAGGTCCACGAGCCGCCGCGCGCCGGCGAGGAAGCGGCCGGGGGAGCGCAGCATCAGGCCGCGTTCGTTGCCGGTGGTCGACATGGCGATCCGCCAGCCCGCGCCGACCTCGCCGATGACGTCCTCGTCCGGCACGAACACCCCGTCAAGGAAGAGCTCCGCGAAGGCCGGTTTGCCGTCGAGGCGCCCGATGGGCCGGACCGTCACCCCGGGCGCCCGCAGGTCGAACATCAGGTAGGTCAGGCCCTGATGGGGTCTGGCCGCGGCCGGATCCGTACGGAAGATGCCGAAGGCGCGGTCGGCGAACGCGGCCCGTGATGACCAGGTCTTCTGCCCCGAAAGCAGCCAACCCCCCTGGGTGCGCACGGCCTTGGACCGCAGCGAGGCGAGGTCGGAACCGGCCTCCGGCTCCGACCAGGCCTGCGCCCAGATGGTCGCGCCGCTCGCCATGTCCGGCAGGATCCGTGCCCGCTGCTCGGGCGTGCCGTGGTCGAACAGGGTCGGCGCCAGCAGGTTGATGCCGTTCTGCGAGACCCGGCCGGGGGCGCCCGCCGCGAAGTACTCCTCCTCGAAGAGGAGCCACTTGAAGATGTCGACGCCCCGGCCCCTGTACTCCTTCGGCCACGAAACCACCGACCAGCGGTCCGCGGACAGCTCCGCCTCCCATGCGCGGTGGGCGGCGAAACCGGCCTGCGTCTCCAGGGAGGGGAGGGGCCTGGCGGGAACGTGCGCGGCCAGCCAGGCCCGCGCCTCGGCCCGGAAGGCCTCCTGGTCGGGGGTGGGGTCCAGGTCCATGGTTGCGGTGCACCGTCCTTCCCTAACAAGTGTTTGGTAGGTTAGCGTGGCGCCGTGACGGACAACAAGGCTCAGTACGTGCCGGGACACGGGCTGCTCGACGGCCGCACCGCAGTCGTCACCGCGGCGGCCGGCGCAGGGATCGGCGGCGCCACCGCCCGCCGGCTCCTGGAGGAGGGCGCCAGGATCGTCATCGGCGACGCGCACGCCCGCCGCCTCAAGGAGACCGAGCAGGCGCTCGCCGCGGAGTTCGGCGCCCGCAACGTCGCCTCCCTGCCGTGCGACGTGACGGACGAACAGCAGGTCGGTGCCCTCTTCGCGCTCGCCACGCGCGTTCACGGCGGACTCGACATCGTCGTCAACAACGCTGGCCTTGGCGGCACTTGCTCCCTCGTCGACATGACCGACGAGCAGTGGTCCAAGGTCCTCGACGTCACCCTGAACGGCACCTTCCGCTGTACCCGCGCGGCCCTGCGCGTCTTCAAGGACTCCGGCCGCACCGGCGTGATCGTCAACAACGCCTCCGTCGTCGGCTGGCGTGCCCAGGCCGGCCAGGCCCACTACGCGGCCGCCAAGGCGGGCGTCATGGCACTCACCCGCTGCGCGGCCATCGAAGCGGCAGACCTCGGCGTCCGGGTCAACGCGGTCGCGCCGTCGCTCGCCATGCACCCCCACCTCGTGAAGGTCACCTCCGCCGAACTGCTCGAAGAGCTCACCGCCCGCGAGGCGTTCGGCCGCCACGCCGAACCCTGGGAGGTCGCCAACGTCATCGTCTTCCTGGCCAGCGGCTACTCCTCGTACCTGACCGGCGAGGTCGTCTCCGTCAGCAGCCAGCGCGCGTGAGGAGACAATGACGGGGTGCCGACGAACAGCAAGAAGAAGACGCAGGTGACCGCCTCGCCCGAGCGGCGTCGTGAACTCCTCGCCACGGCGGCCGACGTGTTCGCCGCCCAGGGGTACAACGCCACCACCGTCCGAAGGATCGCGGACGAGGCGGGCATGCTCGCGGGCAGCCTCTACTACCACTTCGACTCCAAGGAATCGATGCTCGACGAGATCCTCTCGGCCTTCCTGAACGAGCTCTGGGAGGGGTACGACGCCGTGCTCGCCGCCGGACTCGGCCCCCGGGAGACCATCGAGGCCCTCGTCACCGAGTCCTTCCGGGAGATCGACCGGCACCGCGCCGCCGTCGCGATCTACCAGAAGGAGGCCAAGCACCTCGTGGACCAGGAGCGCTTCCACTACCTCGCCGACTCGCAGCAGAAGTTCGAGAAGGCATGGCTGGGGACGCTGGAGCGCGGAGTCGCCACCCACGCCTTCCGCGCCGACCTCGACGTCCGCCTCACCTACCGGTTCGTGCGCGACACCGTGTGGGTGGCCGCGTCCTGGTACCGGCCCGGCGGACAGCACAGCCCGGACGAGATCGCCCGCCAGTACCTCTCGATGGTCCTGGACGGAATCGCCGTACGTACATGACCGCCGTACGTACCCAACTCACGTGTGTGAATGGGGAGTTGTCATGGCCGAGGCCTACATAGTCGAAGCGGTACGCACGCCGGTTGGCCGGCGCGGCGGAGGGCTGGCGGCAGTCCACCCGGCGGACCTCGGGGCGCATGTGCTCACGGCGCTCATCGCGCGCTGCGGCATCGACCCGGCCGCCGTCGAGGACGTGGTCTTCGGCTGCCTGGACACCGTGGGCCCGCAGGCCGGCGACATCGCCCGCACGGCATGGCTGGCGGCCGGGCTCCCCGAGGAGGTGCCCGGCGTCACCATCGACCGCCAGTGCGGTTCCTCCCAGCAGGCCGTCCACTTCGCGGCCCAGGGCGTCCTGTCCGGCACCCAGGACCTGGTGGTCGCGGGCGGCACCCAGAACATGTCCATGATCCCGATCGCCTTCGCCTCCCGGCAGGCCGCCGAACCGCTCGGCCTGACCGACGGCCCCTACCTCGGCAGCGCGGGCTGGCGGGCCCGCTACGGCGACGCGCCCGTCAACCAGTTCCACGGCGCCCAGCTCATCGCCGAGAAATGGGGGATCTCGCGCCGCGACATGGAGGAGTTCGCGCTCAGCTCCCACCGGCGCGCCGTCCGCGCCATCGACGAGGGCCGCTTCACCCGTGAGACGGTCCCCTGTGCCGGGGTCGCGGTGGACGAGGGTCCGCGCCGGGACACCACCCTGGAGAAGATGGCGGGCCTCGGGCCCGTCACGGACGGCGGCACCATCACCGCCGCCTGCTCCTCCCAGGTCTCCGACGGAGCCGCCGCCCTGCTCATCGCCTCCGAACGCGCGGTCGCCGACCACGAGCTGACCCCGCGCGCCCGCATCCACCACCTCTCGGTACGCGGCGACGACCCCATCCGGATGCTGTCCGCGCCGATCCCCGCGACCGCGTACGCCCTGAAGAAGACCGGCATGACGATCGACGACATCGATCTGGTCGAGATCAACGAGGCCTTCGCGCCGGTGGTGCTCGCCTGGCTCAAGGAGACCGGCGCCGACCCGGCCCGGGTCAACGTCAACGGCGGCGCCATCGCGCTCGGCCACCCACTCGGCGCGACCGGCGTCAAGCTGATGACGACGCTGCTGCACGAACTGGAACGCACCGGTGGCCGCTACGGCCTCCAGACGATGTGCGAGGGCGGCGGTCAGGCCAACGTGACGATCATCGAGCGGCTGTAACCGGCATCACGGCTGGGCCGCGCGACGGCATGCTATCGTGGGGGCTGTTGCAGTTTTGGTACCCATATACTTTATGTGCGCCTGACGGGAATGCTCCTCAGGCGCATATTTGTTTTCCGGGTTTCTCCGGATGGGCTCAATGCGGCGACGAGGAATCCGTAATTCCGCGGATTTCCGGAACTGCCCCTGTCTTAGGAGAAATGACATGGCTACTGGCACCGTGAAGTGGTTCAACTCGGAAAAGGGCTTCGGCTTCATCGAGCAGGACGGCGGCGGCCCCGACGTCTTCGCCCACTACTCCAACATCGCCTCCAACGGCTTCCGTGAGCTCCTTGAGGGCCAGAAGGTCTCCTTCGAGGTCACCCAGGGCCAGAAGGGCCTGCAGGCGGAGAACATCGTTCCCGCCTAATCGCCGACGAGGCGTATTTTGCAGCCGCGCACCCCGCGGCTCGCGAATTTCGCAGCCGGGGCCCGCACCCTCAGGTGCGGGCCCCGGCTTGTGCTGTCTTGTCCCAGGAAGGCAAAACCGTATGACGCGCATGACCAGCAAGCGCTCGGGCTCCGGTGCCGGCACCGGCTCCCGTTCCGGTTCCGGCTCCACTTCCGGTCCCCGCAGGGGCTCCGGACGACCCGCCGCCAAGCCCGCCAAGGGCAAGACCATGGCGCCGCAGGGTGAGTTCAAGCTGCCGGAGACCCTGACCCCCGCGCTGCCCGCCGTCGAGGCCTTTGCCGACCTGGACATGCCCGCGGCGCTCCTCAAGACGCTCGACGCCCAGGGCGTCACCGAGCCGTTCCCGATCCAGGGCGCCACCCTGCCGAACTCGCTCGCGGGCCGCGACATCCTCGGCCGCGGCCGCACCGGCTCCGGCAAGACCCTCGCCTTCGGCCTCGCGCTGCTCGCCCGCACCGCGGGCAGGCGCGCCGAGCCCAAGGCGCCGCTCGCGCTCGTCCTCGTACCCACCCGGGAACTCGCGCAGCAGGTCACCGACGCGCTCACGCCGTACGCGACCTCCGTGAACCTCCGCCTCACCACCGTCGTGGGCGGGCTCTCCATCACCAAGCAGTCCAACGCGCTGCGCCGCGGCGCCGAAGTGATGGTCGCGACCCCGGGCCGCCTCAAGGACCTCATAGAGAGAGGTGACTGCTCGCTGGAGAACGTGGGCATCACCGTCCTCGACGAGGCCGACCAGATGGCCGACATGGGCTTCATGCCGCAGGTCACGGCGCTGCTCAAGCAGGTCGAGCCGGACGGCCAGCGGATGCTGTTCTCGGCGACCCTGGACGCCAACATCGACCGCCTGGTCCGGATGTTCCTCACCGACCCGGTGGTGCACTCCGTCGACCCGTCGGCCGGCGCGGTCACCACGATGGAACACCACGTGCTGTACGTCCTGGACGAGACCGACAAGAAGGCCGTCACCACGCGCATCGCGGCCCGCGACGGCCGCGTCATCATGTTCCTCGACACCAAGCGCTCCGTGGACCGGCTGGTCAAGCGGCTGCTCTCCAGCGGGGTCCGTGCGGCCGGGCTGCACGGCGGGCGCTCCCAGCCGCAGCGCAACCGCACCCTGGACCAGTTCAAGAACGGGCAGGTCACCGCTCTGGTGGCGACCAACGTCGCGGCCCGCGGCATCCACGTCGACGACCTGGACCTCGTCGTGAACGTGGACCCGCCCACGGACCACAAGGACTACCTCCACCGGGGCGGGCGCACCGCGCGAGCCGGCGAGTCCGGCAGCGTGGTCACGCTCGTGCTGCCCGAGGAGAAGCGCGAGATGACGAAGCTCATGTCGTTCGCGGGGATCCGTCCCCGGACGGCCGAGATCAAGTCGAGCTCCGAGGAGCTCGTGCGGGTCACGGGTGCGCGCGAGCCGTCCGGTGTCCCGGTCGTCATCGAGGTCCCGGCCCAGCCGGAACCGAAGCGGGCGCCCTCCGGGGGGCGCAGCCGCAGCCGCCGCGGGGCTTCCCGTGGGGGCTCGGGCCAGGGCGCCCCCGCCCAGGCTTCGGCTCAGGGCGGCGCCCGCACCGGCTCGGCTCAGGGTGGCCGTGCCCAGGGTTCGGGCCAGGGCAACCGCACCGGCTCGGCTCAGGGCAGCCGCACTCAGGGTTCGGCTCAGGGCGGCCGCGCCCAGGGTTCGGGCCAGGGTGCTGGGCGGGGCCAGGGCGCCGGTCAGGGTGGGCGTGCGCAGGGTGCGTCGTCCCGGGCGCAGGGTGGACGTGGGCGTGGACAGGGTGGTGCGGGGCGGGGTCGGGCCGGGGCCTGATCTTTTCCCCACCCCGCCCCTTCCCGAGACCCTCCGGGGGTGATGGCGCCCTGGGGCTCCGCCCCAGACCCCGTTCGCGCCCGAAAGGCGCTAGTCCTCAAACACCGGACAGGCTGGGATGGCTAACGCCCCACCCCGCCTGGGGGCGCAGGGAACTGCGCGAGCGCCACGCACGGTCTGCGGTCGAGCGACCGTCTAGGGGCGCGGGGAGCTGCGCGGGCAACCCCGCACGGTTCGCGGCCGAATGACCCCCCTCCCCCCAGGAGGCACCGCCCCGCACGCACCGCCGCCGAGCCCGCTCGCAGGTGTCAGCCCCGTGACGGCAGGGTCGCCAGTACCTGAGCGGCCTCGTGCATCACGCGGGTGATCAGTTCGTCGCAGCTGGGGAGGTCGTCGATCACGCCGGCGACCTGTCCCGAGGCCATCACCCCGAGGTCGGTGCGACCCTCGACCATGGACGCCCGCAGCAGTATCGGGGTGTTGGCCGCCAGTAGTACTTGACTCCACGTCAGGTCCTTGCCGTGCTTCATCGCCAGGCCGTCCCGGACCAGTTGGGGCCAGGAGAGGCCGGAGAGCTTGCGGAATCCGGCCGCCCGGCGCGCCGCGCGCGCCAGCGTCCGCGCCCGGCCCGCCCCTTCGAGCGAGGCGACGAGTTCGGTACGGAGCATGCGGTGCGGCAGTCCGTCCACGGCCCTGGTGACGGTGATGTCCTTGACCGTCGCCGCCAGATACGCGGCCTTCACCGTGTCGGGGACCGTCGAGTCCGAGGTGAGCAGGAAGCGGGTGCCCATCGCGACGCCCGCCGCCCCGTAGGCCAGCGCGGCCACCAGCCCCCGGCCGTCGTGGAAGCCGCCCGCCGCGACGACGGGAATGTCCACCGCGTCCACAACCTGCGGGAGCAGCACGGTGGTTGCCACCTCTCCGGTGTGGCCGCCGCCCTCGCCGCCCTGCACGATCACCGCGTCCGCGCCCCACGCCGCGACCTTCTCGGCGTGCCGCCGGGCGCCGATGGACGGGATCACGACGACGCCCGCGTCCTTCAGCTCGGCGATGAGGTCGCGGGACGGCGCGAGTGCGAAGGACGCCACCTTCACGCCCTCCTCGATGATGATCCGCACCCGCTCGCGGGCGTCCCCCGCGTCGGCCCGCAGATTGACCCCGAACGGCGCGTCGGTGCGGGCGGCGACCTTGCGGACCGCTTGCCGCAGCTGGACCGTCGTCATCGTCGCCGAGGCGAGGACGCCGAGCGCTCCCGCGTTCGCGGCGGCCGAGACCAGGCGGGGACCCGCCACCCAGCCCATGCCGGTCTGCACGATTGGATGCCGGACGCCGACGAGTTCGGTGAGGGCGGTCTCGATGCGGGAGGGCGCGGGAGTCATGGACGTACCTCGCGGTCGCGCAGGTTCTCCGGGTCGAGCACGTCGCGGATGAGGCGCAGCTCCTCGCCGGTGGGATCGCGGGTGTACGGGACCTCATCGGCGACGGCCAGCTCGAACGCGGTGGCCTCGCGCACCTGCTCCACCGTGACCCCGGGGTGCAGCGACGCGAGCCGCATCGTGTGGTCCGGGGTGGCGAAGTCGAAGACGCCCAGATCGCTCACGACCCGCGGGATGCGGTGGAAGCGGGTGGCGGAGGGGCCCGCGGCCGCCGCGCTGTCGTAGCCGACGCCGCTGATCATGTCGACCTTCGGCACGAAGACCCGGGTGGAGTGCTTGGGCACCCAGTAACTCACCGGATTGTTCAGGGTGTTGACGGGTGCGCCTCGCACGCCGAGGAGCTGACGGGTGGGCCGCTCCCAGTCGCCGATGCAGGAGATGTTCTGGTTGCCGAACCGGTCGAGCTGGCTCGCGCCCATCATGACGTGCCGCCGGCCGCCGGTCACCATGGTGAGGTGCCGACGGTAGGGCAGCCAGCCCTCGGGCTCGCCGTCGGGGCCGATGAGCATCGCCTCGCCGTCGGTGAGCAGCAGGTCGGGCGAGAAGGTCCGCCGGGCCAGCCGGGCCCCGATCGAGGGGACCGGACCCATCGGGCTCGCGAGCACCTCCCCGTTGTCGCGCCAGGCCTCGGCGCAGGCGATCACGCAGTACTCGGCGCGGGTCGCCCGCGCGGTGCTCGTCGTCACTTCTGCTCCTCGTGCCAGCTCTGCACCGAGCTCTGGTAGGACTTCTCGTCGGGCCCGGACAGGAAGCGTTCGGCGAACTGCGGCCAGGGCGTGGTCGCGTACAGCTTCTGGAAGGGCTCGTCGCGGCCGTGGTCGGGGGCGCAGGAGGTGAAGTGGGCGCCGTTGGGGCACTCCACGACCCCGGCGACCGAATGCCGCCCCACCAGCAGGGACTGCGGCACAGCGGATCCGAAGCCGTCCACGATCCGCTCGCACGACACGTACGCGCTGTCGGCGGCCTCGCAGAACAGGTCGTCGAAGTAGGGGTCGGGGCCCAGGTACTGGCCGTTGCCGAGCCGGTCGGCGCGGTTGAGGTGGACGAGGGCCGCGTCCATGCGCAGCGCCGGCATCGCGACGAAGCTCTCGCCGTCCTCGTACGGTGAAGTCACCGTACGCAGCCGGGGGTTGACCCGCATCACGTCGGAGCCGATGCCCGCGCGGACCGGCAGGAACGGCAGCCGGTTGGCGGCGGCGTGCAGCCCCCACATGAACATCGCCTCGTCCACCTCCATCAGCTCGAAGGCGCCCCTTTGGCGGGCCGCGCGGAAGTGCGGCTCCAGGGGGATCGAGTCGAGCGTGGCGAAGGGCGCCACCAGCTTGCGGATCCTTCCGGCGGCGGCGAGCAGGCCGACGTCCGGGCCGCCGCAGGAGATGACGGTGAGGTCGGTGACCGGGGAGCGGAGCAGGGCCCGCACCAGCGCCATGGGTTTGCGGCGCGAGCCCCAGCCGCCGATGCCGATGGTCATGCCGCTGCTCAGGCGCGCGACGACGTCCTCGGGCGTCATGGTCTTGTCCGTCACCGCTCCGCCTCCTCGGTCCCCGCTGCCTTGAACGTGTCGCGCACGCGGTCGGCGACGCCGCTGAGGTTGGCCTCGAAGGTGAAGCCCTGCTCGAAACGGTAGCTGCGGCGTACGTCGACGGGGTCGATGCCGTTGATGGCGGCCTTGGCGAGCCGGATGAGGGTGCCGTCCTTGCGGGCGATCTCGCGCGCCAACTCCAGTGCTGTGGCGGGGAGTTGATCGCGCGGCACCACTTTCCACACCGAGCCGTGGGCGTGCAGCTCATGGGCCGTCGCGGTGCGCGAGGTGTAGTACAGCGCGCGCATGAGGTGCTGCGGGACGAGGCGGGCGAGGTGGGTGGCGGCGCCGAGCGCGCCGCGGTCCAGCTCCGGCAGGCCGAAGACGGCGTCGTCGCTCGCCACGATCGCGTCCGCGTTGCCGACCAGACCGATGCCGCCGCCCAGGCAGAACCCGCCCACCGCCGCGACGACGGGCACCTCGCACTCGTACACCGCGGCGAAGGCCTCGTAACAGCCGCGGTTGGCTCCGAGGAGGGCGGTGTGGCCGCGGTCGCGCTGCATTTGCTTGATGTCGACCCCGGCGTTGAAGCCGCGGCCCTCGGCGGTCAGGACCACGCAGCGCGTCTCGGGGTCGCGGCCCGCCGCGCGCACCGCGTCGGCGAGCTCGTACCAGCCGTGCACGGGAAGCGCGTTGACGGGTGGGAAGTCGACCGTGACGACGGAAATGCCCTTCTCGGGGCTTGCGGTGGAGACACCCATGGGCGGATCAGCTACCTTTCCACCAAACGTTTGTTAGGTGAGGAAGGTAGCGCGGATGGAGCTGGCCGGGAAGGCAGTCGTCGTCACCGGTGGCACCCGGGGCGTCGGCGCGGGCATCGCGAAGGCGTTCCTCGACGCGGGTGCGGACGTGATCGTGTGCGCCCGCAGACCGCCCGAGGCGGCCGTCGAATCCGGCGGCCGGAAAGCCGAGTTCCGCCCGCTCGACCTGCGCGACGCCGAAGCCGTACGGGACTTCTTCGCGGCGGTCGCGGCGGACCACGGGCACCTGTACGCGTTGGTCAACAATGCGGGCGGCACGCCCTACCGGCTGCTCGGCGAGGGCGAGGCGGAACGCCATGCGCGGGTCATCGCCCTGAACCTGACCGCCCCGCTGACGGCTTCGCTGGCAGCCCGGCCGTATCTGGCGGCGGCGCACGGCTCGATCGTGATGATCGGCAGCGTGAGCGGGGCGCGGCCCTCACCCGGCACGGCGGCCTACGGCGCCGCGAAGGCGGGCCTGGAGAACCTCGCCCGTTCGATGGCGGTGGAATGGGCGCCCGGTGTCCGCGTCAACACCCTCGTCCTCGGGATGGTCCGCACCGAACTGAGTGAACTGCACTACGGGGACGCCCGGGGCGTCGCCGCGGTGGGCAGGACCGTGCCGCTGGGCCGGCTCGCCGAGCCCCAGGAGGTCGGCGCCGCCGCCGTCTTCCTCACCGGCGCGCGGGCGTCCTACATCAGCGGCGCCTCCCTCCTCGTCCACGGGGGCGGCGAACGCCCCGCCTTCCTGGACGCGGCCAACGTCAACAAGCCCGAAGGGAACGGAAGATGAGTGGACTGTGCGAGGGCCGGGTCGTGGTCGTGACCGGTGCGGGGCGGGGCCTTGGCCGGGCCCATGCGCTGGCGTTCGCCGAGCAGGGGGCGCGGGTCGTGGTCAACGACCTGGGGGTCGGGCTCGACGGGGCGGGCGTTCCCCAAACACTCGGCTCCGCCCGTCCGGGGCGGACCCCGCTCGGCGGGCCCGCGCAGTCGGTGGTGGACGAGATCCGCGCCGCGGGCGGCGAGGCGGTCGCGCACGGCGGTGACATCGCCACCACCGAGGGCGCGGCCTCGCTCGTCGCGACGGCGCTGGAAGCGTTCGGTGCGCTGCACACGCTGGTCAACAACGCGGGGTTCCTGCGCGACCGGATGCTGGTGAACCTGGACGAGGACGACTGGGACGCGGTGGTGCGGGTCCACCTCAAGGGGCACTTCCTGCCGCTCAAGCACGCCGCCGCGCACTGGCGGGCCGAAGCCGGGGCGGGCCGCGAGGTGGTGGCGCGGGTGGTCAACACCAGCTCGGGAGCAGGGTTGCTGGGGTCGGTCGGGCAGGGCAACTACAGCGCCGCCAAGGCCGGGATCGTGGGGCTCACGCTGGTGGCGGCGGCCGAGATGGGCCGGTACGGCGTCCAGGTCAACGCCATCGCCCCGGCGGCTCGCACCCGCATGACCGAACGCACCTTCGCGGACACCATGGCCGCGCCGGGCGAGGAGGGGGCCTTCGACGCGATGGCCCCCGAGAACGTCTCACCGCTCGTGGTGTGGCTGGGCTCGGCCGCGAGCGGGGGTGTGACCGGCCGGGTCTTCGAGGTGGAGGCGGGGCGCATCACCGTGATGGAGGGCTGGCGGCCGGGCCCCACCAGCGACAAGGGGGCGAGGTGGACTCCGCGGGAGGCGGGCGAGGAGGCGCTGAAACTGCTCGCCGGGGCGGCGGTGCCGGGCGCGGTGTACGGGGCGCGGGAGGGCCGCGGGTGATCTTGGGTTTCGTACACCTTACGGTCCGGGCGCGGTTTTGTTACCTGCTCTCCATCTTGGTGAACAGGTAGAAAAATCAACAGAGTTGTCGTTGACGGCCCCCGCTCTACGCGCGTCATCATGTGTGCATGACAACCCCCCACCGCATCGCAGCCCTGGGTGGCGCCGTCGCCGCCGCCCTCGCCCTCCTCACCGGCCCGGCCGTCACCACCGCGTCGGCCGCCCCCACCGTCACCGCCGCCTCCGTATCCGTGCAGTCGGTCGGCAGCGTCTGTTATTCGGCGCTGCCGTCCGAGGCGCACGACACCCTTGACCTCATCGCCCAGGGCGGCCCGTTCCCGTACTCCCAGGACGGCGTCGTCTTCACCAACCGCGAGCAGGTGCTCCCGAGCCAGAGCAGCGGCTACTACCACGAGTACACCGTGATCACCCCGGGCGCGCCGACGCGCGGCGCCCGCCGGATCGTCACGGGCGAGCAGTCCCAGGAGGACTACTACACCGCCGACCACTACGCCACGTTCAACCTCGTCGACTTCGGCTGCTAGCACGGCAGTTGACGCGATCCGGGCCCGCTTCCCGCTGGGGGAGCGGGCCTCGTCATGGGCGGCTCACTCCTCGCCGAACCGGCGTCCCAGCGCGCTGGCCGCCGTCGAGTTGTGCACCGTGAACGCCACCGTCCCCGGCAGATAGCGGTCCTGCGACCACTCGACCGGGGCGCCCGCCGGGTCGGTGGAGCGCCGCCGCTCGCGCAACAGCGCCTGACCCGCCGGACAGTCGAGCAGCCGCACGTCGTCGGCGTCCGCGAGAACCACGTCGATGGTGTGCTGGGCGTCGGTGAACAGGACCCCGTGCAGCTCCAGTTGGTCGGTGTGCGACACCGCGTCGGACGGCATCGCGGCCACCAGCTCGCCGATCCGCTCCGGATACGTCGTACGCTCCACCATCACCGGCGCGCCCGACAGGGTGCGCACCCGCAGCACCTTGAACACCCGCTGTCCGACCGGTAGTTGGAGGTGGTGTGCCTCCTCCTCGTTCGCCGCCGCCGGCTCGATGGACACGGTCTTGCCGCCCGGCTCCTCGCCGAGCGAGCGCGCCCAGCGGGCGAACGAGCTCAGCTCCGCGAAGCTCTGCAGACGGGTGGCCCCGCCGAGCACCACCCGGCGGGTGCCGCGCCGCGAGGTCACCAGACCGTCGACGCGCAGTGCGGCCAGTGCCTGGCGGACCGTGCCCCTGGACACGCCGTATCGGCGGGCGAGTTCGTCCTCGGCGGGCAGCCGCGCCCCCGAACCGTACTCACCCGCCGCTATCGCGGTCCGCAGGTCCGCGGCCACCTTCCGGTAGAGCGGCGACTTGCTGGACACCCCGACCCCCTCAACTGCCGATCAGTGAGCGGAGCAAGGTGAGGTCCGCCTCCTCCAGACTAGTCAGCACCGTGCGGCCCGCGGCGGGCGCGATGGGTTCCACCGACGGCACCGCGAGCACCGCGCAGCCCGCGGACTCCGCCGAGGCGACGCCCGTCGCGGTGTCCTCCACCGCCACGCAGTGCGCCGGGTCCGCGCCGAGCGCCGCGGCCGCCGCCAGGTAGGGATCGGGGGCGGGCTTGGTGCGTGCGGTGTCCTCGGCCCCGTACACCGCGTCGAAGCGGTGCCCGTCGAGCGAGGTCGCGACCCTGCGCACGATGGCGCGCGGCGACGCCGACACCAGCGCCGTCGACACCCCCGACTCCCGCAGGGCACGCAGGAGTCGGAGCGCGCCCGGCCGGGGCTCGGCGCCCAGCGCGACGCGGGCCGCGAAGTCCGCGCCCAGCTCGGCCGTCAGTTCCTCGCGCGGCGCGCCGAGGAACTCGTGCAGCAGCTCGGCGGTGTCCTCGACGGAGCGCCCGTACACCGCCCTGCGGTTCTCCCCGGCCAGCACCCGGCCGTGGCGGGCCGCGACCTTCTCGACGACCTCGACCCAGGCCTCCTCGGTGTCGACGAGGGTGCCGTCCATGTCGAACAGGACCGCCCGCAGCCCGCTCACGCGTCCTCACCCGCCGCGAGCACGGGACGCGACCGCGGCCGTACGGTGACGCGGGCGCCCGCGCCGAAGGAGCCCGCGGCGTGCGACGGCAGGTCGGCCTTGACGGCGGTGCCGTCGGCGAGCCGGACGCTCAGCCGCGTACTCGCGCCGTGGAAGGCGCTGCCGGTCACCGTGTCGGGCCCGCCGTCGGTCACCTCCAGGGCCTCCGGGCGCAGCAGGAACGCCGTGCCGGACGCCGGGCCGTCCACGGGCAGCCGCACGCCGAGCACCTCGGCGAGGCCGTCGGCGGTGATCTTTCCCGGGACGCGGTTCATGGTGCCGATGAAGGAGGCCACGAACGCGGTCGCGGGACGGTCGTACAACTCGGCCGGGGCCGCGCACTGTTCGAGCCTGCCGCCGCGCATCACCGCGACCCGGTCGGCCATCGAGAGGGCTTCCTCCTGGTCGTGGGTGACGAAGACGGTGGTGATGCCGAGTTCCAGCTGGAGGCGCCGGATCTCCTCGCGCAGCTGCACGCGGACCTTGGCGTCAAGCGCGGACAGCGGTTCGTCCAGGAGCAGCAGCCGGGGTTGCAGGGCGAGCGCGCGGGCGAGCGCCACGCGCTGCTGCTGGCCGCCGGACAACTGGTGCGGGAAGCGGTCGCCGTGGTCGGGCAGACCGACCAGTTCCATCAACTCGGCCGCGCGGGCCCGGCGTTGGGGAGCCGCCACCTTGCGCATCCGCATGCCGAACGCCACGTTGTCGGCCGCGCTCAGATGCGGGAAGAGGCTGTACGACTGGAAGACCATCCCGGTGTCGCGCCGGTTGGCGGGCACCGGCACGATGTCCTCGCCGTCGAGCAGCACCTCGCCGGCATCGGGGCGCTCGAAGCCCGCGAGGACCCGCAGCGCGGTGGTCTTGCCGCAGCCGGACGGGCCGAGCAGCGCCAGGAGTTCACCCGGCGCCACATCCAGGTCGAGCCCGTCCAGGGCCACGGCGGACCCGAAGGCGCGGCGAAGCCCCCGGATCGTGAGGGCGGTGCCGGTGCGCGGCGGTGCGGTGGTCATCAAACGGCTTCCTTCTTACGAGACTTGACGGGGCCGCGCGAGCGGGCCAGGCCCGTCACCACGAGCAGTAGCCCCCACGTCAGCAGCAGGCTGAGCAGCGAGACCGCCACCGACAACTGGGCGTTGGAGCCGGACGCCTGCACGATCCACACCGCGAACGGCTGGAACCCGAGCAGCGAGGCCACGGTGAACTCGCCGAGCACCAGCGCGAGCGCCAGGAACGAGGCGTTGAGCAGTGCGGTACGCAGATTGGGCAGGACGACGGCGAACAGGGCGCGCGGCCAGGAGGCGCCGAGGTCGCGGGCGGCCTCGACGAGGGTGCGCACATCGACGGCCCGCAGCCCCGCCTCCAGGGAGCGGTACACGAAGGGCAGTGCCATCACGACGTACGCGAAGACCAGGATCAGCGGGAAGGACGGTTTCTGGATCGCGACGAACGTCTCGTACAAGGGGGTCGTGGCGAGCTGGTCCGGCCCCCACTTGAGGACCGTGCCCAGGCCCGCCACCAGTGCCACCGGCGGCACCACCAGCGGCAGCGTGCACACCACTTCGAGCACTGCCCGCAACCGCCCCGAACCGGAAAGCCGCACCGCGAGCGCGGCCGGCAGGGTCAGGACCAGCGCGAGCGCCACCGTGCACAGACCGAGACCCAGCGACCGCAGCAGCGCGGCGGTGAAGCCGTCGGCGGCGAAGATCTGGGTGTACGAGGAGAGCGTGAGGCCCGTGCCGGGGACGTCCACGGTGAACACGAAAGAGGCGAGCAGCGGGACCAGGAAGTAGGCGCCCGCCACCAGCAGGACCGCGCCGCGCCACGGGCGCGGCGGATGCGTCAGGCGAGCCATCGGGCGCTCCTTCGTTGCAGGGGCAGATGGACGGCCATCACCAGGAGGGCGACGATCACCATGTCGAGGCTGAGCGCGAGCGCCACGTTCTCCTGGCCGACCAGCACGTTGCCCGACAGCGCGTCCGCGATCTGCATGGTGACCAGCGGCACCGAACTCCCCACCATCGAGGCGGCCGTGGCATACGCGGCGAACGCGCTGCCGAACAGCAGGACGAAGCCGCCGAGCAGAGTGGGAAGCAGCACCGGGATGCCGACGTGGCGCCAGTACTGCCAGGCGCCCGCCCCGTTGTTGAGGGCGGCCTCGCGCCACTGCGGGCGCAGGCCGTCGAGCGCCGGTGCCACGGTGAGCACCATCAGCGGGATGAGGAAGTAGAGGTAGGTCAGGGCCAGGCCCCAGAAGCTGTAGAGGCTCCAGCCGTGCTGGGCCAGACCCAGCTTGGTGGTCAGGACGCCCGCGTTGCCGAGGGTGGCGACGAAGGCGAAGGCGAGCGGCACCCCGCCGAAGTTGGCGAGCACCCCCGAGGCGGTGAGCACGGCCTCGCGCAGCGCCTTGCCGCGCGAGGTGACGACGGCCTGCGCGAGCAGCAGACCCAGCACGGCGGCGAGGGCGGCGGTGGTGGCCGCGAGCTTCACGCTGCCGAGCAGGGCGGTCCAGTACGCGCCGTGCAGCGACTGGCTGAGATTGCCGAGCCCGTACGAGCCATCGACGGACAGCGCGCCGTTCAGCATGGCGAACGCGGGCACGCCGAAGGCGAGCGTCACGAAGGCGAGCAGCGGAGCCGCGGCGAGCCAGGCGCCGGGACGCCTGCGGCCCCGGCGTCGCGTCGGCCGCTCAACGTCCGTGATGGCGACCGGAGTTGAGGTGGTAGTGGTGAGGGTCATGGAGTGATCAGCCCGAGATCGCCTTGGCCCAGCCATTGGCGAGGACCGTCTTCGCCTGGGTGTTCTGCGCCTCGGTGGGGAAGGTGGGGGTGCCGGCGACCTTCGGGAGCTTGGCGGCGGCGGCCTTGTCGAGCGTGCCGTCCTGGTCCATGGCGGGCATGAGCGCCGGGCGGGCGTACCCCTTCAGCCACAGGTTCTGGCCCTCGGCGGAGTACAGGTACTCCTGCCACAGGCGGGCGGCCGCCGGATGCGGGGCGTCCTTGTTGATGGCCTGCGAGTAGTACTGGGCGTAGACGCCGTCGGAGGGCACGGCGGTCTTCCAGTCGAGGCCCTTGCCCTTGAACTCGTCGGTGTAGCCGGCGTTCAGGTAGTCCCAGTCGATGGAGATGGGCGTCTCGCCCTTCTCCACGGTCGCCGGGGTCGACTCCACCGGGTTGTAGTTGCCGGCCTTCTTCAGCTTGGCGAAGAAGTCCAGGCCGGGCTGGATGTTGTCGAGCGAGCCGCCGTTGGCCAGGGACGCCGCGTACACCCCGGCGAAGGCCGAACCCGACTTGGTGGGGTTGCCGTTGAGCGCGACCTGCCCCTTGTACTCGGGCTTGAGGAGGTCCGCGAACGTGGTCGGGCACACCTTGACGCGCCCCGCGTCGCAGCCGATCGAGACGTAGCCGCCGTAGTCGTTGAACCAGCGGCCCTGCGCGTCCTTCTGGGCCGCGGGGATCTTGTCGAAGCCCTCGACCTTGTACGGGGCGGTCAGGCCCTGCTCGCCCGCGGACTGCGCGAAGGAGGCGCCGAGGTCGAGGACGTCGGGGGCGCGGCCTTGGCCCTTGCGGGTCTTGACGGCGTTGATCTCGTCGGCGCTGGTGCCGTCCGGGTTCTCGACGGACACCTTGACGCCGTACTTCTTGGTGAAGCCGTCGATGAGCGCGCCGTAGTTCGCCCAGTCGCGCGGGATGGCGATCGCATTGAGCGTGCCCTCCTTCTTCGCGGCGGCGGCCAGGGCGTCGATGCCGCCCGCGTCCTTCGCGGAGGTGGCGGACGCGGGGCTCGCGCCGCCCTTGCCGGCGTCGGCCGCGGCGGTCGAGGGGCCGGGCTTGGCGCCGCAGGCGGCGAGGGCGAGCGCGGAGGCGGCCAGGGTCACGGCGAGGCCTGCGGTGCGTATGCGTGGGGCGGTCACGGGAGCTCCAAGTTGTACGGACAACTGTTGTACAGACAACTCCATTACGAGGGTGGTGGGTGTCCCGTCGGTGAACGCGGGGCGAAGCGCGCGATGCGGTTGGCGGGCGGATCCGGTCAGCTGGTTTCGGCCACGCGGGCAGGACGGTCAGGAAGCGGCATCGCCGGTGTGACGGTCGCCGCCGCCACGGCGCAGCAGACCGTACGCCCAGCGTTCGTTCAGGCCCGCGAGGAAGCCGATCGTGCCCCAGAAGAAGAACGCCTTGATCAGCGCCTCGTGGGCGGCCAGCGACAGCGGGCCCGCGGCGCACAGGCCCGCGGGGGTGGCGGGCGGCGCGAAGATGGTGAGGACACCGCCGTTGATCAGCAGGAACAGCGAGGTGGCGAGGAACCAGCCCACCACCACCCGGTACCAGCCCTCCTGCCGCATGATCTGGGCCAGCTGACGCGGATCGGGCGGTATGTTCTGCACCCCGCCGCGGCCCGGCGCCCGCCGCATCAGCTGGTAGGCGTTGCGCAGCCGGACGATCACGCTGAAGACCGCGCCGAGCGCCCCGCCCGCGAAGCAGACAAGGGCGTGCATCAGGCTCAGCTGCTCCGGGCAGGCGAGCTTGGCGTGGAAGAGCGCGGGCACCGCCTCGCCGACGGCGAAGGCGAGGACCAGGACCACCGGGCTGAGCACCATGCCGAAGGCGAGCCCGGTGTTGAGCCCGCGCCCGCTGGCCAGTGCCGCGTCCGCGTCCAGGCGCCGGGCCGCCGCGTCGGCCTCGTCCTTGAGCCGCTCGGCGGCCGCGGCCCGCGTCTCCGCGTGCTCGACGGAAGCCATGCGCACCCCGCCCCGCACCGCCTGCTCCAGTGTCCGGCACACATCGTCGCGGGTCCGCCGCTCGAAGGCCCGCTGCGCCGCAGCGTAGAGCTGCTCGATCCGGTCGAGCTGCTGCGGCTGCCACCGCCACAGGCGTTGCAGATCGGGGGAGTTGTCGGCCAGATCGAGCGCGTCCGACAACGTCCTGGCCTCGGGAACCGCCGCCCCCGCCAGCCACTCGCCGATCCGCCGCACCCGTCGAGTCCGCTGCGCACCCATACGTAACACCACCCCGTCGTCCACCGGGGCAGTCCTGACGTCGCAAACCCCTGGTGGGGAACATTAGTTGGCGCGACGCCGGGGGCTCCAAAGGGCCCGGGGAACCGCGCGACCAGCCCACGACGGACGGTTGGCGCGCGGCGTCCCGGATGGCGGAGATGCACCACAGGGGCGCGAAGCCCCCGAGGCCCCGGCCGATGACGCGCGCCCCGGTGGAGCGCTACGCGTCGCACTCCAGGACCGTGCGGCACAGCCCGCACCGAGCCCGGACCCGCCCGCGCGCGGGCACCCGGATCCGCTGGCAACAGGTCGGGCAGGCGAAGCAGACCCGCGGCCCGTCCGGGCCCGGCTCGAAGGAGTACGGGGCGCCGGGCCCGGACCAGTCGCCGCCGTGTTCGCGTGCGTACCGCCGGTCCTTGGCATAGCGCCGCCGCCCCGCCCAGCCGGCCGCGACCAACGGGGGCAACTGCGCGTCGCCGCGCGAGCGGGCCGCGCCCGCCGTGTAGGCGGGATAGGCCTGCGGGCTGGTGAACCACGGCGAGGGGTCCTCACCGAACAGCTCGGCCCGCTTGGCCAGGACGTACCCGAACTCCTCCGGGGTCAGATAGCCCAGCTTCTGGCTGGAGAGGTCATCCTCGCGGAAGGCGTCCAGGAGCAGCCAGCCCGCGCCGAGATAGGTGGTCGCCGTGTCGGTGAGGATCTCGTTGTCGCGGGTGCCGGGGAACGTCAGGTCCAGGCGGTGCAGGAGCACATGGGTGATCTCGTGCGCGAGGGCGGCCCCGATGTCCCTGCGATGGGTACGGAAGCGATCGTTCAGCTCGATGAAGTACTCCGGCCCGGCGGCCAGTTCGACGCTCGCCGCGTGCTGCATCTCGCGGAAGCAGACGATCATCCGGGCGTCCGGCAGATGCAGGTGCTGCACCAGTGCGCGAGCCACACGCTGGGCGCCCAGGTGCAGGTCGTCGTGGTCGGCGAAGGCCACGTCGGCGGGCAGCACGCTGGTCGGGTACCCCTGGAGGCCGTCGTAGGAGAGCCGCCGGTGCAGCGCGGTGATCGCCGCGCGCACCGTCTGCAGGTGCGGATATCCGTGCACGACCGGGCTGTCGGCGCCCACCCTGCCACCCCCGTTCCCAACCGCGGACCGGATTCCACTGTAAGGGCGGCGGGCGCGCCCCGGTGCCCGCCGGAAAGGCCCTTGTGAGGGGCGCGGCGGCCGCCGGGCGCCCGCTCCGGCCGGGCGCCCCGCGTTTGCGGGCATCCGGCCCAACCTGGTCATATGGGGGCATGTCGATCACAGTGGTCATCGCGGACGACCAGGAAATGGTCCGGACGGGCTTCCGCATGATCCTGGAGAGCCGCTCCGACATCGAGGTCCTGGACGATGTGGTCGACGGGCTCGCCGCCCTCCAAGCGGTCGACCGCCTCAACCCGGACGTGCTGCTCCTCGACATCCGGATGCCCGGCCTCGACGGACTCGAAGTCACCCGCCGCCTGGCCGGCCGCGACCGCCCCCGCATCGTCATCTGCACCACCTTCGACCTCGACGAATACGTCCACGCCGCGCTGCACGGCGGCGCCTGCGGTTTCCTCCTCAAGGACGCCAGCCCCGAAATGCTGGTCGAGGCGGTGCGCGCGGCGGCCAACGGAGACTCCCTGGTCTCACCCGCCATCACCGTCCGGCTCCTGAAGGAACTCGCCCGCCCCGCCCAAGGCGTGCGCACACCCTCGGAGGCCCTCACCGACCGCGAACGCGACGTCGTGCGCTGCCTGGCCCGCGGCGCCACCAACGCCGAGATCGCCGGCGAACTGTACGTCTCGCTGTCCACCGTCAAAACCCACCTCGCCAACGTCCAGGGCAAACTCGGCGCGCGCAACCGCGTGGAGGTCGCCGCCTGGGCCTGGGAGAGCGGGCTCGCCACGAGCCCGGCGTGAGCCGCCCGTGAGCCCGCTGCGCAACTGGACCGGGCGCCATCCGCGCGCCGCCGCCACCACGCGCCTGCTGCTCGCCGCCGTCCTCGTCACCCTCGTCACCTACGAAGGCGTCGCCCTGGCCCGCCAGCCCACCGCGCCGCACGCCATCGTGTGGAGCGCCGGGATCGTGGTCTGCGTCTGCGCGGTGCCCTGGCCGAGTATCCCGCTCATCCCGCGCGCCTGGACCGCGGCTGCCGTCAGCTGGACCGCCACCGGACTGCTCTTCACCGACCGCCCGGAGATCGTCTGGGGCATGGGCGAGGCCATCGCCCTCCTGGTGCTGCTCTCCTCCGTGCTCCTGTACGCCCCCGCCCGCACCGCCGCCGTCCTCGGCCCGCTGCTCGGCCTCGGCTGCACCGCCGCGCCCGTACGCGACGCCCAGCCCGGCCGGTTCACCCTGCTGTTCGCGGTGCTCGCCGTCGTCGTCGGCGCGTACTCGCTGCTGATGCGCGCCCAGTCGGGCCAGCGGGTCCGCGACCTGGAGGCCGTCCGCGCCGCCGAACGCATCGAACTCGCCCGAGAACTCCACGACTTGATCGCCCACCACGTCACCGGAATCGTCGTCCAGGCCCAGGCCGCCCGCTTCACCGCCCTATCCGGCGAACGCGCCGCCGAGTCCTTCGCGCGGATCGAGGAATCGGGCGGCGAGGCGCTCGGCGCGATGCGGCGCCTGGTGCGGGTGCTGCGCGAGGGCGCCGCCGAGACCCGGCCGGTGGCCGGCATCGCCCAAATCCGCTCGCTCGCCGAAGGCTTCTCCCGCGCCGGACCGCCCGCCGTGCTGTACGTGGAGAGGGGCCTTCAGGAGCGGCTGCCCGGCGACGTGGCGGCCGTCGCCCACCGGGTGGTGCGCGAGTCACTGACCAACGTCCGCAAACACGCGGCGAACGCCACCGCCGTACGCATCGGCCTGCGCACCACCCCCGGCGGACTCGAAGTGCGCGTCGCCGACGACGGGTCGAGCGCCGTGGAACTCGCCGAGCAAGCCCGCGGCGGCGGCTTCGGCCTGGCGGGACTGACCGAACGCGTCACCGCCATGGGCGGCCACCTCACCGCGGGCCCCGCACCCGAAGGCGGCTGGCAGGTCACCGCGGTCCTGCCGCTCGACACCCACTAGCCCATCCGCGACCCGGCAGCCCCGCAGCCGCTCGCGGCGCACCGATTCCTCGCCGACGCACCCCCGTTAGTCCAACACCTGTCACTCCTTTGTCCATGGGCGCACCCGCGCACCTCGGCACATCGTGGCGTGCACCCGAAGCCGTCACGAGGAGGAGCGAGCGTGAACGCCGAACAGCACGGGCCGAAGCGGAGGACGGTGGTCGCGGCCACCGCGCTGGCCGGAGCCGGAGCCGCCCTGGGCATCCCCTCGACAGCGCGCGCCGCCGACCGCACACCAGCGGAGGCCGTGGTGCGCTCCGCCGCACTCGACGTACGCGTCGACACCAGGTTCCCCCGCATCGTCTCGTACACCGACCGCGCGAGCGGCGCCGTCCTGCACGGCCAGGAGGACCCCCTCACCGACGTCGTCATCGACGGCACCGCGCACACCCCCCGGGTGACCTCGCGTCCCGGCACGGACCGCATCACCTACACCCTCGCCTTCGACGGCGGCACCGAGGTCGGCGTCGAGATCCGCGCCGAGGGCCACCGCGTCGACTGGCGCGTCACCCGCATCGCCGACACCGCCGCCCTGCGCGTCGGCACCCTCCAGATCCCGGGCCTCGCCCTGCTGTCGGTACGCAGCGACCAGCCCGGCGCCCAACTCCTGGCCGCGATACTCCAGTTGGACAAGGCCAAGAGCGGCGACACCCTCATCACGCCCACCGCCACCACCACCCCCGACGCGGCTCCCATCGGCTGCGCCTACGCGGTCCTCGCCCACCACGGGCTCGGCGGCGCCATCGAGACCAACACCGTCTACGACAATCCCGCCGGCACCCCCGGGGCGAGCTGGGAGAACGGCCGGCTGTGGCGCCAGACCCTCAAGCGGGACGGTTACGTCAAGACACAGCTGGCACCCGGACAGTGGACCCACCGCGCGGCGACCGCCGCCACCGCCGACACCGAGCCGCTCCCGTACGCCACCGTCGTCGTCACCGGCGACCGGGGCGGCGACGGCGTGGTCGACTGGCAGGACGCCGCCATCGCGTTCCGCGACATCATGGTCACCCCGCTCGGCGCCGACGACCAGCACCTCAGAGTCGTCCCGCACATCCCCTTCAACTTCGCCTCGCAGGCCACCAACCCGTTCCTGGCCACCCTCGACAACGTCAAGCGGATCTCGCTGGCCACCGACGGCCTGCGCCAGTACACCCTGCTCAAGGGCTACCAGTCGGAAGGCCACGACTCCGCCCACCCCGACTACGCGGGCAACTACAACCAGCGGGCCGGCGGACTCGCCGACCTCAACTCGCTGGTACGCGAAGGCAAGAAGTGGAACAGCGACTTCGCCGTCCACGTCAACGCCACCGAGTCCTACCCGGTCGCCCACGCCTTCTCCGAAACCCTCGTCGACAAGACGAACCCCCAGTGGGACTGGCTCGACCAGTCCTACCGCATCGACCAGCGCCGCGACCTCATCTCCGGCGACATCGTCCGGCGCTTCGCGGACCTGCGCCGCGAAGCCGACCCGGCCCTCAACGCCGTCTACATCGACGTGTTCCGCGAATCCGGCTGGACCTCCGACCGCCTCCAGCGCGCCCTGCGCGACCAGGGCTGGCTGGTGGCCTCCGAATGGGCCCACGGCCTGGAACGCTCCTCGCTGTGGTCGCACTGGGCGAACGAGACGGACTACGGCCCCGACACCTCGCGCGGCATCAACTCCCAGCTGATCCGCTTCGTACGCCACCACCACAAGGACGTCTTCGCCAACAAGTGGCCCACCCTGCTCGGCCACGTCCACATGGGCAACTTCGAGGGCTGGGTCGGCAAGACCGACTGGACGGCGTTCTACGATCTGATCTGGACCGAGTCGCTGCCCGCCAAATACCTCCAGGCGTACCCCGTCCAGCGCTGGACCGACCACGAGGTCACCTTCTCCGGCCCCACCCGCACCTCCGTCTCGGACGCCTCCGGCGCGCGCCGCATCACCACCGACACCCGGCTCGTGTACGACGGCGGGACCTACCTGCTGCCGTGGGAGCCACGCAACGCCACCGACCCGGCGAAGCTGTACCACTACAACCCGGCCGGCGGCACCAGCAGTTGGCGCCTCCCGCGCGGCTGGGCGGGCCTTGGCAAGGTGGCCCTGTACCGGCTCACAGACCAGGGCCGGGTGCACGTCCGCGACCTGCCGGTCCGCGCCGGAAAGATCACCATCGAGGGCGCGGCGGCCGGGCAGCCCTACGTGGTGTACCGGGACCGGGCACCCGCCCAGGGCGACCCGCGCTGGGGCCAGTTCACCCCCGTGCACGACCCCGGGTTCAACTCCGCCTCGCTGAAAGGCTGGCAGGTCACCGGCACCGCGAAGGTCGCCCTCAGCCCGCTCGGCGACTACGAACTCGTCCTGCCCGGCGGCGGCGCCACCACCGTCGCCCAGCGCCTGGCCCGCCTCGCCCCCGGCAGCTACGTCGCGTCCGTCCAGGTCGAGGTCGGCGAGAGCGCGGGGGAGCGGCGCCGGGCCGCACTCGACATCCGCACCGCCGACGGGGTGACCGCCACCAACTGGACGGACACCTCCACCGCCGGGAACCACGTCGCCGCCGACCGCAAGCACGACACCCGCTTCCAGCGCATGTCCACCCCCTTCACCGTCCCCGCGGGCGGCGGCCCCGTCACCCTCACCCTGCGCGCCGACGCGGGCGCGGCCCGGGTCCGCTTCGACAACGTGCGCGTCGTGCCGGCCGCCCCCACCACCAAGCCCGGCACCCTCGCGTACGAGGACTTCCAGAACGTTCCCCAGGGCTGGGGCGTCTTCGTCAAGGGCGACGCGGGCGGCTCCACCGACCCGCGCACCCACATCGCCCAGCGGCACGCCCCGTTCACCCAGCGCGGCTGGAACGGCAAAGCCATCGACGACATCGTGGACGGCACCCAGTCCCTGAAGTCCCGGGGCGAGAACAGCGGCCTGGTCTACCGCACGGTCCCGCACACCGCCCGCTTCCGGCCGGGCCACCGCTACCGGATCTCGTTCCGCTACGAGAACGAGAAGGCGGGCCAGTACGCCTGGATCACGGCCGTCGACGGACCGGCCCCGCGCGAACTGACCCGGGCCGCCCTCCCGGCCACCACCGAACCGGCCCTGTTCTCCTACGAGTTCACGGCACCCGCATCGGGGGAGGCGTGGGTGGGCCTGCGAAAGGTGGGCGACGACGGCTCGGCGGAATTCACCCTGGACACCTGGGAGGCGCAAGAGCTCTAGCGGGGCCCGGGTGGCCCCCCACGCGGCGATGGCCGCACAGTGCCACAGCGGGAAGGGGCGGGCGGAAGCGAAGGTCAGCCCAAGCTCACGGCGTCCGCTTCCTGCGCCCCTTCCAGCTCAAGCACCCACACCTCGTTCACCCCCGCCCGCAACACCGGCCCCGGCACATGCAGCACCCGCTGCGGACCCACCCACCAGTACCGCCCCAGACAGAACCCGTTCACCCACACGAACCCCCGCCCCCAACCAGGGAGTTGAAGCTCCGCCCAGGAATTCGCGTACGAGGAGGAAGGCGCGCCGGCGGGGAGGTCGACCCAGCCCCGGTACAGCCCCGCCGCCCCCACCTCCGCAGGTTCGCCGAAGGCCACCTTCGCCACCGCCCCGACCACCTCGAACGCGTCCAGCCGCAGCCCCTGAGATCGCACCCCGTGCAGATACTGCCGCTCATGCAGCACCCCGCCCGTGATCCCCTTCGGCTCCCCGCTGCACGGCCCGTAGTTGACCCGCCCGAGCGACTCCACCCACAACTCCACCACCGCACCCCCCGCCACCGGCTCCGCCAGCGTCGCGTCCTCGGTGTCCAGGACCCCCGCTCGCTCCCCGTCGACGTACACCGTCGCCAGATCGCGGAGACCGAGCACACCCAGCGGATACGGCTGCCGGGGCCCGGGAACGTCCACGCGGTAGCGGACCAGACCCCGATCGACGTCCAGCTCCTCGAACGTCGCCGGGAGGGGCGACTCGCTCTCCTCGCCGCCCAGCACATCCAGGACACCGGCCAAAGGCGCCCAGCCGTCCAGCCGCGCCGCATGGGTACCCGCCAACCGCACCGGCTGTGGCGGCAGTTCGGGCAGCGGCCCGTCCTGGTAGGACGCCAGCACCTCACGCAATCGCCAGAACTTCTCCGTGGGCCGGCCCGCCTCGTCGACGGGAGCGTCGTAGTCGTACGACGTCGCCGTCGGTTCGAGCACCCCCACATGCAGCTCACCGGCCCGGTTGGCACCCGACCAGCCCGCGAAGTTGGTGCCGCCGTGCGCCATGTAGATGTTGACCGACGCCCCGCACTCAAGGATCTCGCGCAGCGTCGCCGCAGCGTCCGCCGCGTCCCGCACGACATGGTCCGCACCCCAGTGGTCGAACCAGCCGCACCAGAACTCCATGCACATCAGCGGCCCCGACGGCTGATGGCGGCGCAGCACCTCGAACGCCTCGCGCGCCCCGCTGCCGAAGTTCGCCGTGGCCAGCACCCCGGGCAGTGAGCCCCCGGTCAGCATGTGGTCCTCGGGCCCGTCCGAGGTGCACAGCGGCACCGTGATGCCGCACTCGCGCAGCAGATCGGCGAGATGGCGCAGATAGCCGCGGTCACTGCCGTAACTGCCGTACTCGTTCTCCACCTGCACCATCAGCACCGGCCCGCCCCGGTCGATCTGCCGCTCGGCGACCTGGGGGAGCAGCGTGCCAAACCAGCGGTCCACATGCGCCAGGTACTCCGCGTCACCGGTCCGCGCCCGCCGCCCGAGCCGGCCGGTCAGCCAGTGCGGAAGCCCGCCGTTCTCCCACTCGGCACAGATGTAGGGGCCCGGCCGCACGATCGCCCACAGACCGGCCTCCCGCGCCGCGTCCAGGAACCGGCCGAGCGCCGCCACATCGCGGTACTTGCCGGGGAACGGCTCGTGCACGTTCCACGGCACATACGTCTCCACGCAGTTCAGGCCCATCGCCCGCAGCATCGCGAGCCGGTGGCCCCACTGCGCCTCGTGCACCCGGAAGTAGTGCAACGCGCCCGAAAGCAGGCGCACCGGCCGCCCGTCGAGCAGAAAGTCCTCGTCCCCCACGGTGAAGTCGCCCACCGGCCGCCCGCCCATCTCTCTCGGTCACAACGCCCCGCCCACTCTTGCCCCTGGCGCGACGGGGGTCCATGGACAAAGATCGGCGCTGATTGGACCCAAGGGGGACATCGGAGAGGGCAAACCGCCATGTATCACACCTGGATGCGGTATTTCACCCCGAGCCCGGCCCACCATCGGCTCGGCCTGGTCTGCCTCGGCGTGGGACTCCAGCACGGCACCCTGCCCACCGTCGGCCCCCGCACCCTCGACCACCACGTCGCCGTCGTCATCGGCGCGGGCAGCGGCTGGTTCAGCGGCGCCGACGGACGCCGGGTCCCCGTCGCCGCCCCCGCCCTGATCTGGCTCACCCCCGGGGTCCCCCACCACTACGGGCCCGACCCGGCCACCGGCTGGGACGAGTCCTTCGTCGACTTCACCGGCCCCGCCACCACCACCTACACCGAACTCGGCTACATCGAACCCGACCGCCCCGTCGTCCCCCTCGGCGACACCGCGGGCGCCCGCGCCGCCGTCGGACGCATCGCCCGAGCCGCCCGCCGCGGCAACCCCCTCCTGGAAGTCGAGACCGCGGCCGCCGTCCACGAACTGCTCGTCGCGCTACGCCGGGCCCGCGCCGACATCGCCCCCGACGGCGACCCGGTCCTTCAGGCCCTGGCCCGCGACGCCTTCCAGCCGCTGTCGGTCGCCGAACACGCCGCCCGCCACGGCATGAACCCCGCCGAACTGCGCACCGCCGTCCGCAGGGGCGCCGGATGCAGCCCCAAGGACTACCTCCTCGGCATCCGCCTCGGCCGCGCCAAGGAACTCCTCGCCGCCACCGACCTGCCCGTCGCGGCCATCGCCCGCCGCGTCGGCTACGACGACCCCGCCTACTTCTCCCGGCTGTTCACCCGCCGCGTCGGCCTCGCCCCCGTACGCTTCCGCGAGCAGCAGCAACGCACCGTACCCGGAGGGTGGAGCAACCGGATCCCGCATCCTGAACATCCGCCGACCATCGCGGGCCACGCCACGTAAGCTCGATGACCATGACCACGATCGACCCCTCCGTGCAGGCAGAGCTGACCCGGCTCCGCGACAGCATCGACAACATCGACGCGGCTGTCGTGCACATGCTGGCCGAACGCTTCAAATGCACCCAGCAGGTCGGCCACCTCAAGGCCGAACACAAACTCCCCCCGGCCGACCCCTCGCGCGAAGCCGAACAGATCGCCCGGCTGCGCCGCCTCGCCGAAAGCGCCAAACTCGACCCGGCCTTCGCCGAAAAGCTCCTCAACTTCGTCATCGCCGAAGTCATCAGACACCACGAAACGATCGCCAAGTCCGCCTGACTCCCTCGTCCCGCAGTGCCGCACTCCCTGCGGGACGAGGAAGAGCAAAGCTCCACCTCGACTCACGCGCGCTCCTCCCACTCCCGCTCCCGCAAGCCGAGACCCCAGCGCCGCGCACCCGCACCCCCTGACCTCGCCGGAAGATCCCCCGGCCCCTGTGCGGGCCCGCTCGTTTCAGGCAGCATGGCCCCATGCCCGTACTGACGCGCGACGAAGCGCAGACCCGAGCCCAACTCCTCGACATCCAGCGGTACGAAGTCGACCTCGACCTCACCACCGGCGAGGACACCTTCGACTCCCACACCGTCATCCACTTCACCGCGCACACCGCCGGGGACACCTTCGTCGAGCTCAAGCCCGCCACCCTGCGCACCGTCACCCTCGACGGACAGCCCCTCGACCCGGAAACCCTCCTCGGCAACCGGCTCGCACTGAACCTCACCGCCGGCCCCCACGAACTACGCGTCGACTGCGCCATGCGCTACTCGCACACCGGCGAAGGACTCCACCACTTCACCGACCCCGCCGACGGCGAACGCTACGTCTACACCCAGCTCTTCATGGAAGACGTCCAGCGCGTCTTCGCGGCCTTCGACCAACCCGACCTCAAAGCCGTCTTCGACCTCACCGTCACCGCCCCCGACGGCTGGAGCGTCCTGGCCAACGGCATCACCGAGCAGCAGGACGACGGCCGCTGGAAAGCCGCCCGCACGCCCCTGCTCGCCACCTACTTCGTCGCCGTCGCCGCAGGCCCCTGGCACTCCCTCACCACCGAACACGCCGGACTGCCCTTCGGCCTGCACTGCCGGCGCTCACTCGCCCCCCACCTCGACGCCGACGCCGACGAACTCTTCGAGATCACCCGGCAGTGCTACGACCGCTACCACGAGAAGTTCGAAGAGCCCTACCCCTTCGACTCCTACGACCAGGCCTTCGTCCCCGAATTCAACGCGGGCGCCATGGAAAACCCCGGCCTCGTCACCTTCCGCGACGAATTCATCTACCGCTCCGCCGTCACCGACACCGAACGCCAGACCCGCGCCATGGTCATCGCCCACGAAATGGCCCACATGTGGTTCGGCGACCTCGTCACCCTGCGCTGGTGGGACGACATCTGGCTCAACGAGTCCTTCGCCGAGTACATGGGCTACCAGACCCTCACCGAAGCCACCCGCTTCACCGACACCTGGGTCGACTTCGGCATCACCCGCAAGGCCTGGGGCTACGACGCCGACCAGCGGCCCTCCACCCACCCCGTCGCCCCCGCCCCCGACGCCGTCCCCGACACCGCGTCCGCGATGCTCAACTTCGACGGCATCTCTTACGCCAAGGGCGCCTCCGCACTACGCCAACTCGTCGCCTGGCTCGGCGAAAAGGACTTCCTGGCCGGCATCAATACCCACTTCAAGCGCCATAAGTTCGCCAACGCCACCCTCGCCGACTTCATCGACTCCCTCGCCTCCGCCACCGACCGCGACGTCCACGCCTGGGCCGCCACCTGGCTCGGCACCACCGGCGTCGACACCCTCACCCCCGAGATCACCGAGACCGAGTCCACCTGGGCCCTCGCCGTCAACCGCGACGGCAGCCGCCCCCACCGCATCACCGTCGGCGCCTACGACACCGACCCCGCCGACACCAGCCGACTCGTACTGCGCGAACGCCTCGACATCGACGTGCCCGGCGAAAACCACATCCGCCAGGGCAACCGCCCCGCCCTGCTCCTGCTCAACGACGGCGACTACACCTACGCCAAGGTCCGCCTCGACGCCGACTCCTGGAACACGGCACTGCGCTCCCTGTCCGGACTGCCCGACCCCCTGACCCGCGCCGTCATCTGGAACGCCGCCCGCGACATGGTCCGCGACGGCCAACTCGCCCCCACCGCCTACCTGGAAGCCGCCCGCGCCCACCTCCCCCACGAAAACGACCTCGCCGTCGTCCAAGGCGTCCTCCAGTTCGCCGCCGCCCAGGTCACCGACCGCTACCTGCCCGCCGCGCAGCGCCCCGCAGCCCTCGCCCTGCTCACCGACCTCACCCGCGACCTGATCCGCCGCACCGAGGACGGCTCCCACCCCGGCCTGCGCCTCACTGCCGTACGCCACTTCATCTCCGCCGCCGCCCAGCCCGACACCCTGCGCGCCTGGCTCATCGAAGACAGCGTGCCCGGCGGCCCCGAACTCGACCCCGAACTGCGCTGGCGCATCCTCACCCGGCTCGCCGTACTCGGCGCGAGCGACGAACGGGAGATCGCCGCCGCTCTCGCCGCCGACCCCAGCGCCACCGGCGAAGAAGGCGCCGCCCGCTGCCGGGCCGCCCTGCCCGACACCTCGGCGAAAGAAGCCGCCTGGACGGCCATGTTCACCGGCGACGCCCTGTCCAACTACCTGTTCACCGCCACCGCCCAAGGCTTCTGGCAGCCCGAACAAGCCGAACTGCTCCAGCCGTACGTGGCCCGCTACTACCAGGACGTCGTCCCCCTCGCCGTCCGCCGCGGCCCCGCCATCGCCGACGCGGCAGGCCGCCACGGCTTCCCGCTGCACGCCATCGACGAGGAATCCCTGACCCTGGGCGAAACCTGCCTGACCCAACCCGACCTCCTCCCCGCCCTCCACCGCAAACTGACCGACCAGGTGGACGACCTGCGAAGGGCACTCAAGGTACGCAGCGCCTGACCCGAGCCCCCGCGGCCGAGCCACCACGCGGCACTAGCCGCAACATCGCACAACGGGTAAGGGGCGGGCAGGGGGACAGGATCCGCAGGGCAATACCACCCCCCACCCTCCCCAACTCCCCCGAACCGCCGGGGAGTACCACTTTCGGGTTGAGATCGTTCGGCACGACGGCTGCACCAGCAGCACCCACCGCACGCTGGTGCAGCCGAGCCGTACACCCGAAGGAACATTCATGCACCCGCCCCTCGCCGGGGGCCCCGCAGGCCCCACCGCCCTGCGCCCCCTGCTCGACGTCGTCCTCGACGCCCTCCACCACGGCGCCCGAGCACGAGGCGGCCCACTACCCGACGGCGGACCCCAAGCCGTCACCCAGCGCGTACGCGACGCGGCCGCAGACGTATTCCCACAACACGGCACCGGCGCCGAAGAAGCCCTCACCACCCTCGTCCGCACCCTCGCCGAAGGCTCCGCCGACCCCGCCGAACCACACTGCGCCGCCCACCTGCACACCCCGCCGCTCGCCCTCGCGGCCGCCGCCGACCTCGCCGCCAGCGCCCTCAACCCTTCGATGGACTCCTGGGACCAGGCCCCGGCCGCCTCCGCCCTCGAAACCCTCGTCACCACAGCACTCGCCACCGAGATCTGGCCCCACGCGGACGCCCTGGTCACCACCGGCGGGACCGAATCCAACCAACTCGCCCTCCTCCTCGCCCGAGAACGACACGGCCCCATCCAAGTCGTGTGCGGTGCCCCCACCCACCACTCCATCCACCGCGCCACCTGGCTCCTCGGCCTGCCCCAACCCGTCGTCATCCCCGCCCCCGCCGGCACCATCGACCTCGCCGCACTCGACACCGCCCTCACCGGCCACCACCAGCCCCTCCTGGTCGTCGCCACCGCCGGTACCACCGACACCGGCGCCATCGACCCGCTGCCCGCCATCGCCGAGCTGTGCGCCACCCACCACGCCGAACTCCACGTGGACGCCGCCTACGGCGGCCCCCTCCTGTTCAGCGACCGCCACCGCCACCAACTCGCCGGCCTGGAACGCGCCCAGTCCGTCACCCTCGACCTGCACAAACTCGGCTGGCAACCCGTCGCAGCCGGACTCCTCGCCGTCCCCGACCCGGCCCAGCTGGCCCCCCTCACACACACCGCCGACTACCTCAACGCTGACGACGACACCGACGCCGGCCTACCCGACCTCCTCGGCCGCTCCCTGCGCACCACCCGCCGCCCCGACATCCTCAAAATCGCCGTCACCCTGCGCGCCCTGGGCCGCGACGGCCTCGCCGCCCTCATCGACCGCGTATGCCAGACCGCCCAGGAACTCGCCCAACTCATCGACAAACACCCAGAGTTGGAGCTCTACCAACAGCCCACCATCAGCACCGTCCTGTTCCGCCCCCACGGCGCCGACGACCCCACCGTCGCCCACATCCGCCGCACCCTGCTCACCAACGGCACCGCCGCACTCGGACGCGCCCGCGCCGACGGCCGCCTCTGGCTCAAAGCAACCCTCCTCAACCCCCACCTCACCCCCCACGACCTGCACACACTCATCGACACCGCACTGCACACCAGCGAAACGAGCACCACCGCACCCCCCACCCACCCGGAAGGCAGCACCCCCCGATGACCCCCCAGCCCCCCACCCCCGAAGAACAGCCCCACCACCTCGTCGGCATCGGCATCGGCCCCTTCAACCTCTCCCTGGCCGCCCTCGCCCACGGCGTACCCGGCGGACTCGACACCGCCTTCTACGAACAACGCCGCGCCTTCCACTGGCACCCCGGCCTCCTCATCGAAGGCGCCAACCTCCAAGTCCCCTTCCTCGCCGACCTGGTGACCCTCGCCGACCCCGCCAGCCCCTGGTCCTTCCTCAACTACCTCAAGCACCGCCAACGCCTCTTCCCGTTCTACTTCGCCGAAAAGTTCCACATCCAACGCACCGAATACGACGCCTACTGCCGCTGGGTCAGCGAGAACCTCACCGACCTCCACTTCTCCCACCAAGTCGACGCCGTGCGCTGGAACACCGAACGCGCCCTGTTCGAAGTCGACTTCACTCACCTCGACAGCAACGGCCAAGCCCAAGCCCTCGGCCGCAGCTACGCCCGCAACCTCGTCGTCGGCGTCGGCACCGAACCGTACGTACCCGACACCCTCAAACCACTCGCCGACGCCCCCGCCGTCCCCGTCATCCACTCCGCCGACTACCTCGACCACCGCGAACAACTCCTGGCCGCCGAACACATCACCGTCATCGGCTCCGGCCAGTCGGGCGCCGAAGTCTTCCTCGACCTCCTCAAGAACCGGCCCGAAGGCGCCGAAAAACTAGCCTGGCTGGCCCGCACCGAAGCGTTCGCCCCCATGGAGTACTCCAAGCTCGGCCTCGAACACTTCACCCCCGACTACACCCGCTACTTCCACGCCCTGCCCGAAGCCGCACGCGACCAGCTCCTGCCCCGCCAATGGCAGCTCCACAAGGGCATCGACGCCGACACCCTCGCCGCCATCCACGACGAGCTCTACCGCCGCACCCAGCACGGCGGCTGGCCCGACGCCACCCTCACCCCCGGCGTCACCGTCCGCACCGCAGGACGCGTCGCCACCACCAAGGTCGAACTCCACCTCGAACACGTCCAGCAGAACACCCGCTCCCGCCTCACCACCGACGCCGTCGTCCTCGCCACCGGCTACCGCGAACGCCCCCTCGGCCAGATCCTCGCCGGACTCGACCCGTACATGCGCTACGACGAAGCCCAACGCCCTTGCGTGGACGAACAGTTCAGGCTCGTGCTCGACCCCCAGGTCACCGGCTCCGTCTACGTCCAGAACGCCGAGAAGCACACCCACGGCGTCGGCGCCCCCGACCTCGGCCTCGCCGCCTGGCGCAGCGCCGCCATCCTCAACTCCGTCACCGGCAAGGAGCCCTACCCCCTGCCGACCCGCACCGCCTTCACCACCTTCGGCCTCCACAAAAAAGACCAGGCCCGCCCGGCACAGCAACCGGAGGGCCTGGTCCCACTCGTCGAGCAGAGGTGACACATCAACCAGCGGCTCAGAACACGGCCACACCGTTCTGCGTCAGCTTCCAGTCCACCGAAGCGAACTCCGCCTGATCAATGACACCCTTCGCCTTCACCCACGCGATCATCGTGTTACGGATCTCCTCGGAACTCGACCACACCTGCTGGGCGGTGGCGACCCCCGGGAAATTGCCGCCCCCATTGGCCCGGTAGTTGTTCACCGCCAGCACGAACTGCGCCTTGTCGTCCAGCGGCTTGCCCTGGAACATCACGTTCGCGATCCGCGACCCCGCCGGCTTCGCGATGTCGACCTCGTACGAGACACCGCTCACCACGTCGTAGTTGTAGTCCGGCGTGCTGTTCGCGTTGGTGATCGCCGCGGGATCGACCTTGCCCGTCGTCTGCACGTAGTAGTTCGCCGAGAACTCCAGATACGCCCGCACCTGAGCCCCCGTCAGAAGCCGCGCCTCCAGCGTGTTCTCGTACACATACAGGCCCGCGACATCCTTGATCGTCACCTTGCCCGCCGGAATCACCGCGGAACGCGAGAAACACGCCGCCTGCGAAAGCACCGGCAGCGACGCGTACTGCGACGACGCGAGCGCCGTCTTCACCGTCTCCGCCTGAATGTGATTGATCAGATCGATGATCGGGACATCCTTGTACGGAGCCTCCACCGACCGCATCTCCGCACCATTGGTGCCCACCACCTGGTTCACGTACGCCACGACCTTGTCGTGCTCCGCCTTCACCAGCTTCGCCACCACCGGGTCCTCAGCCACCATGTTCGCGTTGCGCACATCCGCCGTCACCGACGTCACGTGCCAGCGCCCCCGCGAAAACTCCAGCGCGAAGTCGAAGACACTCAGCCGCATGCCCCACATGTACGGCTCCGACAGCACCACGGACTTCCCGGTCTCCTTGTTCACCACCGTCCGCGACGCCACCTCCTTGTGCGTGTGCCCCACCAAAATCGCGTCGATCCCCGGCACCTGCTCCGCCACCAACGACGAAGCGTTCTCCGGATACGGCAACGCGTCCCCATAGGACGTACTGCCATCGAGACCCGAGTGATCCGTACAGATCACCACGTCACAACCCAGCGCCCGCAACTTCGGCACATAGATCTTCGCCTGCTCCACCAGACCCGGGAACGTCATCTGGCCCTGCACATTGGCCTTGTCCCAGATCGCGATGCCCGGATTCGTCAGACCCAGGATCCCGACCTTCACATCAGGACCGTGCGGCACCTTCAGGCAGCGCACCGTGTACGGAGGGAAAGCGGGCTTCAGCGTCTTCGCGTGCAACGCGTTCGCACCCAGCAGCGGGAAGTCCAACTGCTCCTGGAACGCCCGCAGCGTCGGAATGCCGTAGTTGAACTCGTGGTTGCCCAGCGCCGCCGCGTCGTACCGCATGTGGTTCATGGCCAGCGCCATCGGATGCTCCGGACCACGCTTGCCGTTCGACCCCGTGATCGGCTCCACCCGCGCGTAGTAGTACGCCAGCTGGGTGCCCTGGATGATGTCACCGGCGTCGATCAGCAGCGTGTTGCGGTGGCCCTTCTCCTTGCGGACCTGCTCCACCAGCGTCGAGATCTTCGCCAGGCCGACGTCGTTGTGGCCCGCGTCGTCGTACTCCTTGTCGGTGAAGTAGTCCCAGTTGAACACGTGGCCGTGCAGATCCGTCGTGCCCATCACGGTGAACGCGTACCGCTTCGGCTCGTGCCCGTGCCCATGGGCCAGATCCTGGTCCTGGGTCTTCGCCTCGGCGGGCAGCGCGGTGCCCGTGGCGACGGCGACACCGGCTCCGGCGGCGGCCGTACGGCCCAGGAACGTCCTGCGGTTCAGCGGCATGGTCTCTCCCTGAAGTGGTGTGACGCGCGTAGAAGTTGGCGCAGAGACCGCGACGCGCGTAGACCCCCGGATTCTGACGCAGAACCAACCACCCGCAACACCCCCCGCAGGTTTCGATCTGATGACCGGACCCTGACAGAACCGCAAGCGCCAGATGCCACAGTGAGCCCATGACCACCACCCAGCCCTACGGAACCCCCGAAGCCCCCCGCCTCGCCGTCCACGGCGAAGCCCACCTCGACGTCGACCCCGAACTCGCCCGCATCACCATCACCATCACCGCCCGAGGCACCAACCGCCGCACCACCCTCGACGACCTCACCCACCGCAACACCCACATCATCACCCTCGTCAAAAGCTACGGCGACGCCGTCGAAAAACTCGAAACCAGCGCCTTCTCCCTCAGCCCCGAACTCACCAAACACGGCCGCGGCGAACGCGTGAAGACCTACCGCGGCACCGCCTGCACCAGCGCCGAACTCACCGACTTCACCGCCCTCGGCGAACTCACCACCCGCCTCGCCGACCTCGACCTCACCCGCGTCGACGGCCCCTGGTGGTCCCTGCGCCCCAACTCACCCGCCCACAGCGAAGTACGCCGCCGAGCCGTCCACCAAGCCGTCGCACGCGCCCGCGAATACGCCGACGCCCTCGGCACCACCCTCGCCGCCCTCGTCGAACTCTCCGACCCCGGCGCCGAGAACACCGCCCCCGCCTACGGCCGGCCCGCCGCAGCCGGCATGGCCTTCCGATCCGCCGCCCCCGGCAGCGCCGAACCCACAGCCCCCGCCCTCGACCTCGAACCCCAACGCCAATCCGTCCACGCCCGCGTCAACGCCCGCTTCATCATGACCCCACCCACCCTCTAGCCCCCGCCACGCCGCCACAGTGAAGGCCGCAGTGAAGGCCGTGGTGAAACCGCGCGCCGGGCACCCCGGAATGCTCATCGGAGCGCCCCCGCGCACAATTCAACACTTGTCAATAACCCTTCACGCAAAGGTTGTTGAGTCGTCATGCCGGACCAATTCTCTACCCACCGGTAAGCCCTAGGCTCGAACCATGCGCCGAGCCAAAATCGTCTGCACCCTAGGGCCCGCCACCGACACATACGACCAGATCAAGGCACTGGTCGAAGCCGGAATGGACGTAGCCCGCTTCAACCTCAGCCACGGCACCTACGCCGAGCACGAGGAGCGCTACCAACGCGTCCGCAAAGCCTCCGACGAAACCGGCCGCAGCATCGGCATCCTCGCCGACCTTCAAGGCCCGAAGATCCGCCTCGGACGCTTCCGCGAAGGCCCCGTACTCCTTGAACGCGGCGACGAGTTCACCATCACCGTCGAAGACGGCACCCAAGGCGACCGCCACCTCTGCGGCACCACCTACCCCGGCCTCGCCGCCGACGTCACCACCGGCGAACGCATCCTCGTGGACGACGGAAGGGTCGCCCTCCAAGTCACCAACATCGACGGCCCACGCATCCACACCCTCGTCGTCGAAGGCGGCCTGGTCTCCGACCACAAAGGCCTCAACCTCCCCGGCGTCGCCGTCTCCGTACCCGCCCTCTCCGACAAGGACCAGGACGACCTCCGCTGGGCACTGCGCACCGGAGCCGACATCATCGCCCTCTCCTTCGTCCGCAGCGGCCGCGACATCCAAGACGTCCACCGCATCATGGACGAAGAAGGCCGCCGCCTCCCCGTCATCGCCAAGATCGAAAAGCCGCAAGCCGTCGACAACATCCAAGACATCGTCGCCGCCTTCGACGGCATCATGATCGCCCGCGGAGACCTCGGCGTCGAAATGCCCCTCGAACAGGTCCCCATCGTCCAGAAGCGAGCCATCAAACTCGCCAAACGAAACGCCAAACCCGTCATCGTCGCGACCCAAATGCTCGACTCGATGATCGACAACTCCCGCCCCACCAGGGCCGAAGCGAGCGACGTCGCCAACGCCGTCATCGACGGCACCGACGCCGTCATGCTCTCCGGCGAAACCAGCGTCGGCAAATACCCCGTCGAAACGGTGAAGACGATGAGCCGCATCGTCGAAGCGGCGGAAGAGGACGTCCTGGCCAAGGGCCTGCCCCCACTGACCGAACGCAACAAACCCCGCACCCAAGGCGGCGCCGTGGCCCGCGCGGCAGCCGAAATGGGCGACTTCCTCGGCGCGAAATTCCTCGTCGCCTTCACCCAGTCCGGCGACACGGTGAAGCGCTTGTCCAGGTACCGCTCCCCGATCCCGCTCCTTGCCTTCACCCCGGTGCCGGCCACCCGCTCCCAGCTCAACCTGACGTGGGGCGTCGAGACGTTCCTCGGCCCGCACGTCGAATCCACCGACGAGATGGTGGCCCAGGTCGATGAAATGCTGCTGAAGGTCGGCCGCTGCCAGAAGGGCGACGTGGTCGTCATCACCGCGGGCTCCCCGCCGGGCGTCCCCGGCTCGACCAACCTGGTCCGCGTCCACCACATCGGCGAGGACGACAGCCCCAAGTAACCCTGGGGACTGGCCCCTTGTCCCTGTGCGCAGGGGGCCCCTCAGTATTTGGGACCGATGTGCTGGTCCATCAAGGCGACTGAGTCCCGCTTTGCGATGGAAGTGTTCTGGGCATTCGAGGGCTTCCATTCGACGCCGACCGCGTCGAGGGCGCTCGTGAAGAGACGGATGATGTCCGCCGACCTGTTGGTGAAGAAGTAGCGCGGATACTCGTACCGCTTGCGCTCGCCGCCGACCAGGCGAGTGGTCCAGTTCGTGATCCGGCAGCCGTCCGAGTGCACAAGGCCGCGGATGAACTCCCAAGGGTGCGCGTTGACGATGTCCCGCTGCCAGGGTTCGAGTGCTATGGACCGGTCGTGCTTTCGCCCTGGCCCGTGTTGCGGGAAGAGACATGGCCAGTGCCGACCGTAGCTGGTCACCATGACGCATCCCTGCTTCTGCAGGACGTACACCTGATCTTCCGGGCGGACAGCCTTGATCGCGCTTCGGCACGCCTCGATGAGGCCGGGCCAGGCGTCGGCGCATGCGATGCGCAGGTAGTGGCCGACGCCGCGCGGGTGCGCACTGATGCAGCCGTCGCCGAGGTAGAGCCCGAGCAGATACGCGTACGCGGCGGTGTCCTCCGGTGCGCCCGGCACGGGGCGGCATCTCGGGCATGGAGTGATGAGCAGGCGGGGCAGCGGCTCGATCCGGGTCTGCCAGGCGCGTATCGCTGCGCGGGATATCCCGGTCTGCTTGCTGACGGAGTTCAGGCTGCGGCCGCTCGCGACCAGGGCGACGGCGTGTTTGCGGGTGTCGATGCCGTACATGAGTACGAGCGTCATGGAATGAACGCCGCGGAGTGGCCGGAACGATATGCATTCACGCGGGCGAGTGAAGATCACAATTTGCGAGCTGACCTTCGAAGTGAAGGAAAAGTGCCCCAGGTGGGATTCGAACCCACACTGTCCGCTGTTTGAGAGCGGCCTCTCTGACCAGTTGGAGTACTGGGGCCTTAGAAAGCAAGGCGCCTGGTCACCCTGCGTGCACCCACCATACCGCAGCTAGGTACGCTCTTGGGAAGCAGTACTTGCCTTAAAACGAGGAGCCCCCGTGACCGCCCCCGAGTCGCCCCAGCCCATCGCAGACGACGACGATGCGACGCACGTCCCGCCGCTGACGACCCGCGTCGTCATCGCCGAGGACGAGGCCCTCATCCGCCTCGACCTCAAAGAGATGCTCGAAGAAGAGGGCTACGCGGTCGTGGGTGAGGCCGGTGACGGGCAGCGGGCCGTTGAGCTCGCCCGGGAGCACCGGCCCGATCTGGTGATCCTCGATGTGAAGATGCCGGTGCTCGATGGGATCTCCGCCGCGGAGTTGATCGCGAAGGAGTCGATCGCTCCGGTGTTGATGCTGACGGCGTTCAGTCAGCGGGATCTGGTGGAGCGCGCGCGGGATGCGGGTGCGATGGCGTACCTGGTGAAGCCGTTCTCGAAGAGCGATGTGGTGCCGGCGATCGAGATGGCGGTGTCGCGGTTCACGGAGTTGAAGGCGCTGGAGCAGGAGGTCGCTGACCTTTCGCAGCGTTTGGAGACGCGGAAGCTGGTGGATCGGGCGAAGTCGATTCTTCAGACGCAGTACGGGTTGTCGGAGCCGGCGGCGTTCCGGTGGATTCAGAAGACGTCGATGGATCGGCGGATGTCGATGCAGCAGGTTGCCGAGGCGGTTATTGAGGACGCTGAGGAGAAGAAGGCGGCGGCGAAGGGGGAGTAGTTCCCGGGTTCGTATGGGAGTGGCCCGCATCCGGGTTTTGGATGCGGGCCACTTTTGTGTTGTTCCGGGGTTCAGTCTTCGCCGAGGTAGGCCTTGCGGACGGATTCGTCGTGGAGGAGGTCCTGTCCGGTTCCGGAGAGGACGATTTTGCCGATTTCCATGACGTGTCCGTGGTCGGCGAGGGAGAGCGCGGCTTGGGCGTTCTGTTCGACGAGCAGGATGGTGGTGCCTTGGGCTTTGAGTTCGCTGATGGTGGCCATGATTTTCTGCATCATGATGGGAGACAGGCCCATGGAGGGCTCGTCGAGCATCAGGAGCTTTGGCTGGGACATCAGTGCGCGGCCCATGGCGAGCATTTGTTGTTCGCCGCCGGAGAGGGTGCCTGCGGCTTGTTTGCGGCGTTCTCCGAGGATGGGGAAGAGGTCGTAGGCGCGTTGGATGTCTTTTTCGATGCCTGTTTTGTCGTCGCGGAGGTAGGCACCAAGGCGGAGGTTGTCCTCGATGGTCATGCGGGGGAAGATGTGGCGGCCTTCGGGGGAGTGGGCCATTCCGAGTGCGACGATTTTGTGTGCGGGTACGTTTTTGAGGGGCTTGCCGTCGAATTTGATTTGTCCGGCGAGGGGTTCGAGGAGGCCGGAGAGGGTGCGCAGGGTGGTGGTTTTTCCGGCGCCGTTGGTGCCGATGAGGGTGACGACTTGTCCTGCTTCGACGCTGAAGGAGATGCCTTTGACGGCTTCGATTTTGCCGTAGGCGACCCGGAGGTCCTCGACTTCGAGGAGTGCGGTCACGGGGTGTCTCCTTCGGTGCTGGTGGTGCTTTGTGCCGTTTCGGCGGCTTCGACTTCGGCTATTTCCTCGTCTCCGGGGGCGCCTTCGAAGGGGGTGCCGAGGTAGGCGGCGATGACGCGTTCGTCGGCTTGGACGGTTTCGGCGGTGCCTTCGACGAGTTTTTCGCCTTGGACGAGGACGGAGACGCGGTCGCAGAGGTTCATGATGAACCGCATGTCGTGCTCGATGACGAGTACGGCGATGCCTTGGTCGCGGATGGCGAAGATGAGTTCTTCGGCGGCGCGGGTTTCTTGGGGGTTCATGCCGGCGGTGGGCTCGTCGAGGAGGAGGAGTCCGGGTTCGCTGGCGAGGGCTCGGGCTATTTCGAGCTTGCGTTGTTCGCCGTAGGGGAGGTTGCGGGAGAGGTGGTCGGCTTTTGCGGCGAGGCCGGTGAACTCCAGGAGTTCCATGGCTCGTTCGCGGGATGCGTTTTCTGCTTTTTTGAATCCGGGAAGGCGCAGGAGTGCGGACCAGAGGCCTTCTTTGGTGCGGGTGTGGCGGCCGACGAGGACGTTTTCCAGGACGGTCATGTTGGGGAAGAGCCGGATGTTCTGGAAGGTTCGGGCGACGCCGGCTTTGGTGACGAGGTGGGGCTTGGGGGGCAGGACGGTGTCCTTGTACGTCACTTTGCCTTCGGTGGGGACGTACAGGCCGGTGAGGCAGTTGAAGAAGGTGGTTTTGCCTGCGCCGTTGGGTCCGATGAGGCCGACGATTTCGCCGCTGTTGACGGTGAGGTCGACGCCTCGTACGGCGGTGAGTCCGCCGAAGCGCATGGTGACGCCGCTGGCGTGGAGGACGGTGTTGGGTGTGGTGGTCATGCTGGTCACGCCCCCGCCTTGGTGACGCCGACGGGTGTGTCGGTGAGGCTTTGTTGTTCTGGGATGTCGAGTTGGCCGGTCTCGTGGAATTCGAGCTTTTTCCTGCGGTCGGCGACGATGCCTTCGGGGCGCAGGCGCATGAGGACGATGAGGGCGACTCCGAAGAGGAGGAGCTGGTAGTCCTGCATGAATTGGAGTTTGGCTGGGATGAGGTAGAGGAGGGCTGCGCCGATGAGGGGTCCGCTCATGGTTCCCATGCCGCCGAGGATGACGGCGGCGAGGAGGAAGGCGGAGTTGGGTGGTACGGAGCCGGCGAATTGGTATTGCTCGGGGGTGACGGTGCTGGTGAGGTGGCCTTGTACGGTGCCGGCGAGTCCGGCGAGGGTGGCGCCGAGTGCGAAGGCGATGAGTTTGACGCGGAAGCCGTTGATGCCCATGGCGGTGGCGGCGGTTTCGTCTTCGCGGATGGCGACCCAGGCGCGGCCGATGCGGGAGTCGGCGCTGCGTCGGAAGACGGTGACGACGATGAGGGTGATGACGAGCATCAGCAGGTAGTAGTTGCCGGGTTTGCCGAGGGTGAAGCCGGCGACGTTGTGGCTGATGCCGAGGTCGTATCCGAAGATGGTGATGTCGGGGATGGCGGGGATGCCTCGGGAGCCGTTGGTGACGTTGGGTCCGCTGTTCCCGTTGAGGTTGTTCATGGTGATGCGGAAGATCTCGCCGAAGCCGAGGGTGACGATGGCGAGGTAGTCGCCGCGTAGCCGCAGGGTGGGGGCGCCGATGAGGACGCCGAAGACGAGGGATGCGCCGGCGCCGACGAGGATGGCTGCCCAGAACGGGAAGTGGACGCCGAGGCTGGATTGGCTGGCGCCGGAGACGAGGGCTGCGGCGTAGGCGCCGACGCCGAGGAAGGCGACGTAGCCGAGGTCGAGGAGGCCGGCGAGGCCGACGACGACGTTGAGGCCCAGGGCGACGGTGGCGAAGATCAGGATGTTGGCGCCGATGAGGGAGTATTCGTCGCTGGACTGCGTGAAGGGGAAGCAGATGGCGGCGACGAAGGCGGCGCTGAGGGTGACGGTGCGGTGTTGTGCGGTGAGTGCGGAGAGGCGGGCGAGGAGGCCTGCTTGGGTTACTGCGGCGAACGTGAACACGGCGGTGATGAGGAAGCCGATGAACAGTTCGGTGTATGCGGTGTCGATGCCGTAGGCGAAGACGTAGAGGCCGATGGCGAAGGCGGCGACGATGATGAGGATGCCGGCCCAGTCGGGGATGGGTTGGGCGCGGCGGGGGGTGGGGGCGGCGAGGGTGTGGCGGATGCGCTGCCAGAGGTTGTCGTTTGTGGTGTCGGTGCTGGGGGTGTCGGCGGGCAGGGCGAAGGCGCCGATGGTGGCGGCGAGTGCGCCGATGCCGGAGACGTAGGCGCCGGGTTCGAGGTTGACGAGGCCGCCGAGTTCGCTGGAGATCGCGCCGAGGGTGTAGCCGGTGGTGCCGAGGGTGGCGATGGCGAGGAGGCGGAGGGGGGCGTTGGTGGCTGCGGGGGTGAGCCAGCGCAGTCCCTTGGTGCCGTATGCGGAGAGGGCGAAGAGGATGGTGAGGGCGGCGGTGGTGAGGGTGAGGAGTTGGAGGCCGCCGGGGTAGCCGGTGACGGTGAGGTCGCCGGGGAAGGCGCTGGTCCAGGTCCAGGCCATGAAGGTGCCGATGAGGGCGAGGGCTGCGCCTGCGGTGGTGGTGTGGCGGGCGAGCGTGGCCGGCAGCGGGATGAGGGGCTTGGCGCTGTCGGGGTGTGTGGTGGTGTGGGTGTTGGTCATGGTGTTCACGCCCTGTCCGCGACGCGTTCGCCGAGCAGGCCTTGGGGTCGGACGAGGAGGACGACGATGAGGAGGACGAAGGCCCATACGTCCTTCCAGGCGCCGCCGCCGAAGAGTTCCATGCTGGGGATGTTGCCGATGTAGCCGACGGCGAGGGATTCGGCGAGGCCGAGGACGATGCCGCCGAGCATGGCGCCGTAGATGTTGCCGATGCCGCCGAGTACGGCTGCGGTGAAGGCTTTGAGGCCCATGATGAAGCCCATGCGGAAGCCGACTTGGCCGTTGTGGAGGCCGTAGCCGACGGCGGCGATGGCTGCGAACGCGGCGCCGATGGCGAAGGCCATGACGATGATGCGGTCGGTGTTGATGCCCATGAGTTTTGCGGTGTCGGGGTCTTGGGCGGTGGCTTGCATGCCGCGGCCGGTGCGGGTTTTGGTGACGTAGAACCCGAGGGCGATCATGCAGAGGGGGGCGGCGATGAGGATGAAGAGGTCGCCGCGTTGGATGTTGGCGCCGAGGATGTGGAAGGGGGCTCCGTCGAACTGGGGGAAGGAGCGGTCCTTCTTGGCGTCGGGGTACCACTTCCATACGGCCTGTTGGAGGGCGAGGGAGAGGCCGATGGCGGTGATGAGTGGGGCGAGGCGGGGTGCGTTGCGCAGGGGCCGGTAGGCGAAGCGCTCGGCTGCGGTGGCGACGAGGACGGAGATGATGACTCCGCCGATGATCATGAGGGGGATGGCGGCGAGGAGTGAGAAGCCGGCCGGGAGGGCGATGAAGACGGTGAGAGCCCCGAAGCCCCCGACCATGAATATCTCGCCGTGGGCGAAGTTGATGAGCTGGACAATGCCGTAGACCATCGTGTAGCCGATCGCGATCAGACCGTACATCGCGCCGAGGATGAGTCCATTGGCCAGCTGTTGCGGCAGTTCGTGCACCGCGGGGCCTCCGTGTAGTGATCGGATATGGCACCGCGCGGGAGCGCTGGTGGCGCTCCCGCGCGGTCCGTTCAGTTCAGTGCGTGTGGCGGGATCGCCGGGTTACGGCTTGTAGGCCTCGCTGAGTTCGGGCTTCCAGGCGCCGCTGGTGACCTTGTAGGCGGTCATCATGGTGTTGGTGGTGTCGCCGTATTCGTCGAAGGAGACGGGGCCGGTGACGCCGTCGAACTTGACCTTGCCGACGGCGTCGAGGACCTTGGCGCGCAGGTCGCTGCTGGGGACCTTGCCGTTGTTGGCGGCGACGACTGCCTTGACGGCTTCGATGATGGCCCAGGCGGCGTCGTAGGTGCCGCCGCCGTAGGCCTCGTAGGCGTCCTTGTATCCGGCGGCCTTGTAGTTCGCGATGAAGGTCTTGGCGGAGTCGAGCTGCTCGACGGGCTTGCCGACGGAGGTGGCGAGGTCGCCTTCGGCCTTCTTGTTGAGCTTGATGAAGTCGGCGCTGTAGATGCCGTCGCCGCCCATGAGCGGGATGTTGGTGCCGCTGTCCTTGAGCTGCTGGGACAGGGGGCCGGCCGCGGGGTATTCGCCGCCGTAGTAGAGGGCCTTGGCGCCGGTGGTCTTGACCTTGGCGACGATGGCGTTGAAGTCGCGGTCGTCGGGGTTGATGTGGTCGGATCCGACGATCTTGCCGCCGAGCTTGGTGAAGGTGTCCTTGAAGGAGGCGGCGAGGCCGGCGCCGTAGGTCTTCTGGTCGTCGATGAGGTAGACCGAGTCGATCTTGGCGTTGTTGAACAGGTACTTGGCGGCGAAGGCGCCCTGGACCTGGTCGGTGGTGGCGGTGCGGAAGAAGGTCTTGTAGGGACGCTTCTTGGTGCCGGTCTTCCAGCCGTCGCCCTGGGTCAGTTCGGTGCCCGTGTTGGCGGGGGAGATCTGGGTGAGGCCGGCGTCGCTGAGCGGCTTCTGCATGGACTGCGAGACGCTGGAGTTCAGGGGGCCGACGATGCCGACGACGGTGTTGTCGCCGATGAACTTGGTGGCGTTCTGCTGGCCGACGGACGGCTGGGCCTGGTCGTCGAGCGGCTGGGTCTTGAACTCGACGCCGGGGACGAGGTTCTGCTTGTTGGCCGTCTGTGCGGCGAGGTCGGCGGAGTTCTTGATTCCGAGGCCGAGGGCGGACAGGTCACCTGTGAGGGGTGCGTCTACACCGATGACGACGGTCTGCTTCGAGCCGCTGCTGGTGTCGCCGCCTTTGTCGCGCGACCCACAGGCGGTGAGGGTGAGTGCGCCTGTGGTGAGCACTGTGGTGAGTATGAGCAAGGAACGGTGTCGCACGATGGGTCCTTTCCCTGGCGCGGCCTCCTCGTGAGTGAGGTGCCGTGTCGGTCGCCGGGGCGTACTGGGTGGTAAGGGCCGTGCAGTAGTCGCACCCGGCGGCGCGGTGACTGGCCGTGACTCTAAGCGCAGCCGGGGAGGGTGGGGAGCGGCCGGGACAGGATGTGACTTTCTTGTTATGCCAAGGCCAAACCTTGCCGGTGCAGTGCGGACAATTTGTACAATTTAGGGTGCCGGGATTTCTCGCATGGTGAGAACGCCCAGTTCCGCTAAGGGGCTTGAGGGGATCATGGTGCTGACAGGCCGCCGGGCGTCCGGATGCCGGTCGCTGGCGGGCAGGCTGCTCGCCGATGGCTGGTATTCGCCCTTCGCGGCCTCTCGAATGTTACGGAGCGTTACGGTGAGCCGGAGGGGGTGGGGAGCTTGGTCTGCGCCCAAGGGTCCGTCGTCGGGGTGCCGTTGCGGTAGCGCTCGGCGCAACCGAGGTGCGCCTGCTGCTCGATGAGGCGGTCCCCGGCGGCCGCGCCGTGAGCGGCGCGCTCCTTGCGGGCGGCGGTCAGCGTGGCGAGGAGGATCTCGTTCTGCCCGTCCGACAGGCCCTTCTCCTGGTAGTCGAGGCCCGAACCCCGGCCTTGGTCCAGCTCCTGTTTCGCCCAGTAGACGATCAGGTGGGTGCAGAGGTCCTGCGGTGAAGTCGCCTGCGGAGAGGGCGAGTTGGCCCCCCGGGCGCTGATCGGGACGGTGGCTTCGTCCAGGGGGTGATGAGCGCCGTCGCAGCCGGCGAGGAGGGCCACCGCGGCGAGTGCGCCCGCCAGGGCGAGGGGTGCCCGCAGCCGTCCTTGGGTCCTCATGGCACGAAGTTAGGGCGCCGATCGGGACATGACAATGGCCGGTGAGTGGTCAACTCACCGGCCGATAAACGGACTTGAGAGCTCCGCGGGATGTGCGGTCCGCGTCGCGATGATCCCGGGTGTTGCGGAGGGTCAGCCCTTGGTGCCGTCGGCGTCGCGCAGCAGACAGGTGAGGCGGGCCGTGCAGACCCGCTTGTCCTGCTCGTCGGTGATGACGATCTCGTACGTCGCCGTCGAGCGCCCGCGGTGCACGGGGGTGGCCACGCCGGTCACCAGGCCGCTGCGCACGCCGCGGTGGTGGGTGCAGTTCAGGTCCACGCCGACCGCGACCTTGCCGAGGCCGCCGTGCAGCATCGAGCCGACCGAGCCGAGCGTCTCGGCGAGCACCGCGGAGGCGCCGCCGTGCAGCAGCCCGTACGGCTGGGTGTTGCCCTCGACCGGCATGGTGCCCACCACGCGCTCCGCGGAGGCTTCAAGGATCTGCACGCCCATGCGGGTGCCGAGGTGTCCGGCCGAGAACAGGGCGGGCAGGTCGACGCCGAGGGCCGCGTACTCGTCGATGACTTCCTGCGGGAACTTCACGCTGCTCTGCTCGCCCATGGGCTCCGGCTCCGTTCAAGAAGGGGTGACTGCGATGTCCGCACCGTCATACCAGATGCTCTGAGCAAACGCTTAGGACCCAGCTCTCATTCCGGATCGCGGACGCCCGCTGTCCCCCTGACTCCTGTGCCTCCTGCCCTCCCCTGTGCGTTGGTGGACTACTCGGTGCGTTCGAACCGTACGATCACCGATTTGCTGGCCGGGGTGTTGCTGACGTCGGCCGTGGAGCCCAGCGGCACCAGGACGTTGGTCTCCGGGTAGTAGGCGGCGGCGCAGCCGCGCGCGGTCGGGTAGTGGACGACGCGGAAGCCGGGCGCGCGGCGCTCCACGCCGTCCTTCCACTCGCTGACCAGATCCGTGTACGAGCCGTCGGCCAGGCCCAGTTGGCGTGCGTCCTCGGGGTTGACCATGACGATGCGGCGGCCACCCTTGATGCCGCGGTAGCGGTCGTCAAGGCCGTAGATGGTGGTGTTGTACTGGTCGTGCGAGCGCAGCGTCTGGAGCAGCAGCCGGCCCTCGGGCAGCTCCGGGAACTCGACGGGCGCGGCCGTGAAATTGGCCTTGCCGGTGGCGGTGGGGAAGCGGCGCTCGTCGCGCGGGCCGTGCGGGAGCTGGAAGCCGCCGGGGTGGGCGACCTTCTTGTTGAAGTCCTCGAAGCCGGGCACCACGCGGGCGATGCGGTCGCGGATGGTGGCGTAGTCCTTCTCGAACTCGGCCCAGTTGATGGCGGAGCTGGCGCCGAGGGTGGCCTGGGCCATGCGGACGACGATGGCCGGCTCGGACAGGAGGTGGGGGCTCGCGGGGGTGAGGTTGCCGCGGGAGGCGTGCACCATGCCCATGGAGTCCTCGACGGTCACGAACTGCTTGCCGCTCTTTTGGACGTCCTTGTCGGTGCGCCCCAGGGTGGGCAGGATCAGGGCGCGCCGCCCGGTCACCGCGTGCGAGCGGTTGAGTTTGGTCGAGACGTGGACCGTCAGCGAGGCCCGTCGCATCGCGGCTTCGGTGACCTCGGTGTCGGGGGTGGCGCCCACGAAGTTGCCGCCCATGGCGAAGAACACCTTCGCCTTGCCGTCCCGCAGCGCTTCGATGGACCGTACGACGTCGTAGCCGTGCTCGCGGGGCGGGGCGAAGCCGAACTCCTTCTCCAGGGCGTCGAGGAACGCGGGCGCGGGCCGCTCGAAGATGCCCATGGTGCGGTCGCCCTGCACGTTGGAGTGGCCGCGCACCGGGCAGACTCCGGCGCCGGTGCGGCCGATGTTGCCGCGCAGCAGAAGGAAGTTGACGACTTCACGGATGGTCGGCACGGCGTGCTTGTGCTGGGTCAGGCCCATCGCCCAGCACACGATGGTGCGCTTGGAGGCGAGCACCATGGCGAGAGCCTGCTCGATCGCGGTGCGGGTCAGGCCGGTCGCGGCGAGCGTCTGGTCCCAGTCGGCTTCCTTGGCCGCGGCCTTGAACTCCTCGTAGCCGTGGGTGTGTTCGCGGACGAACAGCTCGTCGACGGCGCCTTCGGTCTCGATGATCAGTTTGTTGAGGAGGCGGAAGAGTGCCTGGTCGCCGCCGATGCGGATCTGCAGGAACAGGTCGGTGAGGTCGGCGCCCTTGATCATGCCCTGCGGGGTCTGCGGGTTCTTGAACTTCTCCAGTCCCGCCTCGGGCAGCGGATTCACCGAGATGATCTTCGCTCCGGCGGCCTTCGCCTTCTCCAGGGCGGACAGCATCCGGGGGTGGTTGGTGCCCGGGTTCTGCCCGGCGACCACGATCAGGTCGGCCTGGTGCAGGTCTTCGAGGGAGACGCTGCCCTTGCCGATGCCGATGGTCTGCGTCAGTGCCGAGCCGGACGACTCGTGACACATGTTGGAGCAGTCCGGAAGGTTGTTGGTGCCGAACTCGCGGGCGAACAACTGCAGCAGGAACGCTGCCTCGTTGCTGGTGCGGCCCGAGGTGTAGAAGAGGGCCTCGTCGGGCGAGCCGAGCGCGTTGAGCTCCTCCGCGATGATCTCGAAGGCCCGCTCCCAGGTGATCGCCTCGTACCGCTCGGCGCCCTCGGGCAGATACATCGGCTGGGTGATGCGGCCCTGCTGGCCCAGCCAGTATCCGCTGCGCTCGGCGAGGTCGGAGAGGGGGCGCGCGGCGAAGAAGTCCGGGGTGACGCGGCGCAGGGTCGCCTCCTCGGCGACGGCTTTGGCCCCGTTCTCGCAGAACTCCGCGGTGTGCCGCTTGTCGCCCTCCGGCCAGGCGCAGCCCGGACAGTCGAAGCCGTCCTTCTGGTTGACCTTCAGCAGGGTCTGCGCGGTGCGGCGCAGGCCCATCTGCTCCTGGGCCATGCGCAGGGTGTGGCCGATGGCGGGAAGACCGGCGGCGGCACGCTTCGGCGCGGCGACCTGCGGCGCGTCCTGGACCGGTTCACCTACGGGCGGCTTGCTGACCATGGCGCTGCTCCCCTTCGAGCGGACACGTCGTACGAACACGTGGTGCGGACACTTCGCGCGCAGATCGCGTACGGATACGGCGTACGGATACCGCGCACGTACACGTGCGTGTGGACACTTCGTGCGGATACTTCGTGCGGATGCGAGATGTGTGCGTGTCCGATCCTGTCACGCGGCACTGACAGCCCCTCCGGACAGGTCGCGAGGGCCGCCGGGTCCGGGGCTGGCGGGGATTGTCAGTGGGGCGTGGCAGGATCGGGGGCATGGCTGAGACAGCATCGAAGAATGCCCCGGACAACCGACCGCGCCTGCTCCTCATGGACGGGCACTCCCTGGCGTACCGGGCGTTCTTCGCGCTGCCCGCGGAGAACTTCACGACCGCGACGGGCCAGCCGACCAACGCGGTCTACGGCTTCATGTCGATGCTCGCGAACACCCTGCGTGACGAGGCGCCCACGCACTTCGCGGTGGCGTTCGACGTCTCCCGCAAGACGTGGCGCTCGACGGAGTTCCCGGAGTACAAGGCGAACCGGTCGAAGAGCCCGGACGAATTCAAGGGGCAGGTCGAGCTGATCGGCGAGCTGCTCGACGCGATGCACGCCGACCGGTTCGCGACCGACGGCTTCGAGGCCGACGACATCATCGCCACGCTCGCCACCCAGGCCGAGGCGGCGGGCTTCGAGGTCCTCATCGTCACCGGTGACCGGGACGCCTTCCAGCTGGTCTCCGAGCACGTCACCGTCCTGTACCCGACGAAGGGCGTCTCCGAGCTGACCCGGTTCACCCCGGAGAAGGTGGTGGAGAAGTACGGCCTGACTCCGCAGCAGTACCCGGACTTCGCGGCGCTGCGCGGCGACCCGTCGGACAACCTGCCGGGCATCCCCGGCGTCGGTGAGAAGACCGCCGCGAAGTGGATCAACCAGTTCGGTTCGTTCGCGGAGCTGGTCGAGCGCGCCGAGGAGGTCAAGGGCAAGGCGGGGCAGAACTTCCGCGACCACATCGAGGCGGTCAAGCTCAACCGGCGCCTGACCGAGATGGTCAAGGACGTCGAGCTGCCCAAGGGCCCGGCCGACCTGGAGCGCGCCCCGTACGACCGTGCCGCGGTGACCGGTGTCCTCGACGTCCTGGAGATCCGCAACCCGTCGCTGCGCGAGCGGCTGCTCGCCGTCGACCCGGGCGCGGGTCAGGACCAGGCTCCGGCGCCGGAGGCCGCGGTGGAGCTGGACGGCTCGGTGCTGGCCGCCGGCGAGCTGGCCGGGTGGCTGGCCGAGCACGGCGGTCAGCCGCTCGGGGTGGCCACGGTCGACACCTGGGCGCTGGGCACCGGCAGCGTCACCGAGATCGCGCTGGCCGCGGCCGGCGGTGCGGCGGCCTGGTTCGACCCGGCCCAGCTCGACGCGGCCGACGAGCAGGCCTTCGCCGCCTGGATCGCGGACGCCGCGGCGCCCAAGATCATGCACAACGCGAAGGCCGCCATGCGGGTCTTCCCCGAGCACGGCTGGAGCGTCGCGGGCGTCGCGATGGACACCGCGCTCGCCGCCTACCTCGTCAAGCCGGGCCGCCGCTCCTTCGCCCTGGACGCGCTGTCCGTCGAGTACCTGGGCCGCGAGCTGGCGCCGGCCGCTGCCGACGGTCAGCTCGCCTTCGGCTCGGACGACGAGGCGGAGGCTGACGCGCTGATGGCCCAGGCGCGGGCTGTCCTCGACCTGGGCGGCGCGTTCACGGAGCGCCTGAAGGAGGTCGGCGCGGCGGAACTGCTGCACGACGTCGAGTTGCCCACCTCCCTTCTCCTCGCCCGCATGGAGCGGTACGGCATCGCTGCCGACCGGGCCCATCTCGAAGCGATGGAGCAGCAGTTCGCGGGTGCGGTGCAGCAGGCCGTGAAGGAGGCGCACGCCTCGGTGGGCCACGAGTTCAACCTGGGCTCGCCCAAGCAGCTCCAGGAAGTTCTCTTCGGTGAACTGGCCCTGCCCAAGACGAAGAAGACCAAGACCGGTTACACCACGGACGCCGACGCGCTGGCCTGGCTGGCGGCACAGACCGAGCACGAGCTGCCGGTCATCATGCTGCGCCACCGCGAGCAGGCGAAGCTGCGGGTCACCGTCGAGGGCCTGATCAAGACGGTCGCCGCGGACGGCCGCATCCACACCACGTTCAACCAGACGGTCGCGGCGACCGGCCGCCTCTCCTCGACCGACCCCAACTTGCAGAATATTCCGGTGCGTACGGACGAGGGCCGCGCGATCCGGCGGGGCTTCGTGGTCGGCGAGGGCTACGAGTCGCTGCTCACCGCGGACTACAGCCAGATCGAACTGCGCGTGATGGCCCACCTGTCCGAGGACGAGGGCCTCATCGAGGCGTTCGCCTCCGGTGAGGACCTGCACACCACGGTCGCCTCGCAGGTGTTCGGCGTGGCCAAGTCCCGGGTCGACCCGGAGATGCGGCGCAAGATCAAGGCGATGTCGTACGGCCTCGCGTACGGCCTGTCGGCCTTCGGCCTCTCGCAGCAGCTGAACATCGAGGCGGGCGAGGCACGCGGTCTGATGGACACGTTCTTCGAGCGCTTCGGCGGTGTACGGGACTACCTCCAGCGAGTGGTGGAGGAAGCGCGCGCGACGGGCTACACGGAGACCATGCTGGGCCGCCGCCGCTACCTGCCCGACCTCAACAGCGACAACCGCCAGCGCCGCGAGATGGCCGAGCGGATGGCGCTCAACGCCCCGATCCAGGGCACGGCGGCGGACATCGTGAAGGTGGCGATGCTGAACGTGGACCGCGCCCTGACCGAAGCGGGTCTCACCTCCCGCCTCCTGCTCCAGGTCCACGACGAAATCGTCCTGGAAATCGCGCCGGGCGAACGCGAGCGGGTGGAGGAGCTGGTCCGCCGCGAGATGGCGGGAGCGGTGGAGCTCCGCGCTCCCCTGGACGTGTCCGTGGGAGCGGGCAACGACTGGGAGTCGGCCGCGCACTGAGGGACGGCGGGCAGGGCCGTCGCCGGACCCGCCCGCTCGTCACCCTGCGTTGTCCGGCTCGGCCGGCCCGGACAACGCAGGGTCGTCCCGGGGCGCGCCCCGGCCGAGGCCCCCTGATCTCCACGCCCACGCGTAGGCCAGCGCCGCCGCCGTCAGCCCCACGCCGCCCCCGAAGCACGCGCTCGGGATGAGGCCGAGGACCGAGACGTCGCCGTACAAGGCGTACCAGCGCAAGCACCGGTAGGTCGCGGCCACCGCCGTACAGCCGATCAGCACGGACAGCACCAACCGGCGTTCCCGCACGGCGAGTCCGGCCGGCGCCTGCCCGTGGTGCGCGGGGGCTCGGCGCAGCGCTGTCAGGGCGAACCAGCCGATTCCCGTCATCGCCAGGGCCGAGCCCCCGTACTGGGCGTACCAGTAGAAGGGGAGGCCGGCGATCTTCTCGCCCAGCGCCGGCAGCACCCGGGTGCCGAAGCGGTCGGCATGCGTGAACGCGTCCCACGCCACATGAGTGGCCGAGCCGATCACAGCCGACAGCGAGAACCAGCCAACCAGGAACGGGGCGAGAGGGCGCTGCCAGGAGCGGCCGCGGACGACCGCGTACACGCGGGAGCGCCAGGATGTCCGAGGCAGCAGCGCGATCAGGGGCTCTCGCATCAGTAGCCACATCGCGACCAGGGCGTACGCGGTCAGGACGTCCACGGTGACGACGCCGAGTGCGGAGTGCGTGATCCGGCCGAACGGCATGGCGTCAGGCACGGCCGTCGCGACGTAGTACGTGACGTCCGGCGCGAACGAGCCCGCGACCAGAGCCGACGCGACGAGCCGTCCGCGTGCCGTGCCGTTCCTCCGGATGCCGGGCAGCACCGCCGCGGCGTGGCTCAGCGTGAACGGCATACGTCCCTCGTCAGTCGGTCGATCTCACCTGTCGGCGTCAACCCTCGGCCGGTAGGCGTCATTTGCTCGCATCCATTACCCATCAGCGATCAACAACGTTCGGTATCCGGAACAGGTTCCCTTGTTATCGACAGGGCAACGCACAGGTGGCGAATCAGTGAAAACCGGTCAGACGGCGGTGTCATCGCGCCGTTGGTTGCCGTAGTGTCACCTGAGTTCTCGCGCTGGGGAGCGCGGACAGCCGAGTACGGGGAGGGACTTGACGTATGGCACCGCACATGGGCCGACGACTGCGCAAGGGAGCGGGGACCACGGCGTTGGCCGCGGTGGCGGTGGCGGCGCTTTCCGCATCGCAGGCGCCGGGAGTCGTGCACGCGAGCAACCCGGGCGACCAGGCGGCCTCGGACGCCACACCGACGCCCACCCCGAGCAACCCGGCATCCGGTAACTCCCCGTACTACACGGACCTTCCGCCGCTCGTGTCGCCGACGCCGCCGAACCCGAACCTGAACCCGAACCCGACGGCGAGCAACCCCGTCGGCGGTGACCAGCAGGGCATACCGGCGACCGTCCTGGACGCATACAAGAAGGCCGAGGCGGCGCTCGCGACGGCCCGGCCCGGCTGCCACCTCCCCTGGCAACTGCTCGGCGCGATCGGCAAGGTCGAATCGGGGCATGCCGACGGCGGCCGCGTGGACGCCAACGGCACCACCCTCACCCCGATCCTCGGCCCGGTGCTCAATGGCGCCGGCTTCGCCAACATCGCGGACACCGACCACGGTGCGTACGACGGCGACAAGGTGTTCGACCGCGCGGTCGGGCCGATGCAGTTCATCCCGTCGACTTGGGCGACGTCGGGCAAGGACGGCAACGGCGACGGCATCAAGGACCCCAACAACGTCTACGACGCGGCTCTCGCCACGGGCTTCTACCTCTGCGCGGACGGCCGCGACGTCGCGGTGAAGAAGGACCTGGACAAGGCGATCCTGAGCTACAACCAGTCGCAGGAGTACCTGACCACGGTCACGACGTGGTTCGACTTCTACCGGCGCGGCAGCTTCCAGGTCCCCGACGGCACGGGCCCGCTGCCCGGCCGCCGCAGCGACCGGACGCCCAGCAAGCCGCCGGTCACGCCGAAGACGCCGCCTAGCCAGAAGCCGGCCCCCAAGCCGACGCCGAACCCGCCCGCCCCGCCGGTGAAGCCGCCGGTGCCGCCCGTCAAGCCGGGTGGCGACGGCGGCACGCCGACCCCGCCCGTCGCACGGCCGACGACGTTCGAGAACGCCGGCACCAGCGAACTGACGGCCTTCGCGGGCGGTGCGTTCGGCGGGCAGCCGACGGCTCGGGTGAAGGACGCGTCCGGCAAGGCGATGGCGAAGCTGTCGGTGAAGTTCGAGATCGTCGGTGACACCGACACCCGCTTCCCCGGCGGTGCGACCACCGCGGTGGTGGCCACCGCGACGGACGGCACGGCCGCCGCCCCGGCGCTGACGGTGGGCGAGAAGACCGGCACGTTCACCGTGCGAGCCACGCTCGTCGACGCCGCGCTTTCCGCGGTGGACTGGAAGGCGACGGTTGTCGCCCGGCAGGCCGACGCCCTGGTCCGCAGTGACGCCAAGGTGCTGACGGCCGCGCCGAACGGCGAGTTCGCCAACCAGGTGTCCGTCAAGGCGACCTTCAAGGGCGCGGTCGCCCCCGCTGTGGCCGCCTCCGCCGCCCTGATCGTGACCCCGGCCGCGGGCGCCGACCCGAAGGCCGAGCCCAAGGTCAATGACAAGGGCCCCTACTTCAAGGACGCCGAGGGCAACCCGGTCCGCGAGCTCAAGGACCTGAAGACGGACGCGAAGGGCTTCCTGGTCCTGCCGAAGATGTACGCCGACAGCCAGACCGGCACGTTCCAGCTCCGTCTCACGACCGACGGCGGGGCCACGCTCACCGTCGAACTCAAGGTGGCCGCCGCCTCCTAGGCCCGTCTGACCCCGCTTGTCCCAGCAGCCCCCTTGCCGCCCGTCGGCAGAGGGGCTGCTCGACGTGTTCTCATCTCGGCCGGGCGTTGCTACGGTGCCCCCTCCTGACGATCCATCAGTTCCACGGAGGCCGAGCATGCGCGCCCTCATAGCCGCCGCGATCGGACTGGCCGCCGCCCTCGCCATCGTCCTGACCATCTCGGCCATCGGCGCCCCCGAGGGCAAGACCTCGCCCAAGCCGCTGCTCACCACCGTGCCCAGCGCCCCCGGGAAGATCACCCAGACCAAGTAGAGGGAGAGCAGGTCCATGCGACGCAAAGCCAGTCTCGTCCTGCTCGCCCTCGCCGTGTTCTTCGGCGCCCTGTCGCCGCTGCTGCGCTGGTACGCCTTTCCCCGGCTGGCCAAGATCCCGCCCAGCCAGTACCAGGAAGCCGTCCTCGAAGCGAAGAACGCCACCTTGATCGACTACGGAACCATGCAGTCCAAGGTGGTTCCCAAGGTCACCGTGGTCCAGACCCTCAAGGGCAATGTGGAGGCGTCCCGGGAGATCGAGAAGAGCGCCAGCAAGGACGTCGTCGTATGGGACACCCTGTCCTACATCCAGGGCCCCGACGGCAAGATGGTCTCCCAGATCCCCGAGCGCTACATCTTCGACGCGCACACCCAGGCACCCGTCCACGCCACCGGCGAGATGGTCGACGGCGACCCCGTGCAGCGCCAGGGCATCGAGTTCAAGTGGCCGTTCCTGACCGAGAAGCGGGACTACGAGTACTTCGACTTCCAGGCCCGCACCGCCGCGCCCATCCACTACAAGGGGACCCAGAAGTTCCACGGCCTCGACGTCTACTACTTCGAGCAGACCATCCCGTGGACCAAGGTGCCCTACCCGAAGAAGATGCCACTGTCCGGCGTCGACTCCAGCACCCTGGAGAAGACCACCGGAACCACCCTCTGGTACACCACCGTGCGGAAGTTCTGGATCGACCCCGTGACCGGTGCACCGGTCAACGGGGAGGAGGTCAACCACGAGGAACTGCGCGGCGGCACCCTGCTCGGCGGCCGGGACAAGGTGACCGTCTTCGCGGGCGACGTCAAGATGCGCGACGACTACGTCAACTACACCGTCGACCTGGTCAAGAAGAACCGCACCCTGGTCCTCCTGCTCACCTCCTACCTGCCCTGGGGCTTCCTCGGTCTCGGTATCGCCCTGCTCTGCCTCTCCCTGTGGCTGGAGGCGCGCGGCCGCCGCCCCAGCGATCCGCCTCCTGCCGTGACGGAGCGGCTCGAACCCGTCATCGCCTGAGCCGCGCCTTGGTGAAGCGCGTCGCCTCGGCTGCCGTCGGATCCTCCGGCCACGGGTGCTTGGGATAGCGACCGCGCAACTCGGCGCGGACAGCGCGGTAGCCGTCGCGCCAGAAGTTCGCCAGGTCGGCGGTGACGGCGGCGGGCCGCCCGGCCGGAGAGAGCAGATGGACCACCACCGGCACCCCGGCCACCGTCGGCGTGCCGTCCAGGCCGAACATCTCCTGCAACTTCACGGCCAGGACCGGCTGTTCACCGCCGTACTCCACCCGGATCCGTGACCCGCTGGGCACCTCGATGCGCTCCGGGGCCAGCTCGTCGAGCCGGGCCGCCTCTCCGGTCGCCCACGGCAGCAGCCGGTTCAGCGCCTGCCCAGCCTCGATCCGCCCGAGGTCGGCCCTGCGCCGGGCCCGCGAGAGCTCGGGCTCCAGCCACTGCGCAGCCCGGTCGAGCAGCGCGGCGTCACAGACCTCAGGCCACGGATCCCCGAGCACCCGGTGCAAAAACGCGAGCCGTTCCCGCAGGCCCTGCGCATCACGGGTCCAGCGCAAAAGGCCGAGCCCGTCACGCGCCAGGCCTTCCAGCAGCGCGCCGCGTATGAGGGCCGGGTCCGGGTTCTTCAGTGGTCGCACCGACATCTCGACCGCGCCGAGCCGGGCCACCCGGCGGGCCACCACGTCACCGTCCTCCCAGTGCACCTCCTCGCCCTCCGTCAGCAGATGGCCCGCCGCGAGCCGGGCGGTCGGCTCGTCGATAACGGCGGCCAGGCGCACCCTCGCGGAGGCCGCCTGCACGGGCCGGTCGGCGACGGCCACCGCCAGCCAGCCGGCACTGCGCAGCCCCGAGCCCTCCGCCACCTCGGCTCCGGTGCCGGACACCATGAGGAAGGAGCCGCCGCCGCGCGCCCGCGCCACCCGTTCGGGGAACGCCAGCGCCGCGACGAGCCCTGCGGCGGCCTCGGCGGAGCTCTTCTGGGGGTGCTTCCCGGCGAACCCGGCGAGCCGCCGCACCTCCTGCGACCAGCGCGCGCTGTACGCGTCGCCGCCCCGGTGAGCCGTGCGCCAGGCCGCCGCCAGGTCGTCCCCGTACTCCCGCGGAGGTTCCTCGCTCAGCAGCGCCACCACTTCGGCAGCCCGCTGCCCGCCGACCTCGGCCGCGCCGTCGAGAAGGGCTCGGGCGAGGCGAGGGTGCAGGCCCAGCCGGGCCATCCGGGCGCCGCGATCGGTGGCCCGGCCGTGCTCGTCCACCGCGCCGATCGCCGTCAGCACGGAACGGGCCGCGGCCATCGCCCCCGCCGGCGGCGCGTCGAGAAGGGCGAGGCCGTCCGCCGACGGGTCGCCCCAGCAGGCGGCCTGCAAAGCGAAGGCAGCCAAGTCCGCGACCCGGATCTCGGGGGCCGGGAAGCGCGTCAGACGGATGTGCTCGGCCTCGGTCCAGCAGCGATAGACCGCGCCAGGTGCCTCCCGCCCGGCCCGGCCCGCGCGCTGGCGGGCCGCCGCACGAGAGGCCCGTACGGTCGTCAGCGCCCCGAGACCGCGGGCATGGTCCACGCGTGGCTCGCGAGCCAGGCCGCAGTCCACGACGATCCGCACGCCGGGCACGGTCAACGAGGACTCGGCGACGGAGGTGGCGAGAACCACCCGCCGCCCGGTGGATCCGGCGAGCACCGCGTCCTGGACAGAGGCAGGGGCCCGCCCGTGCACCTGGAGCACCTCGATTCCGGGAAGATCGCCCAACTGCCGTGCCACACGGGCGATTTCCCCCACGCCGGGCAGGAAGCAGAGCACATCCCCGTCCCGCTCGGCCAGCGCCCGCCGCACCGTCGAGGCCACATGCGTGAGCAGGGCCGGATCCACCCGCATGCCGTGCGGTGGCCGCACCGGCTGCGCGGGCGGCGCCCACACCACCTCCACCGGGTGCGCGATCCCGGCTGCCTCGACGACGGGCGCGTCCCCCAGCAGCCGTGCCCAGCCCTCGGCGTCGGTCGTCGCCGACGCCGCCACCAGACGCAGCTCCGGCCGCAGTGCCGCCCGCACATCGAGGAGGAAGGCGGCCACCGTGTCGGCGTCGAGGTGTCGCTCGTGGCACTCGTCGATGACCACGACATCGACGCCGCTCAACTCCTGGTCGCGTTGCAGGCGTTGGAGGAGCACGCCGGTGGTGACGACTTCGACCACCGTGTCCGGCCCCACGGACCGTTCGCCCCGCACGGTGAATCCGACCCGCTCGCCAGTGCGCTCGCCGAGCAGCCACGCCATGCGGCGCGCGGCCGCGCGGGCCGCTATCCGGCGCGGCTCGGCGACCACGACCCGGAGCACTGGGCCGCCGCCGACGAGCCCGGCGAGTACCAAGGGAACCAGCGTGGTCTTGCCCGTGCCGGGCGGCGCGCACAGCACGGCCGTCCCGTGCCCGTCGAGCGCGGTGAGCAGCTCGGGCACGGCGTCGCGTACCGGCAGGACGTCGAGTGCGTCGGTTCGGATCATGCGCTCAGTGTCGTACGTCTCGCCGGGCGGCGTGCGGCTCTGTCCACAGGCCCGGTGGTCTTGTATGACTATCCCCGGGTAACTCTGCCCCGAAGCCGGTCAGGCCCCGCCCGCCCCGGCCCCGGTCCCGTATGCATCGGGCCTGGAGGCATCCGGCCGGTGTGTCACTCGCGTACTACCACCCGCGCCTCGTAGGCACCCGGCCGGCGCGTGTCAGGCGTGTACGTATAGGTCCCACAGGCACCAGCCCCGTAGGCGCCCGGTCGATGAGTGCCAGCGGCGTACGTACAGGTCCTACCCGCGCCGGCCCCGTAGGTATCCGGCCCGCCCGCCTCAGTCCCGTACGCACACGAAGATCGCGGTTCCCGGGATCAGATTGCCCCGCAGCGGGGACCAGCCGCCCCACTCCTGGGTGTTCCAGGCCGGCCACTCCGGCTCGACGAGGTCCTCCAGGCGGAAGCCGCCCGCGACCACGTCCCGGACCCGGTCGCCCAGCGTGCGGTGGTGCTCCACGTAGACCGCCTCGCCGCTCTCGTCCTGCTCGACGTACGGCGTGCGGTCGAAATAGGAGGCGGCGACGGACAGGCCCTCGGGCCCCGGCTCGTCGGGGAACGCCCAGCGGATGGGGTGGGTGACCGAGAAGACCCAGCGGCCGCCGGGACGCAGTACCCGCCGCACCTCGCGGAAGACCTTCACCGGATCGGCCACGAAGGGGACCGCGCCGTACGCCGAGCACGCCAGGTCGAAACTGCCGTCCGCGAAGGGGAGCGCGCCCGCGTCCGCCTCGACCAGGGCGAATGTGCCTCCGTCGATGCGCAGGGCGTGCTGGAGCTGCCGGTGTGAGAGGTCCAGGGCCACCGGGCGGGCGCCCTGGGCGGCCAGCCAGCGGGAACACTGGGCGGCTCCGGCGCCGATCTCCAGGACGTCGAGTCCCTTCAGTGACCCGGCCGGGCCCAGCAGACGGGCATCCGACTCGTCCAGGCCCTCGGGCCCCCAGACGAAGCGGTCGTCGCCGAGGAACGCTCCGTGATCGGTCTGGTACTCGTCGGCGTTGCGGTCCCACCAGCCCCGGCTGGCCCGGCTGCTCTCCGTGTCCCCGGCGGCACGCCGAGTCGCCTCCGGCTCGGATTCGGGGCCGTTCTCGGACTCGTACGCTTGGATCTCTTGGCTCATCGTGTCCGTCGTTGTAGTTTGCGCGGAACGCGACCTCGTGTTCCGGAGAGGTCTGCGGGGCCCATCGTGGCCTCGGGGAACCTTAGTTGTGCCGGGAATGCGGGGATCCGCCCCGGGTGTGCGCCTTCGCGCATTGACCCTGTCCGGCTGCCCCCGTATGCTACAAGTTGCGCTGCGAGCCTGCGCACCTCAGACCTAGCAGGCGCGCTTCCATCTGTTGTATGTCCCCTCGGTTCTCGAGGCGCCATCCGGACCGACCCGGATTGGTGCTTCCCAGGCTGTCCGGCTTCTGCAGAGGCGATACGGGCTCTCGGCGTGGCAGTACCTACGACTTTCTGTCCGTAACCGGAGCCCTTTCCCACATGACGAGCAGCACCGAGACCACCTCTACCACTCCGCAGGTAGCGGTCAACGACATCGGTAACGAGGAAGCCTTCCTCGCCGCGATCGACGAGACGATCAAGTACTTCAACGACGGCGACATCGTCGACGGCGTCATCGTGAAGGTCGACCGGGACGAGGTCCTGCTCGACATCGGTTACAAGACCGAAGGCGTGATCCCGAGCCGTGAGCTCTCGATCAAGCACGACGTCGACCCGAACGAGGTCGTCAAGGTCGGCGACGAGATCGAGGCCCTGGTTCTCCAGAAGGAGGACAAGGAAGGCCGTCTGATCCTGTCCAAGAAGCGCGCTCAGTACGAGCGTGCCTGGGGCACGATCGAGAAGATCAAGGAAGAAGACGGCATCGTCACCGGTACCGTCATCGAGGTCGTCAAGGGTGGTCTCATCCTCGACATCGGCCTCCGTGGCTTCCTGCCGGCCTCTCTCGTCGAGATGCGTCGTGTCCGCGACCTCCAGCCCTACGTGGGCAAGGAGCTCGAGGCGAAGATCATCGAGCTGGACAAGAACCGCAACAACGTGGTCCTGTCCCGCCGTGCCTGGCTCGAGCAGACCCAGTCCGAGGTTCGCCAGACGTTCCTCACCACCCTGCAGAAGGGTCAGGTCCGCTCCGGCGTCGTTTCCTCGATCGTCAACTTCGGTGCCTTCGTGGACCTGGGTGGCGTCGACGGTCTCGTCCACGTCTCCGAGCTGTCCTGGAAGCACATCGACCACCCCTCCGAGGTTGTCGAGGTCGGCCAGGAAGTCACCGTCGAGGTCCTCGACGTCGACATGGACCGCGAGCGTGTCTCCCTGTCGCTGAAGGCGACGCAGGAGGACCCGTGGCAGCAGTTCGCCCGTACGCACCAGATCGGGCAGGTTGTCCCCGGTAAGGTCACCAAGCTCGTTCCGTTCGGTGCGTTCGTGCGCGTCGACGAGGGCATCGAGGGCCTGGTCCACATCTCCGAGCTGGCCGAGCGTCACGTGGAGATCCCGGAGCAGGTCGTCCAGGTCAACGACGAGATCTTCGTCAAGGTCATCGACATCGACCTTGAGCGTCGCCGGATCTCGCTGTCCCTGAAGCAGGCCAACGAGTCCTTCGGTGCCGACCCGGCGTCGGTCGAGTTCGACCCGACCCTGTACGGCATGGCCGCGTCCTACGACGACCAGGGCAACTACATCTACCCCGAGGGCTTCGACCCCGAGACCAACGACTGGCTCGAGGGCTACGAGACCCAGCGCGAGGCGTGGGAGGGTCAGTACGCCGAGGCGCAGTCGCGCTTCGAGCAGCACCAGGCCCAGGTCATCAAGTCCCGCGAGGCCGACGAGGCCGCTGCTGCCGAGGGTGCTGCCGCCCCGGCCGGCGCCCCGGCGGGCGTCTCCGGCGGTTCGTACTCCTCGGAGTCGGACGACAACTCCGGCGCCCTGGCGTCGGACGAGGCGCTGGCTGCCCTGCGCGAGAAGCTGGCGGGCGGCCAGAGCTGACGCTCTGACCCCAGCTGGTAGATAGCTGAAAGTAAGGCCCGCTCCCTATAGGGAGCGGGCCTTACTTCATTCCCCCGGAGAGGGTCGGGCCGCCATTGCGCAGTGATGGGGCTGCCCGGAACGGCGGGGTGCGTGCGCCTGACAGCGCGGCCAACTCCCATTCCCCGCGCCGCGATTGGCGCGTAGCGAATCCGGACAGCCCTTCGTTCAAGAGGCGGTGAGGCGTCGCCCGGCCCGCGGTTCTCCACGCGTGGCGAGGCTTTTCGGGAAAGCGGCGATCACGGGAATGCCCGCGCCCCGCCGGTCGTTCTTCCTGGTGAACACGAGGAGGAGTGGTAATCGTGCTGGATCCGCAGGATTTGTACGAATGGGAGCCGAAGGGCCTCGCCGTCGTCGACATGGCGCTCGCGCAGGAGTCGGCAGGCCTGGTCATGCTCTACCACTTCGACGGTTACATAGACGCAGGTGAGACCGGCGAGCAGATCGTCGAGAAGCTGCTGGACACGCTGCCCCACCAGGTGGTGGCCCGCTTCGACCATGACCGCCTGGTCGACTACCGGGCCCGCCGTCCCCTGTTGACCTTCAAGCGGGACCGCTGGACGGACTTCGAGGTTCCGGCGCTGGAGGTCCGCTTGGTCCAGGACGCCACCGGCGCGCCCTTCCTGCTGATGTCCGGCCCCGAACCGGACGTCGAGTGGGAGCGCTTCGCGCTCGCCGTCCGCCAGATCGTCGAGCGACTCGGCGTGCGCCTCTCCGTCAACTTCCACGGCATCCCGATGGGCGTTCCGCACACCCGCCCCGTCGGCATCACGCCGCACGGCAACCGCACGGACCTGATGCCCGGCCACCGTTCGCCGTTCGACGAGGCACAGGTGCCCGGCAGCGCCGAGTCGCTGATCGAGTACCGCCTGATGGAGTCCGGGCACGACGTCCTGGGCGTCGCCGCGCACGTCCCGCACTACGTGGCGCGGTCGGCCTACCCGGATGCGGCACTGACCGCGCTCGAAGCGGTCACGGCGGCAACGGGCCTTGTCCTGCCGAGTGTTGCGCACGGCCTCCGTACGGAAGCGCAGCGCACGCAGACCGAGATCGAGCGTCAGATCGGCGAGGGCGACGAGGAGTTGGTCACCCTGGTCCAGGGGCTTGAGCACCAGTACGACGCGGTGGCGGGCGCCGAATCCCGCGGCAACCTGGTCGCCGAACCGGCGGACCTCCCGTCCGCGGAGGAGCTTGGCCGCGAGTTCGAACGTTTCCTCGCGGAGCGGGAGGGCGACGCGTAGGGCGGCCCGCCCTCGTCCTGGCCCGACGGGAGGCCGCGTATCCGCCTCCGCGCGGGCGGTGTTCGCACACAGGCTCTAGGCTTCGGCTCATGCTGAAGGTGGGCCTGACCGGCGGTATCGGCGCCGGCAAGAGCGAAGTTTCCCGGCTCTTCGTCTCGTACGGAGCCGTGCTGATCGACGCGGACAGGATCGCGAGGGAGGTCGTCGAGCCCGGAACTCCGGGCTTGGCGGCGGTGGTCGAGGCATTCGGCCCCGGCGTCCTGTCCGCGGACGGCACGCTGGACCGCCCCAAGCTGGGCGGCATCGTCTTCTCCGACCCCGACAAGCTCGCGACCCTGAACAAGATCGTGCACCCACTGGTGGGCGCGCGATCCGCGGCGCTGGAATCGGCCGCGGGCCCCGACTCGGTGGTCATCCACGATGTGCCCCTGCTGGCCGAGAACGGCCTGGCCCCGCTGTACGACCTGGTGGTGGTCGTGGACGCGGCCCCCGAAACCCAGCTCGACCGCCTCGTGCGCCTGCGCGGCATGACGGCGGACGAAGCCCGCGCCCGCATGGCCGCCCAGGCCGACCGCGCCCAGCGGCTGGCCGTGGCCGACATCGTGATCGACAACGACGGCCCTCTGGAGGCGCTGGAACCACAGGTGCGGAAGGTGTGGGAGAGGCTGGCGGAGCGGGCGGGGCGGTAGGGGCTTGTTACCGGCTGGCTTGCGCGGTGGGCTCGGACGGGGGCGAAAGCGGCTCGCTACCGGGGTGGCTTGTGCGGTGGGCTGAGGGCGGTGTTCTGAGGCGGGCAGCGAAACGGCGCGGGGGTAGCAGTGCGGGTGCCGGGACGTTGAATCCGGCACATGGCCGACCCATAGGCGGACACGGTCGCACGCCTCATGGGGGCGCGGACCCGGCTGTCAGGTGAACCGGCGCGTACGAGGACCGTACGGATCCGCCTTCGCGCGGGGTTTCCGCGGCTTGGGCCGCCGCCCCGGCCGAGGCGGGATTACGATCCGACTGTGCTCTTCATACTGGCGGCTTTCACAGTGCTCGGGGGCCTCGTGGCGGTGCTCGCCGGAGCGTACGGGCTGCGGGAGACCCGGCGCGTGGAGGCGGCGGGTGCGCTCGCCTGGGCGCTGGTGAAACCGGCACCGCAGGGCGCGGTGCGCCCCCTTCTGCAATACGAGACGGCTGATGGCAGGGTCCTCGAACTCCCTTCGCCGGTCCCGCCCTGCCGCCGTTCGCCGCTTCCGCCGGGTAGCAGCGTCCGGGTGTCCTACGACCCGGCGGACCCGCGCACCGTCGTCCTCCTCGGCCGGGAACGCACCGGTGTGGACCGGGCGTTCATGGTGTCGGGAGCCGTGATCGTGCTGCTGGGGCTGACGCTGGCGGCAGCCGCGCTCTGAGTACCTGCCTGCCGCTCGGGGCGCGATCACATTCGTATGCGTACGGAATACACCAGCTGGGCATGGCGTTGACAACCCGCAGCGAGGGAAGGACATGTACGTGGCGGAGAGCACTCCCGAGACGCACGTGATCGACTACCGCGCGGCCGAACAGCTCCTGGCCGCCCGGGACCCGCGTGGCGCCGTCAAACTCCTCGACTCGGTCATCGCGGCCCATCCCGAGAACACCGCGGCCCGCCTGTTGCGCGCCCGTGCCTTCTTCGCCTCGGCCCAACTCCGCTCCGCCGAGCTGGAGTTCCAGCTCGTCCTGGAACGCGAACCGGACAACGCCTTCGCCCACTTCGCGCTCGCCCGCACCTACGAACGCGAGTCCCGCCCCGCCCAGGCCAAACGCCATTTCCGCCTGGCGGCAGCGCTTGATCCCAAGCCGGAGTATCTGGCGGCGGCCCGGTTCGAGGAGGAGGGGGACTAGCGGCGGCGCCGGCCGGAAGCAGTGGGCTTCCTGCGCCGCAGGCGTCGGCGTTCGTGGTGGAAATAGGCGGCCGTGCCGACCAGGAAGAAGCCGCCCCGACTCTCGGTCCACCCGAGGTCGCGGACGAAGGCGATCACGATGAACGTGCACCAGAAGATGATCGCCATGGCCGTGAAGGTAAAGGCTGCCATTGACACGATCGAGTGATCCAGAGCAGACCAACGGGCTCGTCGACGCTCATTCTCCGGGGTGGTCAGGTAAGCGAGCACGCGGCCCGCAGGGTCGAGATCTTTGTTTCGCCCGGGCATCGTGCCCCTGATTCCCTCTCGGTGAGTGGTTCTCACTCTGTGTATCTGTCTGATGTCATGACGTTGTCAGCATGCCGCGGCATCGGCATCGAACCACCAACGGACGGAGCACCTTCTGATGGACCGCCTACGCGTCAGGACGACCGATCTCGACGGGTTCGCCGGGCTGGTGCGGAGAGCGGCCGACGACGCGACGGAGGCGACGGGGTATGTGGCGAAGTTCGGGACCATCCCGCAGGGTGAGCTGGGCCTGTTCACCCGTCTCCTCGATCTCCATGGCGATCTGCACCAAGACGTCAAAACCACCATGGAGCGCCTGCGGACCATTCTGGATGGCTCATCCCGGGAACTGTGCAACTCGGCTCGCTACTACCGCGAGACGGATCACGCCGTCGCGGCGTCGATGGACGCCCAGCACCCGGCGCCCCGCCGATGAGCCCGCAGGCGGCGACGCGGTTCGCGGATGTGGCGGAGCCCGTGTCCCATCTCCAACCCCCGTCGAAACCCGATGAGTTCAAGACGCCGTTGGACGCGTTCAACGAAGTGAGTGACCTGGTCAGCCCCACCGCCGGGCTCTCCAAGATCTTCGACTGGGCCTTCGGCGAAGACGTGAACCCGGTGGAACTGGTCAAGAAGTACTTCGCGGGCGACTGGGAAGCGTACGTGAAATGCGGCCAGGTATGGCGGAACCTGTCGGCCTTCTGCGAAGGCGTCTCCGAGAACATCAAGGCCGGCAACGAACTGCTCGACGGAACATGGGACGGCAACGCCGCGGACGCGGCCTTCGTCTACTTCGACACCTTGCGGCGCAACCTGCTTGACATCCAGGGCTCGTTGGCGGCAATGGGAGCGGAGTACGAGACCGCGGCCTACGGGGTGTGGTCCACGGCTGAGGTCCTCGGGCAGATCATCGCGCAGCTCTGCGATCAGGCGCTCCTCGCCCTGATCAAGCTGGCGGCCACCAGTGCGCTGGGGTGGACGGTCATCGGGGCGGTGGCCGGCCTTGCCGCGATCGCTCTGGAGATCGAGCAGATCGCCGACCTCTGGTCGCAGGCCACCGCCAAGATCAACGCTCTCCAGATGGCGATCGACGGCATCTACAGCCAGCTTGCGGCCCTCGGCGGAGAAGTCGCCGCCGGGCTCAACGGATTCCCGTTGCCACGCGCCAGTTACGACTTCCCCGACGCCTGACCGAACCGTACGACGGAGGACCGGATGTCCCACCCCGGGAACGAACGAGAACTCGCCCCCGAAGAGTTCGTCACCCCCTACCGGGGCCTCGCCCAGGCCCGGACCCTGCGTGACTCGCTGCGGACGCTGGCCGGAGGTGGAGCCGGGGCGGCGCTCCAGGAGATGGCGCGGGATGTGCTCGATGGGCGGATCGGGCTGCGGGAGGCGGTGCGAGCGCCCGCGTACGCCGACGCGCTGGGCGAGCGGGTGGCGGAGGCCCGGCGGGCATGGGAACGGATCCCGGCAGAGGAGCGGGAACGGCAGCTGGAGGCGGCTCGCGTCGCTCGGCGGGAGAGGTAGGGCTCACGGTCAGCACGCAGCGGGGCTGGGCACGCCCATGCGGAACCTCTGGCCGGCGGTGCTGGGCACGCCCCGTGCGGTGGCCTCCACGGCGCGGCGACGGCGCCCCGCGCGGAAGCCTCTGACCAGCGGTGCTGGGCACGTCCATGCGGAACCCTCAGCGGTGCTGCTGGAAGCCCGGATGCCCTCCCCGCCGCCCCATCGGCGGCGGGGGCCTGGGGTCACGGCCGCCGGGTGCTCGGGGGCTCGTAGGGAGGGATGTCGCGGCCCGGCTGATAGTGGGGGCCCTGGTGGATGTGGCGGATGATCATGATCAGGTCGACGATGATCACTACCGTCAGCACTGCACACGCCGCGGCCCAGCCCGGTCGGGCCTCCAGGGCGAAGCCCACCGTGCCCCCGAGGGCCCAGATCAACCCCCAGATGCTCAGCCACAGCCGCATCCGCAGGGGGCTGCGGGCGGTGATCGGTTCGTTACCGGTACGCAGCATGACGATCGCCTCTAAAGGGGGTGTACCCGCTGCCACGAGCGTGAAAGCCGCAGCGGGGAACGGATCTCCGGGCTCGGCCGCGGGCCACGCTCGTATTACGGCGGTGTCGCGGGGACGCGGTGACTAGGGTGGCGCGCATGCTGCCAGTCGACGACCTCCCCGCGACTCTGCTCGATCTCGCCGTCCCGCACGAGGACATCAACGAACTGACCGCCCTGGCCGCCCGGTTCGCCGCGGAGCCCGAACTCGGTGAGCTCCTGGAGCGGTCGGCGCACGTGCTTGTGCAGGACATCGGAACCATCGGCCATCACCCCCAACTGCCGGAACTTCCCGAGGGGTTGGGTGAGCTCGAGCGCTGGTTCCCGGTGTGCGTGGCCGTCGCGGCGCTGCCGGACATCAGGGCGTACCACCGTCGCCGGGGGATCCCCGAGGACATCGCTCGCCGCACGCTCGCCGACCTCGGCCGGCACATCGCGGTGCACCGCAGGCGGCGTGGAATCGGCGGGCTCACCGTGCCGGGGTGGATGCGGCTGCACTTCCGCGGGGAGATCTACCAGCTCGGCCGGCTCCAGTTCCAGCGCTCGCGGCTCGGGGAGCGCATGTGCCGGGCCGTGCGGGCCGCCGGTCTTGAAGCGGACCCCGGCGACACCTGCCTCGACCTCCACATCCCGGACTTCCAGGGTCCGTTGACGCCGAGCGCCTGCGCCGACGCCATCGCACAGGCCAGGGAGTTCTTCGCGCGCCACTACCCCGAAGAGCGGTACCAGGTGGGTGCCTGCCACTCCTGGCTGCTCGATCCGCAGTTGCGCGACCATCTCCCCGAGTACTCCAACATCCTGCGCTTCCAAGGTTTGTTCCGTACCGCCTACAAAGACGACGAACCGGCGGACCAGGATCCGGTCGGCTTCGTCTTCGGTGACCCGGAGCTCTCCGTGGCGCGGCTTCCCCAGCGCACCCGGGTTGAGCGGGCCGTCGCCCGGCATCTGCTCGGTGGCGGTCACTGGTACCGGGGCCACGGATGGTTCGAGTTCTAGCAGCGGGCCATGGACTTCGGCGCCGCGTTTGGTGTTGTTCAGTGCACGAAGGTGTAGCTGCGCCAGGGTGCGGTGTTCCGTGCCACGTTGTTGGCGAGCTGGCTGCCGATGTACGTCGTCGGCTCGCCGGTGCAGTTTCGGGCCGGGTACATGATCATGTCGACCAGAGTGTTGTTGTTGACGTACGTCGCGCCGGTCGGGGCGAGCCGGTGGCAGCCCCTCACGTTCGGGCTGACCACCATGACGACCTGCTGCGCCCCGGTCGTGTAGGAGACGACGCCGACTGCCGTACGGTCGAGCTCCGTGCAGGCCGCGGTGGCGAGGGTGAGGAGTACGGCTCCGGCGGCCATCGCCATGCGGCGGCGGCGCGGATCCGGGGCGGGGGACTGGGACGCGGGCACGGACATGAGTGGTCCTCGTCTGTACGGCATGACTGCGGCGGTCAGTGCCGCCAGCCTGCCCCGTGGCCGTGCTTCCGGCATCCGGTGTGCCGCGTTGCTAGCCCGGCCGGGCGACCGGACAGCCGCGACGACACCTACGCCCACACTCTGCCGTCTCGTGTGGCGCGTACACATCACCTTCCACGCCACCCGCTGCCCAGCGTCCAGGCGGTGGCCCACCCCGGTGCCCTGGGCGCCGTGCCCGGCTGGGACGGCACCCCGGCCCAGCCCATGCTCGGCCCAGACCCGGCACGCGCTGGGGCTTTACGCACGGGCCGGCGGCAGGGTACGAGAGATTGTGGTGCCCGCAGCCGGGCACGCGGTTCATGTCGAACGTCCCGAGGAGTTCGGCGCGGCACTGCTCGAAACCCCGTCGGAAGGCGCACGAACCTGATGGAACCCATCCGAACCACCCGCCAGGGTGCGGTGCGAGGCCGGCTCGTCACCGACGACGTGGCCGCCTTCCTCGGCATCCCGTTCGCCGCGCCCCCCTTCGGGGAGGCGCGCTTTCGCGCGCCGGCACCGGCCGCCTCCTGGGACGGCGTCCGCGACGCGCTCTCCTATGGAGCGAGCGCCCCCAGAGCGCCGTACCCGCCGCCCTTCGACACCCTCATCCCGGACGACGGCCCCCAGGGCGAGGACTGCCTCAACCTCAACGTCTGGACGCCGCACCCCACTCCCGGTGGCGGACTCCCCGTGATGGTGTGGATCCACGGCGGAGCCTTCGCGAATGGCTCGGGATCGGCGTCCGGATACGACGGAAGCACCTTCGCCCGCGACGGCGTGGTGTACGTGAGCATCAACTACCGGCTTGGCAGCGACGGCTTCCTGCGCCTGCCCGACCGGCCCGACAACCGCGGACTGCTCGACCAGATCGCCGCGCTGGAATGGGTTCGCGACAACATCGAGGCGTTCGGCGGCGACCCGGGTCAGGTGACCGTCTTCGGCGAGTCCGCGGGAGCCATGAGCATCGGCGCGCTCCTGTCGATGCCCCGCACGCGCGGACTGTTCCGGCGCGCGATCCTCCAGAGCGGCGCCGCCCACCACTTCCTGCGGCCCGCCTCGGCCGAGCTGATCACCGCCAGGCTCGCCGAGAAGCTCGGCATCGAGGCGACTGCCGAGGACTTCGCCGCCGTGCCCCTCGACGAGCTGCTGCCCGCGCAGGCCGACCTGAGGCGCGAGATCGGCGCCCGTCCGGATCCGGCGCTGTGGGGCGAGGCGGCGCTCAACATGATGCCGTTCGAACCCGTCCTCGATGAGCTGCCGCTTCCCGCGCCGGACTGCGGGGTCGAGATCCTGGCCGGGACCAACCGCGAGGAGTACCGCCTCTTCCTGGTGCCGACGGAACGCATCGACGTGCTGCCCCAGTCCAGGCTCCGGGTTGCTGCGACCGCGTACGGACTCGACCCGGACAAAGCCCTGCCGGTGTACGCGGAGCGGCGGCCGGACGCCGTACCCGGTGAGCTGTTCGACGCGGTCACGACCGACTGGTTCTACCGGATCCCGGCGATCCGCATCGCCGAGTCGGTGCCCGGTTCGTACCTGTACGAGTTCGCCAGGCGTTCCCCGGCCCACGGCGGCAGGCTCGGCGCCTGCCACGCCTCCGAGCTGGCGTTCGTCTTCGACCGGCTCGACGACCCGGAGTACGCCCCGATCCTCGGCGAGCGGCCCGAGCAGCCGCTCGCGGACGCCATGCACGGGGCTTGGGTGGCCTTCGCGAAGACGGGCGATCCGGGCTGGGCCGCATACGACCGCGAGACCCGGACGACCAAGGTCTTCGACGTCGCCCCGACCGTCGAGAACGACCTCCGCGCCGAGGAACGTGCCTTGTGGGAGGGGGTGCGCTGAGGTCGAGGGGTCGATTGTCAGACCCCGCCCGTAAGGTCGTAGATCAGTCGCGGACCACGCGCTGAACGATGACCTGCGGACGAAGGGAGGTGACCGGCCCATGATCCAGCCGACACCGACGCACCACCAGGAGCGGGGGCCGGTGACCTCATCGGCCTGGCGGGGACAGCGGGAGCGCCGGTACGGGTCCGAGCTCGGCCAGAGGGCCGCCGGGCCGGGGCCACGGTCGTGGTCCTGGACGGCCGCGGCCGCCGTGTTCCTGCCCGCCGGGTTGCCGCGCGAGGGAAAGGTCGCCTTCTGGGACCCGGCCCAGGGACCGGTTCCGCAGGGGCTGCCGGGCGAGGTGACCGAGCTGACCGTGGTGCGCCGCCACGGCGCGGGCGCCCGCAGCCGCAAGGTGCCCGCGCTGCTGGTGCCCGTCGCCGACGCCCTCCCGGTGCTGACCGGGGCCCGCCGCCACCCCGCCGGGCACCCCGCGGCCGCGTGCTGGGGCGCCGCCGCCCTGCACGCCCTGCACCTCGTCGCGCGGGGCAGACTGCTGCCCGGTCTCACCTCGACCAGCCACGACGCCTGGCGGGCCGGCCCGCTGGACGCCGACGACATCGCCCAGCTGAGGGCCATCGCCGCCGCCATGCCCTACGAGGCGTACGCCGTCCCCGTGCCGGGGCGGGGCGCGCTCCAACTGCCCGACCCCGAAGCCCTGGTGCGGTCCTTCCTGGACGCGGTCGCGGACACCCTGCCGCGCACCCCGGCGGCGGCGTACGCGGCGGGAGCCCCGTTCGCCGCACCCGCCGCCCAGCACCTGCCCGCGGCCCGCGCCTGGGCGGCGGAGGCGGCCGCCGGCATGGACGCCGGCGTGCGGGTGTCGCTGCGCCTGGATCTGTCCGGGTACGAGCTGTTCGACACGGCGTCCGACGAGGAGGGCGAGGCCCGGCGCGCGGGCTCGGCGATCGTCCAGGTGCACAGCCTCGCCGACCCCACCCTCGTGGTCGACGCGGCCCGCCTCTGGGCGGACCAGGAACCAGGCAGCCCGACCGAAGCTGGCGACCGGACGCGAACCGGCCCCGTCACAACCGGAGTTGACGCCTTCGGCCCGCGTGCCCGGATCGACGCGCTGCTCGCCCTGCGCCGCGCCGCCCGCGTCTGGCCGCCGCTCGGACTGCTCCTGGAGCGGAGCGTCCCCGATGTGCTGCCGCTCACCGAGACCGAGCTGTACGAACTGCTCGGCGAAGCATCGGCGAAGCTGGACGCGGCGGGCGTCACCGTCCACTGGCCGCGCGAACTGGCCCGCACCCTGAGCGCCACCGCCGTGGTGCGGCCCGCCCCCGGTTCGGCGACCGACGGGACCTCCTTCTTCGACGCCGGGGAACTCCTCGCCTTCAACTGGCAGTTGGCGCTCGGCGGCGAACCGCTCACCGAAGCCGACATGGACGTGCTCGCCGAATCCCACCGCCCGATCGTGCGGCTGCGCGATCAGTGGGTGGTCGCCGACCCCGAGCTCGTCCGCAAGGCGCGCAAGCGCGACCTGGGCCTGCTCGACCCGGTGGACGCGCTGTCCGTCGCGCTCACCGGCACCGCGGAGATCGACGGCGAGACGGTCGAGGCGGTCCCGGCCGGCGCGCTTGCGGTGCTCCGCGACCGGCTCCTCGAAGGGCCCGCGGCGGCCGAGCAGCCGCCCGGCCTCGACGCGACACTGCGCGACTACCAACTGCGCGGCCTCGCCTGGCTGGAGCTGATGACCTCGCTGGGGCTCGGCGGCTGTCTCGCCGACGACATGGGACTCGGCAAGACGATCACCCTGATCGCCCTGCACCTGCGGCGGGCCCGCACCGAGCCGACCCTGGTGGTCTGCCCCGCCTCCCTGCTCGGCAACTGGCAGCGCGAGATCGCCCGGTTCGCGCCGGGCGTGCCCGTACGCCGCTTCCACGGCAGTAGCCGCACCCTGGAAGATATCGACGGCGGCTTCGTCCTCACCACCTACGGCACGCTGCGCACCAGCGCACCCCAACTGGCCGCCCACACCTGGAACATGGTGGTCGCGGACGAGGCCCAGCACGTCAAGAACCCCTTCTCGGCGACCGCGAAGGCGCTGCGCTCGATCCCGGCCCCGGCCAGGATCGCACTCACCGGTACCCCGGTGGAGAACAACCTGTCCGAGCTGTGGGCCCTGCTCGACTGGACGACGCCCGGCCTGCTCGGCCCCCTGAAGGCCTTCCGCGCCCGGCACGCCCGGCTGGTCGAGAACGGCGAGGACGACGACGCGGCGGCCCGTCTCGCCCGCCTGGTCCGCCCCTTCCTCCTGCGCAGGAAGAAGTCCGACCCGGGCATCGTGCCCGAGCTGCCGCCGAAGACGGAGACCGACCATCCGGTGCCGCTCACCCGTGAGCAGGCCGCCCTCTACGAGGCGGTGGTCCGCGAGGTGATGGCGGCCGTCGAGGCCAGCGAAGGCATCGCCCGCCGCGCCCAGATCATGAAACTGCTCACCGCCCTGAAGCAGATCTGCAACCACCCCGCGCAGTACCTGAAGGAGACGGCGCCCCGCCTCGCGTCCCGCTCGGGGAAACTGGCCCTGCTCGACGAGCTGGTGGACACCATCCTCAGCGAGGATGGCTCGGTGCTGGTCTTCACCCAGTACGTCGCCATGGCCCGGCTGCTCTCCACCCACCTCACCGCCCGCGGCGTGCCCTCCCAACTGCTGCACGGGGGAACGCCGGTGACCGAGCGGGACCGTCTGGTCGACGCCTTCCAGTCCGGCGAGGTCCCCGTCTTCATCCTGTCCCTGAAGGCCGCCGGCACCGGCCTCAACCTCACCCGCGCGGGCCATGTCATCCACTACGACCGCTGGTGGAACCCGGCGGTGGAGGAGCAGGCCACCGACCGCGCCTACCGCATCGGCCAGACCCAGCCGGTCCAGGTCCACCGCCTGATCGCGGAGGGCACGGTGGAGGACCGCATCGCCGACATGCTGGAGCAGAAACGCCAGTTGGCGGAGGCGGTGCTCGGCTCCGGCGAAAGCGCCCTGACCGAACTCACCGACCGGGAACTGGCCGACCTGATCTCGCTGCGGAGGACGCCATGACAATCCGTCCGCCCGTTCGCGGCCCCCGCCACGACGATCGCCGCCGCACCTATCCCGCGCTCGGCGCCCGCTCCGAGCGGGCCGGAACCTGGTGGGGCGACGCCTGGATCGAGGCGCTGGAGGAGCTTGCCCTCGACCCGGCCAGGCTGGCGCGCGGGCGCGCCTACGCGGCGGCTGGCCATGTGGACGCGATCACCGTCACGCCCGGCCGGATCACCGCGTACGTCCACGGCTCCCGCCCGCGCCCGTACCGTACGGAACTGCGCCTGCGCACCCTCCCCGACCAGGCATGGGAGGAGTTCCTCGACACCGCGGCGGCGGCGCCCGCCCACATCGCCGCGCTCCTCGACAAGGACCTGCCGCACGCGCTGGCCGACGAGGCGGCCCTGCTGCCCGGCTCCGGCGACCTCATCCCCGACTGCTCCTGCCCCGACGACGGCTACCCTTGCAAGCACGCGGCGGCACTCTGCTACCAGACCGGCCGCCTGCTGGACGAGGATCCGTTCGTGCTGCTGCTGATGCGCGGGAGAGGCGAGCAGGAAGTCCTCGCCGCGCTCACCCGGCGCAATGCCACCCGCATGGCCGTCGAGCGGGTGGCCCCGACGCCTCAACTCCCCACCGTCCAGGCCCGTACGGCGGTCCAGTCACGCACGCTCCCTCCCCTGCCGCCACCGTTTCCCGCGCCGCCCAGGCCGGGCCACCCGCCCGCCTTCCCCGCGGTGCACGGAGGCCCCGACCCGCTGTCCCTGGACCTCCTCGCCACCGAGGCGGCCATCCGCGCCCACACGCTCCTCACCACCGGCGAGGACCCGACCGGCTCCCTCTCCACCTGGCAGGACGCCGTCCGCCTGGCCGCCGTGCACCCCGGCTCCGGCCTGACCTCCGCGACCCGCGCCCTCTACACCTCCCTGGCCCGGGGCACCGACCGCACCCCCGCCGACCTGGCACGCGCGGTGGCCGCCTGGCGGCAGGGTGGCATGGAGGCACTCGCGGTACTGGAAACCCCCTGGGACCCGCCGGCGGGTCCCTTCGACCGGGCCCGCCCCGCCCTGACCGCCGCCGGTTTCCCGGACTTCCGCCCCAGCCGCAACCGCCTCTCCACCCCCACCACGCAACTCCGCTACGGCCGCGACGGCCTCTGGTACGGATACGAATCGGACCCGGGCCGGGACGACTGGTGGCCGCGCGGCACCCCGGACGCGGATCCCGTGGGGGCGCTCACGGCGCGCCTGGGCGGCTGACACCCAGGTCGGCGGGCCTGGGGACGAGCAGTAAAAGGCCCAATGCGCCGGGGAGTTCAGACGGACGCCGCGACAGCCGGCGCAGGAGAAATGGTGCCCGCGGCCCAGGAGGTGCGCGGCGGTGGCACTACGTGCTCGCCGCCCACCGCGTCAGCTTCCTGAAGTCCGCCTCCCGCAACCCTTGTCGTGGGTGGACGCGCATCAGCAGCGCCGGCGAATCATGGTTGTCGCGCACATAGGCCTCGTCCAGATCGGTGATCATGTCGTCCACCCAGGCGAACGGGCGGCCCGCGGCCCACTTCAGCAGGGGCCTGGTCTTCCAGTACAGGCCGTCGGGGTCGGTGGCGAAGAGCTCGGGCCACGCTATGAAGGGAAGGTCGGGCGGGAGGCCGATGGCCGGGGCGATCATTTCGTTCGCCTCGTTCATCCATGTGGTGGCCCACGCCAGTTCGTACGGCAGGGAGCGCAGTCGTGGGCCGTGGGCCGCGTTGAGGTACACGCGCAGGCCCCACCTGTGGGCGCGCGAGCCCGGCGTCTGACGGGAGAGCCAGCATGACGGGTGGAGGCGATGGGTGCGGTAGCCGCGCAACTGGGGGAGGCGGGCGGCGTACGGGTTGAGCGGGCCGTCCACGTCGAGAAGCAGCAAGGGGCGATCCGGCGCAGTCGTCATGGGGGAGGGATACCCAGGTGAGCGCCTCAAGTGCCGGACGATCAAGGGCGGTTGTGGAGGTCAGGAGTCCGTTCCGGGCGGCTCGGCTTCCCGGGCCCAGGAGGCCATGACCGCGTCAATGGCCGCGGCGACCCTCGCCCGCGCCCGGTTGTGCGGCACCCGGGCCATGAGCAACGCGTCGTACTCCGTGTCCAAATGGCGCACCGAGGCGCGGACGGCGGCCGTCACGGCGGCTTCGTCCAGCGCGCGGCCGGCCGCCGATCGGCCCACCCTGCCACTGCCGCGCACCGAGGTGTGCTCGGCGATGTCGCGGGCCCGTTCGGGCGGGCAGCCCGGAAACAGGCGCTGGATCTCCTCGGTCAGCGCCGCGGTGAACCGTAGGTCCTGGTTGGCCCGGCGCTCGGCGTCCCGGGCGCGTCGGCGGGCGCGGGCCTCCATGTCGGCGAGGCAGGCGGCCTCCGCGGCGGCGAGGGCCCGCTCCTCGACGAAGACGCCCTGACGTTCATATCGCCGCCGACGTCGGTTGAAGCGGACCACGACGGCGGACAGTGAACTGCCCGCGCGTGCCCGGCGGGTCAGTGCGGTGTCGCCGCGCGGCAGGAAGACCAGATGACCCAGGTCCGAACAGTCCAGGCAGCGCGGAGCGCCGGATTCCAGAACGAGATGGCGCAGCGGGGCGCGGTCGCATTCGACGCAGCGATGGCGCCGGCGGGGTTCTATGACGAGAATGGGACAGCCTCCTTGTGCGCGCCGCCCTCAGTGGCGGCGACCGGCCCTGCCTCCACGCTTCCCCCGCAGGACTCTCTTCACGTGCTTTTCCTTGTGTGATTCCCCGGTCAATAACCGGTGGAACAAGCCGGATCGGCCTTGCTACGTTTCCACACGTGGCGAAACTCAATCAGATCATCGCAGTCGAAAAGGGAATCAAGTCGAAGTCCCATCAGGACCTGACGGCCATTCAGCACGGGCTGCATAAGCCCGCGTTGCTGGCCGGGATCTCCCGCACCTACCAGCCCAAGGACGAGGAGGGCGAGCAGCTGCCGCCCGAGTCCACCCGGGTGCAGGTCAAGTCCGAGGACGTGCTGCGCGAGACGGCCGCCACGCTGACCCGGCTGTTCGACGTGACCGCCACCAAGGACTGGGCGAACTGCGAGGCGCGCGCCGACATCACCGTCGAAGGACGGGTCCTCATAGCCGCGGTGCCTGTCTCCTACCTGCTCTTCCTGGAAAAGCAGCTGGCGGACATCAATGCCTTCGTGCGCAAGCTTCCGGTGCTCGACGCCGCCGAGTCGTGGGTGCAGGACCCCTCCACCGACTCCTGGAAGACGGAGCCGGTGCGGACGCTGCGCACGAAGAAGGTGCCGCGCAACCACGTCAAGGCGGAGGCCACCGAGAAACACCCGGCGCAGGTCGAGGTGTACTACGAGGATGTACCGGTCGGATACTGGACGACCGTCAAGTTCTCCGGTGCGCTGCCCGCCCGCCGCGTCAACGAACTCCTCGGCCGCATCGAGAAGGTGCAGCAGGCCGTGAAGTTCGCGCGCGAGGAGGCCAACGGCATCGACGTCACCGACCAGCGAGTGGGCGACGCCGTATTCGGCTACCTTTTCGGCTGAGCGCCGGATAGTTTTCCCAAGACTCCCGGCTGTGCGTCAGCACGGCCGGGTGCGCGAGGAGCGCAAAGCTGAAACTGAAGCTTGTCGTGACGGTGCGGCCGCAACTCAAGCGTGCCGCCATCAATCTCAGACTCTCGCTCCAGACTCAGCATTCGCCGCCGATCGCCGGAACAACCGGGCCCAGGCCCATGTGCGTCGAATTGCCGGTTCAAGTCCGGCCCGCGGAGCTTCAGTCGAGTTCCATCCCGATCCGCGGTGGTCCAAAGGCAGGACGCGACGGCTTGAGACTGACCTGGGCCCTCAAGAGGGCCGGCGTGTGCAGTCCGGTGGCATCACCCAGGGCCCGGGGGCCGGCTACGCCTCCGGGCCCGCTCCCGTTCCACCGCTCACGCACCACGCATGATGGAGGCGTGCGACTCGAAGCGATCACCTGGGAACGGCTGACCGAGGCTCTCACCGAACGGGCCATGGACCTGAAGGCGGCCGACGCCGGCCCCTGGCTGCGCATCGGCATCGACGGCGCCCCCGCGGCCCGCCCCGCGGAACCGGCGGAACGTCTGGCGGAATCGCTCCGCGTGCGCGGCAGGTCCGTCCTCACCGTCTCCACCGAGGGCTTCCTGCGCCCCGCCTCGCTGCGCTACGAGTACGGCCGCGAGGACCCGGACACGTACTACGACGGCTGGTTCGACACCGGCGCCCTGTGGCGGGAGGTCTTCGGGCCGCTGGAACGGGGCGGCACGGGCCGGGTCCTGCCCGACCTCTGGGACCCGGTGACCGACCGGGCGACCCGGACCCCCTACCGGTCGCTCCCCGAAGGCGGCGTGCTGATCGTGCACGGCCCGCTCCTCCTCGGCCGCTGGTTCCCCTTCGACCTCACGGTGCACCTGCGGCTGTCCGCCGCCGCCCTGCGACGCCGCACGGACGAGAGCGCGCGCTGGACGCTCACCGCATTCGAGCGGTACGAAACCGAGGTGCGGCCGGCGGACGCCGCCGATGTGGTCGTACGCGTCGACGACCCCCGGCATCCGGCGTGGACGGTTGAGGGGTGAGCCCTAGCGGGATTCCGCCGGGGGCCTCCCTCCCACGATGCCGACCGCCAGCGCCCCCGCCCGGCACCCCGCCCCCGCCGCCTCCGTCGGGGAGGCTCCCCTCAGACGGGCGGCGAGGAAGCCGCCGGTGAACGCGTCGCCCGCACCCGTGGAGTCAAGAGCCCGCGCCTGCGGGGTCGCCACCTGCGCGATGACCTCCCCGGCCGCGGCCACCAGCGCCCCCGCCGCGCCCAGGGTGACGGCCACGAGGGGGAACTGTCGGCTCAACTTGGCTGCGGCTTCGGCGGGTTGGGGGAGTCCGGTCAGGAAGGACGCCTCGGCCGCGTTGGGCAGCAGGACGTCCGTGCCCTCGGCCATCGCAAGGAAGCGGTCGATGCCGAGGTCGTTGATGAAGCCGGTCGAAGCCGGATCGAGGCTCACGGTGATATTGGCCCGGCGGGCGGACCGGATGGCGGCGCGGGCGAGTTCGCGGCAGGAGTCGGCGAAGAGCAGATACCCGGAGAGGTGGAGGTGAGCCACCCCCTCCAGGAGGGTGGGCGACCAGTCGGCGGGGTTCATGCGGTGGACCGCGCCGCTGTCGGTCAGGAACGTGCGCTCCGCCGTCGCCGTGTCGACTAGGGCGATCACGGTCGCGGTGGGCGCGTCGGCATCCGGGATCAGCAGGGGGCGTACGCCCGCGTCACGTAATCGGAGATCGTGCCAGGCCATCCGGTCCGGGCCGACCCGGGCCAGCAGCCGCACGTCCGGACAGCCCGAATGGGCCGCCCAGCAGGCCGCGTTGGCGCCCGCACCGCCCGGCACCGTAAGGATGTCGGCGGCGGTGTCGGTGGCGGATGCGAGCGGGCCGCGGTGGCGGGCGATCACGTCGGTGACCACGTCCCCGACGACCAGGAGCCCGCCGCCCGCGCCGGCGGCCGCCTCGTCGCTCACAACGCCGCCGCGATGTCCGCGGCGAGCCGCACGTTCGCGCGAACCGCCGCCACGTTCGCCTCCAGGGAGGCGCCGTCCGTGTGCTCGACCAGGTAGCGGAGGAGGAACGGGGTCACCGCCTGGCCGGTGATACCCGCCGAACGGCACGCGGCGAGGGCCGCCGCGAGCACCTCGTCGTGCAGCCGCGGATCCAGTTGTTCGCCCTCCGGGACCGGATTGGCCACGATCAGCGCCGACTTGAGGGCCAGCGAGCGATGGGCCCGCAGGACGTCCGCGGCCTCCTTCGGGGTGCGCACGGTCCAGTCCACCGGCTGGCCCGAGGAGGAGAGGTAGAACCCGGGGAAGTGTTCCGTCCCGTAGCCGAGCACTCCGATTCCCAGAGTTTCCAGCCGCTGGAGCGTGGCCGGGACATCGAGGATGGACTTCACGCCCGCGCACACCACCGCGATCGGAGTACGGGCCAGCAGCCGCAGATCCGCGGACTCGTCCTGCGTCTCGCACCATTGGCGGTGTACGCCGCCGAGGCCGCCGGTCGCGAAGACGCGCAGGCCCGCCCGCTCGGCCAGGAACGCGGTCCCCGACACGGTCGTCGCCCCGCTCGCGCCGGTCGCCACGGCCATCGGCAGATCGCGGTGCCCGAGCTTGCGCACCTCCTCGTTCGCCACCCGCTCCAACTGCCCCTTGTCCAGGCCCACCAGGGGCCGCCCGTCGAGGACGGCGACGGTCGCGGGGACGGCGCCCCTGGTCCGCACCAGCTGCTCCAGCTCCGCGGCGACCCGCAGATTGCGCGGCCGGGGGAGGCCGTGCGAGATGATCGTCGACTCCAGGGCGACGATCGGCCGGCCTTCGCCGAGAGCGGTCCGTACTTCTTCCGACACCTTGATCGCATCAGGTACGTCGTCAAAAGGCATGAACCATCCCTGGCACGTTCGGGAGCCGGGTAAACGTTCTGCCGCAGGCGCCGCTGCGCAACTCCGCCCGGCGGAATCGGGTTTGAGAGGCCGTGCGCTCGCCATGGAGGCGTGCTGGACACACTGTCGCGCAGGGGTGGCCGGAACGGGCCGGACTGTCGGTCGGAGCCGGTGGCGTACACGGCTAGATTGACCGGCCATGAGCACCATGAACCCGGCCCACACCGCCTCCCCCGGCTCCTCACCGGCACCCGCCTCCTTTGCCGTGCACATCGCCGACGCCGAACTGGAGCCGGAGCCCCTGGACCCGGACCAGATCGTCTCCGGCGCCCCGGAGGTGAGCGGCAAGGTGCTGTGGGAGTCCGCGGACGGGAAACAGATCCGGGGCATCTGGCAGATCACGCCGGGCGTGGTGACCGACACCGAGGCCGATGAACTCTTCGTGGTGGTCAGCGGGCGCGCCACCGTCGAGGTGGCGGGCGGCGGGACGCTGGAGATCGGTCCCGGCGACGTATGCGTGCTGCGGGAGGGCGACCGCACCACGTGGACCGTCCACGAGACGCTGCGCAAGGCCTACCAGATCAGTTGCTGAGCCGGTTCTCAGCCGCGTCCCGCACGCCATGGCGACGGGACGTGAACAGGGCCAGACCTGCCATCGGCAGCAGCAACGACGCGCCCACCGCGTTCAGCCAGCCGTATCCCGCGTGGGCCACGATCAGGCCGGCCGTGAGGCCGCCGAGGCCGGCTGCCACGTTCATGGTCAGGTCGCACAGGCCCTGCACGGCGGCGCGGGCGGGGCCCGGCACGGAGTCGGTCAGCAGGGCCGAACCGGAGACGAGCCCCGCCGACCAGCCGAGGCCCAGCAGGAAGAGCCCCGCCATCGTCTGACCGTGGCTCGCGCCCGCGGTGCCCGCCAGCAGGGCGGCGCAGCACAGCAGTCCGGCCGCCAGGCCGATCACCGAGAGACGTCCGAGCCGGTCGGCCAGCCAGCCCATCACCGGTGAGAACGCGTACATCCCCGCGATGTGGATGCTGATGACCAGGCCGATCAGCTCGATGCCCGCGCCGTGACGGGTGAGGGCGACCGGTGTCATCGACATGATCGACACCATGGTGGTGTGCGACACGGCGACGGTGACCAGGGCGAGGCGGGCCCGCGGCGACTCCCTGACCGCGGCGACCCCGGCCCGCAGCGAGCGGGCCGCCGGAGGGTGCGCCGCGCTGCCGTCCAGTTCGCGGGCGGTCAGCAGAGGGTCCGGGCGCAGGAGTACGGCGATGAGGACGGCCGCGACGAGGAACACCCCGGCCGACCAGACGAAGGGGCCCGCGGCCGCCGGTATGCCGAAGCCGGTGACGCTGCGACCGGCGGGCGCGGCGATGTTCGGGCCGAGCACCGCCCCGATCGTGGTCGCCCAGACCACGGTGGAGATGGCGCGGGCGCGCCGTGCGGGCTCGGCGAGGTCGGCGGCCGCGTACCGGGCCTGGAGGTTGCTCAGGGACCCGGCCCCGAAGACGGACATGCCGACGAGCAGCATCGGGAAGCTGCCGAGCACCGCGCTCGTGACCACGACCACGGCCCCCACCACCCCGAGCAGATAGCCGAGGACCAGGCCGGGACGGCGGCCGCGCCTGGATATCAGCGCGGCCAGCGGCATCGCGAGCAGCGCGGGTCCCGCCACCATGGAGGCGGAGGCGAGCCCGGACAGGGCCTGGCTGCCGCTGATATCGGCGGCCAGGACGGCCGCCAGCGCGATCCCCGTGGCGTTCGCGAGGCCGCCGAGTATCTGACTCGCGATCAGCACGGCGGTCGTGCGCCGTCGCAGAGCGGGCAGCGCCGCACGGTCGGGCACACGGCCGGTGTCGGATGCGTCCGGGAGCGTAGTCACTGGCGCAGTGTGCCAGCCCGTACACCCACACGAAACAGACGGCCCCTGGGCCGCGGTCGCCCGCTACCGGGGCCCGGCAGGCCCCGCACGGCTGGGACCGGCGGTCCCGGGCAGCGCCCCCTGAGCAACTCGGCTCGGTGGCACCCCGTTCGCTTCGGCAGCGGTCAGAACAGCGGCTCCGGCAGCACCCCCTCCAGGGCGAGGAGGCGCCGCTTGATTTCCAGGCCACCGCCGAATCCGCCCAGCCCGCCGTCGCTCTCCACCACGCGGTGGCAGGGCACCACCACCGGCAGCGGGTTGGCGCCCATGGCCGCGCCCACCGCCTGGGCGGCCGCGGGCCGGCCCACCCGGCCGGCCAGATCCCCGTAGCCCACCACCGTCCCGTACGGAACGCCCGTCGCCAACTCGCGCAGCACCTGCCGGTTGAAACCGGACGCCAGCGACCAGTCGAGCGGCAGCGTGAACTCCCGCAGCCCGCCCGCGAAGTAGGCCGTGACCTGACGTATGGGCTCCTCCAGCGGGCCCGCGCGGCCGGGCACGGCCGGGGCGGGCTCGGTTCCGAAGCGGGCGGCCAGGGCCCGCACGGCCCGGTCGCGCACCGCTTCGTCCGCGTGGAACACCACGTTCACCAGGCCCTGGCGGGTGGCGGCGAGGAGCAGCGGGCCGATGTCGCTCTCGACCACGGCCCACTCGACGAACTGCGCACTGCTGTCCATGCCGCCCACGGTACGACCGCCCACTGACACCGCCCGCCTCTCACGAGAAGACCGCAGATGGAAAGCGGCACGAAAGCAAACAGATCCGAACGGAACCGGACTCCTGCGGCTTCGGAGTCGATAAATTGCCCGGAAAATGTTTGCCTGTCGCGCAGCGCGCCCTAATGTCGCCCCGAACCAGGCCGCAACAGGAGTAGGGCCTCTTCAGTCGGTACGGGGTGAAGGGCACACGGGTATGCACGGGACGGTCGACGGATTCACCTATGGCCTCGTGACGCCGGTCGCGGCGTTCATCATGGCCTGTCTCGGCGGAGCGCTGGGACTGCGCTGCACCGCCCGGTCCCTGCGGACCGAGCGCTCCTTCAAGGCGCTCTGGCTGGGCCTCGGCGCCACCGCCATAGGGTCGGGCATCTGGACCATGCACTTCATCGCGATGATGGGCTTCACGGTCCGCGAGGCGCCGCTCGGCTACGACCGGGGCATCACCTTCGCCAGCCTCGCCGTCGCGATCGTGATGGTGGGCATCGGCATCTTCATCGTCGGCTACCGCGGCGCCACTCCCATGGCGCTGGTCACCGGGGGCACGATCACCGGCCTGGGCGTGGCCACCATGCACTACCTGGGCATGGCCGGGATCAGGATGAACGGGGAGTTCGAGTACAACACCCTGGTCGTCAGCATCTCCGTGGTGATCGCAGTGGTGGCCGCCACCGCCGCGCTGTGGGCCGCCGTCTCCGTGCGCGGCTTCCTGGCCAGCCTGGCGGCCAGCCTCGTCATGGGCGTCGCGGTCAGCGGCATGCACTACACGGGAATGGCCGCGCTCAGCGTCCGGCTGCACGGCGCCGGCGGCGCGGGCGGTGGGGAGTCGCCGGCCTCGCTGCTCGCACCGATGCTGATCGGCCCCGTCGCCTTCCTGCTCCTCGCCGGGGTGGTCGTGATGTTCGACCCGCTGGTGGTCATGGGCAAGCCCGACTGGGACAAGCGCCCGCCCCGTGCGGTACCGGTGCCGCGGCATCGCCCGTCCTTCCCGGAACGCACCAGCTGGGCGGCGCCCGAGCCCCCGCGCGAGGGCTCGGCCTCCCCGCACGACTGGTGACCGCGAGGCGATCGGAGCCCGGTTGTCAGTGGCGGGTCGTACGGTGGTTGCATGCGGCCCGTTTCCAAGATCGAACGTACGGTGGCGCCCTTCGAGGTCGTCAGTCCCTACCAGCCCAGCGGTGACCAGCCGACGGCCATCGCCGAGCTGGAGAAGCGCATCCGCGCAGGTGAGAAGGATGTCGTCCTCCTCGGCGCCACCGGCACCGGAAAGTCGGCGACGACTGCCTGGATGATCGAGAAGCTCCAGCGCCCCACGCTCGTCATGGCGCCGAACAAGACGCTGGCGGCCCAGCTGGCCAACGAGTTCCGGGAGCTCCTGCCCAACAACGCCGTCGAGTACTTCGTGTCGTACTACGACTACTACCAGCCTGAGGCGTACGTCCCGCAGTCGGACACCTACATCGAGAAGGACTCCTCCATCAACGAGGAGGTCGAGCGGCTGCGCCACTCCGCGACCAACTCGCTGCTGACCCGTCGCGACGTGATCGTGGTCGCCTCCGTCTCCTGCATCTACGGCCTCGGCACCCCGCAGGAGTACGTGGACCGGATGGTCCAGCTCAAGGTTGGCGACGAGATCGACCGCGACCAGCTGCTGCGCCGCTTCGTGGACATCCAGTACACCCGCAACGACATGGCGTTCGCGCGCGGCACCTTCCGGGTGCGCGGCGACACCATCGAGATCTTCCCGGTGTACGAGGAACTGGCCGTCCGCATCGAGATGTTCGGCGACGAGATCGAGGCGCTCTCCACGCTCCACCCGATCACCGGCGAGATCATCAGCGAGGACCAGTCGCTCTACGTCTTCCCGGCCAGCCACTACGTGGCGGGCCCGGAGCGCATGGAGAAGGCCATCAACGGCATCGAGAAGGAGCTGGAACAGCGCCTCGCCGAGCTGGAGAAGCAGGGCAAGCTGCTTGAGGCCCAGCGACTTCGCATGCGCACCACGTACGACATCGAGATGCTCCGCCAGATCGGCAGCTGCTCCGGCGTCGAGAACTACTCGATGCACTTCGACGGGCGTGATCCCGGCACCGCGCCGAACACACTGATCGACTACTTCCCCGAGGACTTCCTGCTCGTCCTGGACGAGTCGCATGTGACCGTGCCGCAGATCGGCGCGATGTACGAGGGCGACGCCTCCCGCAAGCGGACGCTGGTGGACCACGGCTTCCGGCTGCCCTCCGCGCTGGACAACCGGCCGCTGAAATGGGAGGAGTTCCTCGGCCGCATCGGCCAGACCGTCTACCTGTCGGCCACCCCCGGCAAGTACGAACTGTCGCGCGGCGACGGCTTCGTGGAGCAGATCATCCGCCCCACCGGCCTGGTCGACCCTGAGGTCGTCGTCAAGCCCACCGAGGGCCAGATCGACGACCTGGTGCACGAGATCCGCCGGCGCACCGAGAAGGACGAGCGCGTCCTGGTCACCACCCTCACCAAGAAGATGGCCGAGGACCTCACCGACTACTTCCTCGAACTGGGCATCCAGGTGCGGTACTTGCACAGCGACGTCGACACCCTGCGCCGCATCGAGCTCCTGCGCGAACTGCGGGCCGGTGAGTACGACGTGCTGGTTGGCATCAACCTGCTGCGTGAGGGCCTCGACCTGCCCGAGGTCTCCCTGGTGGCGATCCTCGACGCCGACAAGGAGGGCTTCCTGCGCTCCGGCACCTCCCTGATCCAGACCATCGGCCGCGCGGCGCGCAACGTCTCCGGCCAGGTCCACATGTACGCCGACCGCATCACCCCGGCGATGGAGAAGGCCATCGAGGAGACCAACCGGCGCCGCGAGAAGCAGATCGCGTACAACAAGGAGAAGGGGATCGACCCGCAGCCCCTCCGCAAGAAGATCAACGACATCGTCGCGACCATCGCGCGCGAGGAGGTCGACACCGAGGAACTGCTCGGCACCGGATACCGCAAGGGCAAGGACGGCAAGGCGGCCAAGGCACCGGTGCCCTCGCTCGGCGGCAAGGCGGCGAAGACGGCCAAGGGTGCCAAGAAGGAGCTCACGGACCGGCCGGCGGCCGAACTGGCGGGAATCATCGAGGAGATGACCGACCGGATGCGGGCCGCGGCGGCGGACCTCCAGTTCGAGGTGGCGGCCCGGCTGCGCGACGAGGTGGGCGAGTTGAAGAAGGAGCTGCGCCAGATGAAGGAGGCGGGGCTCGCCTGACCGGCGCCACGGGGGGTCGCGGCGGGAGGGCACGCGGTGTGTTGCAACACCGCCACAAAACGCTCCCGTGGGACGGTGCGGCCCGCACCACTGCGTAGGGTCTGCCCGGAGAACGTAGAAGAACGCAAAGCGCATCAGAACAACACATGGGGAGAGGGGACAGCGCGTGACGGTCAATCTGTCCAAGGGCCAGGCCATCAGTCTGGAGAAGCAGGGTGGCGGCACCCTGACCGCGGTGCGGATGGGGCTCGGCTGGCAGGCGGCACCGCGACGGGGCCTGTTCGGCAAGCGGACGCAGGAGATCGACCTGGACGCGTCGGCGGTGCTCTTCGCCGACAAGCAGCCCGTCGACGTGGTCTTCTTCCGCCACCTCGTCAGCGACGACGGCTCGGTCCGGCACACCGGCGACAACCTCGTGGGCGGTGCAGGCCAGGGCGGTGACGACGAGTCGATCCTGGTGGACCTCTCACGAGTGCCCGTCCACATCGACCAGATCGTCTTCACGGTGAACTCGTTCACCGGCCAGACGTTCCAGGAGGTGCAGAACGCGTTCTGCCGTCTGGTCGACGAGACCAACGGCCAGGAGCTGGCCCGCTACACGCTGGACGGCGGCGGTCAGTACACCGCGCAGATCATGGCCAAGGTGCACCGCTCCGGCGCCGGCTGGCAGATGACGGCCATCGGCAACGCGGCCAACGGCCGCACCTTCCAGGACCTGATGCCGGCGATCCTGCCGCACCTGTAACCCGCTCCGGATCACGGACACCGCAGCTCCCGGAGGCCTCGCGCCACCGGGAGCTGCACCACAACCGCACACGCACCACCATCAACTCGACGAGGGGACAGAGGCGATGACGGCCGAGTTGGTACGGGGACAGAACCATCCCCTGGCCCAGACCCGACTGGAAATCAGGGTGTCGGTCGGCACCCCGGTCGTGGTGGGCGCCACACTCGGCGACGAGCACGGCACGGTGCGCGGAGCGGAGCGGGTCTGCCACCCTGGCGCGCCGACCCTGCCCGGCCTGGAAGTCTCCCAGCAGGCCGCCGCCGACCACCGCATGGCCGTCGACCTGGAGGCACTGGACGACGAGGTGCACCGGGTGAGCGTGCTCCTCGCCCTGCCCGCCAACCAGGGCCCCAGCCGTTTCGCGGCCGTCGCAGCCCCCTTCGTCGCCGTCACAGGCCTCGACGGCACCGAGATCGCCGGCTACACCATCACCGGCCTCGGCGTGGAGTCCGCCGTCGTCGCCCTGGAGCTCTACCGCCGCCAGGGCGCCTGGAAGATCCGCGCCGTCGGGCAGGGGTACGCGGGCGGCCTCGCCGAAATGCTCGCCGACCAGGGCCTGCCCGAGGCACGGCAGCTGGCCGCCGCGATCCAGGACGCGATCGCCGTCGGTGCCTCCCGCTCTGTGGCGGCGCCCCTGCCCCGTACGGGCGACGATGCCCGGGTACGGACGTCCGCGCCCGGTCCGGCGGGCGGGCCCGCACCGGTGGACGGTCAACAGCCCCTCGCCCCGCCCCAGTCGGCGGCCGGCGGTGCCATCGACTACGCGCATCCGCGCCGGCAGAGCACCGCGCCACCGCCACCGCCCCCGGCCGCGCCGCCCGCCGCCCCCGGCGAGCCCGCCCGGCCCGTCGCGGGCGACGCCACCGGCTGGTCCATGGACGAGCGGCTCTACAACCAGGTGTGGGGCATGTTCGAGGACCTGGCCCGCACCATCGCCGCCTACCGCAGCGCCGTCGACTTCGCCGACTCGCGGATGGAGCAGGAGCTGGACCGCGCCTTGTCCGACCCGCGCGGCCGCATCGGCTCGGCAGGGGACCAGGCGCGCGAGGAGGCCCGGACCAAGCGCGAGCAGCTCGTCGAGCGGGCCCGGGAGGCGCTGGATCGCGATCTCGCCCAGCTGACCGCCGAATCCGAGGTCGTCGAGCCGGCTCTGCCGCCCGCCTACGCCCGCTGGGACAGTCCGGTGTGGCACGCCTACCGGGCTCCGATGGAGCTCCCCATGGCGCTGCGGATCGGCGATCTGCATCTGCCCGAGCAGCCGGAACTGCGCATTCCGATGCTGGTCCGGCTGCCGCTCGAGCGGGGCCTGTGGATCGATTCAGGTCGTACCGGCTTCGAAGAGGCCGCCTTCATGGACCCCGACCGGATCAAGGGCCTGGCGATGGACACGGCGGTGGCGGTCGCGGCCCGGCTGCTCGCGGTCTATCCGGCGCATGAGTTCGCGGTCCACGTCATCGACCCGGCGGGCTCGGCCGCGGTCCGCCTCGCCCCGCTCACCCGCGCGGGGGTGCTCGCCGCACCGCCCGCGGCGGGAGCCGCCGGGGTAAGCGAAGTACTCGCCCGGCTCACCCAGCGTGTGGACCTCGTGCAGATGGCGGTCCGGGGCGGCGCGGGCGCCGACGCGCTGCCGCCCGGCGTGGACACCGCGGAACAGTTGTTGATCGTCAATGACTTTCCGCACGGTTTCGACGACCGTGCCCTGAACCAACTGCGCTACCTCGCCGACGAGGGGCCGTCGGTCGGCGTGCACCTCCTGATGGTCGCCGATCGCGAGGAGGCCAGCGAGTACGGGCCGGTCCTCCAGCCGCTGTGGCGCTCGCTGCTCAGGCTGACGCCGGTGCCCGACGACCACCTCGCCGACCCGTGGGTGGGGCACGCCTGGACGTACGAGCCGCCGTTGGAGCCGCCCGCCAGCCGGATCCTGGAGCAGGTCCTCGGCCAGGTCGGCGCCGCCCGCGAAGCCGGGCCCCGTTAGCGGCCTCCGCCGCCGGAAACCCGAACCGTCGGCGTAACGACCGGGGCAGCCCAGCCCACCTGGGCATTTGAGCAGTCTTTACCAATCTCTTTACTGTTCCTTGGTGATTCGGGTAGGCTCCCTTCCAGCGGAGGGGAGTACTCCCGGCTGCGGCGTTCCCGTCAATACGGACCCACGGGACGGGTCCCGGGACGCCGGCCCGCGGCGCGAGGAAGGCGCCCGGGTGGAAGAGACCTCCGGCAGCGACGACGCTGATCAGTAGCCGTACGACGCCGGAGGCGCAGTGGACGTTTCAATGACCCTGTGGGTACTGACCATCCTTGGTCTGTGTGCCCTGATCGCGGCCGACTTCTTCATCGGGCGCAAGCCCCATGACGTGTCGGTCAAGGAAGCCGGCATCTGGACCGTGGTCTGGATCGTGCTGGCCGCGCTCTTCGGCCTCGGCCTGCTGTTCTTCGGCAACAGCCAGGCGTCGGGCGAGTTCTTCGCCGGCTTCATCACCGAGAAGTCGCTCTCCGTCGACAACCTCTTCGTCTTCATCCTGATCATGGCGAAGTTCTCGGTCCCCTCGCACCTCCAGCAACGGGTGCTGCTCTTCGGCGTGTTGATCGCCCTCGTGCTGCGCGCGATCTTCATCGCGGCCGGTGCCGCGGTGATCGCCAACTTCTCCTGGGTCTTCTACATCTTCGGCGCGTTCCTGATCTACACCGCGTGGAAGCTCATCCAGGAGGCGCGATCCGGCGACGAGGAGGAGGAGTTCGAGGAGAACCGTCTCCTGAAGTCCGTCGAGAAGAAGTTCGGCGTCGCCGACAGGTACCACGGCACCAAGCTCTTCGTGCGGAAGAACGGCAAGAAGATCCTGACGCCGCTGATGGTCGTCATGCTCGCCATCGGCACCACCGACGTGCTCTTCGCGATGGACTCCATCCCCGCGATCTTCGGCCTGACCCAGGACCCGTACATCGTCTTCACCGCCAACGCCTTCGCGCTGATGGGTCTGCGCCAGCTGTACTTCCTGATCGGCGGACTGCTCAAGAAGCTGGTCCACCTCAGCTACGGCCTCTCGGTGATCCTCGGCTTCATCGGTGTGAAGCTGGTGCTGCACGCCCTGCACGAGAACGGGGTGCACGTCCCCGAGATCTCCATCCCGGTCTCGCTCGCCGTCATCTGCGGAGTGCTGATCATCACCACCATCACCAGCCTCGTGGCCACCAAGGGGCAGGCGCCGGCCGAGGAGCCCCAGAAGGACAGCGTCGGCGCCTGACCGGCGGTGGTGAGGCGGCCCGTTACGCCGGGGCCGCCTCCGGCTTCGCCCCGGAGCCCGGCTCCGCCACCGCGGTGGGCCGGGTCTCCGGAAGCAGCGCGAAACAGCCCAGACTCAACAGCCCGACCCCGGTCAGATATCCGGCGACCCCCCACGGTGTGCCCTCACCGCGGGACAGGGCCGTCGCCACGATCGGGGTGAGCGCACCGCCGAGCACCCCGCCCAGGTTGTAGCCGACCGCGGCACCCGTGCAGCGCACCCTCGGGTCGTACAGCTCCGGCAGATACGCCGCGATCACCGCGAACATCAGGATGAACGCCAGCATCGCGCCGAGGAATCCGGCGAACATCAGCAGCGGCTCGGCGGTCGCGAGCAGCGCGACCATGGGGAACATCCACACGACGGTCGCCGCGCAGCCCGCCAGGCAGAGCGGTCGTCGGCCGTAGCGGTCGCCGAGCAGGGCCGCGAACGGAGTCAGCACGCCCATGACCGCGACGGCCGCCATGATGCAGACCAGCATCACCGTGCGGTCGACGCCCAGCCGTTCCGTCGCGTACGCGAGTGACCAGGTGGACACCGTGTAGAAGACGGCGTAACCGACCGCCAGGGCCCCCGCAGTCAGCAGCACCAACCGCCAATGGCCGCGCGCCACTTCGAGCACCGGCAGCCTGGCCGGCTCGCCCATCTCGCGGAACTGCGGCGTCTCCGCCAGTGAGGTGCGCAGCAGCAGCCCGGTCAGCGCGAGCAGCCCGGCACCCCAGAACGGCACCCGCCATCCCCAGTCGCGGAACTCGGCGTCGGTCAGCCCGGCGGACAGTGCGAGCACCACCCCGTTGGCGAGCAGGAAGCCGGTCGAGGGCCCGATCTGCGGAAAGCTCGCCCACAGGGCGCGGCGGTGTGCGGGCGCGTGCTCGGCGGTGAGCAGCACCGCGCCGCCCCATTCGCCGCCGAGCCCGAGCCCCTGAAGGAAGCGCAGCAACAAGAGAAGAACGGGCGCGGCGACGCCGATCGTGGCGTACGGGGGCACACAGCCGACCGCCACCGTCGCGAGGCCGGTCAGCGTCAGCGAGGCGAACATCACCGGGCGGCGGCCGTAGCGGTCGCCGATGTGTCCGAAGACGACCGAGCCCAGGGGGCGGGCCAGGAAACCGGCCCCAAATGTGCCGAAGGCGGCCAGAGTTCCCGCGAGCGCGGAGAACGTCGGAAAGAAGAGCGGGCCGAGGACGAGGGCGGCAGCGGTCCCGTAGACGAAGAAGTCGTAGAACTCGATGGCGGTCCCCGCGAGCGAGGCGGCCGCGAGGCGGACCATCGAGGGGGCGGCCAGTGCAGTGGTGGTGCGCATGGTGCGCCAACTACCCGCAGTGATCATGTGTTACGGGGGCGCGCGGAAGCTCACCGCACGGCGGTCGGGGGCACTTCCGCGCCCCCGATTGTCAGTGGCGGGTGCCACGATCGAAGCATGGACCACTTCCTCGCGCCGATCGTGCCGGTTCCGCCACCGGACCCGGCGGCGGAACCCGCCGCCGGGCGGCTACCAGCCCCGTGCGTGCCACTCCGGCAGGTGCGGGCGCTCGTCGCCGAGCGTCGTGTCGTCGCCGTGGCCGGGATACACCCAGGTCTCGTCCGGCAGGGCGTCGAAGAGCTTGGCCTCGACATCGCGGATGAGGCTGGCGAACGCCTCCGGGTCCTTCCAGGTGTTGCCCACGCCGCCGGGGAAGAGGCAGTCGCCGGTGAACACGTGGGGGTGGCCGTGCGGGTCGTCGTAGACGAGGGCGATCGAGCCGGGGGTGTGGCCGACGAGGTGGCGCGCGGTCAGTTCGACCCGTCCGACCTTGATCGTGTCCCCGTCCTCGACGGCGACATCGGTCGGCACCGGGATGCCTTCGGCGTCGTACCGGCCGGCATAGGTGCGCGCGCCGGTCGCCGCGACGACCTCGGCGAGCGCCTGCCAGTGGTCGCCGTGACGGTGCGTGGTGACGACGGACGCGATGCCGTCGTCACCGATCAGCGTCAGCAGCGTCGAGGGCTCGGCCGCCGCGTCGATGAGCAGCTGCTCGCCGGTGTTCCGGCAGCGCAGCAGGTACGCGTTGTTGTTCATCGATCCGACGGCGACCTTGGAGATCATCAGGTCTGTCAGCTCGTGCACATCGGCAGGGCCGCCGACCTTCACCGCTCCGCTGTACGTCATGGGCTCAGCCTATCGCCGGGGTCACAGCGGGGGCAGGGCGGGCAACGCCCCGCCGGTCGCCTTCAAGGCCGCGCCGTCGCGCCGTCCCGCGAGCCAGCCGACCAGGTCCGCGGCCGGGCCCGTCACCTGGACCGGGCCGCCCTGGGCGCCGCCGCCGGTGGTCCAGCTCCGGCCCTGGTCGTCGGTCAGGGTGAGGGCGGGGAGGCTCTTGTGCCCGGCGAACCGATCCGTGAGGAAGTCGATCTCGCGGCGCACGAAGTCCCCGGGCAGGTCCTCCAGCTCGTATCCGAGCCCGAGGTCCACGTGGTGCAGCTCGACCTCGATGAGCCGCCTGAAGGGCACGCGGGCGGCCTCGTCGGTCACGCCGTTGCGGAGCTCGACCGTGCGCGACCAGTCGGCGGGGCGGTCGCCCGTAGCCTGGAAGGTGGCCGCGCTCTCGCGCACGTCGGCGAGCTGGACGTCCAGTGGACGCGGCGCGTCCCGGTCGATGTCGGCGTCCCGGGCCTCGGAGCTCGCATACATGGGCCGCCCCTCCAGCACGTTGACGAGCGCATCCGCGTTTCGTGCGATATGGGCCAGCACATGACCGCGGCTCCAGCCGGGGAGCCGTGACGGCTCAGCCACGGAGGCGTTGTCCAGTGCGGCGGCCGCGGTGAGCAGCCGTTCGGTGGCTTCGCGTACAGAGGCCAGGTCGCGCGCGTGATCAATCATGGCGCCGACGATAGCCCCGCCACTCATTTGGGTGAAGGAGGCTGGACGAGTCCGTAAATCGAATGCGCGTGCTATACGCTCGATGTGGGATCGCTCATCGACCTTTCGCTGAGCCGCACAGTTCCC